>JBBRPH010000177.1:0-1558 GCA_038228295.1 Chloroflexia bacterium | reverse complement strand
CGCCCCGTCATTGCGAGCCGCCCTTGCGGCGTGGTAATCCAAGTGCCGGCAGCAGCGTCCTCGGCGCCCCTGGATTGCCGCAGCGCTGAGAGCCTCGTAGCGACGGGAAAAACGGTCAGAGCGGACGGCCGTTGGTGTAATACCAACGGCCGTCCGCTTTAACCGTTTCTGCGCTGACACCACGCCCTGGAACGCACCAGCAAGAACGGTCAAGGCGGAGGGCCGTTGGTATAACGTCGGCCCTCCCACTATCGCAAGCCGGCGGCAAGGGAGCGGTCTCAAGGCATCACTGGCCATTCCTGGACCGTCACGCCGCCGGGTTTCTCACAAGTGTTGAAAACGCCCCCGGCGTATGGTCCGTCTGCGTGGTGCCGCAACCAGACTGGACGACGACGCCCCCCAGTCCGGCCCACCCTATTCCGCCGGACGCGCCGCCAACTCCGCGCTGACCGCCCGGGCCTGTGCGTAACGGAGCGGACGCAGCACACCGACCGCCAGCGCCACGACGACGAAGTTCATCACTGCCGCCACCAGGAACACGGCATACCAACTGCCAGTCGTGGTCTTGATGATGTTAGCGAACGGCACGAGCAGCGCCGAAGTGCCCTTGGCGGTATAGAGCAGGCTGGTGTTGATCGTCGCGTATTTCGGCCCGAAAGCGTCGGTGCAGGTGCTGGGAAACAGGCTGAAAATCTCGCCCCAAGTAAAGAAGATCAGCGCGGCCGAGATCACGAACAGCCACGGGCTCGAGCCTACGTAGGCCAGCACCAGATACGAAATGCCGCCGAGGGTGAACGCAATCACCATCGTCGTCTCGCGCCCGATCTGGTCCGACACCCATCCAAAGAACGGCCGCGCCATGCCGTTCATAATGTTGTCCACCACCAGCGCCACCGCGAGGGTGGAGGCGCCCAGGAACAGCACGGTCTTACTGATGCCGAAGTCGTCGGCAATCAACGCCAACTGCGCGGTCGCCATCAGCCCGCTGGAGGAGACCATGACGAACATGATGTAAAGCAGCCAGAAGATCGGCGATTGCAGCATCTCCCTCGGCGTGAAACTGCGCAGCGACTGCGGCACCTTGCGGCTGGGCGGCGCCGGCAGCACCTCGCCGGGGTCCGGCGTGCGCAGCAGCCAAGCCACGGCGAACAGGATCACGCCCTGGGCGATGCCGAACACCAGGAAAGTGTGCTGGTAGCCGCTGTTCTCGATCATCGCCTTGATCGGGATGACAGTGACCGCGGCCCCGGCGCCGAACCCCGCAGCCGTCAGTCCGACCGCCAGGCCGCGCCGGTCCGGAAACCACTTCACCGCGTTGCCGACACAGGTTGCATAGATGAAGCCGGCGCCGATGCCGGAAACCACCGCGCCGAGATAGAGCATCCACAGCACTTCCGCATAGGCATTGATAACCCAGGCGATGCCGACCAGCACGCCCCCCAGGGCCACCACGACCTTCGGCCCGCGCCGCCCGCCCATCATGTCCACCAGCGCGCCGCCTGCCGGGGTCAGCCAGGTTTCCAGCGCGATGAAGATGCTGAACGCCCACTGTATCTCG
>JBBRPH010000176.1:0-1664 GCA_038228295.1 Chloroflexia bacterium | reverse complement strand
GCCTGCTGGGGCGCACCCCGACGGTGGTGGAACTCGGCATGATCGGGGCCATGTGGAGCGAACACTGCGGTTACAAAAACAGCCGTCCGCTGTTGCGCCTGTTCCCCACCAGTGGGCCGCGCGTCCTCCAGGGGCCGGGCGAAAACGCCGGCGCGGTGGACATCGGGGAGGGGCTGGCGGTCGTCTTCAAGATCGAGAGCCACAACCATCCCAGCGCGGTAGAGCCGGTCGAAGGCGCGGCCACCGGGGTCGGCGGCATCGTGCGCGATATTTTCACCATGGGCGCACGGCCCATTGCCCTGCTCGACTCGCTGCGCTTCGGCCCACTGGACGCACCGCGCACGCGCTACCTGTTCGGCGGCGTGGTGGCGGGTATCGGGCGCTACGGCAACGCCATCGGTGTGCCCACTGTCGGCGGCGAAATCGGCTTCCACCCCTCGTATGCCGGCAACCCCCTGGTCAACGCCATGTGCGTCGGCCTGATCCGCCATGCGGATCTGATGCGGGCCCGCGCCGAGGGTGTGGGCAACCCGATCTTGCTGATGGGAGCCGACACCGGGCGTGACGGTCTGGGCGGCGCGACCTTCGCCAGCGACACGCTGGGGGCCGAAAACGAGGCCAAGCGCCCGGCGGTGCAGGTGGGCAACGCCTTCCTCGAAAAGTGCCTGATCGAAGCCTGCCTGGAACTGCTGGCGACCGGCACCGTGGTCGGGATGCAAGACCTGGGCGCGGCGGGCCTCACCTCGTCGGTGGTCGAAGCGGCCAGCCGGGGTGACGTGGGTGTGCGGATTGACGTAGCCCTGGTGCCGCGCCGCGAAGCGGGCATGAACGCCTACGAGATCATGCTCAGTGAGAGCCAGGAGCGAATGCTGGTCGTGGTGCGCCAGGGCTGCGAAGATCAGGTTCACGCCGTTTGCGCCCGCTGGGGGCTGCATTCGTCGCGCATCGGCGAAGTGACCGACAGCGGGCGCGTCGTCATCTGGGATGGGCCGCAGCAGGTGGTGGATCTACCCGCCGGCCTGCTGACCGATGAATGCCCGGTCTACTACCGCACGGGGCAGGCCACGCCCGATCTCGCCGCCCGGCAGCAGCCCGATTGGGCCGCGATCCTGCCGCCCGAAGAGGCCGCGCCCGATTACAGCAGCGCGCTATTGCAACTGCTGGCCGCGCCGAACATCACCAGCAAAGCAGCGGTCTACCGCACGTATGATCACACCATCGGCACCAACACCGTGCTGCAGCCGGGTGGGGCGGATGCTGCGGTGTTGCGGATCAAAGGCACCGGCAAAGGCATCGCCCTGACCACCGACTGCAACAGCCGCTTCTGCGAACTCGATCCCTACCAGGGCGGGATGCACGCGGTCGCTGAGGCGGCGCGCAACCTCGTCTGCGTCGGTGCGGAGCCGTTGGCCGTCACTGACTGCCTCAACTTCGGCAGCCCCGAACGCCCGGAAGTGTTCTACCAGATGGAGGGTTGTGTGCGCGGCATGGTCGCCGCCTGCGAAGCCCTCAGCACGCCGGTTGTCAGCGGTAACGTCAGCCTCTACAACGAAACCAGCGGCCAGTCTATCGTGCCCACGCCCGTTGTCGGCATGGTCGGCCTGCTTGACGACGTGACCCGCCACACCGGCCTCGCCTGGCCGGCCGACGTTCAGCTCTGCCTG
>JBBRPH010000175.1:0-1725 GCA_038228295.1 Chloroflexia bacterium | reverse complement strand
GGGGGCGCCCAGCCGCTCCGCGAGGCGCTGCACGGCGCGGGTAGTCAGCAACGAAAGCGGCTCCCCGTCATGCGCGCTTTTGAGATGCACCGCGTAAATCGGTTGATCGCGCAGGCGCGGTTTCAGTTGCCCGCGCAGTTCTTCCACCAGCTCGGCGCTAAACACATCAAATTGCCGCCCCGCCGGCGAAGTCACCTGCGCGCCGCACTTTTCGGGATTACTGGGATCGAGCAGCGCCGCTTGATACAACAGCATCTGCGGCACTTCACGGGCGGTTAGCCAGGGAAACGCGCTGTGATCGTGGCCCTGGATAAAGGCAAAGCGGCGGTCGCCCACGATGCCCTGAAAGTTCACCGCCGCTTCCGTAAGTACCTCTGCTCCCATAGATTTGACCGGACAGCGGCTCAACGACTCAACAACCCCCACTGGGATCAGCCGCTCCCGCATTACGCGGGGATCGCTCACCAACTCTGCCATATTGCTCCCTCTGCGCGTATCAACACTCAAATCGCCGCTAGACCACAGGGGCTAGTATAGCAGATCCGGCCCTGACAGACGGCTGTGACTGCTTGCCGCGCCCCGTGGCGTGGCGTATACTGGGGAGACGGGCGGCGGGACAACCCCCGGCAACCCCGCTGCCCCATACGAAGGAGATTTCCGGTGCCGTCTTCGATTTTTGTCTTAGGTCATAAGAATCCCGACTCGGATTCGATCTGTTCGGCCATTGGCTATGCTACGCTGTTGCAAGCGCAGGGCCGCCCGGCCGTCGCCGCCCGTCAGGGCGTGGTGCGACGCGAGACGGCCTACATCCTGGAACGCTTCGGCCAGCCCGCGCCGCGGCTCGTCACCGACGTGCGCCCGCGCGTGGCCGATGTGATGACCAGCCCGGCGGTGACGGTCCATCAGGATACCACCCTCTATGAAGTCGGCCAGATTTTGCAGCGCGAGGGCATCCGCGCCGTACCGGTGCTAGATGACAAAGGGCGACTGGTCGGTGTGACCGGCATCGAAGATTTCGCGCGCAGCTTTATCGCCGGCCTCGAACTGGACCAGATCAACCGGATGCCGCTTAACCTGCCCAATGTGCTGCGCGTGCTGGACGGGCGCTTGCTGGTGGCCGCGCCGGGGCGCACGCTCCAGGACCAGGTGATGGTAGGCGCGATGGAGATCGACTCGATGCTCAAGCGGCTGTCGCCCGACATCCTGCTGGTGATGGGCGACCGCGCCGATGCCCAGCGGGCGGCCATTGAGTTCGGCGTGGGGGCGCTGGTCATCACCGGCGATCACCCGGTCGAAGCGGCGATTCTCGATCTGGCCCGCGCGCACCACGTCACGATCATCTCCGTGCCGCACCACACCTATACGACCGTGCGCCTGATCCACCTGAGCATGGCGGTGCGCCATATCATGCGAGCGACAGTCGTGACCTGCACGCCGGACGATTTCGTGGACGATGTGCGCGAGACCTTGCGCGACGGACCGGTGCGTGCGCTGGTGGTGGTGCGCGAAGACGGCACGGTGGCCGGCTTGATCAGCCGCAGCAACCTCCTGCGGTCGGCGCGCCGGCAACTGATCCTGGTGGATCACAACGAACGCAGCCAGGCGGTGGGCGGCATCGAGGAAGCCGAGATCATCGGGGTTATTGACCACCATCGCGTGGCCGATCTCCAAACGCGCATCCCGCCGTTCATGCGCTTTGAGCCGGTCGGGGCCACCAGCACCATT
>JBBRPH010000174.1:0-1731 GCA_038228295.1 Chloroflexia bacterium | reverse complement strand
GCGGCTGGGCGAGAATAGCCCGGCGAAGCTGCTGACCGTCGCGACCGGCGCACCGGGATAGGTTTGCACCACGGTGCCGGTGGTCAGGCGCAGGGTGTTGCCTTTGCTCCCGTAGCCTAGCGCATAGGCCAGCCCGGCAAATAGCAGGATGATCGCCGGGATAGTCAGCCAAGCCCAATCCGGGCGCTGCCGGCGACGTAGGATCAGCCAGTTGATCGGCCCCACCGCCAGCACATAGAGGAGTAGGAAGCCGCCGACTGTCGCCACGTCCGGTAGTTGCAACGCCGGGATGTCGAACGGGCTGAGGTTGTTAAAGGGTCCGCTGTTGTAATAGCTTGGCCCGTTATAGCTGTTATTAGTGCGTCGGACGGCTCCCGCCGATATACCCACTTGATGCCCAGCGAAGACCATCTGCCAGAATGCGCCCGCCTGATCCCAGGTCCGCAGTGGGGCTACGGCGGGGTCTAGGGCCAGGGCAAACACCCCGCCCAGGCCGAGCGGGCGGTAGGCCAGCAGCGGCCCGTCCGGCCCGACCACTGCGGCTACCGCGCCGGGGATGTCGGTCCGCAGCCGCAAGCCGCTTGCTAGAGTAGCCCCGGCAGGCGGCGCTGTGCCACCCGCATATATACCCAACGCGCTCAGGTCGCTCACCGACCGGCCTGTGTCCATCTGCGCCGGCAACAGATCGGTCAGCCCGCCCGCCGCCCCCGCATTCGCCCCACCCGCTATTACCAGCGTGCCGCCGGCCACCACCCAGCCGGCCACCGCCGTCCGCTGCTCCGGAGTCCAGTTGCCGCTGTCGGTGCCGGCCACCACCAGCCCATCTAGCGCAGCCAGCGCGGGAGCGAGGGTCGGCAGGTCCGCCGTCCTGAGGTGGGCCACCGTGGTCGGTGCGGCACCCGTGGTGTTGCCCAGGTGTGCCGCCGACAGGCTGTTGAGCAGATCGGGTGTATCGCTGACTACGCCGAGCAGAAACGCATCGTTGAGCGGATTGATGCTCGCCTTTTGCTCCAGTAGCACCGTGCCGCCGCGTTGCAGGCGCACGGTCAGTTCGTGCTGATAGCCGTCGGCATAGGTATAGAGCGTGATCGTCTTACGTGCAGGTGCGGGTAGGCTAACGGGATAAGCATAGGTCGCGATTGCGCCGCCGTTTGTCCTGCTTGCGTCCACCTGCACTTCCCCGTCAACGGCCGCACCGGTATTGGTCAGGTCCACCCGCACGGGGAACCACTCGCCCAGCTTATAGTGTCCATCGTAGCCCGCCGCCACACTCATCGTCGGCCCGGCGGCCGGCGGCCGGGCGGCGGGCGCGGCCCGGCTCCCAGCGGGGACTAGCCCAGCCAACAGGATGCAGGCTACAACGAGTAGCAGGCGGCGGGTCACCAACCCCAAGGATCTTCCACGCGCGGCGGCGGCGCGGGGGCTGGTTCGGCGCGGCGCTCGTCCACGTAGGTCTTGAGCCAATCCTGGATGTCGCGGTCCCATTGCGCCTGCTCCTGTTCGCGTTGCGCTTCCAGCCGCATCATAATCTCCTGATGCACCTCGAAGGGGTGCGGTACGCCCTCGAAGCGGAACTCCGTCGCCTCACCCGGCGTGCGGATCACCACATTGCCGAAGCCGAACAGCTTGGCCGTCACCCCATCCACGCGCACGGTGGCATCCACCACGCGGCGCAGTTCCGTCTGCTTCACGGTTTCATCAAAGCCGAAGGGCTTGGTGTTCACGCTTTTC
>JBBRPH010000173.1:0-1735 GCA_038228295.1 Chloroflexia bacterium | reverse complement strand
GGTTAGATGGGTGTAGCCTGCGTACAGAGCACAACGCCGAACGAACTGTATTCAGGACAGCAGACGGTAGGTACAAATTCTCATTCCAAAATCCGGTCGTTGATTTTCAAACGACCTCTTGACAACTTAACTCATCGGTGCCCATTTCCAACCTAACAACCGACGGCATAGGCCAGTCTGACGAGATCCGCCTGCGGGATTAATTGCATATCCGGGTGATCAGGTGCTATGCAATAATCAAAATCGTGCCAGAGTGCGCGCCGCACCGCGGTCAGCACATCACTGAATGTCGCGGTCCGTTTGGGATACCACGCCGCCTGGGCCACCGGGATCTGCCCGGTGGGGTACAGCGCCTGCCCGCACAAGGCCACGACACTCGACAACGCCAACAGTGCCGGCGTACTGCGCTCAATCGCCACATCCGACCATTGGCGTTGGGTTTCGATCCCCAGGTGCGCCCGGCTTTCTTCGATTGTCACTTCCAACGTCCAGCGTTCCATATAGTCAGTAATCACCTGTAGCGGGTCTTGGGTCAGGTCTGTGGTCCGCAACGCCTTCGGCGGATGCCCACCGCTGGGGTCGCGCGTCAGTACCCACCGCAAGGGCAACGGCCGCATCCCGCCGTGATACCATACCGCCGTGCCGCTACACCACTCTAACCGGCGCATGGGCCCCCCATACCAGGGTAGCACCACCGGCGTCCAGACCGTCGTGGGATCGGCTAACACGGCGGTGAGTTTCGGCAGGGCCGTCCCTTTGACGCGGGGGCGACCGGTCTGCCCCGGCTGGCGCGGGGGCGCGGGCGCAAACAAATTGGCATCCACGCGCAGGGGCGTAATCAGCGTCAGGTGTAGATCCTGGGCGAGCAGGCCGAGTTCGATACTGCTATAGGCGCCATCACCTAGGACTTTAAGCCGGCGCGTGGGCACCCAGCGGCGGATGCGGCGCAGCAAAACGTGCGTAATGTCGCCGACGCTACGATGGCGATGGCCGTGGGCCCTATCGACGGACGGTGGCGTAACGCAAACCGTCAGAAAGGGTAAGGCCCAATGGCGGGTCGTCCAGGGCAAAGGAACAACGAGGGCCACAATAATCCAGCGTAAGCCACTGTTGCTGACGGCTAAGCCTTTGCCGGAAAGCAAGGGATCGCGATAGTGGGCACGCTTGGTGATTTGCGGCCCCCAGCGGCGCTCCAGGGTTTCATCAATGACCAGCAGCACCTCGGCTTCCGCCGGGAGGAAGGTGGCAATGAGCAAGAGCAGCAAGCGGCGACTGACGGCGAGGGGCACCCAGCGGGCCCGGTTGAGGACGTGATGGAAGACATTAAAATGGGGGTTGTGGGCATGGCCGGTGAGCCGCAAGGCAGCGGTGACGGTGCGCCGGCCCCGCCCGAGTAGCGTGCCGATAAGCAACACTAGAGCATGCCGCCAAGTCGGCTGGGTAAAGGCTGGCTCAAAGTGGCGCAAGACGGCTATAATAGCCAATGGTAGGGACATCGAGCACCTCCGGGCGGCGGCTAGAGCTTTGGTCAGCTACTATCATACACCCGCCGGGGCAGCGGTTCCTACCTCCCTACCAGCCGAATCGAAAATATGCACCGATGAGTTAAGTTGTCAAGAGGTCGTTTGAAAATCAACGACCGGATTTTGGAATGAGAATTTGTACCTACCGTCTGCTGTCCTGAATACAGTTCGTTCGGCGTTGTGCTCTGTACGCAGGCTACACCCATCTAACC
>JBBRPH010000172.1:0-1751 GCA_038228295.1 Chloroflexia bacterium | reverse complement strand
TATCCTGGCCCTCAACGCCGCCGTCGAGAGCGCCGGCGCGGGCGGTGAAGTGGGTGAGCGCTTCGGCGTGGTGGCCTCCGAGGTCAAGAAGCTGGCCCAGCGCAGCGCCACCGCCACCCGCGAGGTGCGCGCCGTCATCGCCCAGGTGCAAGCCGCGACCAATGCCGCCGTCATGGCGACCGAGGACGGCCTCAAAGAGACCGAGAAGGGCGTCGGCTTGGCGCACCAATCGGGCGACGCGAACGAAGACATCATCGGCATGGTGGAGCGCACGGCGCAGCTCGCCAACGCGATCAGCCTGGCGACGCAGCAGCAGCGCACCGCCAGCGAGCAGGTGGTCGCCACCATGCACGAGATCGCCGCCGGCACCCGCCAAACCGCCGGCAGCAGCCTGCAAGCAGCGCGGGCAGCCGGCGACCTCAACGATATCGCCGGCGAATTGCGTGCCGTCTCCACCAGTTTCCGTTTGCCCGCTGATAGTAACAGCGCGCCGCCGAGCGAACCTACTAGCGGGAGTAGACCATTGCGGGCGTTGCAACCACAAGAAGTACCCGCCGGCGTCTAGATGTGTTTGAGATTTAGGAAGGTCCATGATTAGGACTGTGCAACCACAACCTACTAACGCCCCACGCAACATCTGGCGCAGCCCGGTATTCCGGCGGCTGCTCATTGGGCCGCTGGTGGCGGTGGTAGCCTTGCTCGTGGGTAACCTGAGTGGATTATACGGCCTCAACCAGGAAACCGAGCAAAGTAGGCTGCTGCACGGCACAGCAGACACCGACATCGCACTGACGCAGTTTACTGCCGCCGCCGACGCACTGCGCGATAATTTCGACACGATGAGTAACGGTGCATATAACTCCAAGCGTTTTGTGGAACACACGGACCAGGCGTTAGCGGCTCGGCAGACCTTCCAGCCCTTAGAAGTACCGCCGGCGCAGCGGGCGACGGTTATGACACTGCTCACCGACTTCGATCAGCTACAACCACAGCTAACCCAACTCAATGATCTGGCCGTAGTAGACGTTAACGCCGCCCGCACGCGCTGGCAAAACGGCACACCAAGCCCGGCCCAACGGTTGACGGACTTGACTAAACAGGCCCATGCCACTCTGGTCACGCTTACGAATCTACAGAGCGAATATTTTAACAGCATCGAGCAAAACCAGCAGAAAGCCCTGCTGCTTATCCCCATAACGTTCGTAATCAGTCTGCTACTAACCGTAGCACTGGTGCTGCTATCCATTAGTCGGGTGGTCAAGCGCATTGTGGCGGTCGGAACGGATATTGAGCGGCTGGCCGACGGCGACCTCCAAGTGCCGGCCCGCCTAGCCGGCTTACGCGGCAATAGTCATACGCAGGACGAAATACTTGCGCTGGAGCGCTCCTATGTCCGTGCTGTCGAAAAGCTGCGGCCACCGTTGCAGCAGCTCCAACAAGAGGCGGGCCGCATCAGCACCTCGTCCACAGAGATCAGCAGCGCGGCCGTCCACCAAGCAACATCCGCCGGCGAACAGGCGGCGCCCGTCACGCAGGTGACGGTGACGGTGGAAGAGTTGAACCAAACGGCGGTGCAGATCGCCGATGCCGCCGCCGGCGTCGTCGCCGCCGCCGAACAAGCCCTCCTCAGCGCCGGCCACGGCCAGGAAGCCGTCCGCGATTCCATCATCGGCATGGCGATGATCCGCTCCCGCGTCAACGACATCACCGCCCGCATCCTCGCCCTCTCCGCCCAGTCCCAGCGCATCAGC
>JBBRPH010000171.1:0-1765 GCA_038228295.1 Chloroflexia bacterium | reverse complement strand
GTCGATCAACGCGCCATACAAGGCGGCAAGCGCAGCCTTCTACAATCTTGTCACTGCCGCATTTGCAGCGGGCCGTTAGCTCAGCTGGTTAGAGCAGAGGACTCATAATCCTTTGGTCGTAGGTTCAAGTCCTACACGGCCTACCAATTAAATCAATGACTTAGCCCAGCCTCACCGGTTGGGCTTTGTTGTTTCTGGGCTCCCTGTAGGGGCTCTGTAGGGGCAGGTATCGGGTTTCTGGCATCCATCCCCGCCAGAAACGACGAACCCAGCTCACCGGCCGGGACGCCCGCAGGCTTGCCGGGGCAGGTATCCACCGCATGCGGCCGTGGCATCGTTCGGCCGCGATAGCCCCCTTGCGTTATTGTCGTGACAGTCACGATAATGGAAGCATGGCACGCCCACCCAGCCCCACCAGCCCGAAAACTCCAGCCCAGCGCAAGGCCGACCAACGCCAGCGGGACCGTCTTGCAGCCTGGGGGGATACGCCACTCGCCGAGGTGACTGGTGCAGCGCTGCTGGATGCGTTGGGCGCCTGCCTGACCGGGCGGTATCCAGAGCGTGCCGGGCGACTGCTACTGGAACTAGGCCGCCGCGCCAGGGTTAGCGTGACAGTCACATCAGCTCCGTAGGTTTGCCAGGGCAACGGGTCGGCAAGTCGCGGCGCCACTTGACGCAGAGCCAGCTTGCAGCGGCTGAAGTGGCGTTGTGGGAGTGGGCACCAAGCCATCGGCCCAATAAGTGGGCAGCCGCTGCCCACTTAGCAACGAACGCGCAGATGGCGGCTCATCGAGCGTCACTGCCCGCGGCGGGCAGTGAGGAATCCACCCACCGCAACTACACCACCAAGCACGGCACCGAAGCCACGATGAACACGGACGGCCAGAAGAAGGCCGCAGCGAAGAAGAAGGCCAAGACCAAGCCCGCAGCGACGGCCACGGCCACCACGCGAGAGCGCGACGATGCGCCGTCAGCAGGGGCGCTATGGGCCTGGGCGCCGGTCAGGAATCCTAACCTCGCACCTGGTGCGAGGTTGGCAACCAACGCACAGATGGTCGCAAGCCTCGACAAACCACAGCATTTTCGAACAATTTGCCGCACGCGGCCGCACCCCTCGGTTTGGATGCCATGCTGGCAACCGCTGCAGTGGAGCGGTCTCTGTGGTCGGAAAAGTCAGCAAACGTCAGCATCGCTTTTGTCGGCCCAGCGCCGCGCTCCGGCCGCAACGCAGGTGGTCGCGGGCGGGCGCGTACCACTCGGGAAATCAGTCAGCCCCGGCTCACGGCTTATTACCGGTAATCGCCCGGTGCCCGGCCATCACCAGCCGGTCAATTACGCCGGCCAGGCAGTTGTCCATCCCGGCGGCCAGGTGCGCTTCGAGCATTGCCAGCGCAGCGGGCGACGGCGAGTAGTCAATGCGGCGGTGCAATGCACGATAGCGGCGGACTCGGGCGCGGTTGCCGGTGCTTGCCGGTGCGAGTGCGGTGATCTTGGAACTCTTCATGTGTCTCCCCAATTTCCGTTGAACTCGGGCAGCACGGCACCGACGACAGTGAACCCGCGCTGCTGCAATGCCGTCGCGCCGGCCCGGCAGTGCCATGTGTCGCACCCGACTGTGGCGGCTCATCGAGCCTCACTGGTAAATCTTTCCAGTGAGAAACCCGCCGAGCGCACCGGCTTTGAGTCGCCTTCGTCGCCAACGTCATCATTTGTCATCAGGGGCCGGCGCATCGCTGTCTGAGGTCGCGACCTGTCCGCTGCGTAC
>JBBRPH010000170.1:0-1772 GCA_038228295.1 Chloroflexia bacterium | reverse complement strand
GAAGCTGGCCCAGCGCAGCGCCGCCGCCACCCGCGAGGTGCGCGCCGTCATCGCCCAGGTGCAAGCCGCGACCAATGCCGCCGTCATGGCGACCGAGGACGGTCTCAAAGAGACCGAGAAGGGCGTCGGCTTGGCGCACCAGTCGGGCGATGCGAACGAAGACATCATCGGCATGGTGGAGCGCACGGCGCAACTCGCCAACGCGATCAGCCTGGCGACGCAGCAGCAGCGCACCGCCAGCGAGCAGGTGGTCGCCACCATGCGCGAAATCGCCGGCAGCAGCCGCCAAACCGCCGCCGGTAGTCGCCAGGCCGCCCGGGCAGCCGGCGACCTCAGCGATATTGCCGGCGAACTGCGTGCGGTGGTCGGCGGCTTCGTGGTGGCAGACGGCCCTGCGCCGCCGATCTCCGCCGGCGATCCACCCGCCCCGCGCAGACTGACCACCGACGAAATTATGGCGTAATGTGGAAGCCGGCAGCAACCCAGTATGAGGACACGGCACCAAGTGATCATAAAGGATCAGCATAATGCAAAACGCAGCCCTAACTGAGACCCCAGCGCCCGGCGGCAGCACCCGTAAACCGTCGGCGACCGGCTACGTCTGGCGTAGTACTCTATTTTGGCGCATGATGAGCGGCGGTTTGGTGGCTTTCGCCACGCTGGTGATCACGGTGGTGCTATCGCTGGTCGTTCTCGGCGGCATTGCCCGGCAGAATAGCCGAATGCAGATCGCCTTTGAGAGCGCCAATAACGTAGAGCAGTTCGCCTCCAACCTGAAAGGGATGTACCAGGCACTCGATCTGCTGAAAGCCGGGGATTTCAGTGCCCGCTTCTACGACGTACAAAGTGAGCGGGCGGGATTCGTGCGCCGCTCGAAGCAATTGGATGAACTCCGTAGCCAGATGGAATTACCGGAGCTGCAGCGCAAACGTCTTGGTACACTGCTCAACCGTTATGATGCGCTCAACCCACAATTGACCGATCTAAGCCGCTTGGCGCGTACCGATTTGAGTAGCGCACTACTCCAGTGGCAGGGCACCTATGCCGGCCAGTTGAACGCCCTCAGTGATGATGTCAACGCGCTCTCGGTTACCATGAACGCTGCGGCGCGGATCCAACAAGAGGAAACCGCACAGACTCAGGAGATCGCTCCGCGTCAGATTGTTGTGATCAGCCTGCTGGGGCTGGTATTGGGAATTACGCTGGCCTTGCTGGTGCTCCGCAGCCTGGTCCGACGGATCGCCGGCATCAGAAGCGACATTCAACGGCTGGCGCATGGTGACCTGACCCTACCCGACCGCTTCCTCAGCCGTGCAGCGGCGCAACGGGGCACTAAGATGTTTGCCGATGAAGTAGGGATGTTGGAGAGCGCCTACGTCGAAGCCTTACGCACGCTGCGGCCGCCGTTGCAGCAAATCCAGCAGGATGCTAATCGTATCAGCGCCGCGTCGGGCGAGATCAGCAACACGGCCAACTATCAAGCGACCGCTTCCACCCAGCAGGCGGCGGCCGTCACGCAGGTGACGGTGACGGTGGAAGAGTTGAACCAAACGGCGGTGCAGATCGCCGATGCCGCCGCCAGCGTCGCTGCCGCCGCCGAACAAGCCCTCCTCAGCGCCGGCCACGGCCAAGAAGCCGTCCGCGATTCCATCATCGGCATGGCGATGATCCGCTCCCGCGTCAACGACATCACCGCCCGCATCCTCGCCCTCTCCGCCCAGTCCCAGCGCATCAGCGAGATCATTGACCTCATTGACACCATGGCCGGCCAG
>JBBRPH010000169.1:0-1777 GCA_038228295.1 Chloroflexia bacterium | reverse complement strand
TGAGTTTGTGGCTAACAGCCCTGCACGCTGTACTTCCCCGGCTGCTATCAGCGCACGGCTACGCTCAAACCAGTATGTTACAAGATCGACCCCACCCGGCAAAGTGTTGCCGTATAAAGCGCGTAAGTCCTTTACATAATTATCACCTAACTCGGCCCGCATCTTTTTATCGCCCAGGAACGGCGGGTTGCCGATGATCACGTCGGCGGCGGGCCAGGGCGGTTCGACGGGCCGACCGTCGGCGGCGTAGGCCAGGATCGCGTCCTGCTGCCGGATGTTGGTCAGCGGGCGCAGCACCGGGGTCTGGTCATAGGGGAAGCCGTTTTCGCGCATCCACTGGATATAGCCGATCCAGACGACCAGCGAAGCCAGTTGCTGGGCATAGGGGTTGACCTCCAGGCCGTACAGCCCGTCGGGGCTAACGGTCGGCAGGCCCATCGGCAGGCCGTGACTATCCCCGAACACGATCACCTCTTTTTCCAGCGTCAACAGCGCTTTGAGCGCCACATAGAGGAAGTTGCCGCTGCCGCAGGCCGGGTCCAACACGCGCACGGCGGCCAGCCGTTGCCGGAAGGCGGCCAACCGTGCGCCCAGCGCGGCCCCGGCGGCGGCGGGGTCGGCCTGACCGCTGGGCGGGGTCAACAACGCCGCCGACTCGATGGCCGCCCACTCGCGGCGCAGCGGGGCCAGCAGCACCGGCTCCACGATCAGCGCAATATCGTCGCGGCTGGTGTAATGCGCGCCCAGCTTGGTGCGGCTGCCGGGGTCGAGGCTGCGCTCAAACAGCGTGCCGAAGATGGCCGGCTCCACGCTGCCCCAATCCAGCGTGGTCGCCTCTTTCAGGATCTGCTGCATATCCAAGTCCAACTCATAGGCGCTGTCGTCGTCAAACAGCCCGCCGTTGAACTGCCGGATCGCGTCTGCGCCGTAATCGCCGCCCGTCGCCATCGCGCCAAACAATTGGCGCATCCGGTTCAGCAAGAACTTGCTGTAGCCGAACGATTTCCCCACGATGTCGGTGAACAGGCCCGGCGGCAGCAGGTTCACATCTTCAGCAAACAGGCAAAACAGCAGGCGCATGAGAAAATGGGCGGCGGCGGGCGGGGCCACGCCGGCGGCATAGAGCCGTTTCGCCAGCGCCGCGAACTGGGCGGCGGCTTGCAGCGTCACGCTCGCCGTGGTCTGCTGCGGGTGCAGCGCTTCGGGGTTGCTGAACAGCGCGTGCAACACGTCCAGCGGCGGCAAGGCGCAAGTCGCCGTAGCCGTGTTGCTCAGCAGATCGTTGAGGTCGAAGGCGTAGGTGCGCTTGGCCGTGTTGGTGAAGTTGGTCGCGACGCGAAACTCGCGGAAGGTGGACACCACCAGCAGCGGCGGGTTTTCCAGCGCATCGCGGTATTGCAGCAATTGGTTATAGGCCGCAGCCAGGTCGCCGTGCGGCCCCTTATACTCCCAGGCAAAGTAGCCCTGCTTCCAGACATCGGCCCAGCCCGGCTTGCCGGTGGTCTTGGTCAGCCCCTGCTCAAAGGTGTAGGCCGCCCCCGGCGCGCCGCCCGCGCCCGGCGCGTCCACGCCCAACACCGCGCACAGTTGCAGAAAGTGGGTTTGCGCGCCCGACTTTTCGGTGAGCGTACTCTGTCGCCACGCAGCGACAAATTGCGGCAGCGTGAGGTTGGGCGGCATGGGCGGGTCTCCTGAATGCGGAATGCGGAGTGTGGAATGCGGAGTGCGTCATACGTCTTGCGGCAGTATCGCATAGGGCCGGCGGCGCGTCAATGGG
>JBBRPH010000168.1:0-1844 GCA_038228295.1 Chloroflexia bacterium | reverse complement strand
TTGGCGAAGATGCCAATCGGGCGCGGACGGATCACCAGGCGGAGAACTGGGCGGTGTTACGGCATATCGCGGTGAATTTACTCAAGCAGGAGCGCACGGCCAAAAGCGGGGTCCAAGGGAAACGCCTCAAGGCGGGCTGGGGTGAAGCGTATCTATTGAAGGTATTGGGTTCAATTTAGATGCGTCGGCCCTGCTGATTGGCGGCCATGCCCTGATGGCGGAGCATCTCGAACAGCCGGCGTTTGGGCTTGGGATCATAACCCGTCACATAGCCGAAGCGTTTGGGTAGGCCTGCGGTCGGCAGCCCCTTGCCCACAATCACCTCGAATGTGCCGGCCTTGCGGTTGGCACCTGCGCGGCCATGCACATACCCGCCATCCAGGCCCACCGTCAGCGGTGCGGCCGGCTGGGGGAGCGCCGCCCACTCGCGCGGACAGCCGTCAATAAACATTGGCTACTCCGGCCCCAGTTCCGCATCCAACCGGTCGGCGACCCGCTGTACCTGCGCAGTGAGTACGGCGGTACTTACCGGTTTCTCCAGGGGCAAGACCTCGGCCGGCAAGCGGGCCGTTAAGCCATACGAGATCAGCGCGGCCCACTCCGTTTGTAGATACATAAATTCGGGGGTCGTGCGGTCAGGAAGCACGGTGGCCAGCGGACTGAAGCTCTTCGTCGCCGTATTCGCCGCCTGGCAGGCGCAGGTGTAGAAGCGCGGACTGGACAGTCGCACCTTCCCAAACAGCGTCCGCATCGTGAGTGTGCGATTGCTTTTGCGGTTGTACAGCGTCCCGCAGGCCGGACAGGCGCGCGCCGCCCCGTTGTAGGCGGCGATCTGGGCCGTGGTCAGCGTGGCTTGTAGCCCACTCAGCACCTGTTTGGCTTCTGCCAGGGTCAGGCCCAGGGTCGCTGGTGTCAGATCCGCGCGCTCCAGGCAGGTGATTTCGGTAATCAGCGCCGGCGTGCCGTCCTCCGGTTCAAGTGTCACATGCACTGTCAGTTTCATCGCTCTCCTCCTCGCCTAAACCCCGCTCCGCTGCCGTGCCCGCCGCATATTCCTGCAGTTGGCGGTTGATCGCCCGGTGGTCGAAGCGTTCCCAGGTGTACCAATAGCGTAGTTCGTGTAGGCCGGCTAAATGTTCTTCATAATCATCGCCGTCGTGTTCCAACAGAGATTCGGCGATTTCAATCAGGCGCTGCTGAATATACCAGGCAGAATAGCGGCGGCGGCGCGTCAAAAACGCGGCGGCCCCGGCGCAATCTGCCGGTGGGGTCTGGCGGGCACCGCCAATGCAGCAGGGATACCGCCCGGTGGCGGGCAGAGGCAGGATCTGTTCGAGGCGGAGTTGGTGCTGCCAATTGGCGTGGAAATCGTATTCATAGAGAAAGCGTTCTTTGGGCCGCAGCTGCCACTCGTGCAAGCGGACCTGGTAGGGATCATCCGTAAAGCCGATCCCGCCGAGCTTAAACACACCATACTCCCTGCCGTGCAGCCGGAAGCGGTGCAGATGGTCGTCCTCCCAGCCCATGAGGAGTTGCAGGATGTAATGGAGATCCGCGTCGGCGGTAGCAGATATGGGCTGGCTCCTGTTCGCAGCAGATCATCCAGAATGGGTGTATGATACAGTCAGGGAAGTACGCGGGCTGCACGATGCTGCTCTATTATATAGAAGAGAGGCAGTTGCCGTGATCCTGTGATAAGAGCATGTTGAGTCTCACAAAGTCGTACCCCCCGTCAGTGTCTCACGAAAGCGTACCGGATAGCACCTCGACCAGTTCCTGCTGCCGTGCCGTTTCTGGAGTCCAGGGCAGCGCCAGTTGATAGTTCGGCAGCGCCGCGATGGTAC
>JBBRPH010000167.1:0-2024 GCA_038228295.1 Chloroflexia bacterium | reverse complement strand
AATCTTCTACGCTTCCCCGCTTAATGGCCGCCCGCCGGGGGAGTCTGGCCCGGCGCGCCGCGCCCGATACGCCCGATCAGTCCCAGCGTGACCCAAGTAAGGCCGAAACTGAGGATGGCGAGGGCGGCCGGTTCATAAGCGCGGTTACCGCCGATCAGTGAGAGGTAAGGTCCGAAGGCGGGCCAATTGAGCAACGTGGCCATCGTGAACTCACCGATCACCGTAGCGAAGGTCAGGAACGCGCCGCTGATCAGCGAGACGCGCAAATTGGGCAGGATCACGCGCCACAAGATAGTTGGGGGGCGTGCGCCCAGGCTTTGCGCCGCCTCAGTCAGGCTGCGGACATCCATTGCCCGCAAGCCTGTGTCAATGGCACGGTACATATAAGGGAACGACAACACTACATAACCCGCCACCAGCAAAACCGGACTGGTCACCAGCAGCAGCGGTGGACGGCTGTAGAGCCGGATCAGCCCGAACACTAGTACAATCGGCGGCACAACGAACGGCAGCAGCGTCACAAACTCCAGCACCGGCCGCCAGCGTGGCAGTCGCAAATGGACCCAGTAGGCGGTCGGCACCAGCAGCAGGATGCTGATAAGGATCGTCGCCACGGCCAGGCCGGTCGAATAGAGGAAGCTGTCGCGAAACTGCGGGTCACCCAGCACATTCGTATAGGCATCCAGGCTGAGAGTGTCACGCCGCAGGCGCAACGAAAAGTCCAGCGTGCCGTAAAGCGGCAGCAAGAAATAGAGCGTCCCCAGCGCCACCCAGAACCAGGCCCAAGCCCGACTACCCCGCCGCCGCATCAGCGCAACCACCGTGCGCTGCGCCGTTGCAACAGTGTGTAGCCGCCGATAGACAAGGCCATGATCACCACCATGCCGAAGGCCAGCGCATAGCCCAAGTTGGGATTGTGCAGCACATCGCCGCGAATCTGTGCCCCGATCTGGATAGTCACCAGATTAAGCGTGCCGCCGGTGAGCGCGAAGGCGGTGGCATACGCGCCGAAGGCGTTGCCGAACAGCAGGATCATAGTGCCCAGCAGCGAGGGCAGCAGGATCGGCAGGGCCACATAGCGCCAGTAGTGCCAGGGCTGCGCACCTAAGTTCTCCGCCGCCTCGCGCCATTCGCGCTTGAGGCCGTCAATCGCCGGGGTCATGATCAACACCATCAGCGGGAACTGGAAGTAGAGGTAGGTGAGGGCCAATCCCCAGAAGGTGTAGAGGCTGAAGCCGGTGTCGTAAAGATGAAAGCCGAACACTTGGGTGAGCAGCGCGGTCAGGAAACCGGTGCGCCCCAGCGTGGCAATAAACGCGAAGGCCAACGGGATGCCGGCAAAGTTAGAGGCCACGCCCGAAAACGTCAGCAAGGCGGTGCGAACCGGACGCGGCAACCCACCGCCCACCGCAGCATAGGCCAGCAAAAAGCCGAACAGTCCGCCGCCCACCGCCGTCACCGCGCTCACTTTTATTGAGAGCCAATAGGAATCGAGGATACGCGGCTGGAATAGGTCCGCGATATTTGCTAGCGTGAAGCCGCCCGCCGTATCCTGAAAGCTGCCGATCACGATGATCGCTGCCGGCCCCAACAGAAACGCGACAGCGAACAGCGCAAACGGCACCAACCCTAGCCACGCCACGCTTGAAGGAGTAGTACCGAGTTTTGCGGGCTGAGTTGCGGGTGTCGGATTATGTAAAGTATCTGCCATGTCGCAATCCACTTCGTCAACCCAGCCCACAAAACACACTGTAACAATTCAGAACTCAGAACTACTTAACGTTCGCACCTACTGCACTGTCCCAGTTTTTGGTGATCGCGTCTTTGGCCGCGTTGATCTGATCGAGCGTCGGGAACTTAGCCTCCGCGTAGACACTGGCGGGCGGCAACTTGGAGGCTATGTCGGACGAGATCACGTTGCGGCTTGCCAGATCATTATAGCGAATGGGGTGACAGTAGCCCTTCAACCAGCCGATCTGACCCTCGTCGCTGTACAGGTATTCCATCCACAGCTTGGCGGCGTT
>JBBRPH010000166.1:0-2237 GCA_038228295.1 Chloroflexia bacterium | reverse complement strand
CTCACGCTGGCGCTGGTATAGGTTTGGTTATAGAGCGTCACCGGGAAGGGCAGCGTGATCGTGGTGCTGCAGTCGTCGCAGTGATTGCCGACGTCGTTCGTGCCGGGCACAATCGTGGCTGTGGCCGAAGCGACGGCGTAGACCAGACACGGGTTCGGTGTCGCCGTCGCCGTGGCGGTGTTGGTCGCCGTCGGGGTCTGGGTGAAGGTAGGCGTGGTTGTTGCCGTCGGCAGGGTGCCGGTCGGTGTCGGCGTCGGCGTGCCGACAACAAAACTACCGATGCGCGCGAAGTGGCTGTTTTCCGCCCAGGCCGCCAGCACCGAAACGCTGGCACCACTGGCGCCACCCACGTCGTTCGCTTCGTAGTCGGTCGTCGTGCCGAAGGCGCCGAAGGTCGTGCTGCTCAACTGGAATGGAGCCGTGAAAGTCGCGCCACCGTCAGTCGAGTTGACATAGAACTGCGCCACGGCGGTATTACTGGTCGTGCCGCTCAGATAAGTGACATGGATCGTATGGTCCTTTGTCACCTTTACCCAGCCGAAGCCCTGAAAGATGTTGGCGCTAGGGTTGTTGTACGCGATGATCGGCGCACTCCAGCTTACACCGTTATCGGTGGACTTAGAGAGGTAGATAGCTGCCGAAGCTGCCGTACTCGCCGTGCGATACTGGGTCCACACTGCGTAGAAGGTGCCGTTAGTTACCGGGTCGGCGGTGATATTCGGC
The DNA here is from genome assembly GCA_038228295.1 of Chloroflexia bacterium. Taxonomy (GTDB): domain Bacteria; phylum Chloroflexota; class Chloroflexia; order QHBQ01; family JAICKM01; genus JAICKM01. Next base: position 1,514 of record JBBRPH010000166.1, on the reverse strand, counting down.
GTGTCGCTCCAGCGCACGCCGAGCGGCGAGGTGGAGTTGAACGGCACCGCTTGGTTCTGCGGCACGGTGACAATGGTGGTCGAGAAGGGGAAGGTTACGCCGCCGTCGTTCGAGCGGGCGAACATGACCTTATTGTTGGTGCCGACGGTCGGACTGTTGCCGCAGCAGAGGCCGCGGTGCCAAGCATAGCCCAGCGTGCCGTTGGCCGAGATGCCCAGCGAAGGGTACTCATTGTGCGCGACATTAGTAGCGAATTCGTTGCCCGGCACCAGCGCGATGGGTTGGGCCGACGGCGGACTCCAGGTGGCCCCATCGTCGCTGGAGCGGCGCAGGGTGACGGTGTTGAAACTACCCGAACCGCCGCTATCGAATAGCGCGCCGGTCAGATAGACGCGCCCGTAGAAGGGGCTGGCCGGGTTGTAATCCGTCCACAGATACTCGCGATCGTCGAAGAAGCTGGTGCTGAGGCTGGCGCTACAGCCGTTATCCGTGGTAAAGGTGACACCCGCATCGGTGGAGCGGGCGCAAGTATAGTCCGCCCCGTCGGCCGAGGGATTTAGCGAGACTTCGAGGGCGTTGTTGCCGCCGTTAGTCGAAGGGTTGAGCCAGGCGTTGACCACATCGCCGTAGCCGTGGGCGTTCGGCGGCTGAATGCTCTGCCAGGTGTTGCCGCCGTCAGTGGTGTGGTCAAGGCTGGTGTTGCCGCTGACCAGCGCCAGCAACGGGTTATTCGGGTTGATGCCGGCTGCAGGCTCGCCGGCACCACTGCCCGATGTGTTACGCTCCGGGCCGAAGACGATATTGATCAGCGGGGCGAAGGGGTTTTTCCAGCCGTTCGCGGCCGCGCTAGGCTGCCCCTGCGGATGGACGCGACCCATGTGGGTGAGGGTCGAATACGAAAGCCCCTGTTGACCGACCGCCAATTTCTCCAAACCGTCGTTCTGCGCGGGCTGGGCCGCCACTAACGAAGCGTTAGTGGGCAGCGCCGCAACGACCGATAACGTGGGGCGGAGTTGGAATGCCCCGACAGCGAGTAAAATCAGCGCCGGCCCGGTGAACATCAGTCGCCGCGTGCGGGTGCTGTAGCGCGAGAGATACTGGGACATACGAGAGTCCTTCCTGGGTATAGGGGAGATATAGAGGTGCAGAGTGTCAAGCTATTGGCTGCTTTTGAGGTAGCTCTGCGGGCCCATTATAACATAAATAGGTCCGAAAATGATCGATTTTGTCGGTCGGATCAGAAATAAACCGGCCCGTGAGCAATGCTCACGGGCCGGTCGGCTAAGGGGCGGGGATCACGCCTAGCGGTACCCCGACCCTGTATTAGCGGGTCGGGGTACCGGCCGCGCAAGTACCCTGCGAGTTCGTGACCGCCAAGTAGACGATCTTGGCGATCTGGCCGCGGAAGGCATAGTTGTTGGGCCGGAACGTGTTGTCGCTGTAGCCACTGATGATGCCGTGGCATACCGCCGTCTCGATGAACGGGTAGAACACGTTGCTCGGCGCGACATCGG
>JBBRPH010000165.1:0-2520 GCA_038228295.1 Chloroflexia bacterium | reverse complement strand
TACACGCCTTCAGCGAGACCTTGACCGCATCCGCACTGCACCAACGGCTCGACCTGGTGCCGCTGCTGTCCGGCGAGGGCCGTCCACTGTCCGATGGCGCCCGGCGCGACCTGCTGCGCCAGTCCTACAGCTACTACACCGATGACCTGGTGGTGATCACCTGGGACCGAGCCTTCATCTACGAGCCGCGCGGCGACAGCGACGTGGCCGACGTGCTGGAGGTCGCCAACGCCCAGCTCCTGGAGATGCGCTACTACGACGAGTTGCTGGATGACGAGCTGCCGCGCATGTATGGCCTGGTGCAGACCACCCGGCGCACCGTCAACTTTTTGGCGCCGCACCGCTACGCCGGCCTGGCCCGGCGGCTTTACACCCTGGTCGCCGAGGTGACGGAGCTGACGGAGAAGGTGGACAACGCCCTACAGGTGACGGAGGACGTTTACCTCGCGCGCATCTATACCAGCGCCCTGGACCTGTTCCGGGTGCGGACCGTCAGCGCCGCGGTCAACCGCAAGCTGGCGATCATCCGCGACACGTATGCGGCGTTGTATGAGGAGTCCAACAGCAGCCGTGCCGGGTTGATGGAGTTCCTGATCCTGGTGCTGATCGCCGTGGAGATCGTGCTTGCGCTGGTGCGTCACTAAACGAGGCTTGGCACGGACAGCCGCGCCAAACCTGCCCCACCCATTGTCGTCATCACCATTTGCCCGGTCCAACGAAGCCGCTTGATCCGTAGATGCTGCAAGCCTGGCGCCGCGCGGCGCCAGGCTTGCAGCGGTTCAGCCGTTGCCGGTGTAGGTGACCTGCATGTAGCTGTCGCCAGCGTTGGTGGTGCCGTTGCTGAAGGTGAAGTTGGCCTGCGCCTGGGCCAGGCTGATGCCAGCGAACGTCACCGATCCGTTCACGCCGGTGCCGGCCCCGCCAAGCTCGGAGTGGATGGTCACGCCGGTATAGCCGGCGGCACCCTCCCCATCCGTCAGTGGCGAGGTGCTAACCCCGGCGGTGAAGCCGAACATCGTCAGGGCATCGCCGTGATGGAAGTTGACCAGGGTGTCCCAGGTGACGGGGGCGCCCTGCGCGTTGGTGACGGTGCTGGCACGCCCGTCCACGAAGAACGTGTCGGTCCCGCCATCAGCGCCAGTGCCGCCGACCAGGAAGTTGGAGCCGGTGCCGCCGTCCAGCACGTTTTTCCCCCCCTGCACGGCCAACGCATCGGCGCCGGCGTTGCCATGCAGGAACGCGTTGTTCCGGTTGGCGCTGATCGCGACGTTGTCCGTGCTGCCCCAGATATACTGGTATTGCAGGTAGCTCACCGGCCCTGAGTAAAAGTCGGGGGTCACGGAGCCGGCGGTGCTGGTCGCGGTGTCGGTATAGGCGAACGCCGGCGCGGCCGCCGTCGTGGCCAAGGCGGTGCTGGACTTCCCGTTGCCGAGGTCTGTCGTGACCAGGCCGAAGTCGCCAGTAGAATAAACACCCTGCATGTTCAGGCTGGCTACGGCCGCGCCGTTGCTGGCGATCTGCAGTATCCCGGTCGTCGCCGAGGTGCTGGTGTAGGTCACGCTCGGCGCGGCAACCGCGCCCAGCACGATCTGGTCGGTGCTGAGGAAGCCCTTGACCGTGCCTTGGAACGCCCCGGCCGTATCCAGCTTCAGGGTGCCCGACGTGCTGCCCGGCTGGAACGTGACTGTTTGCCCGGTGCCGACCGACGCCGCGAACTCAGCCAGGCTGTTGCTGTCAATTACCACGCTGCCCGTACCGTCCATCGGCAGGCCGACATAGGCCGAAGACGCTGTAGCGCCCGTGGAAGCGACCGACAGGATGCCGCTGTTGGTCATCTTCGTCGTATTGCCGCCTTGGTTGAGAAACTGCGCGACACCGTCTGTGACAGCGATTGTCCCGGCGTTCGTAAACGTCGTGGCCGGGCTATTGGGGACATCCCTGACCAGGAACGTGGCGCTGCCCAGCCCGGAGCTGGTGACGGTGATCGTGCCGAGGTTGCTGACCTGACCCTGCACCTGTACGGCGGCGCTGCTGCCGGCGCCGTTGATGTCAAGGCGCGACGCCGCGGGCAGCGTGGCGCCTGAGAGCACGAGGCGCGGGCTGTTGCTCGGCGAGGCGTTCAGGCGCAGCGTCAGGGAGTCGGGGAAGGCACTGTTCTCGGTGACGATGCCGGCGGCTATGGTCGCAATGTCACCAGCAATCGGGACGCCAGATGGCCCCCATGCGGCAGCATTCTCGAACACGTCCGATGACCCGTCCCAAACTTTAACGGCCATGATTTTATTAACCTCAGATTTCGGCTAATCAAGACGGTTAGCATATCGCCACCGCCATTCCAATAGGCGTCTACAATATGTCCATAAAAGGGCAGCAGCAGATTTACGCCCGTTGTGGCAGCCGAGGAAACAAGTGTAAAGGATATTGACATTTGGTTATTAAATTCTAATTAACATTCATGTCTCACAATGCGTTAGAACGCTGGCACGCTTCTTGTATTGATTAGCTTGGACGCGGCGTTGC
>JBBRPH010000164.1:0-2588 GCA_038228295.1 Chloroflexia bacterium | reverse complement strand
GAGATGCTGGTGAATGAACACGTCCTGGGCGGCACGCAGTTGCACGAGCGGGTGGATACACGGGGGCAGAGTGCGCGCGGGGCGGCGGTGCAGGTGCGGCGGTTGTATCTGTGTGCGCCGCAGGTGGGCGTGGTGGGCTATTGCGATCTGATCGAGGCGGCGGGGGCGGCGGGGGCGGCGGAGCCGGACGGGGAGCCGGATTGGGCGGCGCTGGCGCGGGCGGGGCAGTTGTATCCGGTGGAGTACAAGAAGGGCAAGCTGGGGCAGTGGGTGAATGATCATGTGCAGTTGTGCGCGCAGGCGTTGGCGCTGGAGGAGGCGCTGCGGGTGGCGCCGGGCTGCATTGGGCAGGGCTATCTGTTTTACTTTGGCTCGGCGCGGCGCGAGGCGGTGGCGCTGGATGCGGCGCTGCGGGCCAAGACGGTGGCCTTGCTGGCGGCAGCGCGGCAGGTGGCGGTGTTGCCCGCGCCGCCGCCGCCGATCCGCCATTGGCGCAAGTGCCGCGATTGTTCGTTGGAGCCGCTCTGCTTGCCGCGCGAGGTGCTGGGCTTGCAGGCGGGTACGCTGAAAGGGGCCGACGATGGCGATTCTGTACCTGACTGAGCAACACGCTTGGGTGGGGCACGAGGGCGAGTGTCTGGTGGTCCACATTCCCGATGGGGAGGCGGCGGCGGGCAGCAAGCGGCGACCGGAGCGCAAGATGACGGTGCCGCTGCTGAAGGTGGAAGGGGTGGTGGTGCTGGGCGAGATCACGCTGACCACGCCGGCGCTGGCGGCGCTGCTGGCGGCGCAGGTGGAGGTGACGTATCTGACGCGGCATGGGCGCTATCTGGGCACGTTGTGGCCGCCGGTGAGCAAGAACTCGGTGCTGCGGGTGGCCCAGCACCGGGCGTATGCCGACCCGGCGCAGCGGTTGCGGCTGGCGCGCCCGTTTGTGTTGGGCAAGCTGCGGAATATGCGGACGGTGTTGCTGCGCTATGGGCGCGAGCATCCCGATGCGCTGGTGAGCGGCGCGGCGGAGAGCCTGAAGCGCTGCATCGGGGCGGCCGGCGATTGTGAACTGAAGCTGGTGGATGTGGCAATCGAGGATAGCGAAGTGGAGCGCGACCCTGAGCTGGAGCCGGGCGAGGCGGCGTTGGGGCGGATGCACGGCTTGGGGCCGCTGCTGGGCTGCGAGGGGGCGGGCAGCGCGGCCTACTTTGGTGTGTTTGGCCGGCTGATCAAGACCAGTTGGCCGCACGGTTTCAGCAAGCGGGTGCGTCGGCCGCCGACTGACCCGGTGAACGCGCTGCTCAGTTACGGCTACACGATCTTGGCGGGGCAGGTGGCAGGGACGGTGGCGGGCGTGGGGCTGGACCCTTATGTGGGCTATCTGCATTCGTCGCGCTACGGCAAGCCGGCGCTGGCGCTGGATCTGCTGGAGGAGTTTCGCCCAGTGATCGTGGATGCGGTGGTGCTGGGGCTGCTGAACAATCGGCAGTTGGCGCAAAGCGACTTTGTGGCGGAGTTGAACAGCTATCGGATGCAGGATGCGGCGCGGCGGCTGTTCTTGCAGAAGTTCGAGGAGCGGATGCAAGAGGTGGTGCTGCACCCGTTGTTCGGCTACCGGGTGCCTTATCGGCGCTGCATCGAACTGCAAGCGCGGCTGTTGGGCAAGGCGCTGACGGGGGAAGTGGAACGCTATATCCCGTTTGTGGTGCGCTGAGTGCGGCGTGCGGTCTGCGGCGTGCGGTGTGCGGGTGCGCGGAGAGGAGGGCGAGCGATGCCCAGTGAACGGGTCGGCGGGCGGGGCGGCCAGCCGAGCAGTCTGTATGTGGTGGCCTACGACATCCCCGATGATAAGCGGCGCACGCGGGTGCATAAACTGCTGCGGGGCTTCGGTACCTGGACCGAGTATTCGCTGTTCGAGTGCTTCCTGACGAAGAAGGAGGTGCTGTTGTTGCGGGCCAAGCTAGATCGCCACCTGGACGCGCAGCAGGATCGGGTGCGCATCTATATGCTGTGCGAAGCGTGCGTGGGCAAAATCGAAACGGTGGGCCTGCCCGCGCCGGTGGAAGCGACCCACTACGTGGTCTAAGTCGCGGGCGGGCGAGAGGCGGAGCTGTGGCGGAGCCAGGCAGCGCCTCTCGCAGCGCCGGCGCAGGGCAATCCGTGCGTGAAACAGCCGCCCGCGAGTTGACAAGCGGGGCCAAGCGTAGTAAAGTAGCACTAGGGCAACCCGCCTCTCGCAAACCGCAAGATGCAGGCAGCGTGCTAGGCACGACGGGACGCGAGGGGTTGTACAGAGGCTGATGGCGACTGAGCCATTGAAACATCATAGTAGTCCGCCACCCCCGCACCCGTCCAGGCCGTTGTACAGAGGCTGATGGCGACTGAGCCATTGAAACGCCTCGTTGTACACATTCCCGACAATCGTCGGCGTGGTTGTACAGAGGCTGATGGCGACTGAGCCATTGAAACATCTCGCTTGATCAGTTGCACGCCGGCCGCGCCCTGTTGTACAGAGGCTGATGGCGACTGAGCCATTGAAACCCGTCCTGCCCTCGGTTGATCACGTTGATACTGCGCCGTTGTACAGAGGCTGATGG
>JBBRPH010000163.1:0-2674 GCA_038228295.1 Chloroflexia bacterium | reverse complement strand
ATTACGGGTTGGCCCGACACCACACGTCCCTGCAGCATCCCCGCCCAATAACAATTGAGCGAAGGATAACTGATGTCACGCCCTTCCGCAAGAAGGGTTGCCAGCCGTCGCCCGCTAACTACATATTAACAAAGTCGCGCTTAGCTCGACTTTGTACATTTCTAACTCAATAACAGACCGCGTACAATAAGCGGTCGAGCGTTGTGGCGCGTAGTATCCGTATATCGGGGGTTTCGGCGGAGATGCAAAAACCCTCCGCCTGCCATAGCGCCTGCCGCACACTCGCCAATACGTCGCTAAAGGTCGCCGTCCGCTTCGGATACCACGTGCTCCGCGCGATCGGCACGTCCCCCTGCGGATATAGCGCCTGCCCGCACAGGGTAATCAGGCTGTACAGCCCCAACAGCGCCGGCGTGCTGCGTTCCACCGCTCGATCACTCCATTGCCGGTGCGTTTCGATTCCCAGATGCGCCCGGCTTTCTTCCAATGTCACTTCCAACGGCCACCGCTGCATATAGGCGCGGATCATCTCCACGGGATCGGCCGTCGGGGTCGTGCAGAAATAGGCCCGCAGTGCGCGGCTTCCGGTCGGGTCCCGCGTGAGCACCCAGCGGATGCTCAACGGGCGCTTGCCGCCGTGATACCAGACTGCGGTTCCACTGCACCACTCCACGACCCGCGCGGGTCCGCTATACCAAGTCACGCACGTGGCCGTCCATGTCGTGGTCGGGGCGGCCAACACGGTTTCCAGCTTCGGGACGGCGGCCCCTTTACAGCGCGGCCGTCCGTTCTGTTTGGCGCGGCGCGGGGGCGCGGGTTCAAACAGATTGGCATCGAACCGCAAGGGGGCCAGCAGCGCCCCGTGCTGGTCTTGGGCGGCCCGGCCCAGATCGATAATGCTGTAGCCGCCGTCGCCGACCAGCGTCCAGGCGCGATCGGGCAGCCAGTGATGGAGCAAGCGACAGCCCAGTTGGGCAATGTCACCGACCGTGCGATGGCGGTGCCCGGCCGCAGCACTCACCTCCGGCGGCGTGGCGGCGATACTGAGGAAGGGTAAGGCCCAGCGGCGGCGCGTCCAAGGCACGGGAACGACGAGGGCGAAAACGACCCAGCGGATCCCGCTGTTACTGACCGCCAGCCCCTTGCCCGACAGAAGTGGGTCGCGGTAATGGCCGCGCTTGCGAATATGGCGGCCCCAGCGCCGTTCCAGGGTTTCGTCGACGACAATCAGCAAGGGCGCGTCAGCGGGCAGGAACGTGGCAGCACAGCAGCGCAAGAGGGTGCGGCTGACGGCTAAGGGCGACCAGTGGGCGCGATTGAGGACCTGATGAAAGGAGCTGAAATGCGGGTCGGCAGCGTAACCCATGGTGCGCAGAGCAGCAGTCACCGTGCGACGACCATGACCGAGCAGGGTGCCGAGGACTAAGACGAGGATCCGCTGCCAGGTGGGTTGGGTAAAGAGTGGTTCAAACGCGGCCAGGACGGCTATAATGGGGGCAGGTAGAGCCATGCGGTTCCTCCTCGGGTAGGGTGTTGCTTTGGTCAGCGTCATCATACCAAAGGATCGCCCCGGCCTCTACCTACTCATTTGGTTGGAAATGTACAAAGTCGAGCTTAGTAACTATCTCAAAAAGCCAGGCGTACCCAGCGCCTAAACCAGAGTAAGGCGCAGGCGAGTTGCAACAAGGCCAGGTAGTTCAATGACTTCTTATCATACCGCACCAGCAAGGCGCGGCATTTGGAAAGCCAGGCAAAGGTCCGCGCCACTACCCAGCGGCGGGCCGGGTGGCGCTTCTCGCCCTGCTCATCCCGCTTCTCCTCGCCGCTGCGCCGGATCTGCCCCACATAGTGGTACGCCTCCACTGCCGCTTCGCCCGTCGGATTGTCGTAGCCTTTGTCCAAGCATAGGTGCTGCGGTTGCTCCTCACTCGGCGTTGGTCGTTCCACCACGATCGCTTCCAGGGTGGCCGCCAAGAGCTTGGTATCGTGTCGATTGGCCCCCGCGATTACGACGGCCAGGGGACCGCCCTCTGCCGCTACTAACAGGCTCTTTTTCACGCCATTCTTGCCGCGAGCCGCGGGATTGCGCCCAATCGTGGCGCCGCCCAGGCGGGCCTTGCCCATGGAGCCATCCGCCGCCTGCCAGTCCCAGTCAACCCCAGCCAGTTCCTGGTATGCGCCCAACAGCCCCGCCCAGATGCGCGCAAAGAAACCGACCTTTTGCCAGCGCTGCAAGGTCCGCTGCACCGAACTATCGTCGGGGAACCTTTCCGGGAGTTGGTTCCATTGACAGCCGGAGCGTAGCCGAAAGATGATCGCATCCAGCGCAGCCCGTGGGTTGAGGCGCTTACGACCTTTGACTTTAGGAGGGTCAAGTTCCGCCAGCACCGGCTGGATCTGCGCCCATAATTCATCGGGCACCTGCCAGATCGTGGGTAATTCATTAGTGTGGTTGTTTGTCCCGGACATCAGTCGCTCCTCGTACATAGGTTCTACCGACTATACGTATCCGGGATCTGTTTTGAGATAGTTACTAAGCGATCGCGGGTAGCGGCGGCTAGGCCGGGGGCGCGGGTGCGGCGTTGCAGGTCCTGCCGCTGCTCGTCAGTCAACGTGATTCGATACATACCACCACTATACCCTAAATCTGCGAGCTTTACCCACTCACCCACTT
>JBBRPH010000162.1:0-2802 GCA_038228295.1 Chloroflexia bacterium | reverse complement strand
CAGTTTTGGCGGCGACGGGATTTTGCCGGATAAGCATAGCCAGGATCAGGAGAAGCGCATCAAATACATCGACCTGGTGGCGAACGCCATCATTCTTCAGAACACGGTGGATCTGACTTATGCCGTGCGCGAGTTGGTAGCCGAAGGCCACGAGGTGAAGCATGAGGATCTGGCGCGGATCAGTCCCTATTGGACGGGGCACATCAAGCGGTTCGGGGACTATGTCCTGGATTGGGACGACGCGCCCCCAGCGTTAGACGCGGAATTGCCGCTCCTGGCCGGGAGTGGTCCAAGCTAGATACTAGCGGCGATAGTATACATACACGTTTTGCCCACGTCGTGTCTATATGCCATCTACGGGCACTTCTACGAGCTGCCGGCGACCGATGTCTTTAACCTGCCGGCGGGGGTCTGCACCCCGCCTGGTATAAGCCATAGCCCAAAAGGAGATCCCCACCGATGAAGAAACCCCCTATCACCGCCGTCGCGGATGCCCCAACGCCCGCGCTGAACCTGGAGTACCTGCACGCGAAACCCATCCTGCTGCGCGGCCGGAAGTCGGTACACCTGGTGCTGGTGGGCTGTGGCGGCACCGGCTCCTGGCTGGCCCCCAGTCTGGCGCGACTCGCGCGCGTGCTGATGGATGCCGGGCAGCCCGTCCGCCTTACGTTCATTGACCCCGACACCGTGGAGGCGGGCAATGTACCGCGCCAGAACTTCTGTGCGGCAGAGATCGGCACGGCGAAGGCCGCCGCCCTGGCCTTGCGCTACGGCCGCGCCTGGGGACTAGATATCGCCGCCGTCGTCGCACCGCTGAACCCGAATCAGGTGCCACACCGCTTGGAGGAGTTGATCATCCTGTGTGGCTGTGTTGATAACGCCGCCGCCCGGCGCACCCTGGCCGCCGTGCTGGACGCGCACAGTCGGGGCAGTGCGGCCGAATCACCCAGCGCCTGGTGGCTGGACTGCGGCAACGCGGCCGACACGGGACAAGTGCTGCTGGGTAGCACGCTGGAGCCGGAGGCGCTGCGCCACGCCTTCCAGCCGGAGACGGTCTGCCGGATCCTCCCCGCGCCCAGCCTCCAGTGTCCCGACTTGCTGGAGGATCGCCCAGCAGAACTAACGGACGGCCGCCTGTCGTGCGCGGAGTTGATGCTCCGTAATGCCCAGTCGCTCATGATCAACCAGGCGGTGGCCAGTGCCGCGAGTACCCTGCTGCATCGGCTGCTGCTCACCGGCGATCTACGCATCTTCGCCACCTATCTGGATCTGGTCGCCGGCAGCCAGAAGTCCCTCTATACCACCCTCACCGCCGTCGGGCGCTATGCAATGCTGCCCCGCCTGGCGGGTGCGGTCTAACGCCGATCCCCATGTGCGCTAGCGCGCACGAGGCACTACCTTGGTGTGGGTTTGCGACGTAGGGGCAAACCCACACCGAGGCCGGCGTGGTCTTTGATGGTCCTATACCGATACCTTAATCTGTATTGACATAGGTCCGTAATTTATGGTATACTGAGTTAGGTGTATACATAAACTAAGGAGGACTCAATGCCTAATGGCACCCGCAGTATTGCTGTCAGCCCCGATGTGGCGGACACGTTAGCCATTCGCGCCAAGCAGCAACAGCGCCTGGAAGGCCGGGCGATTTCGATGCGGGAAGTCGCTGAGGTCGGCATCACCTGGGTGTTAACCGTCTTAGCCCAGGCGGAAGCGGCGGGGCAGCCCCTGACCCTGCAAGACGTTAGCGCCCGCATCGCGGCGCTAGGCTCCGCCACCCCCGGCACGCCCGCCGCAGACCACCGCTAAAGGAGGCGGTCAGCCTGACCGCCTCCAGTAGGCCATTTTGAGATAGTTTCTAAGCAGGGCGCAACAGGCGGCCGCCAAGGGGTATGTATGTGCATACCCCTTGGCCGGTGGCCGTAGTGGAAAGGAATTACGATGGATAAGGCCGTGGTGAAGGTAGGCGAAATTGTGGAAGAGCCGGCGGCGGATCAGCGTATCGTACCGTTTATGGGCGACGATCTCGTCGCCGCCTTGACCACGCCCGGTGAGATCTATATCAGCCTACCGGGAATGTGCGCGGCGCTGGGCTTGCACCCGCAAGGCCAACTACAACGCATCCAGCGCACCGAGGAACTAGCCGACGGGCTGCGCCGTATCCCGCTGGAGACACGCGGCGGGCGGCAAAAGACGAATTGCTTGCGGCTCGATAAGGTAGGGCTGTGGCTGGCCGGGGTGGAGACGGCGCGGGTCAAAGGCCCGTTCCGCGCCAAGATTGCGGCGTACCATAAAGAATTAGCGCCGACCGCGACCCGTATCTTTCTGCGGGTGGCTGGGTTGACGACCCGCGATGTGGTGCCCACCGGCGACCCGCAGATGACCGACCTAGCCGCGCAGATCGATCACCTCACCGCCGTGGTCGGCTTTCTGCAAGAACACTTGACGGATATGCAGGCGGCGACCGGCGCGGTGCAGGGCATTTCCCTGCGCCTGGACCAGGCAGTGCAGGTACTGGAGGCGTTGACGCAGGACCAGCAGCAGATCGCCGCCCGCCAGGACGCGACCGAAGATCACGTCGCGCGCCTGGACGAGCGCACGGCGGGCTTAACCCCGGCTCATAAGCGCACGGTGCAGGCGACCATCACGCAGCTGGTGCGCCTGACCAAGCAGAGCGCGCGACCATTGGCGTATGGCACCATTTACGGCCGCATCAAGGATCGATTTCGGGTCGCGACGTATGGGGAGATCGCCGATGACCAGTTTGACCGCTTGCTGGCCTATCTGCGGGACGAGCTGCGCCAT
>JBBRPH010000161.1:0-3294 GCA_038228295.1 Chloroflexia bacterium | reverse complement strand
GGCGCGGGTATGGCGCACCGTGCTCTTGGCCCGCGGGGCCTGGTTAGAAGAGGTAGTCATAGGGCTATTCTACCAAAAAGGGCCGCAACGCGCCCTTGACAAGGCGGCAATGCCCTTAACTTGTAGCTGATGGCCTTACGCCTTATGTTTCGCGGATCAGTGCCCGATAGATGAGGTCGGCCAATGCTTGCTGCTGGCGGATGAGGTCGGTGGCGGGAACGGTGCCGGGGCGGGGTTGTGTTTGCCAGGCACGGTCAAGCAGCAGCGTCAGCGCCCAGCAGGTGGCTTCTAAATCAAGGTCAGGGTGGGTGAGACCATGTGCGGCGGCGCGGCGGGCGGCGGTCACGATCTGGGCATAGATCAGCGCATTGATCTGGCGGTCATAAGCGGCGAGTTCCGGGTCGCGTGGCAGTAGTTCGGCCCACGCCCGACGCATCCCGTAGAATAGCTCATCGCGCTGCATGGCCTGGTCCACCGTGGCGCGGATCGCCCCGCGTGGGTCGGCGCGCACATCCAGGTCGGCAATATGCAGCGCGGCCAGCGTCTCCACACAACCCGCGAGCAGGGTCAGGAAGACCTGGCGCTTGTTGCGGAAGTAGCTGTAGAAGGTGCCGATGCTAACCCCGGCGGCGCCGGCGATGTCGTCTGCGGTGGTCGCCTCGTAGCCGTGCTCCTCAAACAGTTGGGCCGCAGCCGCCACAAGCGCGTCACGCTTAAGGCGGCTGCGGTCCTGTTGCGGCACCCGCGGCAGGTCGAGACCAGCGATAATATCGGGCAAACTGCCGGTGATTTCTTCGGCGGGCGGAATGCCGCTGGCGACCATAGGGTTCCTCTAACTAGACTCCCATTGGCTGGGCGCTCAGGATGTTGCGCCCGGCGCGGCGGGCCTGGGCAACGATAAAGCCCAACATCGCCCAAACCGGCAGCAGGCCGATCAGCCAGCCCATCCACTCCGGCATGACTACCGGGCTAGCGGCCAAGATTGGTGCATCGCCGGAACCGGGACCGTGCGTGCCGGTCGCATCAATATTCAGTAGCCATTGGCCCGTGACCGGCAGATTAACCTCACCTGCCACGCCGTAGTGGTTATCGGGGTCCGCCCCCATCTGGGCGCGCACCGGCACCGCATCTACCGTCGTACCCGGCACGGCCTCAGCCTGATAGTGCAGAGTGACAGGGCCGGAGCCGCGCGGCACAATGGTGAAGCGCAGCGGTTGCCCGGCGTGTGGCTCGTTCCAATAATTCACCGTGACTGGGTAGGGGCCGACTTGCACATCAAAGCTCCGCACCGGGGCGCCGCTATGCGCGGAGACCCCGCCCGCCGTCATCAGCCACGCCACCGTTAGCATACCACAAACCGTCAGAGATCGTAAGGCTTTCATGCGATTTTCCTCCTCTTTAGGTGCGTTTAGGACCGGGGTGTCTACTGGCGTGCGCCGGCTAAACCGCGACTAATTAACAGGGCCAAGCCGGTGCCTAGCATGGCTGCTACAATGGTCAGTGGCAGAGTCGCCAGCCACATAGCGCTAGGGTTCATATCGAGATAGTAATATTTGGGCAGAACAGCGGCCCACGGTTGATCGATCACTGTCTCGCCGACGGCGATGAGCGCGCCGGCTACGGCCAGGAGAGGCACGCTCCCGCTGGTACGGCGGCGCAGGCCGGCATAGAGCGCGTCAATCAGCAGCGCGGCAGCCAGAATGCCGAGCGGCAAGGCGTTGGCAGTCACGACAAACGGCGGGGCCGTGGGGCGATAAGTCAGCCCTTCGGCGGCTACGGCGTTGGTCATGGCCCAGGGGACAAACTGCGCCATCACCTCGCGCACGGCCAGCACGGTCAGCGCGGTGACCGTCGCCGCGCCGGGTCGTCGCGTCACCCAGACCGCCGTCAACAGGCCGATGGGGACGATCGCGGCCAGCAACAGTGGGTAGAACACCACGCTATAGCTGCCGAAGTGCATTAACCCTTTGTCGCTGGTACCCTGTACCAAGTAAATCATAATCGTGCTGAGGGTCACGCCGAGTTGGGTGAGAAAGCCGATCTGGATGGCCGTTTTGGCCCGGCCCACCGCTATCCGGCCGGCTTCCGCTGCGATCAGGTATAGCACGCCGAGTTCGGCCATGATTACGCCGAAGCCGAGCATCACATGGAAAGGGGCCAGCAGCACCACGTCAATGCCGTAGATCGTGTGCCAGTAGTCGTCAAAGGGGAAAGCCAACGCCGCCAATGCTGCGCCGAAGCCGGTCACGGCCAAGCCGACCGGTGCTTGGAAGACGCGGAACATCCGGCTGCTGTTGCTCTGATCCACGCCGGCACCGCGCTTTGCGCGCCGAGTATCGAGCAGGATAAGGGCGAGGCTGACCAGGCCCAATAGGGCGATGCCGCCGAGCATCAGGATATGGGGCGGGGTGAACGTCCGATCACGGCCGACGGCGGTATGCCACTGAATATCCCAGGCTGTGCCGACCGTGAATGTAGCGGCGGCCAAGCCCAGCACAATTGCGCCGACCTGCCGTGTTGTCGTCTCGCGTGTTACAAAGTGTAGCCGGCTTGCGGTGTGTGTCCCCCGTGGCGCTATATCGAGTGTCGTTGCCATGTGCTTAATCCTTTCTCCTAGCTTACTTAGAACTCTTGCCTACTAACAAGAATATGAGTTAGAGTTCATATTACGAAATTATTGTACTGCAAGTGTTGTACCTTGTCAATACCCGATGCCGATCTTGGCCGAACATTTTGTGCGCCTATCCCCTTAGCTCCCGCTGGTGCAACGGTCTGGACCGCGTCATGAAGTCACACTAGGCACTATGCACACCAATGTCGGCAAAAACGCCGAAATTGGGGGGGCAAACCCACCCTAAAAGGGCGCAATAAAGCAATCTAATTAGTGATTTCTAGTGTATGCTTTACAACACAGTATCGCTTTGCGGCGATATACGAGGCCGACCGGCACTGTGCCGGCTGGTACAGATGTGTTCGGCGTACCGCAGCGTCCCCACCGGCCGGGCGGGGCACTCCCTGGAGCGGGCACTGGGCCTGCTCTATTGCCAGAAGGAGAGACAGTCATGGACATTCAGAACGACGGCGTGAATCGCCGCGATTTTGCGAAGGGCGCACTTGCGCTGGGTGGCGCAGGCCTCCTGAGCGCCGTGGCCCTGGGCGCCAGCCACACCGGTGGCCTGGCTTTCGCTCAGGGCGCGCCGTTTAAGAACGATATTGACGTGCTGAACTACGCCCTCACCTTGGAGTTTTTCGAGGCCACGTTGTATAAGACGTTGTCGGCGAGCGGTAAACTCC
>JBBRPH010000160.1:0-3355 GCA_038228295.1 Chloroflexia bacterium | reverse complement strand
GCTAGGCGACATGTCCGTATGGCCTGGCCAATGGCGGTCAGGGTAGACGTATTCTCCGGGCGCGAGTTGCCCGATTTCTCGCTCTTCGGGTTTTGTTCGTCGGCGCCGCCGTTTCGGCCTGTCTTCCTGTGATACGATGTCCCTAGCCATTGTTTGAGCCCTCCAGACGGCTCGCGGTCGGCTAGCGGGTTGATCCCAGGTGAGAGCGGGATCAACCCGCGATCATCTCATGATGATCCTACGCCCTCCGGCGGTATGTGGCGGCGCCCTTGTGCATATCCTGGCCCGCCCGCCCATCGCGGGCATCCCGACCGTTTTCATCCCTGCCCTCTCTCCAAAAGTGGGTGTTCCTCTATGTTAGGAAGGCTGGGATCGATCCCAACAAGCCGCCGCAAACCCTTTCGCAGCTTGAGCAGTACGCCAAGAAGCTGACGCTCTACAACGCGGATGGCAGCATCAAGCAGTTGGGCCTGTTGCCGAACGGCAGCATCAACGGCGGCGGCGCGGACTTCTTCCAGCTGTGGGGCAACGTCTTCGGTGGTACGTGGTACGATGATCCCAACAAGAAGGTGACCGCCACCGATCCGCATAATGTGCAGGCGCTGAGCTGGCTCGCCAACTATTGGAAGCAGTACGGGCCGTCCAAGCTGGACCGTTTCCAAGCGGGTTTCGGCACCTATCTGACTCCCACCGATCCGTTCAATCAGGGCAAGATCGCCATGCTGATCGACGGCGACTGGTGGCCCACCGATCTGGCCAAGGGCAGCAAGCTCGCCGGCGGGAACCTTGGCGGCGCCTATATCCCCTACCCGGATGGGCACCCCGAGCTGGCGCATACCTCCGGGGTGTTCGGGGACGTGATGCTGATCCCCAAGGGTTCCAAGCACCCCGACCTGGCCTGGAAGTTCATCAATTGGTACATGAACAGCGAGAAGGAGCAGCTCAACCTGCCGGCCACGTTGACGGGCTACCCGCTGCTCAAGTCTGCCCTGCATAAGAACCTGACCGGCGCCTTCGGTTCGGATCCCAACGTCAAGTTCTTCGAGCAGGTGTTGCTCAACGTCCATGGCGTCGCGAACCCGCTGATCATGCCGATCGCCGCCAAATACCTGAAGAACCTCGACTTCGATGGGAACAGGGCCTTGCATGGGCAGGAGTCGGCGGCGGATGCCCTGGCTCATGTGCAGCAGATTACCCAGCCGGCGCTGACCCAGGCGTTGCAGCAGTAGCGGACCCCGGGTGCGCCGGGTGGAGCAAACTTCTTACCCCATTGGGGGTTCCACTTCAATGGCCGGTCCTTTAGGGCCGGGAAGATTGCCTCGCCCGGCGCATCTCGACATCGAGTAGCGAGGATGCGCGACCGTGGCACAGAGCAGTACACGCCCGGTGGGTGGCGCCGGTCCCACCCATCAAGGTGCGGATCACCGCCTCCTGGTGACGCCACACCGCCCAGTGGGGGGTTGTCCCCGTCCGCCGGCCCCTAGCGCAGTGGGGGTTTACAGATGAGCCCGTTCAGGCGCCGCGCTGTGGTCACCGGGCTGCTGTTCCAGCTGCCGTGGCTGCTGGGCTTCGCGGCGTTCCTACTCTACCCGGCGGTGGCCTCGTTCTACTACAGTTTTACGCGCTACTCGCTGTTTAAGTCGCCGCACTGGATCGGGCTGGACAACTATCGTAACCTGTTCAGCGACCAGTTCTTTATCCAGTACGACAGCCTGGAGCACTTCTTCCAGTCCGCCGTCGGCAATACCCTCTACTTGATGGTGATCGGGGTGCCGGTCAGCACGCTGTTCGCCTTTGTGGTGGCGATGCTGCTCAACACCGATGTGAAGGGGATCGCCCTCTGGCGCACCCTCTGCTTCGTGCCGGCCGTGATGTCGCCGCTGGTGGCCTCTATCCTGTGGGTGTGGGTGTTTAATCCGCAATTCGGTATTGTGAATGCGTTCCTGAGCTTCCTGCATCTGCCGCAGCCGGGCTGGCTGACCGATCCCACCTGGTCGAAGCCGACCTTAATCCTGCTGAACCTCTGGCAGATCGGCTTCAGTATGATTATCTATCTCGCCGCGCTTCAGGGGGTGCCGAAGGAGCTGTACGAGGCGGTGGCGATAGATGGCGGCGGCTTCTGGGGGCGGCTCCGGTATATCACGGTGCCGCTGGTCTCGCCGGTGACGCTGTTCAATCTGATCACCGGGATTATCGCCGCCCTGCAGTTTTTCACCCAGGCGTATACGATCGGGGGCGCGGCGGGCAATCCGCAGTCCTCCTTGTTGTTTTATGTCACCTATATCTATACGACGGCGTTCCAGAATTCGGATATCGGCTATGCCTCGGCGATGAGTTGGTTGCTGTTCTTGGTGATCGCTGTCTGTACCGCCGTGCTGCTGCTGGCGTCGCGCCGCTGGACCTATTATGAGCGGTAGTGCTGCGGTCGGGGGCCGGACACTGCGGTGTCATGGCAGCGTACGACGACTGTGGTCGGGAGGGGATGGGAGGCGCGAGGGGGTTGGGTCGAGGATGGAGAGCGGACTACGCTGCGCTGTGGTACGCGGAGGGCTACGGGGATGGCGGTGACGGGAATGCGGCCTGCGCGGGGGATCGATCGCGCGGGTCCGCACCGGCGGGTGGTGGCGCGGCGAGTCCGGCGGGTGCTGACCTATCTGGGTGTGGCCGTGGCGGTGCTGCTGTTCATGGTCCCGTTCGTCTGGATTATCATCACCTCACTCAAGAGCCCCTATGAACTGAGCGCCAATCCGCTCAGTTGGGTGCCGAGTACGCGGTACCTCCAGAACTATTCGGATGCGCTGAGGATCATTCCGTATATGCAATACTTGGGCAATACGATGCTGATCTGTGTGCCCAATGTGCTGGGGACGCTGCTCTCTTGCTCGCTGGCGGCGTATTCGCTGGCCTGTGTGCGTTGGCCGGGGCGCAATGTGTCGTTCGGGCTGGTGCTTGGTACGATGATGCTTCCGTATCCGGTGACGATTATCCCGCTGTACCTGGTCTTCCGGCACTTGGGCTGGATCAACCCGCTCGGCGGCTATTTGCCGCTGACGGTGCCGGCGTTTTTCGGGGCGCCGTTTTTCATTTTCCTGCTGCGCCAGTTCTTCGCCAGCATCCCGGTGGAGCTGTCGGAGGCGGCGAAGGTTGATGGGGCCTCGGAGCTGCGCATCTATGCGCAGATTATGCTGCCGCTCTCGCGTCCGGCCCTGGCGACGACGGCGATGCTGACCTTTCTCTATACGTATACGGACTTTCTGAATCCGCTGATCTATATCAGCGATCCGGATCGCTTTACGCTCTCGTTGGGGTTGCTGGGCTTTTTCGGGTCGCACGGCGCGTCGTGGGGGCCGCTGAT
>JBBRPH010000159.1:0-3406 GCA_038228295.1 Chloroflexia bacterium | reverse complement strand
GGCTACTGGCTTGCGTTTGCTGCTGGGTCGCCAAGCGGATCTGCTGCGCCATATCGCTGGCCCGCCCGACTGCGCCCAAGATGCCTTCCATCGCCCGGCGCGCCTCGTCTACCTGGCCCGTGTAGCGCCGCGTCTCCACCAGGCCGCGCGCGATCACCGCTTTGGTTTCGGCGATGGCGACTTCGATCTCGCGTACTGTATCCTGGATCTCGCCCGCCGCGCGCAGCGCCTGGTCGGCCAGCGCGTTGATCTGCGTCGCCACCACGCTGAAGCGCTGCCCTTGCGCGCCCGCCCCAGCCGCCTCGATGGTCGCGTTCAATGCCAGCAAGTGCGTCTCGCCCGCAATGCTGTTGATTGTCTGCAGGGTGCGGTGGATCAGCCGTGAGCGTGCCTCGAGCGTGGTCATGCGGTTGTACATCTCCTGCACGCTGCGCTCTAGATCGGCCATTGCCAGCACACTACCGGCGGCGGCTTGCTGACCACGTCCGGCGGTCTCTAGCGCCAGTTCTGAGGTGCTGTCTACCGCACCCGCCGCTTCGGCAATATAGCGGGCCTGTTGCGCCAGTTCCTCTACCGTCAGAGTGACCTGGGTCACCGCATTATATTGGCTCTGTAAGGCAGCAGCCAGGCGCCCGGCATAGCCGGCTAACCCCTCGGCAGCCCCGCCCAGTTGATCAGCTAGTTCAGCCTCTTGCTGCTGGTGCTCGATCATTTGGTGGTTGGCAGCGGCGAGAGCGGTCAGGCGCTGCAACACTTCGGCGCGCACCCGCACTAGTGCATATAGCGCGAACGCGGCGGCTAGTAACACCCCTAACCAGGGCAGCAGCCCTTCCCACCCTAAACGCTCATAGATCGTGGCCGTTAGCAGGGCGGGGAAATAAGGCAAGGCTTCAATCATCCAGGCTTGAGACTGCACGCGCCAGGCATCAGCCAATGTGGTACGCACGCCCAGCGCCGGCACATTACGCCCAAAAAGAGCCAATTCGTTGATCAGGCGCATCACCAGCAGGGCAGTGAACAGCGCCAGCGCATTTTGCCAGCTAAGATCGGCCAACGGGAATTGGCCGCCGAGTGCGGCCGCCACCGCTTGGTAGATATAGCCGCCGGCGATAGCGGTCAAGGTATACATCCCAATGTTGTGCCACCAGACCCAGTTCGAGGTGAGCAAGCCGCTCACCCGCGCCCGCATCAGCGGCCAGAAAGCTACCAAGCCCGCCCCCCAGGGGCCGAGAATCAGAATCGCGGTGTAGATGACGAGGGCTTCTAGGGTGACACCGATATGTGAGGGCAAGGGGACTTCAATCATACTGAAAAAGATGCCCAGCGCGATCAACAACAGGGTAAACCCCCACTGCGCCGCAGGCAAAGGATAGGTCCACAGTCCCCAGGCCAGCACACTCAGGCCCACGCCGCCCACGACCAGCGCGTAAAATTTACGGGCCGGGGTGTACGATGTCTGTCGCATACGCTTCCCTCACACTCGGTCGCCCAACCTATTCCGCATCAACCGACCGACCGACCGACCGGCATCCGCTCATCGAGTTGGCGCAACCGCTCGGCCAACTGGCGCAGCACGTCGGCAGCGCTGGATACAGCGGCCCCTTCGCTGCCGGCGCTGCCCAGCGAGGCGGCGATTTCGCGCATCGCGTCGCTCACCTGACTACTGGCCTGCGTCTGCTGCTCGGTCGCCAAGCGGATCTGCTGCGCCATCCCTCTAGCCCGCCCCACCGCGCCCAGGATGCCTTCCATCGCCTGGCGCGCCTCGTCCACCTGGCCCGTATAGCGCCGCGTCTCCACTAACCCTTGTTCGATCACCTGCCGTGTTTCTGTCGTCGCCGTCTCGATGTCGCGTACAGTGCTCTGGATCTCGCCCGCCGCGCGCAGCGCCTGATCGGCCAGCGCGTTGATCTGCGTCGCCACCAAGTTGAAGCGCCGGCCCTGTTCACCCGCCCCGGCCGCCTCGATGGTCGCGTTCAATGCCAGCAGGTGCGTCTCGCCCGCGATGCTGTTGATCGTCTGCAAAGTGCGGTAGATCAAGCGGGAACGCCCTTCCAGCGCATTCATGCGCGTCTGCATCTCTTGCACGTTACGCTCTAAATCGGCCATCGCCTGCACGCTACCGGCGGCGGCTTGCCGACCGCGTCCGGCGGTTGCTAGCGCCAGTTCTGAGGTGCTGTCTACCGCGCTCGCTGCTTCAGCGATATAGCCCGCCTGCTGCGCCAACTCTTCTACCGTCGCTGTAACCTGAGTCATAGCGATGTGTTGGGTATGCAGCGCGCCGACCATGCGGCCGGCATAGCCGGTCATATCGTCTGCCGCCTGACTGAGCCGGCGGGCTAAGGTCGCTTCGCGCGCTTCATAGGCAATCATCTGGGCATTAAGCGTTTGGAGTTCGAGCAGCCGACGTTTCGCTTCAACGCGCGTGCGGACCAATTGGTAGAGCGTAAAGGCTGCCACGACCAACACGCCCAGCCAAACCGCCAGCGCCGCCCACTCCTTATGTCCATAGAGCAGTGCTGTCAGTAAAGCCGGTACATAGACCACCACCTCAACGGCCCAGAGGACCGCTTGATGTTCCATAAACTCGCGTCGTGCTTGCCGTAGCCCATGCGCGGCCAACGCTACGCCGAAAACGATCCCGTCATTGATGATTCGCACGCCTACCACTGCCACGCCCAGCGCAACCACGTTCCGCACCGTCAGGTGCTGCAAAGGCACATCGCCGCCGGCCAGGGCGTAGGTCAAGGCCGCGCCAATACCCATCAGTGCATTATGGCCCAGGTTGCGGAACAAGCCCCAGCGCGTCGCAGCAGCGGTTGTTGCATACCAGCGGAAGATAGGCACCGCCGCGATAATTGCGGCAGCCAACGGGTTCAAACTGAGCGCCGCCGCGTAAAACCCCATGGACTCCAGGCTGACATAGCTGGTGGTGTTGGGCAGGGTGGCGCCAATCGAGTTCAAGATGATACTCAAGAGGCCCAAGACGGATACATAGAGCCACTGATCGGCGCTTAACGGGTAGCGTAGAAAAGCCCACGCGAAGACGCTAAACCCGATCAGCGCCACAACCGTTGCGTAGACCTTGGCGGCCGGGGAGTAGTATGTTTTCGCCATCTACGCTCCTGTCTCCAGCGGGGCCGCGTCGCGTGCGTCCAGCCGCCGCAATTCGTCGGCCAAGCGGCGTAACCCGTCGGCGGCTGTATAGACCGCCGAGCCTTCGGCGGTGGCGGTGCCCATGGAGTCGGCGATCTCGCGCATCGCGGCACTCACCTGGCTACTGGCTTGCGTTTGCTGCTGGGTCGCCAAGCGGATCTGCTGCGCCATATCGCTGGCCCGCCCGACTGCGCCCAAGATGCCTTCCATCGCCCGGCGCGCCTCGTCTACCTGGCCCGTGTAGCGCCGCGTC
>JBBRPH010000158.1:0-3433 GCA_038228295.1 Chloroflexia bacterium | reverse complement strand
TGCTCTTGGCCCGCGGGGCCTGGTTAGAAGAGGTAGTCATAGGGCTATTCTACCAAAAAGGGCCGCAACGCGCCCTTGACAAGGCGGCAATGCCCTTAACTTGTAGCTGATGCACTTAGAGCAACAGATAGGGCGCATATGAACGCGCTCACAGGGGGTCCACGCTACGGATGTGATGGAAATGCGCCCGGCTGTACCAATGGTAGTACTATGACACTCAATCAAGAAATTCTAGCGGAAGGCGGCTTTCTCTACGGTGAAGAAACTGCCGTGCATGAGCTGGGGCACGCATGGAGTTATATACATGAAAAACGTAGAGGCCAATCCCTAGCGAGTGAAATGTTCCACTTTACCCATTATCGCGACGAAACAGATGAATGGGTAGATAGAGAAACCGCGGTCTCGGTTTACGGAGGCCACTCTGGCGATGGTGGTCGTACGTATAGCCAAGAAGAAGATTGGGCAGAGACTGTCGCCGCCTTGGCTTTTCATGATGTTGATCCAGGCACGTATCTATATTGGACCGCTGCTCAAGAGCGGCGGTACTTTATCCAACAGCACCTAGATGGGCACTGATCATTGATGGTCAACTAACCCCAACGGGGGCATAATTGATAAGACTTACGCAGTGGCCCGTAATTCTGGTGGATAGGCGCGTAATGATGGCGCACCCAGGCTGGCGATAACCAAGCATACCAAACAAGCTTTGCTAGCCTGTTGGTGCGCCTACCTTTGCAAACAGGTCTTAGTGTACCAGCATCCGGGTCACTTGCTATGAGGGGCAACATGATTCTCAAAGTTCGGTTACTTGGGGAAGTGCGGTATGGACACGCGCCTGATAGGCCCGTAGGGGTGCCACATGATTCGCAAAGTTCGGTTACTTGTGGCAGCGGATTACCGTTCGATCACGTGCCGCCAGGTTTGCTGATGGGTAGTAGTAGCCAACCACCGCTCATCCATCCGGCTCGTCCCAGTTCTTTGTGAAACTCATTGGCGAGAATGGAGATCTACTATGAATCCATGCCTTCGTCGCACAGATAAGCCCCCTCATTGGGCCATGTGCGCGTATTTCTGTGTTGCCTTCTTGCTCACCAGCTGCGCTGGTCCCACCGATCAGGGACGCGTGTCCCTCAATCCCGGCTCGCCCTCGCCAACTAAGGTTCTTGAAAGTGATAGCGGTGTCTATCGCGCGAATATCCAGCGCACGGGCGAGTATGCCGCCACGGGTCCGTCCCAACTTCATGGTCTCGGCTGGAAGTACACTCCAGAGCTATCCTATAATGTACTTGTTTCTTCTTTGGCGGTGACGGTGGCCGGAGTTTACTTCGTCACATCAGACGGTTCCCTCCACCAGCTCGATGTGACCACTGGTAAGCAGCAGTGGCAGGATCCTTCCGCCTGGGCGACTCCCACCGTCGCTAATGGAATCGTCTATTATGGGTGGCACGGCACGCTCTACGCCGTCGACACCACAACGCACCGACGCGCGTGGCAATTCCCCACAAACAACGATATTGTATCCTCGCCCGCCGTTAGCAACGGGCGCATCTATTTTGGCAGTAAGGACGGCAATCTCTATGCCGTTGAAACGCTGACCGGGCAACTCGCCTGGAAGTTCAAAGTCGGGGATCAGGTTATCTCGGATCCCGCCGTGAATGATGGCATCGTCTATATCGCCGGCGGTGTCCTCCTCCACACCCCCGGGACGGATGTGGTCGATTCGCGCGAGCAAATCTATGCGGTGGATGCGGCGACCGGCGTGCAGCGCTGGACGTTTCCCACGCCGGTTAGTGTGAATAAGCCGGTGGTCGCCGACGGGATGGTCTACTGTGTCGGATACTACAGCAATGTGGTGTATGCCCTGGAGGCAAAGAGCGGGCAGCAAGTGTGGCAATATAGCCCCCCAGACGGTTTGGGCTACGATGCGGTACCTGTAATCGCGAACGGGGTTTTGTATATTACCGGGCAGGCTACTCTGCACGCGGTCGACCTAAAAACACGACAGGAGCGCTGGGAACTCACCACCCCGATCGCTATCGCGCCCCCCTCCATCGCGCAGGGCGTACTCTACTTCGGGGGTGGCGATAAGTATCTCCATGCCGTCAATGCGCTCACCGGTCACGAACAATGGCGGTTTCCAACGGATGGTGAGTTCATTCAGCCCCCGGTGATTGCCGCGGGCACCGTTTACGCTGTCACCCGGAACAATATTTACGCAATCCGCTAGGGCGGCAGGGGACAACACTCCTCATAAGAACGCCAATCCCTGTACTCTACGCCAGCAAGATTGCCTGTGCGTAGCTTTCCTCTTTCACCCGCCGCTTGCTGAAGCGGTGGTCCCGTTCAATGCGATTATTCAGGTACTTCACCGGCCGCAACGGCAACAGCGCCTCGGTGGATCAGAGCGCGGGCGGGGACAACAGCCCGACTTTCACCAATGTCTTCAGCTATGACGGGCTGGATCGGCTGATCACGGCGGTTTCGACGGCCGTTTCGACCCCGACTTTGGCCCTCAACGAGAGCTACAGCTTCGATACGCTGGGCCGCATGACGAGCCGCACCGTCGCTGGTGCGACCCGCCCCTACACCTACGACGATCCCGCCCCCAAAGATGCCCCCACCAACTACAACGGGGTCAGCTACACCTACGATGCCAACGGCAGCCAAGTGAGTACCAGCGCCGGGCAAAGCCGCCTCTTCGACCCCGCAGGCCGTCTAAGCAGCGTCAGCGACGGCACGACCGTCAGCGCGTATATCTATGATGCCAACGGCCAGCGCCTGCTCACCAGCGTCGCCGCCGGCGGCACCACCCGCCGCACCCTCTACATCGGGGGAATCTACGAGGAGCAGCTCGGCAGCGGGTCGATCAATTACTATAGCTTCGGCGGCAAGGGCGTGGGGCTGCGGCGCAGTGGTTGGCCGAACGGCAACGGGCAATACCGGTTGGTGGGCGACCACCTGGGCAGCACCACGCTGCTGGTGGACACCGCCACCCCGCCCACCGTGGTGCAGCGCCAGTACCACAAGCCCTACGGCGAGATCGCCTTCCAGTGGACGGCGGGCGGCAGCCTGACCAGCATCGGTTTCACCGGTCAGAGGCTGGACACGGACACGGGGCTGATGTATTATGGAGCACGGTTCTATGACCCGGTGCTGGCCTATTTTGTGAGCGCGGACACGCTAGGTGTGAGTAAAGGGGCATCGCAGAGCCGCAATCGTTACGCTTACACACTCAATAACCCTGTAAAGTATACAGATCCTACAGGTCATAGGGTGCTTCCTGATGACTATCCTTTATAATGTACCCAATGGATCATACAGCGAAACGGCCTGATTTAAAGTAGGAGTATCCGATGGCCAACATTCGTAAAACCTATCCCGCCAGCCTCAAAGCCGAGATTGTCCGCGAAATCTGGCGCGAGACCCGCTCGAT
>JBBRPH010000157.1:0-3461 GCA_038228295.1 Chloroflexia bacterium | reverse complement strand
CGCGCAAGGCCCACCGCAAGACGGCGGCTTGGTCCGTCGGCGCATCGGGAAAGGCGGCTTCCACCTGCATCTTGACGGCCACGGGCACGCGGGCTTGCAAGTCCAGCCCGCGCAAATCCGACAGCGCATCATAGCCCCCGACGCGCAAGCGGGCAAAGTCCCCAAAGCCGGGACCGGGGTTCGCATTGAGCGCGGCCAGCGCGGTCCGCAACGCCGGCGCAATCGGCGCGGTCATCGGGTCCACCAGGATGGTGCGCTGTGGTGGGTGGGGGTCAAGCGGGTGCCCGCCGGCCAGGGCATCGGCGGCGCGGTTGTGTTCGCGGCGCACCCAGGTAAACGTCACCGGCCCGCCAATCGCGCTGACCACCGCTTGGGCCGCCGCGTATAAGGTCCGCAAATGCGGCTTGCCCACCCTATACCGCCCGGCCAGCTGGTAGATGACCAGCTGGCTATCGCCCTGCACGGCCAGCGGCCCCCGGCCACCGGCTTGGTAGTAGCCTTCCAGGCCGGTCAGCACGCCCTGGTACTCCCCGACGTTGACCGTGTTGGCGGGATCGGGCGCGCGTTCGCCCTGGCCGTCGCTGACGTGCCCTGCGGCCCACACGATCTGCCAGCCCCAACCCAGCCGCCCACCGGGATTGGGGTCGCAGGAGCCGTCGAAACTTAACTGATCTTGCGCTGGATTAGACATACGCGGCCTTTCTGCACTGGCGCGGCGTGTTGCGGACTTGAACGGTCGCTGCCATTATGCAAGGACATCGGGGAGTGTTATAGCCAATCCTACGAATACGAAAGCCAGCACGCCCTGTAGTTTCCAGCCCATCTCAAGGACAGTTACTAGCTCCCATGGCAACACATTAAACATTTCGTGCTGATCCAGATAGCGTGCCAACACCGCTATGCCCGCCGTGCGGATCGCCAAGACCACGCCGATCACGAATAATCGCCCTTTCAGCGGCCTACTCCTTGTCTACGGCACGCAGTGGGAACTGGCCCCAGCGCCGGTTCTAACGCTACCAATGTCTGCAATCTCTATATTCCCGAAGGGCGGCAAAAGCAGAAGCTCGGCGGTCACGGATTTGTCAGCAAATCTGCCGCGCTGCTTGCATCCTTGACCCCCACCTGCGATCTGCGCGTGCCACCAAAAAGAGCAAACTTCCGCGTAACAGCGCGGATACGCCCGCGTCCGCTGTCCCCCTACAGCCACGCTCCGAGCTACCTCCGCCCCTGTCGCTCCCTACAGCGGATAGCACCTATAGCGCCCGTATCGTGCAAGACCACAGCACCGCGCTGGGGACATGGCCTACTGGCCGGCGCAGCGGCTCCGGCACGCCAGGGGGTGAGCGAAGGCCACCTTCCACCTTCGTACTACTTCAAGATTGTCATCGCCCGTGTGGGGCTGCCGGCGGAGTTAGGGGCGGGGCGGGGGGTAGCCCCGCAGAAGACTCCTCGTTACTCCACGGCAGCGGAGTCGTCTGCCAGGATCGCAGAGGCGGTCCCAGAGTCGGAGATCACGGGGCTTGGGCTACGGGTTACTCCCCTGTGATCGACTGTAGGCGGGGGGATCCAACCCCGCACGAGGGCCAGCACCGCTGCCCCCGCCCGTCCGCGCACGCCTAGTTGCTGGTACAGGTGATAAAGCTGGTTGCTGACGGTCCGCACGCTCAAACCCAACTGGCCGGCAATCTCCTGATCGGTTAAGTCGTGCGCCACTAAGCGCAGCAGTTCCCGTTGCCGCAAGGTGAGCACACTCGGTAGGGTCTGGTGGTAGAGCGGGCGCACCGCCCGCAAATATTGCTGGGGCAGCGGATCGGCGCGGTCGTCCACCAGCGCATAAATCAGCGCCGCCAAGTCTTCCACACTGGCCCGTGACCCCACCACCCCGCGCACGCCGGCTGCCTCTAACGTGGGCAGCGCCGGCAACAGATATTGCGAACAGAGGACCAGCAGGGGAGTCGGTCCAATCAGCGGCTGGATCCTCTGCACCACCGCCAGATCCGCCGCCGGATTATCCAGCGAGACGACCACCACCTGGGGGGCCGCCACGACGGCCTGCCGCATGGCCAGATTGACTCCGCCCTCCGTCACGCAGGGTTGCACTTTGAACGGCGGGAAGCGCGTTTCCAGCAGCAGTTGCATCGCTTGCGCCCACAGCCAATGTGCGGAGAGAAAGAGGATTTTGACGTCGCGGGCGGCAACCGGCATGATCCGCGCCTTAGCGGTCCGGCTTACGCGCGACCGTTGTGACCATGACTATCGCGCAGGCCATGGTCGGCGTGATCTCGGTCGCTAACCGCTGCAGGTGCTGATCATAGTCCGCCGCACTCAGCAAGGCTAAGTGTTGGACTAACGCACTGCGGGCCGCCTGAAAACCGCTAATCAGGTTGTGCAACATCCGTTGCCCGGCGGGCGTGGGACCGCCGATGGTGTAGGTATGCCGACTGCGCGTGATATCGGTGAAGCCCGCGTCCGCGAGGTAGCTAGGAGTCTGAGTGGTGAAGTCTGGGCACGCGGTGCGATTCAGCGCGGCCACAACAGCGACGGATAACGCCTGGAAGGACGGGTGGGGGAAGGGGAGTAGGATAGGATCCCAATCGCGGGTGTAGATCACCCCGCCGGGTTTGAGCGCGTCCGCCAGATTCTTCAACGCGCGCTGCACCTCGCGGATATGCATGAGGACCACGTTCGCAAACACCAGATCGAAATCCCGACCGGACGTGGTGTCAGACCCTGCGCCAAAGTGGGCCGGCAGCGGTTGACACACATCATGGACATAGAAATCCAGGCTACCCGGCCGGCCAAAGACCGTAGTGGCGGTCGCGATGGCTTCGGGATCGCGATCAAAGCCGACCACCTGAACGTGGGGATAACGGCGCATAATGTCGGCGGCGAACAGTCCTTCGCCACAGCCGACATCAAGCGCCCGCCACTCGGCGGTGGCGGCAGCGGTCGGCAATCCGCCTAGCGCCAGCGCCCGCTCTAAGCCGTCATGGACCTCGGCCCGCACTAATTCATACTGCCCATAGAGCCGCTCCCGATCACTGTAGCTGTCGAGAAGATACGCCGGGAACTCCGGGGCGTGCGAGGAGGAGGGTGTGTGATTCATAAGTGGTAGGGCGACGAATCCACCGGTAGTGACCGTCGTCTCGCTCCTTGTACTAAAAGTTGCCTAGCCACCGTCTGTTGGGATCATTATAGCGCACGGTGCTAGAGTAATATTACTCTCAGTGTCCGTTAAGCAAACTCTCCTCCTAACGGCAAAAAAGCAAGTAATTCTGCTCTATATTATCAGGGCGGTGTGCGCTATGATTGGCAGTATGCGCTGGTGTATAATCCATTCTGTAAAAGCCGCCGGGCGGGCTGACAAGCCAATAGGTCAGGATGTATCCTATAGGTATTCCACACACCTACAAGGAGCCAGACCATGACCTATCAGACTGATTATACGCTACCCGCCGATT
>JBBRPH010000156.1:0-3788 GCA_038228295.1 Chloroflexia bacterium | reverse complement strand
TGGAGGGGTTGTGCGCGCGCCTATACACGAAGCTAACCGCACACACAATCTGTATCAAACTCAATCGCCTGTTAGGCAACCCGGACTTCTTGCAGATCAAGCAGTTGGCCTGGCCGAACTAGCACATCGCCCTAATAGGGTGGCGCAATACGGTGCGGATGTAGCTGCTTCTACTGATCTGTAAGCACTGGATCTCAAATACTTTGGGACTAATCAATACCTTCGCCAATTACGCGGCGATGATGTGGGCCTATCACCACGACGTGGGCAAAACGTGTATATATGCTACTGCCGGTAGTAATTAGCTGTCAGATCGCAATGGAGTAAAAGTCACCCTGTGGGATCGGCGGGGAGGGCGAGCCACGCCTGCCGGAGACACTCCAACTGCTGGTCGGCCCGCCGAGCGGTGCGCGTCGTGCGGCCAAGAGGTTGCGCCCACACTCCGCTCCCTACCCCGCCTCCGTAGCCTGCGTAGGCAGGCTACGTCATCGTTGCCGCGACGTTAGTCGCCTGGGCGCCTATGTAGGCCGGTAGGGCCGCAACAGATCCTGCGTGAGCACCCAGAGACGCGCGGCATCGGTGGGCTGGAGTCGCAGGTCGAGCGGCGGGCGGGGCTTGGCCCAGGCAAAGGTAACATTCTGCGCGCGCGTGCGCGCTACCTGATCCACCACGGCGAACACGTTGGCGGCGGCCTTGTCCACAGGGATGCCGATGACCCAGTTCAGGATCTTGACCAGCGTGCGCATGGGTTGCGGCTCGTTCGCCAGGATCTTCGTTTTCACCAAGCCGGGCATATAAATGTTCAACGGCACCATGCCGCGGCGGTTATATTCGCCCGCGAACACCTGCATCGCCCACTGTCAGCGGCCCAGCGCGGCCTGGCCGGTGTAGTGCTGGGCCAGCGTCAGATCGGCGAAGTCGAGGCGAACCACATTCAAGCCGACCACCGTCAGAATTTGCGGGCGGGGGGTAGCCTGGAGTACGGGGTCGAGCTGTAGGGTCAGCAAGGCGCGGCCCAGGTAGCCCAGCGCGAAATTGGACTCGAACCCTTCTGCCGTCAACAGGCGCGTTTGCGCGATGGCATTCGCGTTGAGAAACAGGAAATCCAGCGTGGAGTGGGTGGCAAGAAAAGACTCCGCCACGCGCTGCACATCGCGCAGGAGCGCCAGATCGGCCACCAGGGCGGAAATAGCGGCGGCCGGGCGGGCGGCTTGCAATTCGGCCACGGTGGCCGCACAGCGGGCCGGGTTGCGCCCAACGATCACGACCGCCCATCCCGCTGCCAGGAATTTGCGCGCGGTGGCCTTGCCGATACCATCGGTGCCGCCCGTGATCAGGGCGGTTTGCTGCGGGGCCGGAGTGTCGCTCATCTTCAGTGTTCCTCAGACCCCGGCTAGGTCAACCAGGTGTCATACTGCTCGGCCAGGGCGGTCAGATAGGCGGCATCCGCCGATTGCGCCGTCGTCAACGCGGCCAATTCTTCCAGATAGGTATCAAACCCGCCCGGGCTGAAAATGGTAATGATCTTGCCCCCGTTGGGACACTGCACATCATGCCAGATGTGGGGCGGGATGTTGATCGTCATGCCCGATGTGGCGATGACCTGCGCATCATCGAAGGTGTATAGGATTTCGCCTTCCAGGATGTAAAAAACCTCGGTCATCACTTTGTGATAATGGCGGGCCAGGTGAAACCCCGGCTTTAAGTGATCTTCGACCAGGGTCACGCGGTCAGCGGTCAGGTCGCGGGCCGCCTTGACATAGATATGATCTTGCGACCACGCGTAATTCGGGCCGCCGCCGGCCGGCACAATCTGTGGGTACATGGGTGCATTAACCTCCTAATAACCGAGCCCACGCGAGGCGCGGGAGCAGCAACCGGGTGGGCGGCCGCAGCGTGCAGCGCCGCCACCAGCCGAAACATCGTAACGATGACGATCCCTTCGACGACCATAAAGGCCAGCGGCGACAGCAAGGCGGACGCGGCCGCACCGCCCAGGATCGCCGGCACCAAGTCCTGGGTTTCGACCAGCAGCCGGATAATCATCACACCAGGAACAGCGTCTGCTCCAGCTGGCCCAGCTCCGCCAGTGCCTGCACCAGCCGGTTCTGGCGCGGGGAGGCCGCGAGTTTGCACAGCAGCGCCGCCGACACGGTCCCCTGCTGAACCGAGGCGGCGACCCTGGTGGTGGGCAGTTTTCCGCTCGTCGGGCCCGGCCTCAATCTCAGCGGCCCCTGGAAACGGGTTCTCTCTTATAAATTTTACGCCACGGTCGCCCTGGTCGTCGCCCGGATCTGGCTGCTGCGCCCTGCGCCTGACGACGCGGCAGTTAGTCGGTAGCCGGCACCGCTTCCTGGCGCAGAAACAGTAGGCCGCTGACCCCGATAACGAGGTGTAGCACGATGAAGGTGCCTCCCAAGGCGAGCGGCATATCACTGCGGACTAAGGCTACCGTCACCGGAATCCATACCAGCAATTCTAACAGGGCGATGGTCACCACCAGGATGCCCGCCTGCGCCGGCCCCCGCGCGTAGAAAAGCAGCACGCCGCCCAGCACCAGCCAGGTCAGGGTTTCGGTGTGCTGCCCAATATCCAAGCCGCTGAGTACATTCATCAGCCCAAACAGCAGATATAGTACGCCCACGATGCGTAACCACCATTGAATCTTTAGCATAATCGTGCGCTCCTTGACAGATAATGCCGGCGTGCGGTCTTTACGCCCCACTGTGCGGCGGGCAGGTGGGCAGTTGCGCGCCTATTGATTAATGTGTGTGAACACGCATCAATTATAGGTGCTTGCGCCCACATTGTCAAGAGTAACGTCTGAGAAGCGAAAACGGGAGCCGGGACAAGCGGGGGTGGGACAAGCCGTGGGCACGTTCAGCACTGCGGGTTGGACGGTCGGCAAAAGAAAGCGTAGGCGCATGGGCACGGTCTCCCGGTGAAAGAACAAGGGCCGCTGGCCCATTATACCCCATCCACCAGCTGTGGAATAGCCACGCAATTTACTTCCCTCTTGACAATGAATGCGCACTCATGTATAATATGCCTATGTGTGTGAGCACGCACATAAATAACCCATAGTACCGGCTCGTGGTTGGGCGCTGCATCGCGCCTATCGGGTTAAGAAGGAGAAGCCAATGGCGGTCATCGAAACAGTACGACTGCGAATCAAGGATGGCGTGGACGAAGGGGAGTTTCGAGCGATCAACGAACGGTTCCAGCGGGAGGTAGTGCCGCACCTGGCGGGCCTCCAGCGCCGCGAGGCGACGCGCTCGCCCGAAGGCGAATGGCTGCTAGTGCTGCGCTATGTGGATATGGATAGCGCGCAGCGGGCCATGCAAGCCGACACCAGCGATGTATCGCAGCGCCTCATGGCGCTGATCGATATGCCCTCGCTCTCGGTTGGGCATTACGAAATCGTCTCGGAGTAGCATCGATCGCGGCGGAGCCTCCGCCGGTAGCGGCGCACGTGCTTCCGCGGCCCAAACGCGGCGACGCGCCTAACCGGGGGCGCTGTCCATGAACCGCTGCCAGAAGTGTCCCATCTGGGCCAGTTCGTCGGCGCTGTAGAGGCGGAGGAAGCGGTCGCGCACCAGGGTGATGTCGGCCTGTTCGGCGGCAGTCAGCCGTTGCCGGCCCGCTGGAGTCAGCACGGCGTAGGCCCCGCGGGCATCTTCGGCGGCGGTCTCGCGCGCAACCAGGCCGGCCTGCACCAAGCGATCGACCAGGCGGCTCATCCCGCTGCGCGTCAGCACGCTGGCATCGGCCAGGTCGCGGATACGCAT
>JBBRPH010000155.1:0-3957 GCA_038228295.1 Chloroflexia bacterium | reverse complement strand
CGACGGGTGCCGGCGCAGCAGCGGGGTGTTCCGCAGGCGCAGCAGCGGGGTGTTCCGCAGCGACGGGTGCCGGCGCAGCAGCGGGGTGTTCCGCAGGCGCAGCGGCGTGTTCCGCAGCGACGGGTGCCGGCGCAGCAGCGGGGTGTTCCGCAGGCGCAGCAGCGGGGTGTTCCGCAGCGGCGGGTGCCGGCGCAGCGGGGTGTTCCGCAGGCGCAGCAGCGGGGTGTTCCGCAGCGGCGGGTGCCGGCGCAGCAGCGGGGTGTTCCGCAGGCGCGGCGGGGTGTTCCGCAGCGGGGTGTTCCGCAGGCGCAGCGGCGGGGTGTTCCGCAGCGGCGGGTGCCGGCGCAGCAGCGGAGTGTTCCGCGACGGCGGGTGTGTCGCCGTGCTGCGCTTCAGTCTCTACGCCGGTGATCATGCCCGGCTCCATCGCTTGCTCATCCATAATGTCGTATATGCCATCCTTACACAGAAGATTAAAACCGGGCCGCTGCCATAGGCATTATCTGAGCCGGGCTTTCCTGCGCATTATACACAATCCGTAGCGCGGGCGCAAGGGTAAATATAGGGCAAAGGCAAAGGTAAGCTAAAGGTTAAGTAAACCCCCTTGACGGGCGTGCCTAAATCGTGCTACACTGAAGCTACCGTTGATCCTGATAATAATATAATCGCTCGCTGCCCGGCCTTATACCGGCCTCGGTATTTGCTGCGTATTTGCCACGACATTGTACTTGTGGCCCCCAGTATTACGAAATTACGAATATCACGAAGGGATATGCTGAATGTTAAAGGATAAATTGGGCTATAATCGGCGCGAGTTTTTGCGCTTGGCCGGGTTGTCGGCGGGCGCGGTGCTGACGGGGGCGCAACTTGCCGGCCCGCGCGCCGCGCACGCCGCCGGGGGTCCGACCCCCGGCGGCGCGGCCGGGGGCCCTCCCCCGGCCGGGGAGGCGCCGACGGTGGGCGTGGTGCTGCCGCAGCGCCGCAGCGACCTGGGGGCGCATTTTGTGGTGGGGCTGCAACTGGCGGGCGGCGCGGCCGGCGACAAGGGCAGCGCCGCGCTGCATGTGCTGGCGGCGACGGGCGGCGTGCCGGCGGGGGCCGATCTGCTGGTGGGCTGGGTGGATAGCGCGCAGGTGCGCCCATTGGCCGCCGCGTGTCAGGCGGCCGGGCGCGGCTTCCTCAATGTGAGCCTGGGCGAGAATATGCCGCGCGCCGGGGCGGCGCATCCGGCGCTGTTCCGCCACACGCTGGGCTTGTGGCAGGCGCAATGGGCGCTGGGGGCGTGGGCGGCGCGCACCGTGGGCCGGCGGGCGCTGGTGGCGAGTGCCTGGTATGAGAGCGGCTATGATGCGCTGTATGCCTTCCAGGCCGGCTTCGAGAGCGCGGGCGGCACGGTGGTGCAGACGGTGATCACGCACGGGCCGCAGGGCGCGCCCAGCCTGGCTGCCCTGGCCGGGCAGGTTGCGGCGGCCAAGCCCGATCTGGTCTACGCGGCCTATAGCGGCGCGGCGGCAGGCGATTTTCTGCGCGCCTGGACCGCCGGGGGCAGCCGCCTGCCGCTGCTCGGTGCGCCGGGGCTGACCGATGAGCGTATCCTGGCCGGGTTGGGTGCGGCGGCGCGCGGCATCCAGACGGCGCTGGCCTGGGCGCCCGGCCTGACGACGCACGAGAACGCGGCCTTTCGCGCGGCCTATCGCGGCGCGACCGGGCAGGTGCCGGATAGCGCGGCGCTGCTGGGCTATGAGACGGGCTGCCTGATCCAGGCCGCCGCCGCCGCCGCCGGGGGCAATTTGCGCGGCGTGGATCGGATGCAGGCGGCCTTCGCGGCGGTGCGCGTCGTCGGCCCGCGTGGGCCGCTGGCGGGCGATGGGGTGCGGCGCGACACGAGCGGGCCGCTCTACCTGCGCGTGGTGCAGGCCACGGCGGGCGTGCTCACTAATAACGTGGTGGGGCCGCTGGCGGCGCCGCCGACGGGCGATGCGGGGCTGGCCGCCTTGTACGCTGCGGCGCCGACGGGCTGTTTGCTGCCCTATCAGTTGTAATAGAGGCTAGGGGCCAGGGAACCAAGAGCAACCTGTCATTTAGGGGTAGTGGGGGTCTGTGGGCGGTGGGCTACGGGCCTTTGGCGCGGTGAATTTGTAACGTTTCTCTCCTGTGAGACGTTTCAATTTACAGATCATAAGGCCCGCAAGCCTACAGGGGTTGGGTCGGCCCCTGCTCACCGACAGGAGCTACTTATGCTGGAACCCTCCCCTTTGGCCGCCCCGCGTGCGGACTATTTGGCGTATGCTGTGGCCGGGCTGTTTCTTGCACGCTTTCCCTCCTTTTACTTGGTGTCGCAGCAAAGTGTGGTGAGTGCCGTTTTGGGTATTCTGCCCCATCTGCTGCTATTCCCGGTGGTGGGGGCGCTGCCTGCTCCGCCGTGGGCGCGGGCCGCCGGCTGGGGTTGGTTAGCGATTGATATGGCAACGGATATTATGGCGCTCAACGGAGTAGCACCCGCGATCTTTCTGTCCTTGCGCTATGGGGGCCATATCGCGGCGGCGCTCTGGATCGCCGTCGCCGCCTGGCAGGCACCCGGAGCCGCACGCCTTGTCGGGGGGCTGCTGGCGCTCAATCTGGCGGGCTACTCGTTTCTCCCCGGCGCACCCTTTTTGGTCCTCTTCCCGTCCTTTGTGTTGCTGCCGCTCTGGTTTGTGCTGGTCGGGCGCATTCTTGCCCCGCGTGCCGCTCCCGCCGTATCGTGAGCCGTGATCGGTGGTCAGGGGTCAGGGGTCAGGGGTCAGGGGGTTGTAGGCGGTGAGCGCCGGACCCCGTTGACCGGCAAGCGTAAGACGTGGGGTGGGTGGGCGCGGGCGGCGCCGGCTGCCCGGCCTGCCGCCCCCCGGTTGCGGGTTTACGGCGCGGCGACGAGCGGCGGTAGGGCGGCGACCTGGGCGAGGGTGGCGAGGGCGACGGCGATCACCTGCTCCACCAGGCGCACGGCGGCCTGGGGGTCGGCGGGGTCGGTGGGGTCGTGGCGCAGGCCGCTGCGCGGGTCGCTGTGCGGGCGGATCTGGTCGATCACCCAGTCGAGCGCGCTGCGGCTGCCCAGCCGGTAGGCGGCGGCGGCGGGCGGCAGGCCGGTGAGAGTGAGCGCGGCGTTGACGCGCAGGCGCGTGCCGTCGGGGCTGAGGCGCATCCCTTTGTCGTCTACGCGCCAGGTGAAGGGCACGCCGGGCGTTTCTTCGCGGCCCAGCGGGTAGGGGGCGACCTGGGCGAAGTCGCGGTGCAGGGCGGCCAGGGCGGCGCCGGCGGCCGTGTAGGCGGCCCAGGCAGCGGCCGGCACCCAGGGGATGCGCGGCAGGTCGCGCCGCAGGTTGGCGGCATAGCGCGTGCGATAGTCGGGCGCGTGCAGCACGGCATAGACGTAGTGGAACAGGTCGCGCTTGCTGATGGCCGGGTCGCCGTAGTGGGCCTGGCAGCGCGCCAGCGCCCAATCGGTGATGTTCTCCCGCCGCCCCGTCCCGTCCTCGGCGTAGGTGTAGAAGGGGAAGCATTGCGATCCGCCTTGCGGCAACAGATCCACTATCGTGTTCGACATCAGCGCAAACATCGGCCACTCCGTCCCGACCTTTAGCCAGATTACTTCGTTTTCTTGCTCACTTTCGGGCGTAGGAAAGATGCTCGGCATCACGTACACTTCTTCATTCAGGATGCGGTCGAAGAACAGGTATTGCCGGCAAAAGGGTCGGTATAGCGACCGCCGTATTTTGGACTGGTCAAATACGGCATGGTGGCCGCGTTGCAAGTCCAGTTTGAGGTCACGGCTCCACTTGATGCGCTTATCATCGTTCAGCACAAACTCATCAACGGCTGTAACCTCGGTTCCGCGCCGCGCCCAACGGTCTACCTCGGCGTTGTAGGTTTCGATCAGCAGCCGGACTTTGCGCTCTAGTTCGTCGGCATGGAAGCTGT
>JBBRPH010000154.1:0-4083 GCA_038228295.1 Chloroflexia bacterium | reverse complement strand
CTAGTGTACCGGATCGCGCCGGCGATAGAAAGCGTCCTGGGGCGGAAGCAGGCTCCGTCTTACGCTGTAGTTCACCGTTAGCTGCGCTACCGAATGTAGAAGGCGACAGCACGGAGACACGGCAAACAAGATTTCTTTTGCTGCTTTTCGTAGGCGCTAATCAGCTATGGATTAGATTTTGTTCCGGCAGTAGAAGGCGACAGCACGGAGACACGGCAAACAAGATTTCTTTTGCTGCTTTTCGTAGGCGCTAATCAGCTATGGATTAGATTTTGTTCCGGCAAATGATAAACTCCGCCTACTTTTGTATTGACTTTTATCGTCTGCTATGATAAAATTTAGACAGGACTAAATTATAAGTCGCAGCATCATGAAAGGCATCTGCTATGACTAGCGCCACGGTCGAAGACTATCTCAAAGCGATCTATCAGCTTCAGCAAGAGGCGGGTGGGGGTGAACCCTGGCCGACAGGAGCGGGGCCGGCGGTTGGCACGTCGGTGCTGGCCGAGCGGTTGGCGCTCACTCCCGCGTCAGTGAGCAATATGATGGGGCGGCTGGCGCAGGTCGATCTCGCCGTCTATGTACCCTATCAGGGTGTATACCTAACGGTCGAAGGTGAGCAAATGGCGTTACGAGTGATCCGTCGCCACCGCTTGCTCGAACTCTACCTGGCCGAAAAGTTGGGCCTTAGTTGGGATCAGGTGCATGACGAAGCCGAGCGGCTAGAGCATCACATCAGCCCGACGCTCGAAGCGCGTATTGCTGCCGCGTTGGGTGACCCGCAGGTGGACCCGCACGGCCACCCGATTCCCACACCGGGCGGTGAACTAGCCCACCCGGCGGACCTGCCACTGGCGCGCTTGCCGGTCGGCCAGCCGGCTAGCATCGGCAGCGTAGGCGACGGCGACCCCGACCTGTTGCGCTATCTGGCCGCGCAAGGGATGTATCCCGGTGTGCCGCTGATCGTCACGGAGCGCGAGCCGTTCGCCGGTTCGCTGCACCTGCGGGTGGGGCCGGCCGCTACGGCCCGCGTCTGCACCGTGAGCCTCGCCGCTGCCGAACGGGTGCGCGTCACCCTCCCTGCGGCGGCGGCCGGCGGCGCGGCTCCGCCGACGTTAGACCGCGCGCAAATCGCGTATTGACATAATCCATCCATCTCTGAAGTTCGATTGAGGAGGCGCTTATAATGGCAACTACATCCCTGGAACCGCAGGGTGCGGGGCAGGGTTGGCGCACGGAATCAACGGCGAGCCTGCCGGAAATCCACGGCACGATTGCTGTACCGCAAGGCGGTCCGCAGTGGCGGCGCTACCTGGCCTTTGTCGGCCCTGGTTTTCTGGTGGCGGTCGGCTACATGGACCCCGGCAACTGGGCGACGGACCTAGCCGGCGGCGCGCAATTCGGCTACCTGTTAATGTCGGTTATCCTGATCGCGAACCTGTTCGCGATTTTGCTGCAAGCCTTGTCGGCGCGGCTGGGTATCGCCACGGGGCGTGATTTGGCTCAGGCGTGCCGCGATGCCTATTCGCGCCCAGTCAGCGTGACGCTGTGGGGGTTGTGCGAGATCGGGATCATCGCCTGCGATCTCGCCGAAGTGATCGGTTCGGCGATTGCGCTCAAACTGCTGTTCGGTCTGCCCTTGCTGGCCGGCGTGCTGCTGACCGCCGGCGATGTGCTGCTGATTCTGCTGTTGCAAAACAAAGGCTTCCGCTATGTCGAAGCCCTGGTCATGACGCTGATCGCCACAATAGGTGTCTGCTTTATGATCGACCTCCTGATAGTGCAGCCGCAATGGGCCGCCGTCTTCGCCGGGTTCCTGCCGCGCGCCGAGGTGGTCACGAACCCGCAGGCGCTGTACTTGGCTATCGGTATCCTGGGCGCGACCGTGATGCCGCACAACCTGTACCTGCATTCGTCTATTGTGCAGAGCCGCGCCTATGACCGCACTAGTTTGCTGGCCAAGCGCGAAGCCGTCAAGCACGCGACCATCGAGTCGAGCGTCGCGCTGATGCTGGCGCTGTTTATCAACGGCGCGATCCTCGTCATGGCCGCCGCGACGTTCCATGGCACCGTGCATGAAGACGTGGCGGGCATCGAAGATGCGTTCCAACTGTTCACGCCGCTGTTAGGCACGTCGGTGGCGAGTGTGTTGTTTGCGGTGGCGCTGTTGGCTTCGGGCCAAAACTCGACCCTGACCGGCACGCTGGCGGGCCAGATTGTGATGGAAGGCTTCTTGCATATCCGCTTGGCTCCGTGGCTGCGCCGCCTGATCACGCGCTTGCTGGCGATTGTGCCGGCGGTGGGGGTGATCATTTGGGCGGGGGATAACGCAGTGAATAGCTTGCTCATCCTGTCCCAGGTGGTGTTGAGTATGCAGCTTTCGTTTGCCGTGTTTCCCCTGATACAATTCACCAGCGACCGGACCAAGATGGGCGAGTTCGTCAATCCGCGCTGGTTGAAGGCGCTGAGTTGGACGGTCGCCGGCGGTATTGCGGTCGCCAACATCTATCTGTTGGTGCTACAGTTCTTCGGAGGCCATTAGGCATGGATCTAACCCGCTTGCGCCATGAGTATGCCCAACGCGGGCTGGACGAAGCCGCCGCCGATCCCGACCCGTTGGTGCAGTTTGGCCGCTGGCTTGCCGATGCGTTGGCCGCCGATCTGCCCGAACCAAACGCCATGACACTGGCAACCGCTACGCCGGATGGGCGTCCGGCGGCACGCATGGTGCTGCTGCGCGGCTTCGACACCGAGGGGTTTGTTTTCTATACCAATTACGATGGGCGCAAAGGCGGCGAACTGGCCGCTAATCCGTGGGCGGCGCTGGTCTTCTACTGGGCCGAACTCGAACGGCAGATTCGCATCGAAGGTGCGGTCGCGCCGATCCCTGCCGCCGAGTCGGATGCCTATTTTGCTTCGCGCCCGGAAGGTAGTCGCCTCGGTGCTTGGGCTTCACCCCAAAGCCGTGTGATACCCGATCGGGCGGCGCTGGATGCGCGGTTGGCCGAGGTGACGGCGCGCTTTGCCGGCGGGCCCATCCCCCGTCCACCGCATTGGGGTGGCTACCGAGTGCGCCCCGCCGACATTGAGTTTTGGCAGGGCCGGCCCAGCCGCCTGCATGACCGTTTGCGCTATCGCCGCCTGCCCACCGGGGAATGGTTGCGCGAACGCTTGGCCCCCTAAGTCGCAATAGGAGTATCCCGATGCGCGAAGTTGTCCCCAATGTCTACGCCTTTACGGGCTTTGTGGTGGGTCGCGTCTACTGCGTGCGCGACCATGATGGGCTGACGCTGATTGACTGTGGTATCCAGCAGTCGGCCGGGACGATCCTGGCCCAACTGTGGCGGAGTGGTGCCTTGCCGGGCCGGGTCAAGCGTATCCTGATCACGCATGGGCATCCGGACCATGTGGGCGGGCTGCAACAGGTGCAGGCGGCTACCGACGCGGCGGTGCTGGTGGGGCAGGCCGACCGCCCGGTGCTGGAAGGACAGGTGCCCTATCCTCGTGCGCCGGAAGATGCCGACCTGTCGCCGGTGGGTCGCCTGATGCGCTCTGGGACGGACCAGTATGCCGACCCGGTGCCGGTGGCGCGCTCCCTAGCCGACGGCGACTGGTTGCCCGATGTGTTGGGCGGGGTCCAGGTGAT
This sequence comes from Chloroflexia bacterium, assembly GCA_038228295.1. Lineage (GTDB taxonomy): Bacteria > Chloroflexota > Chloroflexia > QHBQ01 > JAICKM01 > JAICKM01. Next base: position 437 of record JBBRPH010000154.1, on the reverse strand, counting down.
CGACACGCCCGGCCACACGCTTGGTCACGTGGCCTTCTGGCAACCGGAGCGCCGCATTCTGTTTGCCGGCGATGTGTTGGCCCATTGGCCGACCGGCCTGGGTCTCCCGCCGGCTGCGTTCACCGTGGACATGGCCGAAGACATCCGCTCAGTCGGCAAATTGGCCGCCCTGGACCCGCTTGTTCTCTGCCTGGGCCACGGCACGCCGATCTTGCGTAATGCCGGTGGGCGGTTGCGAGCCTTTGCCGCGCAGGTGGCAGGTAAGGCGTAAAACGTTGTCGTAAACAACGTTTTACGCCTTACGCCATCAGCTACAAGTTAAGGACTCGGTGGCCGTTGTCAAGTCGGGGATGCGGGCTAAGGCCCGTGGGCGCTTCCGCTTGAGCAGCCCCAACCCTTTGGCCTCAACGGCCAAATAGCCGACTGGATCGGTGGTT
>JBBRPH010000153.1:0-4117 GCA_038228295.1 Chloroflexia bacterium | reverse complement strand
CGCCTCGGTAGCCGCCGCCTCGGTAGCCGCTGCGGCGTCGACGAGACCCGTGCCGAGGAAGGTGGCAAGCCCTTCACCCAGCACGACATCGCCCAGGCCACCAGTCGCCACCGTGAGAATGCCAATTCCCACAACTATTGCAATTAATCCCAGTAGTAGGAGTATACCATCAGGCGGATGCGAACAGGCACTACGGGCAGAGCAATCATTGCCTGCGTATGTCACAGCCGGGAGGAGGGCTGCCAACAACAATGCGCTGCAGCCGGCAAAGAAAACCCGTTTGAGCAGCATCTTTATCATGTCGGGTCGTCCCCGAAAAACCGCTCTGCTCGCAAGGTGAGCGCGCGAGCTGCGAGGGTTACACCAAAACTTACGGCAGCAATAAGTAAAACAGTAGTAATTGCTACAGCAGGCAAAGCATTTCGGTTAAACAGATCGAAGAGTTCCGGACCATGGTCGGCGTGAATTCGGATCACGCTTGGCCCGTAGATATTCGTACCCACCCAGGCGAGAATGAGAAGATTGAGCATCCCTATCGCCTGGCGCGCTGCTGCCTTTCGCCGCAGTTTAATGGGGGCGAGCCGCCACCGCCTGCTGCCGGCGATCGTTAAACCGCTGATCGCGGTCACGAACAGCAAAATCAGCACAGCGAGATGGTATTGCACGATCGGTGCTGGCGTGTTCGGGGGCGCGATCGGCGGGAACGTCCCGCCCGTGAAACTCTGTATTAGATTCGGGAATGGGTAAAGCGTTCCGAGCTCCAGGTTGAACAGAACCAAGGGGACCGCGAAAAGGCAGATCTGCAAAATCACCCGCTCGCCTCGGAACCGTAGCAGCTCGTCAACATCGTAATTGGCCATGGGTCTACCGGCTGCCACAAGATAGCGCCAGAGTATGACGCCAATCAACACGGCGGTAAGCAGTGTGAGGAGTAAGCCGGGGGGCGGAAGATGGAGCACCGGCACCGACCAGAAAAAATCAGCTAAGCCCGGTAGTTTCGGGAACACAAGTGCTACCATAACAACAGCCAGCCAGACAATTACCTGGATAATGATCCCATAACGCCACGGGGCCATATTGGTCAGTCGCCTTCTTGGAGTATTATCCGCCGGAATTGGCGCGGCTTGCGCCTGCTGACTCCTTTTCGTTAGGTGCTCGGCTAGCCGGCGCAGCGCAGGCTCCCCGCCCGAGCGGTATAGTTCCGCCTGCACCAGCAAAGCTTGCCGACGTTGGCGAAAAAGTGCGTCAAACCTCTGGTATTCCTGAAGCCTACCGCGCACCAGCGCGCTGAATAGCGTCTGTAGCTCTTCAAGTAATTGAAATCGAGGTGTGGTTTCACCATTTTGCGATCGCGCCACCCATTGTGTCTCCAGCAGCGAAAGGCCGGCTAAAGCAATGAGCGTGATCCAGGGCGTAAGCGTACCATGACGGGTGATGTTGCTAAAGAAGCCCAATAAACTCTCGAAGGGCGGCAAAGATGTTTGTGGATTAGAGACCACCGGCAGCGGGAAACTGAGAGTTGCTTGCTCGCTCACAACCCCCAGGAACAATAGCCCGGTCAGTCCCGCCACGATACGGGGCTTTCGTATGAAGCGTAAGGATGCGGCCATCCCAAGCGCCACAAGACCGTTCCAATAGCCAAAACCGGCGACAGCAAAGGCCGGAGTTCCCGCGCTGGTCAGTTGTCCGCTCAATTGCCAGGGCGGCCAGGAGGCTAGCCCTGTGAGCGGTTCGGCCGCATTATTCGCTACCAGCAACGCGCCGACGAAATCGAATCCGAAACCAACGAGAAAGGCCATGAAAAAGGCATCGACGATGCTAATTGCCGAGCGGACGGGGCGCGAGAACAGATAAACGATTACCGGCAGTAGGAGTACGAGTTGCAAACCCAATGCCACCAGAAAATTGGAGAAAGGCCATTGACTATCCCATGGCCAGGGCCTGCCATAGGGCATTACGAGTCTCGGGACTAGTGGACCGATGATCAGTGCCATGAGCCCACCGAGCATCAGATAGGCAACGAAAGTGCGGTCGCTCAACACCGCACGCGCACTTAGCAAACGGAATACGAGGAGTGTCCAGAGAGCCAAAGCAAGCAAGGGAATGGCCGACTTCAGCAGAAAAAGTGTTAAGCAGAGCAGGATGCCGATAAGCACAACGCTTATCAGCCTCAGCTTGCTTAACGTGCTTTGAGTGGGGAGGCCCGGTAGCTGAATTTTGACCGGAAATGGTGGCGGCCTGGCCAAAGGGGATGTTCGAACTTCGGGTGGCAAAGCTGCTGAACCGGGTGCCAGCGCTGCCAACTGGGGTACGGGACCGGAGGCCGGCGGAGCCGGCAGATTAGAAGTATCTCGTAACCGTTCAGCTATCTAAGGCATGGTTCAAACCAGCTTAACAGTTTGGGCGCTTGGCGGGCGGCCGCCCATGCTGCCGCCCGCGCGGCGCCGCGCGGGCCTCGCCCGGGTCGGATCGGGCGCCCTTAGGCCGCTAGAGCGCGCGGGTGCGGCGCCGGGAACAGGAGCGGCTGATCCGGCCCCGCCCTCCTACTGGCGGGCGCCTCGCGCGCCGGCGGATAGCCCAACGCCACTAACCAATCGGTCGGCGCTCCGGTCACCCCGCTCAACGCCAATGGACTCTGCCCGGCGTGCGCCCCCCGCGCAAAGATCCGGTGGTTGTGCCACACCCCCAACAACGCGACGTGTCCCGCCGACAATTCCCGATGCACCGCCAGGTGGGGCCGTAAGATACTGTGCCAGTTCTCCGCCGCGCTACTCGCCCGCGCTGCGCCCGCCCACGCGCCTACCACCGCCCGCGCCGCCCCCTGCCACTCCGCCGGCAAGCCAGCCACCCAGTCTTCGCCCGCCGCCGCCAGCACGGCCCGCCGCTGCCAGGCCCAGCCGACCAAGCCCAGCCCGCCCGCGCCCAGCACCGCCGCCGCCGCCGCCTGCGCCGGCTCCAACTCCGCCGCAAACCCCAGCGCCCCCGGCACCCCCTCCGCCAAGTATTTCCCCACTGCCGCGCTCTCGCCCGCCAGCCCCGCCGGCGCCGCCGCCGCCCACTCCCCCAGCAAGGCGCCCAACGCCTGCCATTCCGCCGCCCGCCCGGCCACATCTAGCACCGCCCCGTGCCGCCGCACCACCACCGCCAGCAACGCGGCGACTTCCCCGCTCAGATAGCGGAAGTTGGCTGCCGTCTGCGCACTGGCGGCCAGGGCCGCCGGGACGTGCGGCACTCGCCCGGCGGGTCGGTCGCCGCCGGCCACCCGCGCGGCATACACCGCTGTCCGGTCGGCTTGGGCCTGTAACGCCGCGACCTGGCGGTCGAAGCGGGCTTGCGCCTGCGCCGCGCGGTGCAAGAGATGCCAGCAATCGCGATAGTGGGGGGTCGTCGGCGCAACTGCGGCGCAGCCGGCGGCGATGGCGGTCCCCCCATCACTGACGAAGGCCCGGGCGTGCAGGCCCTGGTCCTGGCCTTGCCAGAGGGTCAAGGTCCAGGTCTCCTGGTCAATCGGCAGACAGCCGGTGGCGACCCAGAGGGCATAGCTATGGATGTCCAGCACCGAGCAGTAGCCGTGATTGCGCCGCCCGCCGTAGATTTCATCCAAGGCCAGGTGGGCGGAGGCGGGGGGTGCAGCCGTCGTATACCAGACCAGGGCGCGCGCCTGGGCTTCGGCAAAGACGGCGGCGATCGTGCCGAGGGCGATGGTGGGATAGCCGAGGGCGGGCAGGGCCCGTTGGATGCCGCGATAGGAGGCATGGCCGGCGACCCAGAGAGTCAGGACGGCGCGGGCCAGGAGGGGATCGGTGGGCGCCGGAGCGGGCGGGGTGAAGGCGGCGAGGAGGGCGGCGTGGCCGCGGGCGCGCCACGCATAGAGGGTGGGGCGCGAGATGGCGTAGCGGCGCCCGAGGGCGGTGACGAGGCCATAGACGCCCGCGCAGGCCAACAAAAGGGCGGTAATTTGCGCGCGTTGAGCGGGTGTGCTAGAATGAGGGTGAGCCATAGGAGAGACCTCCGTGGGGGGTAAGGAGCGATGGTTGACACCCCTACCATACCCCACCACGGGCTTATTCCGCAAGCGAACTGTCAAGTACATTCCCTCACTGGCTGAACCATGCCT
>JBBRPH010000152.1:0-4141 GCA_038228295.1 Chloroflexia bacterium | reverse complement strand
TGCCCTTGCCGAGTACCGCGACCGAACTGGAAAGCGGAGTGCGGTGAAAGTCGCACGCTCCGTTTGGAGCGGGGGAAAGGTCGCAAGACCCTACCTATCGCTACAACACGACAGCGAAACGGCCTAATTTAAAGTAGGAGTATCCGATGGCCAACATTCGTAAAACCTATCCCGCCAGCCTCAAAGCCGAGATTGTCCGCGAAATCTGGCGCGAGACTCGCTCCATCAGCCAAATCGCCGCCCAGCACGGTATCCATCCCAATCAGCTCTATACCTGGCGCGATCAGGCCGCCGCCGGCTTGCCTGATCTCTTCACCGACCAGGCTGCCCAGACGCTCGCCCAGCAGCAAGCCGCGCACGCGGCCGAGGTGGAGCAGCTCTACGCCGAGATCGGCCGGCTCACCACCGATCTCTCCTGACGCAAAAAAAAGCTACCACGCTCCCTCGCGCCGCGCGCCTGAGCTTACTGGATCAGCCGCCGCAGGATCTGGCGCTGGTCCGCCAAACCACCCTACTTGGTCTCAACCGCACCGCACTCTATTATCAGCCGGTGCCCGTCGCCACCGCCACGCGCGCCTTGCAACGAGAGCACCAAAAAGTCGGGGGGTCTCGTAGTTGGGCCAGCGCGGCCCTGATTCGCCGGCTTGGGCTGAAGCCGCTGGCAACGGCTTCACCGCCCTGCGCATCAGGGCCGCAACTCATTGCGCCTATCTGCGGCTGGGGTGGCGTGTGCGCCGAGTCGCACTTGGCGGGGAGACCCCCCGACTTTTTGGTGCTCTCCCTTGCAACGGCGCATCGACGAAATCTTTACGGCCCATCCCTATTATGGGGTCCGGCGCATCACCGCCCACCTGAACACCGAAGGGCCGGAGGTTAATCATAAAGCAGTGCGTCGGCATATGCGCCTGCTCGAACTGACGGCTATTTATCCGGGGCCGAACCGCAGCAAACGGGCCCACGCGGCGACGGTGCGCCCGTATTTACTGCGCGGCGTGCCGGCCCGCTACCCGAATCATATCTGGGGCACCGATATTACGTGTATTCGCACGCCGAGCGGCTGGCTGTACCTGGTGGCCTTGCTGGATTGGCATAGTCGCTTCATCGTCGCCTGGGAATTGGACCAGACGATGGCGGTGGGCCTGGTGGTCACCGCGCTGGAGCGGGCGCTGGCGGGGGCCACGCCGACGATTTGCAACAGCGACCAGGGCAGTCAATTTACCAGCGCGGCGTATACGGCGCCGCTGGAGGCGGCCGGGGTGGCGATCAGCATGGATGGGCGGTGTAGGCTGCGGTTGTCAAGTAGGATCGATTCCGGTATAAAAGTCGGCATTCAACAGTCTCTGCGGCGGGTTACGCCGGCGGCAGCGCCGCGCTACCGGCCGTGCGGCTAGGCCCGCTCGCCCCGCCGGTTACCCCCTCCTTGCCACGCATCCGGTACGACGTGCCGCGCAAATAAAACACCTCCCCATGGTGCAGTAGGCGGTCCACCAGCGCCATCATCAGCGCGCTATCCCCGCCCACTAACTCGCCCCACGTCGCCAAGCTCTTGTTCGATGTCACCACCGTCGCTCCCCGCTCGTAGCGCCCCGCCACAATCTCGTACAGCGCCGGCCCCACCGCCGCGTCCAACGGCAAATACCCGAGTTCGTCCAAGATCAGTACCTGGCATTTCACCAACGGCTCCAGTACTCGCGCCCGCGCCAGCCGCGTTTCCGCCGCTAATACGGCGTTGGCGACCGCTTGCGCCGTCACAAACCGCACACTGTACCCCAACTGCACCATGCGCGTCCCCACCGCAATCGCCAAGTGCGTCTTGCCCAGCCCACTCGCCCCCACCAGCACCAGCGCCCCGGCCTGCTCCACAACCCCCCGCTCGCAATAGCGGCTCAGCACCGGCCGTTTCAATTCGGGCCGCAGCGTGAAATCAAACTGCTCCAACGTCGCCGCATAGGGAAAGCCGGCCGCCGTCATCCGCCGCCGCAGTTGGTTCTCTTGCCGCGCCACCACCTCTTCGTTCAACAACTGCTCCAGGAAATCGCCGTAGCCTAACTGCTGGGTGCCCGCCTGCTCAATCCATGCGGCGTACACCTGCCGCATGCGCCCTAACTTCAGCACGGTCAGTTGCTGCTCCACGCGCTCACTCGTCATCGTAGCTCCTCTCCCTCCAGCGCGCGCAACGCGCCGGCATTGGCGACATACGCCTCGTACTGCGCCAACGGGCGCTCCAATTCGTGTTGCGCCGGCCCCCGGCGCGCCACCGATTCCGCCGCCAGCGGCAGCGGCGGGCGCGCCGGCAACTGGGCGATCGCGCGCACATATTCCGCGCCGTAAACCTGCTGTTCCGCCGCTAATTCCAGCGCACTCACAAAATCGGCACGCGGCAAGCGCTGGGCCGTATCGTACAATTCGAGGATCTGCGCCGCCATTTCATCGCGCCGGCTTTGGCAGATCACGCTGACGAAGTCCGCCACGGCGGGGTCGAGCGCCACCAGCCAATCGCGGTAGACCATGACCCGCCCCCGCGGCTTACGCACAAACACTGGCGCAAAATGGGCCGGGTCCACCACCCGGCCCCCGTGGCCGGCCGGCCGCCCATGGCGTGCCACCTGGGTCGCGCCGACAAAGAGTTCGACGCGGTTCCGATACACGCGGGCGCTGACGACCGCCCCGACATAGGCCACCGGCACCGAGTAGCGATTGCCGTCCAGGGTGACCAAGCCTTCACGCGTGACCACACAACTGTCAAAAAAGCCGTAGTCGGCTGCGCTGGCGGGCAAGGGGCTGAACTTCGCCTGTTCCGCGGGTAACTGGCTGCTGGGGGTCTGGGCGGTGGCCGCCGAGAGCCGCCCGGTGTTGACCTGCTCTAGCCAGTCGGTGGTGGCGGCGGCCAAGTCCGTATCGTCGTAGAAGCTGCGCCCGGCCAAGCAGTTGGTCTGCACAAACTTGACCAGATTCTCGACCGCGCCTTTCTGGTTCGGCGCGCCGGGCGTACAGGCTTCGGGGTGGAAGCGAAACTCGGCGGCGAGGCGCGCAAACGCCGGATGCCAGATCGGCTGGTTGTGGGTGTCGCGGCCCAGCACGGCGGTTTTCATATTGTCCGTAGTGACCACCCAAGGTACGCCGCCGATGGCGGTAAAGGTCGCAATGAGGCAGCGCAGCAGCGTCTCTTCCCGCATATCGGTGGTAAAACAGACGAACATGAAGCGGCTGAATTTGAGCCGGGCGGCGAAGAAATAGCGGGTCCCATCTTGGAGGGCGGACTGGGTAAAGGGGAAATCGCGCTGTTCGCCCCAATCGATTTGCAGAAACTCGCCCGGTAAGCCCTCGAACCGCAAGACGACCTGGGCCGGCAAGGTGCCCTGCGCGCGGCGAAACTTGCGAATATAGTCGAAGAAGGCGGTGGGGCCACCGGTGTAGGGCTGGGTGGGATCGGTGCGGGCGAGTTCGAGCATACGGGTGACGGGTACCTGCTGCTCCAGCCAGAGCCGGATCTGGGGATCGAAGACGGCGGCGGCACTGGGGCGCTGGCGCGTGGGCACGGGCAGATCGACCGGTTCGCGCAGCACGCGAGCGACGGTATCACGGTGATGGCCGGTGAATTGGGCGATTTGGACGTTGGTCCAGCCCTTCTGCTTCAAGTAGTAGATGGTTGAGCGGTCCATAAATCCGAGCATCCTCCTGCAGTGCCTCCCCACGCTAACCGGTCTAAGGGTTGTCGCGAGAAGAATAGCGGATTGCTGCCGATTTTTATAGCGGAATCGTGCCGATTTCCATCCTGTAGTCTACACAACCCCAGGCCGGACCAGCTTTCATCATAAATCAGCCCAGGTTTCAATGGCTCAGTCGCCATCAGCCTCTGTACAACCAGGCGAAAAAAGCATCTAAAGCCGGATCTACTCCGGGTTTCAATGGCTCAGTCGCCATCAGCCTCTGTACAACCTGATCCATTCGAGGCGGTAGGTGATCGCTCCGTCGTTTCAATGGCTCAGTCGCCATCAGCCTCTGTACAACCTTGCGGGGTTTGGGGATCGCCTTACGGATTTGCAGTTTCAATGGCTCAGTCGCCATCAGCCTCTGTACAACTAACACACTGACCACTAGCAACATTCCCACGGTAGGTTTCAATGGCTCAGTCGCCATC
>JBBRPH010000151.1:0-4315 GCA_038228295.1 Chloroflexia bacterium | reverse complement strand
TTTTGCGCCTTTTCTTGACCTCCCAAGCACAGGCGCTTACCCGAAATTGGCGATTAAGGCCGCGAAACTCGGACGAGAACATTTACCCCCGCCGTCACTCAGACACAAACGATAGATTGTAGTTTGTTAGCGTGCTAAATTTGCCGGAAATTATTGTGACCCCGTACATGGTTAATCCGCCTGCGTGCCCGCCCGAGCTGGCGGCCCGGTGTGCCTGCGGCGGGACGATTGCGGTTCAGCGTGCCGGGCAATGCCGACGTTGCTACCAGGCGGCCGCCTATGCGCGGCGGAAGACCGGCCACTGTGCGACCTGTGGCCGGGGCGGGCTGGCCCCGCCGAGCCAACGGTGCCGGGCGTGTTGGCAGGCGGCGCGCGCCGCCGGGCTGCTGGTCGGGGCCGCCGAGGCCGGCCCATCCCTGGCGGCGGTAGCAGCCGAGCCGGACGCGGATGCCGCCGTGCGCCCTTTTCGCTGCCCGGTGCATTCGCAGCCGCCGGTGCTGGTGCTCGACCCGCATCGTGATCCCCAGGTAATCCCGGCAGCGAGCGCCGAGGTGGCGGCGCTGGTCGGCCAGCTCTGGCGCTGCCCGGTGCCGGGCTGTCTCTGGGCGGGGTGGGCCGGGCCGACCGGCGCGGCCCGGCTGGAGGTCGATCCCCTGATTCCCCACCCGCTGATGCCCGGCGGGCCCGCGCCGTTGGATCAGCAAGCGGCGTAACGGGGTTACAGGTTAGAGAAAGAAAGCAGGTGCCTGATGTCAACGTGGACCGTTGGGGAACTCTACTCTTCGCGCCGTCGCCAGTGGCCGCAGCGCGAAGAGTATAATTGACAGGCGGGAGTCCACGAACTCCGGATCTTTTGGCCCCAGCCGGCACCGCAGGAAATTGCGGCGATTCAGATCGCCCGCCCCTGCTACCAGCCCGTTGGCGGGCCGCTACGGAACTACTTAAGGGGGCAGATGCCAGGGTACGTTACCCCGCCCCCGTAGCCGCTCCTCCAAAGCCGCGCACAATTCCCCAAAATTACAACAGGCTACCCTACCCCCTATTCTGCAAAGCGCGCCTCTCGCTGCGGTTCACCCGGTGTCTTTGCGCCAGCCGGTCGACAGGCCGGCCCGTGTCATGTTGCTCGGATCAGCTATGCGCGTACTGTGGGGAAACGAAGGGTGGTAGGAGATTACCAGGGTAACTCCCCGTCTTGCTCGAAAAACTTGCCGGTAGGTCCATCGGGCGGCAAGGTCGCTAACCGCACAATCACGGCGGCGGCTTGTTCGGGGGTCTGGCGCCCCCGAAACTTGTTCAGATCGGTGGCCGTCGCCCCAGGATCTGCCGAGTTCACCTTCACCGCCGTGGCGCGCAATTCTTTAGCCAGCGTGACGGTCAAGGCGTTCAAGGCCGCTTTCGATGCCGTATAGCCCAGGACATTGATCCCCAACAGAGCCGTATACGCGGTGCTGGTGAATTGGCTGCCCTGGTCGCTGTTGCAAATCGTCGGGGTCGTCCCGGCCAACGCCCGCTCTAGCGCCGCGACCACCAAGCCCACCGCCATCGTCTGGTCTAGCTCCCAGGCGACGATGAAGCGGCTATGCCAATCCAGAAAGGCCACCAGATACAGCCACCCGCCCGGCGTGCGAATACACGTGATGTCGGTCCCCCAGACATGATTCGGGTAGCGGGCCGGCACCCTGCGCAGTAAATACGGGCGCACCGTCGCCGCGTGGGCGCGTTTGCTGCGGTTCGGCCCCGGATAAATGGCCGTCAGTTCGAGTAAGCGCATATGGCGGCGCACCGCTTTATGATTGACCCCCTGGCCCTCCGTGTGCAGTTGGGCGGTGATGCGCCGCACGCCATAGCACGGATGGGCCGTAAAGATTTCGTCGATGCGCCGTTGCACGGCGAGGGTGGCGGCGGCGATAGGCACCGGCTGATAATAGAGCGCGGTGCGGTTGAGGCCGAGCAGGGCGGTCTGGCGGACCAGCGCCAGATCTTGGGGCGGCTGGTCCAGCAACTTCAGGCGCGCGGCCCGAGGGAGCGTGGCAGCTTTTTTTTGCGTCAGGGCAACCGCCTCGTACTGTCACCGCAAAAGTCCCGTATTGACGTAGGGAGCCGTGGTACAAAGGAAGCACAACCCTGGCTCGCCCGCAGCACGGTGCGTTCGCAACGCGCAAGGAGATTTGGCTATGCGGACCAAGCGCCTCTACTCCCATCTGACGCGGCACTACTTCCGTTCCGACCTGCTCAACTGCCCCACCTGTGGCGCTCACCTGAGCCGCTACTGTACCATCGCGCAGCGCACCGTGATCACCGCCGTGGGGCCCCTGTTTGTCACCCATATCGGCTATCGCTGTCCGGATCTCACGTGCCCCGGCCATGCCTGCTGTTTCCGCAGCGCGGCGGCCGATGCCCTGGCGTTGCCCGGCTTCACCTTTGGGCTGGACATCCTGGTCCACGCCGGGCAACTGCACTGGGGCGAGCGCCAAACCCTCGACCAAGTGCATCAAGCCTTGCTCCGCCAACTGGCTCCCTGGAGTTTGACCGTTTCCCGCCGCGCGGTGCTCTATTTGGTGGACGCCTACGCTACCCTGCTGCGGGTGACCCACGAGCCGCAGAATGATCCGGGTTGGGCGGCCTGGTGCGCCCAAGTGGAGCAAAATGGCGGCCTGATCCTGTCGATCGACGGTATTCAGCCCGATAAAGGCAACGAGACCGTCTATCTCGTGCGCGACGTGCTGACGGGCCGGGTTCTCGCGGCCGAGAATGTACGCAGTTCGACCGCCGCCGTGATCAAAACAGTGCTCGCCCCGGTGGTGGCGCTCCAGTTGCCGATCCTGGGTGCGATCAGCGATGCGCAGGAGTCGCTCCGGGAGGCAGTGGCGGACCTCTGGCCCGGCACGCCCCATCAGCTCTGCCATTTTCACTATTTGCGCGAGGCCAGCCGGTTGATGTACGAGGCGGACCGGGCGGTCAAAGTGGCGGTGCGCAAGCAGATCCATCAGCGCACGCGCGATCTGCGCCAGCAGTTGGAGATGCCGCCGGCCAGTGGGCCACCCCTCGCGGCAGGCGAGGCGGCGCAGTTAGGCGTGCTGGCCGATTATGCCCTGGCGGTCCAAACCGCCGCGAATCTCGACGGCACCCAACCCTTCCATTATGGCGGGGTGGCCGTCGACGACGCTTTGAGTGCGATAGCGGCCAGCCTGGAGGAGCTGGAAAAAGGGGGGCCTGTCGCAGCCGGCGCTGTAGCGCCAAGCTACGCCGCCTGAAGGAGATCGTGGCGTTGCGGGAGCGGGAACGGCCGCGCTTGGAGAGCGTCCGCCGGATGCAGCAACAGGTGCTGGAAGCCGCGGCGCTTTTGGCCGGAGCCGATCTGCCGCCCGAGCAGCAGAGCAGCACGGTGATTGGCGAGCGCTTTGACCGCTGGTGCGCGGAGTTAGCGGTCAGTAGCCAAGCCGCGGGCGTCGGGCCCAAGGAGCGGGAATGCCTGGCCCATTTTGTGGCGGTGACGGCGCGGTTGCGGCCCCATTTGCTGGAGTGCTACCGGGTGCGAGGGCTGCCGCGGACCAACAACGATATGGAAGGGTTTATTCGGCGCGTGAAGAGCCGCTACCGGCGGATTAGCGGGCGCAAGAATTGGAACCGCTACTTGCTGCGGTATGGGCGGCGGATTGTGTTTTATGAGCCGGTCGGAGCGGCGCGTGCGGCACCAGCCGGGGCCGCCCCCAGCGTCAGCGGGGTGGCGCGGGCGCGGTGGCGGGCAGCGCGGGCGGAACAACGGGACCGGCAGACGGAGCAGTTGCAGCAGTACCGCTTCCGGCACAAGCGGGGGGCGTTCCTGGCCAACCTCGAGGCCCGTTGGGCCGCCGCCAGTTCCGGTACGGGGCCTTTGCCCTGACGCTTTTTTTGATCCAGCTGAGATCGGTGGTGAGCCGGCCAATCTCGGCGTAGAGTTGTTCGACTTCGACGGCATGGGCGGCCTGTTGGGCGGCGAGGGTGGCGGCGACCTGGGCGGTGAAGAATGCGGGCAGGGCGGCGGCGGCCTGATCGCGCCACGTATAGAGTTGATTGGGATGGATACCATATTGGGCGGCGATTTGGCTGATGGAGCGCGTCTCGCGCCAGATTTCGCGGACAATCTCCACTTTGAGACTGGCGGGATAGGTTTTGCGGGTCGTTGCCATCGCAGACTCCTACTTTAAATTAGGCCGTTTCGCTGTCGTGTTGTAGCGATAGGTAGGGTCTTGCGACCTTTCCCCCGCTCCAAACGGAGCGTGCGACTTTCACCGCACTCCGCTTTCCAGTTCGGTCGCGGTACTCGGCAAGGGCA
>JBBRPH010000150.1:0-4458 GCA_038228295.1 Chloroflexia bacterium | reverse complement strand
CTTTCCACGCCACAGTCCAAAGGAGGAACCACCCATGAGCTTTCTACTCGCCGATGCAGCGAAGCTGACGCAAAATATGCTACTCAAAGGCGTGATCACCACCATGATCACCGAAAGCGCCCTGCTGCGCTACCTGCCGTTTATGACGATTAACGGCAGCGGCCTCACCTACAACCAGGAACAAGTGCCCGCAAGCGCCGAATGGCACCCCGTCAACGGCACCTGGACCACCAGCGAACTCACCATCGCCCAGAAAATCGCCACGCTCAAAATCCTCGGCGGCGATGCCGACCTGGACGCCTTTTTGCAGCAGACCTACGCCAACCAGAACGACATCCAGGCCGTGATCACGCAAAACAAAGCCAAATCCGTCGCCTACGCCTTCAGCAACGCCGTGTTCAACGGCGACAGCGCCGGCGACCCCAACCAGTTCGACGGCCTCGCCAAGCAAGCCGGCGCGCCCGGCATCGGCTACGCCGCGCTCGACGCCACCAACCGCGCCTTCACGCCCACCGCCAACGGCGGCCTGCTCACCCTCGACCTAATGGACCAACTGATTGACGGCGTGCGGCCCGGCAAACCCGACGCGCTGTTCATGTCCAAGCGCAGCCGCCGCCGCCTCAGCAACCTGCGCCGCGCCAGCGGCAACCTGCTCGAAACCGGCGTAGACCAGTTCGGCGCCCGCGCCCTCTGGTACGACGGCATCCCCATCGAAACCGACGAAAACCTCAGCGACAGCGAAACGCAGGGCAGCGCCGCCGGCGTGTGCAGCAGCATCTACGCCCTGCAAATGAACCCGCTCACCGGCGTCTGCGGCCTGCAAAACGGCGCCGTCACCGCCCTACCCGTGGGCACACTCGAAACCAAAGACGCCGTCCGCACCCGCATCAAGTGGTACTGCGGCCTCGCCGTCTTCCGCCCCATCAGCTACGCCCTCCTGCGCGGCGTCAAAGACAGCTAAACCGGGGCGGGCGGCGGCGGCGGGGAAAGTGGAAAGGGAAAGTGAAAAGTAGAAAGTAGAAAGTGACGACGGCGCATGGACTGTGAATTGTGAACCCAACTCTCCACTTTGCACTTTCCACTTTTCACTTTTCACTTGTCACTTTTCACTTTCCCCGCCGCCGCCGCCCGCCCACCGCAAGGACCACCCATGAACCTACTCGATGCCGTCCAACTCACCTGGGCCGCCCTCAACAGCCTGGGCCTGCTCGCCCTCGCCCACGCCGCCGCCCGCCGCCGGCAGCGCCTACAGAAAGTGGAGACCCGCATGGACAACATCGAACGCCTGCAACAGCAAAGCCTCGCCACCCTCGAACAGATCGGCCGCCAGGTCAGCGCCCTCGCCACCCGCCGCGACATGGAAGATGCCGTCGAGCGCGTCCTCAGCCGCCGCCGCCGCCCGCCCGCCCCCACCACCCGCTTCTACGGCACCACCACCGTCCACGGCCCCACCGTCGGCGGCGACATCAGCGACCTCGACATCGGGCCGGGCGCGTGAGCCGTCGCGTGGGGTACGCCGCCGGCCCTCGGCAGCTCCGTGATCCTGCATAGGGGATACAACCTAGCCGGACTACTACTACGTATACTGAATGACCGAACAAAAGTATTGACCAGCATACAAACAAGGTGCTATAATTGGCTTCCAAGCCGATCCGCTATATGAGTGTATGGGTGGATAGCAATGGCAAGGGGACAATGCAATGGGCAGTGATTTTCTGTTTTCCAAACCTACATTCCTAGAGGGCGTAGCGCGCATTTTCGATTTTTCTAATGCGTTAGAGAGCTACAATACTTCTTCTACAGGTGAGGAGGCGGATCTCCGCGCTCTGGAAAACGATGTAGCTACGATTAGGGCTGATTTTCAGATAGTGTTAGATAAGTATCTGAACTCTGCTGAAGGTAATGAGTTAGTACTAAAAATGGGCACGACGGGCCTACAAGGGCTAGAGCAACAGATTATACAGCTTGAAGAACGCATTCGCCGACTGAAAGAAGCCAAGAGATTAGCCTTGCAAAGTAATTCCGAGAACCAAGATGTGGTGGAAGGTAGGGCTTAATGCCGCGTCCTTCCCGCCCACAACAGATAACACCACGGCCCGCCGGTGTTCCGCAGCCTCCTACTGAGCATATCCTTGTCACGCAACAAACCCGGTTTTCTGCTCAGTATCAAGGCCCACTGCCACCACCCGAAATGCTGGCAGCATACGATGAAGTTAAGCCGGGAACAGCAGATCGCCTTATCACGCTATTAGAACTTCAGACCAATCACCGTATAGATATAGAAAAGACAGTGATCTACGGCAGTGTCCGCCGGGCAGATCGTGGCCTAGTATGGGGCGGCGTAGTTGCACTCACTGGGATGTTGGCAAGCGCCGGCTTAGGCTTTAGCGGTCATGAGGCATCCGCTGTCGCATTAGGAATAGCGGATCTGGTCAGCCTAGTCGGTGTTTTTGTGCTAGGCAACAATCGCCAGAAACAGGATATTAACGAAAAGGCCAAACAACCGCCCCCCTCTGCCCCGCAAAAATAGAACCGCTAGTGGGGATCGGGCGACCGATTGCCGGCGGCACGGACATTCCAGCCGGCCGCACAAAGGCGGTCGTAGTAATACGCCTGGACGGTAGCCGGGCTAGCGGGCGTTTCCAATACGACCCGCTGGGCAAGATAGGCACCGCTGTATTGCGGCAAATCCACGCGGCCGGCCTGGGGATAGAGGGGCACATCAAGCGGGTCGGGGGTCGCCACTACATAAGCGACCCCCAACCCCACGAGCAGCACCAAGATACAGGCCGGCCCGCCGGCCACAGAGCGGGCCGCGCGGCGTTGCAACAGCACCCGCATGGTATAGTCCTCTCTCCAATCCGCCGTATTGCCGGCGGGGGGCGGCGGGCGGTTACTGCCCGCAGCCCCGCCCCCCCGGCGCGCTTGCTAACGCCACGATCTTGGCGATCTGCCCCCGGTAGGCGTTGTTGCTGGGTCGGAACGTGCCGTCGCTATACCCGCTCACCACTCCCCGCCCCGCCGCCGTCTCCACAAACGCATAGAACACACTGCTCACCGCCACATCCCTGAAGCTCGGTTGCGCCGGCGGTTGTAGCGCCCAGCCCGCCCCCAGCACCACGATCTTCGTCAACTGCCCCCGCGTCACCGCGTTGCTCGGCCGGAAGTACCCCCGTCGGCTCCCGTCGCACGGCTCCGCCGCCCCCGTCTGCGGGTTCGTGCCCCCACACGTATAGCCGCTCACCAGCCTGTGCGCCGCCGCCGTCTCGACTAGCCCGTAGAACACCGTGTTCGGCAGCACATCGGCAAACGTGCCCCCCGCCGGCGGGGGCGCCGCCGCCAGCCCAAAGGCCAGCGTCACGATCTTGGTCATCTGCGCCCGCGTCGTCAGCGCGAACGGCTGGAACGTGCCGTCGCTATAGCCGCTGAGCACCCCGCGACAGGCCAGCGCATACACCCCCGCATAATAGTACGCCGCCGGGTCCGTCACATCACGGAAGCGGATCGCACACGCCGTCGCCGTCGCCGTCGCCGTCACCGTCGCCGTCACCGTGCCGGTCGGCGGGGCCGTCACCGTCGCCGTCGCACTGGCACCGACGGTGGCCGGCGTGGTGGGCGTGCCGGTCGGCGGCGTGCCGCCGGCCGTCGCCGTCGCACTGACGCCGACGGTGGGCGTAACGCTGGCCGTCACCGGCGGGGTCGCCGTGCCCGTCGCCGTGCCTGTCGCCGTGGCCGTCGGCGGCCCTTCCGTGGCCGACGCCGTCGCGGTGCAGGTGACGGTCGCCGTCGGCGGGCCGCCTCCCGGCGCGTGCCAGATCGCGAAGCCGGCCGAACTATAGCCGCCGGCGGTGGCGAACGCCCCCGCGACGTGCAGCAGCCCGCCCACCGCCGCCAAAGCGGTTACCTCAAAGGATGCATCGCGATCGATCCCACTGCCCAGCGCGTGCCAGCGCGTGCCGTCCCACGCCGCGATGCCGCCGGCCGGCACCCCCCCGGCGGTTTGGAAATAACCCCCCGCGTAGAGCGTCCCGCCGCTCACCGTCAGCGCCGGCACCGCCCTGCCCAGCCCACTACCGAGCGCGTGCCAACTCGTGCCGTCCCACGCCGCGATGTAGCCGACGTCAGCCCCGCCGGCCGTTTGGAACTGGCCGCCCGCGTAGAGCGTCCCGCCGCTCACCGCCAGCGCATCCACCGCCGCGCCCACACCGCTACCCAGCGCGTGCCAACTCGTGCCGTCCCACGCCGCAATATTGTTAGCCGGCGCCCCCCCGGCGGTTTGGAACAAACCCCCCGCGTAGAGCGTCCCGCCGCTCACCGTCAGCGCCTGCACGTCATAGTCTATGCCGCTACCCAGCGCGTGCCAACTCGCGCCGTCCCAGGCCGCGACGTTCGCCGCAGCGGCGGAGCCGGCTGCGCTGAACGCGCCGCCGACATATACCGACCTGCCGTTCTCCGCCG
>JBBRPH010000149.1:0-4499 GCA_038228295.1 Chloroflexia bacterium | reverse complement strand
GGCGCGCGCAGCAGGCATCGGAACTCTCCTTGCGAACGGGGGGCGGACCCACTCACCAGTGGGGAGGCTGGTTCCATTATACTACTGCAACCCTCTTTTGCCTAACACACATTGCCCTATTGTACCAGACCGCCGCAATGTTAGAAGCGGGCTTTTTGCGGTGCGATTCGTGCTACACCAGCGCCACGGAGATTATCAGAGGAGGAACCGATGAGCGACAGCGACCGTAACCGATTGGGGCCGAAACTAGGCACCGGTGATGAGGGCATGACCGATCTGCTGGGGCCGGGCCGCGTGCCGAAATATGATCTGCGCGTAGAGACCTACGGCGAACTGGACGAGGCCAGCAGTGCCCTGGGTCTAGCCCGCGCCCTGAGTGCGCAAGCGCGCGTACAAGAGGTCGTGCGCCGCGTGCAGCACGACCTCTATCTGTTGATGGCCGAAGTCGCTATGCCTGCGGAGCAAGTAGTAAAGCTATCCTACCGCATTACGGACGAACAGGTGGCTTGGTTGGATACGACCATTCACGATCTGGAAGACGCGTTTGCGATGCCCCGCCAGTTCATTCTACCGGGAGCCAGTGTGGGATCGGCCGCGCTGGATGTGGCGCGCACCGTCGTGCGGCGAGCCGAACGGCGGGCTGTGCAATTGGCGGACGAAGGCGGGCTGTCCGCCGGCCAAGTGCTGAAATATCTGAACCGCTGCTCTTCGCTGCTGTTTGTGCTGGCGCGCTACGAAGAAGCCGTCTCCGGCATTGCCTATGACGTTGCCAAGCGCTAGACTGCGATGCCCCCATTGAGCCTGCCGCTGGGCATCGGACTCGCAATTTTTGTCGTCACGCTGCTGCTGATCGTTATCCGGCCGCCGCGCCTATCCGAAGCCCCGGTCGCGCTAGGCGGGGGCGGGGCAATGCTGCTGGCGGGCCTAGTGGGGCCGGGGCAGGTGTTGGGCCTGCTGCGCGACAACGCCAACGTCTTCGGCTTCTTCCTCGGCCTGATGGCAATTGCCGCGTTGGCCGATAGCGCCGGCGTGTTTGTCTGGCTGGCCGGCTGGGCCGCCCGTAGCGCCGGGGGCAGTGCGCGCCGCCTGTTGGTCAACGTGTTCGCCGTTGGCGTACTGATCACCGTGTTCCTCTCTAATGACGCAACCGCGCTGATCCTCACGCCGCTGGTCTATACGCTCGTTACGCGCTTGCGCCTGCGCCCGCTGCCGTATATGTTTGCCTGCACCTTTATCGCCGACACGGCTTCGTTTGTCCTGCCGGTCAGCAATCCGCTTAACATCATCGTGCTGCAAGCCTTCCCGCGCGACCTAGGCAGCTATCTGTTGCACCTACTGCCGGCGGCGCTGCTAGTGATCGCCGCCAACACCGCGCTGTTCTTGCTGATTTTCCGCCGCGACCTGGGCGGGCGGTTTGATGTGGCGCGTATTGACCAAGCCGCACCGGCCCACCCCACTTGGCTGCGCTTTAGCCTGGGCGCGCTGGCCGCTATCGGCTTGGCCTATGTGGTGGCCGGGTGGGCGCGCTGGCCGCTGTCGCTGGTCGCCTTGGGCGGCGCGGCGCTGTTGCTGGCCGGCGCACGGCGTTGGGGTGCGTGGACCCCGCGCCACTGGGCGGGCGAAATCTCCTGGCCCATCTTCAGCTTCCTGGCCGGGATGCTGGTTGTGGTGCAGGGCGTGGAGAACCTGGGGCTGACCAGCGCTTTTGGTCGCAGCCTGTTGGGCTGGGCGGGGTGCAGTCCAGGCGCAGCGGTCGACGTGGCCGCCGCCGGGAGTGCAGCGGGAGCCAACGCCATCAACAATTTGCCGATGGGCTTGGTCATGGTCTCGGCGATTCGGGCGGTTAGCCCCACCCGTGCGGTGCAAGATGCACTCATCTATGCGACCATTTTGGGGGCCGACCTCGGCCCCAATATCACCATTGTCGGCTCGTTGGCGACCATGCTGTGGCTGCTGATCCTGCGCCGCAAAGGACTGGATGTATCGTTCTGGGACTATTTCCGCCTGGGCATCGTCGTCACCCCGCTGTTGATCCTGATCGGAGCATTGGCGATCTGGTTGACGGTGCTGCTGTTTGGCTGATTCAACGGGCGGGACGTTCAGGTAGAGAAGGCGAACCGATGGCTGCCGATGGGAGAGGGCGCTGCTCTGTTGGCGCGGCTTGGCTAGCGATGCCTTTGTGGACCATGCGCTGCGGCGGCGGCCCGGTTCCGCTTGGCGCTTTGTCTTGCTCTATGTGGTAGACACGCGCCCGCTGGACGAACTGGGCTATCGCCGTCAGGCACTGTTTCGCGGCCGCCCCGAACGCGAAATCGTCGCCTTGGCGCATACGCTACCCCGCCCGCTGGTGGTCCTCGGTGCCCGCCCCGGTGGGGCCAGCCGGCAGCAGCACGTCGCCCGCTTTGTGTTGGATCACGCACCGGGCGACGTGCTGCTGCGCTAGCCGGCGCGGTTACGGCGCCGGGAACGCCTGATTGATGATTTTGGCTGACTGGCCGCGTGACGCGGTTACGCCGGGGCGGTAATAAGGCCGCCGGTTGCCGTCACAAGGCTCACCGGTGCTGCCACAGGTGTAGCCGCTGATGATGCCGCGCCCCGCTATCTGCTCGACCGCCCGGTAGAAGACGTTGTCCGGTCGCACATCGGCGAAGGTTTGACCGCTCGGCGGGTTGCTATAGCCGCCGGCCAGGGCGATGATCTTGGCGAGTTGCCCGCGCGTGACGTTGGCCGTCGGGCGGAAGTAGGGCCGCCGGCCGCTGTCGCAGGGTTCGCCGGCGACGGTGCCACAAGTGTACCCACTCAGGATGCCCGCCGCCGCCATCTGCTCGATCCACAAGTAGAACACATTGCTCGGTGGCACGTCGCTGAAGTGTTGGCCGGTAGGCGTGCCCGGCAACCCGGTAGCGAGGCTGACGATCTTGGCGGTCTGGCCGCGCGTGACCAGATTGGCGGGCCGGAAGTACGGCCGGTAGCCGCTGTCGCACGGTTCGCCCGCCCCGCCGCAGGTATAGCCGCCCAGGATGGTGCGGCAGGCCAGCGCGTCAATAGGCGCTAAAAACGGGCTGCCGGTGGCTACGTCGGCAAAGGCGAGGGCCGGCCCATACCGCTGGACCACACCAACAGCATTCACGGCGCCAGTGTTCTGGCCGACTGCCCACACATCGCCTGTGCCGGATCCGGCTAGCTCCTGCAACAGGGCCGGCGGCTGGGACACAAGGGTCCAGATTTGCCCGTCCCAGTGGGCAAAGCCGCTGTCGCCGAGCGCCCAGGCATCGGTGGGACTGAGAACCGTCATCGCCGTCACACGTCCGCCCAGTGAAGGGCCGGGCACCAGCGTCCAGGTGCTGCCGTTCCAGTGGTGAAAATCGGTGCCGCCGGGGTAAGCATCCGCAGCGGTCCATACGTCCGCCGGCCCGCTAGCGGCCAAGGCGGTAGCATTGAAGTCACGGCTCGCCGTACAGCCTGCCGGGGTGCAGTGCAGCAACAGGTTGGTACTGGGCATCGTAAAGACCCCGCCGCCAATGGCCCAGGCTTCGCCCGGCCCGACCGCTTGCACTTGGCGCAATTCGTAGCCCAAAGGGCCGCCACCCTGCCAACCGGTACTGGGGGGAGTCGTCACCGTCGTCCAGGTATGGCCGTCCCAATACTCCACTAATGGTACAATTTGTTTGATCATTGGCTCACTGGAACCGACCGCCCAGGCACTGCTGGGACTGAAGGCGCTCAGATCCGCGAGATACGCGCCGGTAGGCGTTGGGTACGGCACCGCAGCCCAGCCGCCCCCGCTCCGATGAAACAGTTGACCCCCCAATGCCTGGGTGAGCGCCCAGATATCGCCGGGGCCGCCTGCGGATAGCGCAGACACAAAGGCCGGCCCGGCAGTGGTCGTGGGCAAAGGCGCCGCCGTCCAGCCGAGGCCGTTCCAGTGCTGTAGCGCGCCGGCACTACCGCCTACCCAAACATCATCCGGCGCAACGACCGCGATTCCATATAATCCACCGCCGTCGGGAATGGGCACCGGGCGCCAAGCGCGACCACAAAGGGGATCGGGCGTGCTGGTCGCTGTGGCGGTGCCGGCTGTCGCAGTGACGCTGCCCGGCGTGATGATGGGCGAGGCAGTGATCGTGGCGCTGGCGGTGCTGCCGATCACCGTGGCTGTCGGCGTAGCGCTGCTACCGCTTGCCGTGCCCGTGGCGGTGATCGTCGCAGTCGGCGTATCGCTAGCGGTGGGGGTGATGGCAGGGCGCGCAAGTGCGTGTGCTTGCGTCTGCCCGATCAACCAAATCGCACTTATCAACAGACCGAGACCCATCAATAACCGGTAACGCATAGCAAACCTCTCAGCTAAAGGTAATATCTAATTGAGGCATGGTCATAAATCATCACGCCGCCTTTAAGAAGGCTTTCAAGCCCACATTGAGGTCGAGGTCATGTTCATAGCGATACAACAGCGCCAACTGGTACACGAACACGGCCCCCAACGCCCAGCGCCGTGTGGC
>JBBRPH010000148.1:0-4985 GCA_038228295.1 Chloroflexia bacterium | reverse complement strand
TTGGCGTTAGTGGCGCAATTTGAGGCAGAATACAACGCGCGACCGCATCAAGGACGGGGGATGGGCGGGTTATCGCCCAACGAGCGCGTGCGCCGCGCCAAGCTCCCGCTCCCGTTTGCAGCATAATCTTGCCCAGTACATTTTTATGATAAAACATTGTAAAACCTCCTGCTGATCTGATACTTCTTATACGCCCGCTCTAGGTCGGGCGGTTACTTGATACCGATCTACGATATTATACGCGCAAAGCTTCGCGCTGCACATCCCCTCTGGTAGCTGGTGCGTAGTTGTGGTATGGTGGGCCGCATCGGGTGGCACCGCCTCCTACTAATCTCTGTGTCTCCGTGTCTCCGTGTTATCGTCGTTCGTGTAAAGGAGCCAGTATGCACAATTGGGATGTGACCCCCGCCGAGGCTGTGGCGCTGCAAGAGCAGTTGCGCGGGCGGGTACAGACGACCGACACGTTGCGGGACAACGGCGAAACCATCGGCATGGTGGTGCGGACACGCGCCGGCAGCAAGCCGGTCTACGTCTCACTCGGCCACCGCATCAGCCTGGCGAGTGCCGTGGCCGTCGTGCTACGCTGTGGCGCGGGCTACCGCATCCCCGAACCGACCCACCTGGCCGACATCCTGGCCGCACCGGGCGCGGCTCCCTAGTCAGATCGCAGACAACGTGCTGGTTGTTGACATAATAGTGCGGATTCAGGTTGTGCAAATAGAAGGGAAGAGGAATTATAGTTGCTGCCGATTAGCTAACGCCATGAACTTTTCTAAGGACACAAGATGAACCAAATTTGCGTCCGCAATATACTCGCTAAGACCGCCATTCAAATAGAAATCCCGCAAGGTTCCCCAGCCAGTACCGGCTAGCACCAGATAAGCGTATGGGTACTCTCTATTGCTGTTTTTAACAGCATGAATTAATTTGATTACTTCAAAAGGAACCTTTTCTTTTGCGGTACCAGACACCTGTTGCCACTTTACTGATACAAGAAGTATGGTAGCTAACGGAGTTGTCACTAGTGCATCTATCCGGTGTTTCCCACCGCCAAGGGTGGTACCGATAATCTGCTGGGTAGCTACTTGATAGCCGTTGCGTCGCAAAACAGGCAAGATTGTGTCTTCCAGACTTGCCCCCGAAGTGGTATTTCTAGAACTCATTTCAAACTCCACGTATAGCTAACATTTCACGGGCCGGAGTACGATCTCCATTGCACGCTATCATGCGCGGTGCATCATAAATAGTGATGTGGAACCCAAGCTGAGTATAAAGGTTGAGTATGCGCTCAGTCGCTTGGTTAGACGCAACAACAGGACCACGATGCTCTGCTAGCCACTCAGCTAATCGTGTTTGATCATCAAAGGAGAATCCTCCGGGACTGTAAGTTGTGAACTCAACATCATAGGGAGGATCAGCATAAATAAAATCGCTGGAACCCAATAAAACCTTGCTAAAATCGCTGTTGGTAAACTCCCATGAACTTAGTAACGGGGAGTACGGTGTAAAATCCCGTGTATAGTTGATAGTTTTATAGCGTCCAAAGGGAACGTTGAAGCCACCCTTACTATTAAAACGACAAAGACCGTTGTAGCCAGTACGATTCAGATAGTAAAATAATTCGGCAACCTCTTGCGTACCACCTTGCCCATTAGCAACTAAGTCATTAAAGCGTGTTCGTTGCTGATAATAGAAATCCCGATCATTGATCATTGGGATACTGGATCGGAGACCACATTGAAGCCAAGTGTAAAAGTTGATCAGATGTGTGTTCGTGTCGTTGAGGACAGCACTTGTCGGCTTTAGACCAAGAGCTACAGCCATACCTCCCGCAAATGGTTCAACTAAGCGACGGTGGGCGTGCTGTTGCCAAAGTGGGCGCAGAATAGGAACGAGCCAACGCTTACCACCTGCCCACTTTAGCGGTGGAGTTAATTCACGCCGTTCCATTTCTACAACGGCGAGTGTCGTATTTTCCCATTCGCTTCGTGGAAGAGCCATATAATTAATCCTACGAGATATAATCCTTTATGTTAGCTAATGAAGATTTCAGCCGCCATACCCGGTTTTCTTCATCAACATACTCGGCAATATAATAGACCTTATCGGAATTAAGCAGGACCGTGCCTGATGTGGGTTAGCACCGCCGCATTATACCGCTTATCTCCGATAAGGTCTAATGATCATGACGCACACTCAAATCGTCTACGCCCGAAGCAAAAATCCCGATCAGGTTGCGAATAGAAGTGTGGGTTGCATCTGCGGGTGCGTCTATAGCCGGATCAACAGTGGCAGCATCCTTAAGCAACGCATCAACAGCCTGAAGGTTTCACCCCTGCACCGACATGAGCCAACTATTCAATCCCGTGCTTGAACCCCCGCTTCGTGATCCTTCGTGGCTCAATACACCCTCCGTGTCTCCGTGCCGCCGTGGTGTCGTCGTACCCGCCGGCCGATTCTACAGCGCCAAGTCTTGCAATGCCTGGGTGAGCGATTCGGGCGCGGGGGCGAGGCGCAGCGCAGCGGTGGCCTGGAGGAAGCGCGGCACATCGAACTGCGCGACGACGGCGTGGCGGCGCAGATCGGGCGGCAGCAGGGCGTGGTAGGCACCCAGCGCCAGGGCCGACTCGTAGCGGTGGTAGTGATCGTGCAAATAGGCGGTGACTTGGGCGGCGGTCCAGCGCGGCAGGGCGCGCGGTGGGTCGTACAGCCGCAGGCACAGGCCCGGCTGCGGGGTATCGGCGGTGGCCTGGCTATCATTCAGCAGATCGCGCAGCGCCCGCCCATACAGATCGCCCAGCCAGTGGAACAGCAGCACGCCGTCGGCCACAGGCAACCACGGTGCGCTGTCGGCGGCTAGGCCCAACTGCGCGGGCAGGCGACGAGCTAGGTCATAGCTCAGGGCTTGGCCGCGGGCCCGGTAGCGCAAGCGCTGGGCGGCCTCGGCCCCGCGATAGGGCGAGACCCACAGCGAGTCGCGGTCCGACCACTGCACATTGAGCGGCCGGCCTTCCAGCGTCAGCACGTCGCGGTCGAACCACTGGCGATCCACGCTCGCCACGACGCGCCCGCTCGTCTGGTCGCGGATCTTGATCTGCGCCGTGTCACGGATGTCGAGGTTGCTGTAGAGGCTAAGAACGCCGCGCTCGGCATTCTGCTGGTCCACCAACTCGTGCAGGCGTGGCCCGGCCCGCCATTCGCCCGCCCGCCCGCTTTGCAGATAGCCCTGATCCTGCAACGTGCCCAGGATCGCCGTCACCTCCGCCGCCGCCAGCAGGCCGGCAAACAGCGTACATAAGGGCTTGAGGCGCACCGCGCCGCTGGGACTCTGGCGCAACAGGCTGAAGATTTGCTGCACGGCCACCGACGGGCGAAAGGCGGGCGACGGCGCGGCGTAGTCCTGCGCGGCCAGCAGCGCGTCAAACATCAGCCCCTCCAGCGGCGTGCGGGCAAAGCAAGCCACCTGGGCCGCCGCCTGCCGCCGCCCAGCCCGCCCCACCCGTTGCACAAACGCCGCCACGCTGCCCGGCGCGCCGATCAGCAGCGCAATGTCAATGTTGCCCACGTCAATGCCCAGTTCCAGCGTGCTGCTGGCGAAACAGAGCGCCGCTTCGGCCTGGGCAAACTGCGCCTCGATTTCGCGCCGCCGCTCCCATTCCAGGTTGGAGTAATGCACATAGACCGCCGCGCCGAAGGGCGACCCGGCGGCGCGCACGGCGGCGGCATAGCTCTCGATTTCGGCCCGCGTGTTGCAGAAGGCCAATGCCTTGCGCCAACCGCGTTGCCGAAAGGTCGCCAAGTAATCCAGCAATGCGCTCGGCGCGTCGGGGTCCAGCGCGATGCGTTCGGCCTGGATGGGGCGGCTGCCGGCCACCTCGACCACTTGCGCGGCGGGAAAATAGCGCGCCGCCACCGCCGCCGGCGCGGTCAGCGTGGCCGACAGCGCGACATATTGCACGGCGGCATCGTCGGCCTCGCCGGTCTGGGCGGCATAGGCGCGCACCTCGCGCAAGCGATGCAGCAGCACCTGCAGCTGGTCGCCGCGCACCGTGTCGGCGAAAATGTGCAACTCATCCAGTACGACCGCTTGCACCTGGGCCAGCAGCCGCGCCTGCCCCGTGAACAGTGCGTCCAGCGACTCCGGCGTGGTCAGCAGCAGATCGGCGGGGTGCTGCGGGTCGAAGGTGTTGCGGTCGTGCGTCTTGCTGGCGTAGCTCACTTGCAGCGCGGCCAACGGCGCAGTTAGGCGCGTCGCCACATCGTTGATCAGCGCGCGGGTCGGCAGCAGATAGAGGAGGGTCAGTTGGTGCGGTGGGCGCAAGGGGGGCAAATAGCGCTCGATCAGTGGGGCGAGGGCTGCTTCGGTCTTGCCGCCGGCGGTGGGCGCGGCCAGCAACACGTTCGCGCCGGTCAGGAGTGGTGGGATGGCGGCCAACTGCGCCGCCGTGAAGCTGCCGTACCGCCCGAAAAACGGTCCCCAGGTGCGCGGCAGGGCGGCTTTGAGCGCCGGCGGGGTCACACCTTCAGCCCACGCTTTAACTCGTCGGTCATGTCGCCCGGCACATACTTCGGGTAGACGTAGAGCAGATCGCACACCGTCACCGCCGTGCGGATCAGGCTGCGAAGGTTGATGCGGTGCTGGCCCAGCGCCCGCGACAGCATGGCGATGGCATCTACGACCACGCCGCGATAGCGGTCTTCCGCCGGGGCATAGTTATAGGCCAGCGCATGATAGCGCAGCAGGGTGATGAAAAACTCGCGGATGTCCTTTTCGATGAAGCGGTCGTCGAGGCGGACGATGTGCGATGGGGCCAGCCACGATCCCACCGGCATCCGGTCGGCGCTTTCGGTCAGGGCAAACAGGAACAGCAGATGCGGCTCCGAGGCATAGCTCACCGGGTATTCGACGCGGCTGTGGTCGGGAATGGTGCCCGCGTCCACCCGCGCATTGTTCAGCCCCAGTGCGCCCACGATCATGGCCTTGA
>JBBRPH010000147.1:0-5117 GCA_038228295.1 Chloroflexia bacterium | reverse complement strand
GCTGGATGGCGCGGGTATGGCGCACCGTGCTCTTGGCCCGCGGGGCCTGGTTAGAAGAGGTAGTCATAGGGCTATTCTACCAAAAAGGGCCGCAACGCGCCCTTGACAAGGCGGCAATGCCCTTAACTTGTAGCTGATGGGCTTAGGGGTTGCTTCCGCAGGTGCGGCGTACCCGGAGGGACCTGACCGCGCGTCTCGATCATACTAAACCAAAGGATACCTGTATGTCTGCCCTCGATCCCTCCGATCCGATCGCGGTCCTGCTGGCAGCCCACCGCGCCGCCCTCATCAGCCGGATTACGCAACGCATTCAGCAGGAGATTCCCGATTACGCAACGGTCGCGCAGGCAGAGATCCAGGTGCGCTACACGGTGATCGTTGATGCGATGAGCAAGAGTCTCATCACCCACGATCCGTCACACCTGACGAATCTGCTGGTCCAGGTAGCCCGTCCGCGGCTGGTGCAAGGCTACACGATTGATGCCTTGCTGACCGCCGCGCGGATCGTTGAGCAGTCTTACGGTGAGTTGATCACCCGCGAGGTAAGTGACCCGAGGGCACAGACGGTTACGCTACGGCAGATCACCAACCTAATTGGCACCGTCCGTCATGTACTGAGCCGCTTGCATCTAAGCGTGGTGGTGGATGGTCCGCAGTCGGTGGGCGATGGCGGGTCGGGCACGTGCGGCTGATCCGGCGCATACGAGACACGATCGGCGTCATCTCTACCCCTAGAGCTCGGCACCACTGTTAGCCTCCAATTACCACTACTGCCAAAGCGCACCTGACTGAATCAAGTCGGGCAGCGGATGCAGCTTGCGACGGATCGTTTCCTTGCCGATACTTTGTGGCCCGACTCCCAGTCGGTCCCTGTTTTGCTCGCTGGATCTCCGCGTGAACGCGGTAACGCTTTTCTCTTCGCGGTGCCGTCAGTGTGTGCTGCCCTATTGGATCACGAAAGCGCGTGTGCGTCGAAGTACGCACACGCGCTGCTGACTAAGCAATCCTTAGGTTTTAGGTTATTTGGTCGCCCCACCAGCAGGCGCATTGGGGGTTTCAGGGCCGCCATTATCCGGGCCTTGCTGATCCCCCTCCTGGAGGGTATCGGTCTCGGCACCACCCTGCGGCGCATTGACGCCCTTGCTTGCATTAGGGACATCAGCACCTTGCTGATCGCCCACTTGCTCTTGCACAGTATCGGTATCTTGACCCGCTACTTCGGTCGGTTCCGCCGCGCCGGGCTGGTTCGCCGGCTCGGTCGGCTCCGCCACACTGGTCGGGGCGGGCGTGGGGATTACCGTCGGCTGAGTCGCTTGGCGCGGCGGTTGTGCTACCACGTTAGCTGCCGCAACCGGACGCACTGCCACTGCGTGGGCGACTACCTGCTCCGGTGCGGCGGCCGCCGGCGCAGCGGCTGGACGTAGTGCCTGCGCTTGCGCCGGCCTGATCGTGTCGGTGGCCGCGCCCACATGAGCCGCAGCGGCAGGGGGCTGCGCGCTCGCCGGGTGGGTATTCAGGCCGCCTGTCAGCAATGCCCCCCCGAGTATGAGACCGGCTAACCCGCCAGCGTACCAATGGATCTTGTTCATGTTGATTGTCCCTTTCGTGTGCTATGTTCGCTACTGAATTTGTCCGCCGCACTCATTTGCGCGGTGTATGATCAGTATAGCGTCCCGATATGACCATACTGTGAACAATGCGTGAATCTACGGTGAATTTTCCGCCGCCTCCGCGCCGGCCGGCCGCGCAACGATCGGTAGCTGGGGTAACTGCACGGTGAAACGCGCGCCCTGGCCCGCGCTACTGACAACGGTGATTGTTCCAGCATAGGCCTCGACAATCCAGCGACAGATCGCTAGACCCAGCCCCACCCCCGCTGTCGCGCTGTCGCGGTTGCGGGCTGCATCTACTCGGTAGAATCGCTCGAAAATATGCGGGAGATGCTGCGCCTCAATCCCGCTGCCCTCGTCGGCGACTGCCAGCCACACCCAATCTGCGGTTTCTCCCAGGCCGACCTGAACTAGCCCACCCGGCGGGCTGTATTTGATCGCATTATCCAACAAGTTGCCCAGCAGTTGTCCCAACCAAACGGGATCTCCCCAAACGCACGGATCGCCTGACGGCTCCACCACGATCCGCACCGCTTTGGCGGCGGCTTGGGGCCGCACGCGGTTGACGGCTTGCGTGCAGAGGTCGGTCAAGGCCACGCGCTGGGGCCGCCCCAGTGCGACCGCCTGCTCGGTGCGTGCGAGCGTCAGCAGATCCTGCACCAGTATCCGCAACCGTTCGCTCTCTTGCATGACCGTCGTCAGTACGCGCTGATACTCGGCGGGGCTGCGCCGCCGTTGCAGCGCGAGGCTCGCCTCCGCCGTTACGACCGCGAGCGGGGTGCGTAACTCGTGCGCGGCATCGGCGGTAAAGCGGCGCTGCCGCACAAACGCCTGCTCCAAACGTTCCAACATCGCATCAATGGTCTGCGCCAGCGCGCCGATTTCGCCCTGCCCGACACTGGAGCCAATCCGCACACCCAAGTCTTGCGCCTGGATCTGTCGGGCGGTCCGGTTGATACGTTCGATGGGCGCTAAGGCGCGCCCTGCCAGAAAATAGCCGCCCACGCACCCCAGGAGTAACAGCCCCGGCCCTGCGACAAGGATGGCCGTGACCGTCTGGCGCAGGGTGGCGGCGGTGGCCTCCAGTGAACGTCCAACCAGCAGGGTGCCCGTAACCCCCCCCGCCAACACTAGCGGCCGCGCATAGAGTCGCCAACTATGACTGCCGACCAACTGGGTGGCATACCGCCCATCGCTAACGGCTCCGGCCCATTGGGGCAACGGCTGTAGTTGCGGACCGACTCCTTCCAGTACGGTGCCGGTGGGCCCGTAGATCAGCGTCAGTTCATCTTGCTGTTGAACTGCCGCATCGCTTTGGAAGTTGAGGTTTCCGTCACTGCTCTGGGGCGGCGACCGAATGCCGCCCGCTTCGTCGTTTCCCAGGGTACTGGCGAGATCGGCAGCGCGGACCTGTAAGGCGCGATCCAACTCGCCCGCCAGCCCCGCAGCCAGCAGGATATAGAGCAAGCCGGCGAAGAGGATCAGTAGTGCGGCCATCACAGCCCCATACCAAGCGGTGAGTTGCACCCGCAGGCTGTGGTTAAGCCTCATCGAGTGCCGCGTGCCCGCGCAAGCGATAACCGCTACCGCGCACCGTCTCAATGTGGCGACCTTCGGGACCCAACGCCTGGCGGAGCCGCCGCACATATACATCTACCACATTGGACGTGAGCGCGAACTCGTGTTTCCACACGCGCTCCTCCAACGCGCTGCGGGTCAGAACCATATCCGGATGGAGCAAGAAATATTCGAGCATCGCTAACTCGCGGGCGGTCAATACAAGCTCCTGCGCGCCGCGCCAGAGCCGCCGGGCCGCTAGATCCAGCCGTAGCGATCCCAAATAGAGATCACTGCTGCGATTCAGACTTTCGCGGCGCAACACGGCACGCAAGCGAGCGGTTAGTTCGCCAAAGACAAACGGCTTGACTAAATAATCGTCGGCCCCACTGTCCAGCCCGGCGATACGTTCAGCAGGACTATCACGAGCGGTGATCATAATAATCGGAACCCGTTGCCGGTGCCGGCGTAAGGTTCGACACAGGGTCAGGCCGTCCTGGCCGGGCAGCATCACATCTAACAGCACCCCGTCATAGGCATTGGACTCCACCGCCGCCAAGCCGCTCGGTCCATCATAAGCGACATCTACAATGTAGCCGTCTTCGCGCAAGCCGCGCGCTAAGACGGCATTGAGGCGCTGATCATCTTCAATTAGCAGTAGGCGCATAGATTCCCTCCCGTCCGCAGTGTTATCTCTATAGTATAACCCCGCTACATGAAGGGCAGATGAAAAGCGATCAGCTTGCTGCGGCACCACGCTACCTAGCGCAGCGTCGCAGTGGCCGCACAGTGTAGCGCCGGCTCAGGCATCAGATGCGTTGTTGCGGTAAGGGGACGGATCGCCTCCCGTCCCCAGGGGGCATACTCTGTGCTTAGAAGCCACTGCCGCGCCGGCGCGGATGATCGCCGCATTACTTGTCGGCGGATCAAGCGCCCGCCGGGTACACCAAAGGGAGAGACAACACCGTGGACCACCCACAATGGGAGTTTTGCCAGCTGCGCCTAGTCGGGAGCGCGCTCGCGCAGGGGCAGGAGATGCGTCACACGCTCGATGTGTGCTACCTGGACGGTACGGGTGTGCAGACGCAGGCGCTCGCCCGCATCGGGCATCCAGGCGAGGAGGGGCGCGTCTGGCCTTACGCGCCTTTTAACGCTGCGTTGGGATTGCTGGGGGCCGCCGGTTGGGAGTTGGTGACAGTCCAGCACGGGATCATCGCTCCTACCATCGCCAGCCACGCGGGCGATCTGCGCATCGACAATGTGATCGCCTACCTCAAGCGGCCCGTTGTCGCCGGGCGGGCAGTGGATCAACCCGCCTTGCAGTTGCCCTAGAACCGCAGACCCAACGACCCCCAACACGCTAGTCATACCCGGTACGATCCGGCTGGCCTAGTGCGGGTTCAGTCGACAAGGAGGCGGCCCGCTCATTCTACAGCCACTAGCGTGCGTAGATCCTTACCTACTTGGAATGTGCTCGTCGGCGGGCCCGTGGCGGTGCCGCTTGGGGCTGGTTTGTGGCGCGGGGGCTGAGTAGCCTCCACCACAGGCCGGCCAAACGGCCGGATGCACCTGGGTGCATCCGGCCGTGGCGTGAATCGCAGCCGCCTATATTAGCGGCAGGAGAGGCTGACGTCGTCCAAGTACATATAGGTGAGGTCACCGTAGCCGTCACCGTGCACGAGGAACTTGATGCGTATTGTTCGGCCGGCATACGCCGCCAGGTTGTACGTCACATTGGTCCACGTCTGGGTGTTGCTACAGACGTGCATGATCGTCGCCAGCACGGTGCCGCTCGTGTCCGTCACATAAGCGTCTTGCCAGTCATACGTCAAGCTGTCGGTCGTGGACGGCCAGTACCAGTAGCTGAGTGTGCCGCCCGCCGCCGGGACGATGACTTGCTGGTAGAAGGAGCTGTTGCCGTTGCCTTCGCTGCCGGAGGCCGCGCCGAGC
>JBBRPH010000146.1:0-5399 GCA_038228295.1 Chloroflexia bacterium | reverse complement strand
GATCCACCAGATTCAACAAGCGGACGATCAGGGCACGCGTCGTCGGGTCGGGAAACGCGGCGAGGTCAATATCATCCAACATGGCCCGATTGTACCCGATTGCGCGTTTCCGTGCCATCCCCCCCTTTTCTGAGCAGATACCAATGTTCACTCTCGTATCCGGGATTCGCAGCTTGATCTAGATCTTAGGGAGCTGCATTCCTATTTCAAACAAGAATTAGCACTGCACTACGATTGGTTTTATGAACGGGTTGACCGTATTCCTGTTGAATGGGAAGCTACCCTGTCGGAGGCAAATACCCCCCTTACGGTCCACATGCGCATAGCCGATGCGGTCGCAGGAGCACGCCGCCGCCTGGAGTATTTCGATCGCTATCTGCGCCATGATTTTTACGCGTTGTATTTGCGTCATTTAGATCGCACACTAGCAGTCTCGCTCATTACCACGCCCGGACAAATTAAGGGTCAAGATGCCTACGGGGTGCTGGGGGTGCAGCAGGTATCTGATCTGACGCGCCAAGAGTTTAAAGCCTATCAGTTAATCCAGGTCGCGCCGCAGGAATTGCATAACCGGATGCTGCGCGTTGATGATACAATCTTCTTTCTCGATGCCAGTGCGTCTGATGCGGGGCGTTACCCCACCCACTTCGCGCCGGGTGACAGCAGTCCGCACGCGCACCAGACGTTGGATGCCATTATCAGTAACGGAACCGTCATCCATAAATCCTAGAAAGGATGTACAAGGTTATGTGGGATGATTTGATTGCTGCCTGGGCCGCCCAGGTGCTGCCGACTCTGGCAACGCTCTGGCCGCTTTGGCTGATCCTGATCGGGGCCGCAGTGGTGGGCACGCTGCTACAGCCGCCGAAGCGCGTGGCGCGTCGTCGCCGGCGTTAATCGTCGGGGCCAGCCAGCGGCGCTCCCGCTAAGGCGATCCTTTATATAGGCCCCGAATGAGCAAACGTGTTATGAGGGGCAAAGTACCACGGGCGGTAGTAGCGGTTTAGCGTGAATAAGGGTGCAAAAAGTGCCAATTTGCGTTTGGGAAGCGGCCCGCGACCGAACCTAACCATTAGACATTATCGGCATTAAGCCGTAGCAAGTGTGGCGTAGCTCGGTATTGCTGCACGAAATCACTATTGCCGATAAAGTCTAATATTGATCCGGCTCACAACCTTTCAAGAGGTTCGCCACTTGGACCGCCGTCCACTGCTTGCCGCGCACGGTGGATAGCCCCCGGTGGTTGAGTTCGCGGGCAATGGCGCGCTGCCCCCAACCCTGGTCGTGTAGCTCCAGGATCAACGGACGCATCTGGGTCCGGTAGGCGACCAGATGCGCCTCTTTGACCACCCGCCCGCGCGCTAAGGATGCTGCTGGCCGGGGATTGCCCAGTTGGGTGCCGCGCGCCTTCGCCTGCTCCAGGGCCGCCTTCGTGCGCTGGCTGATCATCTCGCGCTCATGCTCGGCGACGGCGGCCAGGATGTGCAAGGTCAAGCGGTTCGCTTCCGGCATATCCACGGCGACGAAGTCTACCCCGCTTTCCATCAAGCCGCTAATAAAATGGACATTGCGCGCCAGGCGATCCAATTTGGCGATAATCAGCCGCGCTTTCTGTTTGCGGCACACGGTCAGCGCCGCTGCGAGCTGCGGGCGGTCGTTTTTCTTGCCGCTCTCAATTTCGGTGAAGTCGGCGATCTTCTCGCCCCGGCCGGCCAGATACGCGGCGACGGCGGCGCGCTGCGCGTCGAGGCCCAGGCCGGATTTGCCCTGGCGATCGGTCGAAACGCGGTAGTAGGCGACGTGGGGTTGGCTCATGTAAAACAGTGTAACGCACGGATCTAGCTCGGCGATTACATCCGGTAATAAAGTTCCCACTTCACGTGGTTGCGGTACTTTCTTTCTACTACATATTGTAGTAAATTGATACCCCAGACACTAGGCTCCGCAACAACCTACCGGCAGGGGTGCTGAATCAGGCGAAGTTCCGACTCCATAAAGCGCAGCGGTACTTTTACGGATCCCCATAGGCAAGTTGATGCTACTACCATCAGGTTACTTTGCCCCTGGTTACACCGACGTTGGGTTTGGGCCGTATAGGGCTGTTAAGATCTGAGAGAGGCTGGCATCTAACTGCCTAAGCGTTGCATAGGAGGCAAAGTACTTGCGGTGCAACAGAATTCTCAGAGTTCCGTTCCGCATGGCAGCGGACCACTGCCGACCAGCCACCCCGCAGTTTGCCGGTACACGACCGGTGCCCGCTGCAACCGATTTACGAGAGTGGAGCTATAAGATGAGTCACTCAGCGCATCCCTCCTGCTTGCGATATCACGCAGCGCCGCCCCTTTGTTGGACCCTGCTCACGCTGTGCTGTGTTGTGTTCCTCATTACCAGTTGCACCGGCAGTCCCG
The DNA here is from genome assembly GCA_038228295.1 of Chloroflexia bacterium. Taxonomy (GTDB): domain Bacteria; phylum Chloroflexota; class Chloroflexia; order QHBQ01; family JAICKM01; genus JAICKM01. The sequence goes on along the minus strand of JBBRPH010000146.1, from coordinate 2,991 downwards.
GATCGGGGACCGTAATCCCTATGCCCGATGTCCCAGCACCAACGACTATTCCTGCACGAGATAGCGCGTTCTATCTCGCCAATATCGGACGTACGGGCGAGTATGGCACCGCCGGTCCGGCCCAGCGACCGAGTCTCGCTTGGACGTACACCACAACGCTCGCTTATGATGTGATCGTTTCTTCGGTTGCTGTGGCGGACGGGCGAGTCTCCTTCGTCACGTCCGAAGGCTACATCCACCAACTCGAGGCGAGCACGGGGCGGGAGCAGTGGCAGGATCGTGCCCGCATGGCAACCCCCGCCGTCGCCGCCGGCATCCTCTATTACGGCTGGCAAACTGCCCTCTACGCGGTCGAGGTCAAAACACAGCGCCGGCTGTGGCAATTTTCCACTACCCACGATATTGAGTCCTCGCCCGCCATTGCCGACGACCACATCTATTTCGGGAGTAATGACGGCAATCTCTATGCCGTGGATAGGGCAACCGGCCAGCTCGCTTGGAAGTTCCACGCCGGGGACGCGGTAACCGCAGATCCCGCCGTGAGTAACGGCCTCGTGTATATCGCCGGCACCAATCTCCAGCCCACCCCGGGTAGCGATAACATCGCGACACGGGATCAAATCTATGCGGTGGATGCGGCGACGGGCGCGCAGCGGTGGACGTTTCCCGCGCCTGTGAATAAGCCGGTGGTCGCCGACGGGGTGGTCTACGCTATCGGCTTGGAGAGCGATACTGTGTATGCGCTGGAGGCCCAGAGCGGCCGGCAACTCTGGGCTTATACCTTCCCCGACGGAGTGATGTACGATGCGATACCGGTCATCGCGAACGGCATCCTGTATATTACCGGCCGGGGCCATACGCTCCATGCGATCGACCTGAAAACACAGCAGGAGCGCTGGGCAATCACCAACCCGACCTATATAACGCTGCCCTCCATCGCCCATGGAGTACTTTACTTCGGGAGTGATGATAAGTACCTCCACGCAGTTAATGCGCTCACTGGTCACGAAAATTGGCGGATTCCAACGGAGAGTATCGTCGGTGGCCCACCCGTTATTGCCGATGGCACCATTTACATTGTTGGTCGGAAGAACGTTTACGCGATCCGCTAGCGTAGGCGGCATAGCACGCTCCTACAGCTACGCCCCCGCCCACCCCGATGCCCCCACCGGCTACAACGGCACCACCTACACCTACGATGCCAACGGCAGTCAGGTGAGTACCGGTGCCGGGCAAAGCCGCACTTTCGACCCCGAAGGCCGTCTAAGCAGCGTCAGCGACGGCACCACCGTCAGCACGTATATCTATGATGCCAACGGCCAGCGCCTGCTCACCAGCGTTACCGCCGGCGGCACCACCCGCCGCACGCTCTACATTGGAGGAATCTACGAGGAGCAGTTGGGCAACGGGTCGATCAACTACTACAGCTTCGGCGGCAAGGGGGTAGGCTTGCGGCGCAGTGGCTGGCCGAGCGGCAACGGGCCATACCGGCTGGTGGGCGACCACCTGGGCAGCACTACGCTGCTGGTGGACACCGCCACCCCGCCGAGCGTGATTCAGCGCCAATACCACAAGCCTTATGGCGATATCGCCTGGCAGTGGACCCTGGGCGGCAGCCTGACTAGCCTCGGCTTCACCGGCCAGCGGCTGGACACGGACACCGGCCTGATGTATTATGGGGCACGGTTCTATGATCCGGCACTGGGTTACTTCGCAAGCGCGGACACGATGGGCGTGGACAAGGGTATGTCGCAGAGCCGTAATCGCTATGCCTATGTGCTTAATAACCCGCTTACTTATAACGACCCCACTGGACATCAGCGTGCAATTCCAGATACTTCTGGAGAAAATGAATATACTGAATATCAAGCAGCAGTACATGAATTGGAGAAATATGGAATAAAAATCACGGATGGAGATGCAAGTTGGACTTCTGCGGAATTGTGGAAAGTTATAGAAGGTATTCGAATTTTGCAGAAAGCAACGGGATGGAGTATTGATGAGTTCAAGTTTGCCATGGGCATAGATGACTACAATCCCCTGTATTTCAAAAGGGAACACGTACATTGTGCTTTTGGACCCTTTGGCTGTGATGGTAGCGTTGGCGGGCAGACCTCGCTTGATGGAAATACAGTTACTTTCTATGACGGCTCCTTCTATGGAAAGAAAGTCAATGATTGGAAGGCGAACGGAGTTAGTCTATCTGCGATTACCACCGTTCATGAGCTAGCTCATGTGATGGATATTGTCAATGGTGGCAAATATTCTGATAGATTCGGAGCCGGAGTCAACACAGTAGGCAACCCTAATGCTGGGAGACCTTCTCGCTATCATACAACGATACAGGAGGATTGGGCGGAGTCAGTAGCGGCTATGATTTTAGGCTTCGGTGATGGATATGGATATTATTATAACCAACCAAGCGAAATACGGCGAGTCATGGTTTCGTGGGCTTTTCAAGATGTTCATGCTAGATACTTGGCAAGGAATCAGAGTCCTTCTCCATATACTTTGCCACCGCCGCCGTATTGAAAGGAGTGTTTTTGTGAGACAAAAAATCTACCGTTTAAAACCTGCTAAGGAAACGTGCGGCCTATACCTAGTGGTTTCAGGGCTTAAGCAGAATTTTGGCAGGCTCTTAGTTATATACTTTACCTTCATATTTTCCCTAACTGGATGTAGTATGGGGCAGCAACGACCCGATCCAAAAAATCTGCTATCTTACCCTAGTAAACAAAATGTACAGATCATTAAAAATGATACTGCTATTTACAAAGCAACATTTCAAACAACTAGCACAGCGGCTGAAGTGCTGACATACTACAAAGACAATCTGCCAAAGCAGGGATGGAGTAACATTCAAGAAGTTACGGCTTATGCAATCGAAGCAGAAAGTAATGACGATAATACGGATTCACTATACAGCCTAGCTATTACTACCACTCTTCAGCCAGATGGCTTAACAACAGTAGGAATTTCTACAAAGAATTT
>JBBRPH010000145.1:0-5429 GCA_038228295.1 Chloroflexia bacterium | reverse complement strand
GGGCCACAGCGGGTGCAGTGAATTCAGGCATGGGAATACCTCCTTACCCAGAGAACGTATCCCACCCCGCCGAGGATTATGCCGCAGAAAGTGGCGCCGCTTCAGGCCATTCGCCCGCTGGTTGCACAAGACTTAGGTTAGGGGCCGTGGAGTGTCACTAGGTTCCTCCTGCAGTTGAGCTGCTTTATGTGCTCTGTGCGAGCAAGGCTGCAACCACCGCGAAGAATTGCGGCATGACATTCACTGGCCCATTACTCCTTACCTGCCGGCGCGCCATGTGAAGGATTGTGACAAATGCAGTCTCGCCTAAGCCACTCGTTTGCCAGAGCCGGAGGGCAGCAGTGACGTGGGTCGGTCCCTGGTAGCCTGCCCCTAGCTCCCGCGCATAATCGAGCATAACGCCGGCGATATAAGGGGAATAAGTTGGAGCGGCCGGGCCGGACTCAGCATCTGCTTCGTCCGGCGATACACTGGGAACCGGCTGGGTTGTTTGTGGCTTAGTGAACTGGAATGCGAACGAACTGGTAGTCGGTGCCCGCCGGGTGGTAGTGGACGGGTTGGTTAGCGCTCGGGATGCGCTACAAGCAGGCCGCTGCGCTGTTGGTGCATCATTCGATGAGTGGGCAATAAGATCGGCGAGGACGGTGTAGAAATAGGCCATAGGTCGAACCAAGCCTGGGGCTGAGTGCTGCCCTTTGGCCTGTTGAGTGCGGCTGCGTGCTTCCTGCATCAGAGCGGCGAACGGCTCCTCCGATAGCCGGCTAGCGCGCCAGAGAGCCAATGTCTGCGTAATGTTCCCCGCCACCTGGATGCGCGAAGCGTCTGAGCCACGCTGGAGGGGTATTTCAAGCTCGCGGGTGAAATCCTCGGTTATCTTCCGCAACCATGCCGAATCAGGCAGGTGTTCCCCAGAGCCTGCGGACCGGGCTGCTAGGTGCCCTTCTTGTGTAAGCGGGGAGGGCCGCTCACCTGAGAGGGAGGAGGGGTCGCTCACCTGAGAGGGGGAGGGCCGCTCACCTGAGAAGGAAGGAGGGCCGCTCACCTGAGAGGGGGAGGGCCGCTCACCTGAGAGGGGGGAGGGAGTACGTAACAGGGGAGGGCCGCTCACCTGAGAGGGGGGAGGGCCATCTAGCTGAGAGAGGGGGGGGCCACTCACCTGAGAGAAAGAAGAGTCCGTTAAAGAAGAATCTGTTAAAGAAGATCTTTCGGATCCGATGGGCACTCTGACGGTATGCACAGGAACGGTTAGCTCGCGCATGGTCGGGCGTGCGCGAGCTGTCTGTTGGTGCCGCGCCATCTCCGGTGTAGCGCGTCCCCGGCGCGGGCGCGCCCGGCGCGCCGGTGCGTCCGCCGGTGGCGATGGAACGGGAGTCGGTTGGGTCAACTCAGCCAATGCGGTCAGCAGGCCGCTGAAATCATAAGCGTTGTTGATCTGGTTACCCTGCGGGCCGTGCCGGTTGATGACACGCAGATACTCCATCTGGACCAATTCATCCTTGATGGTGTGGATGTGTTCCTGGCTGTAGCCGGTGCGCTCGGCCATCTTCTTGAGGCTGGGATACGGCAAGTCGCTGCTCCAGCGATGGGCCAGAATGTAGCAGGTAAACCAGACGTGCGTGGGCTTCAGCCCCAGCGTTTTCTGGTGGTTGAAGATGGCGAGAGGGATCGCCGCAATGCCGGCTTTGGCAATCACCCGCCCATAGCGGGCGACAAAGCTGGTATCGCCGGCTACCTCCGCGGGGGTAGGAGCCGGCGTATCCTCGGCGGCGATCGCATTGAGGGCCGGGTTTTCTGCGATCAGCAGCAGTTCGATCTGGTGAAACAAGCCACTGAAATCATAGCTGCTCGGTTGCTGGGCAGCGGTGTGGTCATCGTAGCGGACTTGCACTTCCAGGTAGTGCTGATTCTTGAGTGCGGTGCGGATGCGCTTGAGTTGGCTGAGGCTTGCGCCTGAATGCGCTTCTATCGCGTGTAGGCTCGGGTGGGGCAGGTTGGTGTCCCATTTGTCGGCCAGCACCTGCGACACAAACCAAACCTCGGCCGTGCTGAGGCTCAGCTGCCCCTGGTACCGGTAAAGCGCAAAGGGGATCGCGGCGATGCCCGCCTGTAAAATCACCTGCCCGTAGCGACCCGCCCAGCTCGTTGGAACTTGGTCTGCCGGGTGCTGCCGGCTGTTAAGCGCCGGTGAGGGAGCCGTACTTACCGCAGTGGTTGCTTGGCCCTGCGCTTGGTCCTGTGGAGCTGCCAGTTGGCTTTCCGTAGCGGGAATTCCGTCACGCTTCCGTACAGCAGCCTCCTGAGCTTCCTCAAAGCTCAAATTCGGCATAAAAACATCCTCCGGCCTACTTGACAGGAGGAGTCAGTGTGTGCTATGATAAATCCATCAATCAAGCAAACACCAACCTCCCACAAGAGGTTTCTTGTTAGACGAAGCCACCCTTTCGCTGCCAGGCCACCGGGTGGCTTCGGTCTTTCTATTTTAGGTCACCGCCGCACGAAGCGGCCGCGCATCAGCACAGTTACTCTGCTGCTTGCTCCTTTGGCTGCCCCTCCGTGCCGCCCATGCGTCCGCGAACTTCCGTCAGCGTTGCCATGAGCTTATCAATCGTTAGTAGCAGACCCGCTTGTTCTTCTTGCGGTATCTCCTCCGGCTTTAGCTTGTTGACGATGGTGATCATCTGGTGAAACGGCCGGTATAAGGAGCGGCGCGGCCGGAAGGCCGGTGTTTTTCGGGTTGCGTACGGTCGGCTCTCGGCCCCGGTATTGTGCGCGGGGTCTGTACTATGCGCGGGTGCCCTGGTACGCTCCGTACCATCCTTCCATTCCTCTTGAAAACTGGTACGCTCCGTACCAGAATCCTCGGCACTCTCTGCATCGTCCCCAATCTGTTCCAGAGTGGCGAGACCCTGGCGGTAGGCAAGTAGGTGGTCGGGATTGGCGAGCAGCCGCATCCGCCGACCAACATAGTTATAGCTCTTGTTGATCGCCGCAGCGATGTCCCGGTACGACATGCCGAGTGCGGTGAGCGCCTGGAAATAACGCGCCTCATCCTCCGGGTCCAGTTCGCGGCGCTGAATGTTCTCGACGAGCGAGGTCAGGCGCGCCTCGTTATCGCTCAAATCCCGGATCAGGACCGGCACGGCGGTGAGCTGTGCGTGCTGGGCGGCCCGGTAGCGCCGTTCGCCGGCGACGATCAGGTACTGCGTACCCGACGGGCGCACGATCAACGGTTGCAGGATACCGCGCGCCGCAATGTCCTTCGCCAGTTCTTCGATATCGGCCTCTTTGGCATTCTGGCGCGGCTGCGACTCGTCCGCGTGCAGTAACTCAATCGGAATCAGTCGGGCTTCGCGTAAGCGCTCCCCCGGTGCGTCATCCGTCGAGCGCCCCAACTGCTGCCAGTTCTGCGCGTTGCGGAGCGGACCCAACCCGGCGACCGTCTGGCGCTCCTTTTTTTCAGCCATGGGTCAGAACCTCCTGGGCTAAGGCCCGGTAATCATCAGCGCCCTCAGAGGCAGGGGCAAACGCGATCACCGGCGCTGCCTGCACTACCCCCTCGGTGAATTTCGACCGATTGCGGATAACGCTCTTGTAGACCATATCGCCAAAAGCTTTTTGCACCGCATCCACTACATCCCGGCTGGTCTTGATCCGGCTATCGAACATGGTAAGCAAGATCCCCCCGACATGGAGCCGTTCGTTAATTTCGTCGCGCACCAGATCAATGGTACGCATCAGGTGCTCCATCCCGTACAGGGCGAGCGGTTCTGCCTGAACCACAACAAGCGCCTGGTTCGCGGCCGAGAGCGCGTTGACGGTCAGCAGCCCTAACGACGGCGAGCAGTCAATCAAGATAAAATCGAATTCCTGCTTGAACGGGATTAGCTTTTTGGCCAGGGTCTTTTCGCGGCCGATTTTATTCGCCAGTTCGATTTCCAATAAGGCCAGGTTGATATGCCCTGGGGCCAGGAACAAACCCGGCCACAAGGTCGGACGCACAATACCGGCGAGCGCCATTTCCGGGCGCACCAGCACATCGTACATCGACACTTCCAGGCCCGACGGGTCCACGCCGAGGCTGATCGTCAGCGAGGCCTGGGGATCAAGATCCACCAGTAGGACCCGATACCCTTTTTCCGCCAGGGCCGCTCCCAGGTTGATCGCGGTGGTGGTTTTTCCCACGCCGCCTTTTTGGTTGGCAACGGCATACGTGACCGCAGTCATTGAGCTCCCCTTCTTGCGGGCCGGGTCATCGACGGTGGCACTGGCTCAGGGGCCGCGCGGCGCATCGCTTTGGGCCGCATCGATCGTTGCTTACTGTGCCGGATATCGACGACGAAGCCTTCATTTTGCTCGGCCGCCACATAGTAGATTATCCAGTACGGGAATGGCTGGACTTGCACTTTCCGATGGCCCGGCAACATACCCCGCACAACCGTTCCCTGACTGCCGTCGGCCTTGATTTGATCCAGGACCGCGATCAACGCATGGACGGCGCGACGAGCCACTTCCCCATCCTCTTGGGCGTAATGCCGGCCGATTTCGTCAATACGGGCCCGGGTGTTCTCCCCCAGATAAAGGTGCACGAGCTTCGCCATCAGGCAGCTCCGGCCTGGTTAGCCGTGCCCCAACGGGTGACAAGATCCGCCCGTAGCGTGTCCCACTCGACGACGGTACCTTGCTCCACCTCTTCCTCCACGCCATCGGCTAATAGCAGTAAGTCGTGCGCTTCGATTAACTCACTCAGCAGCTGATATACTTCGATGTCGATGATCGCCGCTGCCGGCTTCCCGTTGCGCGTGATGAACGTGGCCCGTTTGGTCGATTGTATATGGTCGAGTAGCTCGTTGGCACGGCGCTTTAATTCCGAAACCGTTGTAAAATCTTCCGCCAAGTTGATGTCCATCTTGCGCTCCTCTGCCCCAAACGATACTAAATTCGATACCACGATTAGTGCATAGTATAGCACAGGGTGCCCCACTTGGCAAGACTTTATCCACAGGATTCCTGAATCTCATCCCGCGACTATAGCCGCTCCTTACGGAAGCCACAGGCAGCGCGTGTAGTGGCGGCAGCCAGACCCACGGCCATTGTCTGGTCCAGCTCCCAGGCGACGATGAAGCGGCTATGCCAGTCGAGAAAGGCCACCAGATACAGCCAGCCGCCGGGCGTGCGGATACAGGTAATGTCGGTGCCCCAGATATGATTCGGGTAGCGGGCCGCCACGCCGCGCAGTAAATACGGGCGCACCAGGGCCGCGTGGGCGCGTTTGCTGAGGTTCGGCCCTGGATAAATCGCGGTCAGTTCCAGCAGGTGCATCCGGCGGGCGACTGCTTTATGATTGACCCCCTGGCCCTCCGTGCGCAACTGGGCGGTAATGCGGCGCACGCCATAAAACGGATGCGCGGTGTAGATTTCATCAATGCGCC
>JBBRPH010000144.1:0-5535 GCA_038228295.1 Chloroflexia bacterium | reverse complement strand
TCAAGGTGTTCTGGTAGTTTGGCAAGGTAGCGAAGCCTCTAAGCGACCCGACAGGAGGCAATTCCTACGCGGTGCCTCTCCATACATCCAGCCTGATCATTGAGTCCTTGCTACTCAACCACACTAAACCTCAAAGAGCCATCGTGATTCGCTTCCTGATGGATGAGAACATTGATCCCGCTCTAATTAGAGGTTTGCTGAACCGAAATCCCCACCTTGACCTAGTGCGCGTGCAGGACGTTGGGTTACGTACAGCCGCCGACCCTATAATTTTGGCTCGGGCAGCTAGTGCTGATCGGATTGTAGTAACCCATGATGTTAGAACAATGCCCACCCATGCGTATAGGCGCGTGGCCGTCGGCGAACGGATGCCTAGTGTAATTGGTGTACCTAAAACTCTTCCGTTCGCCGATATGATCGAACACCTTTTGCTAATTGCAGAGGCGAGTGAGCCAGACGAATGGCATGACACAGTGGACTAGCTGCCTTTGTAAGTTTGAGGAGACCCCATCCCTATGCCTACCACCCCGCTGACTGCCGCGACCGTGCTAGATCGGCTGGCGATTGCGCCCGACCTGACGCGGCGGCTGCTGGTCGAGTTTATTCGCAACGAGGTGCGGAAGTTTGGTTTTGAGCGCATGGTGTTCGGCCTGTCGGGAGGCATTGACTCGGCGCTGGCGGCCTATTTGGCGGCAGAGGCGCTGGGGCCGACCAATGTGTTCGCCGTGCTGATGCCGTACCTGAGCTCCGCGCCCGCCAGTCTAGCAGATGCCCAACTGGTGGTTGACGACCTGCAGTTGCCGCACGAAGTCGTCGAGATCACGCCGATGGTCGCGCCCCTGTTCGCCCGGTTCCCCGACATCAGCGCGGCGCGCAAAGGCAACGCGATGGCCCGCCAGCGCATGATCATCCTGTTTGACCAGTCACTGGCGCGGGGCGCGCTGGTGCTGGGCACCTCGAACAAGACCGAGGCGCTGCTGGGCTACACCACTTGGTACGGCGATAGTGCCGCTTCGATCCAGCCTATCGGCGATCTCTACAAGACGCAGGTACGTGCCCTCTCGCGCGCCGTCGGGGTGCCCCAACCGATCCTGGATAAGCCGCCCAGCGCCGACTTGTGGCCCGGCCAGACCGACGAAACCGAATTGGGCATCAGCTACGATGAGGTAGATCAAGTCCTCTACTTGCTGGTAGATGAGCGCATGGATGCCGCCCGCGTGATCGAGTTGGGGTTTGCCGAAACGCTCGTCACGCGCGTGTTGGGGCGGGTCAAAGGGATGCAATACAAGCGTATGATGCCGGTCATCGCCAAAGTCGGCTCACGCACGCCAGGGATCGACTTCCGCTACCCCCGTGATTGGGGGCGCTAGAACGTAAAACGTAAAACGTAAAACGTGATGACGGGTTGCGGATTGCCTGTTGGTGTAGGTGCTGTGCGGCGTTTGCCCTTCTATGAGATGAACCTACGCCATCACGTTTCACGCTGCACGCTCAAAACACCTCCTCCGGCCAATCCAGCATAATCGCCGGCACCGTTTCGCCGGGGGCGACCAGCAGGCGTGCGGCGGGGACAACCAGCATGGCGTTGGCTCGCGTCAGCGAGGTGAGCATCCCGGAGCCTTGTTCGCCGGTGCTGCGCGCATGATACACGCCTGCCGCGTCGCGGGTGACGATGGCGCGGATGTAGTGGTCGCGCCCGGAGTTGTTCGGGATGCGCTCGTCGACCTGCACGGTGACTGTCGGGCGGGCCAGGGTGGGGCGGCCTAGCATCCGCAAGATCGCGGGCCGGCCAAACTGTTCCATGCTGACTAGCGCCGAGACCGGGTTGCCGGGCAGGCCCAGCACCGGCACCCCGCGCAGCACACCAAACGCCAGCGGCTTGCCCGGCTTCATCCGCACCTGCCAGAAGTGCATGGTGCCGTCCGCATCCAGCACCTCTTTGACAATATCGTAGTCGCCGACGGAGACCCCGGCTGACGAGACAAAGAGATCGGGCGCGTGGGCCATGCCTTCGGCGATGCGCGCCGTCAGCGCCGCCACGGTATCGCGGGCGATGCCCAGCACGATGGGCACGCCGCCGGCGGCCTGCACTTGCGCCGCTAGGCCGGGGCTGTTGCTGTTGCGGATTTGGCCCGGCCCCAGCGGTGCGCCCGGCTCCACCAGCTCGTCGCCCGTCGCCAGGATCGCCACGCGGGGCCGGCGGTGGGTGAGGATAGTAGCCCGGCCCACCGCCGCCGCCAACGCGATCTCAAACGGGCGCATTACGCTGCCGCGCACCAGCACCTGCTGCCCGCTACGGTAGTCTTCGCCCACCGGGCGCACGCTGTCGCCCGGTCCCACCGCTGCGTAGAGTTGCACCATACTCGCGCTGCTCTCCGCCCGCCAGGCCGCTTTCGTCGGGTCGGGCCGATTAGCGGCGTGCGGTGCGCCGCTGTTAATTGCGTCACCCTCGCTGGTGTCTTCGAAGCGGATCACCGCGTCGGCCCCCACCGGCAACGGCGCACCAGTCATGATCCGCAGCGCCTCGCCCGGCCCCACGGTCGCAGCGGCCACATAACCCGCCGCCACGTTGCCGATCACCCGCAGTGGGCGCGGTGTAGCCCGGCTCGCCCCGGCGCTGTCGGCGGCGCGCACCGCGTAGCCATCCATTGAGGAGTTGGCGAAGGGCGGGTTGTTGGCCTCAGCTTGAATGTCTTCGGCCAGCACGCGGCCCAGCGCCGCGTCCAGCGCGGTTGGCTCCGTCGGCAGCGGCGCAAAGTGGCTCAGAATCTGCGCCAGCGCCTCGGCCACGGTCACGCTGGTTAGCCGTTTCGGTTCGGTGTTCATAGCTTATCATCCTTGCACGCGGTGTACCGCGTGAAACGTGAACGGTAAGTAACTACTCAGCTTATAATCCCGGCGTTAATTCGCGCGCTTAACACAGCGGCACCGCCATTACCCGGTAAAACCTTTCGCGCCTCTTCGCGCTTCTTCGCAGATCAATTCCAGGCGTCAGCCCTTCGCGCTTCTTTGCGGATCAAAGAATCGCCGCCACGGCATCGATCACCTGGGCCGCCGTGATCGCCTGCATCTCCGGTCCGCCTTCGAGCGCGTGGCGGGTGGGATCGAGGAAGTGGCCGGGCCGCGTGCCGGGAGCGCGTACTACACGGTGGTGCGCCGGCGCCCCCCACGGGCCCCAGATCGCTTCGTCGCTGGGGCCGTAGAGTCGCACGGTGGGTGCGCCGACCGCCGTGGCGATATGCAGCGGGCCGCTGTCCACGCCCGCCACCGCCGCGCATCCGGCAAACAGCGCGCCGAGCCGGCCGAGGTCGGTCTGCCCCGTTAGGTTGATCGTGGCTGCGGCCTGTGCCGACTCCATGCGGGCCTGGATCGCGGCCACCAACGGCGCTTCGGTGGCGCTGCCGGTGAAAATCACACGGTACTCCTGCGCCAGTAACCCAGTCGCCACCGCCGCCCAGCCGGCAAGCGTCCAGAGTTTGAGCGATCCGTTGGTGCCGGGATGGATGGCGATGTAGCGAATCCCAGCGGGCTGCTGGGTGGCGGCCCAGGCCCGTTCATCAGGGCTCAATGGAAACTGGAGGGCCGGCCGGCCGGGCGCCGCATCGGGCGTCGGAGCGGCATCCGGCCGGCCGGCGGTCAGCGCAGCCACTAGGGCGAGATTTTGCACCACTTCATGCCGCCCGGCTTGATAGGGCGCACGGTGCGTCAGGAACGGTGCGACGGCAGACAGGTCATAGCCCCAGCGCACGGGGATGCGCGCCTGCTCGGCCAGCAACGCGCCCCACCAGTAGTCGAAGCGCAAGATAAGCGCTAGATCATAGCGGCCGGCCCGCAACTGCCGCGCCTGCGTCCGCAGCAGGGTATAGGGCTGCCACGGGCGCGCGGGGCGGGCGACGATGCCGGGGAAGGGTAACGTCTCAACGGCATCCAGGTTGGGCAAGCGGTCCCAAATGGGGCGGCCCCACGGCCCCACCAGCCCGGTCAGGTGGGCTGTCGGCAACGCCGCGCGCAACGCCGCCAGGGCCGGTCCGGCCAGCAACAGGTCGCCCAGGTGGTCGGGGCGGACGATCAGAATGCGGCGTGCGGAGTGCGGCGTGCGGAATGGCGTGGCGTTGCCGGCTGCGCCCGGTCGGGGCGCGGGAAACAGCAAGCGCACCAGCCGATCACGCGGGCTACTCATTGGCCGTGCGGGGCGATGCGGAACGCGCCGGCGTAGAGGACGCCCTCCACCGCGAACAGCGCCAGGGTGATCGCCCACGGTGCCCAGGCGGGCAGGTGGTCTTCCAGCAGCCGCTCGTCGGGACCGATAGCGCGGCCCGGCCGGTAGCGCGGGGCCAGCAGCGCCGCCGCCACCCCGCCGCCGACGAGTCCACCGACATGGGCGAAATTGTCAATCGAGTTCGCCTGCGACGCCCCCAGCAGCAGGTTCAACACGATCATCGCCACCGCGTTCAGCAGTTGCGCCCGCCCCGCGCCGCCCAACAGCCGCCGGTGGAAGAAGAAAAACGCGCCTAGCGCCCCGATGATGCCGAAAATCGCCCCCGATGCCCCGACTGAGTCATGCGCGCTGAAAGCGAACGACGCAATGCTGCCGGCCAGCCCGGCAATAAAGTAGATCGCCAGAAAACGCCACGGCCCGTAGAACGACTCGACCTGTTGGCCGAAAATCCATAGCGCGTAACCGTTAAAGGCGATATGCAAAAAACTGCCGTGCAGAAACATCGCCGTCAGCAGTCGCCAATGATCGCCATGCAGGATCGCGCCGTTGTCTTTTGCGCCTAGGTTTTTCAACACGCTAATGTCAATAGATCCGCCAAACAGATCCCCTAATGCGCCTAACGAGCTCTGACTCTGATCTGACAATTCTTTTAGGAAGACCAGCACCAAAATCCCCAGCAGGATTTGGGTGACGCGCGGGCGAAAGGTCGGCAGTTGCAACCAAACCGGGTGGTTGGTGGGGGAGTCGGCGGGGGGCGTGTACGATTGCATACTCCATTATAGCACACGCCCTCCCTTGCGGACAGGATCGGTCTGGCCTTGTGCCAGCGGCTACGTGCCTTGTGCGATGTGTTCCACAGCCGCTTTGGCCGCTCCTAATGAGCCGTCTTTTTCACACTGATAGAGTGCTATTGCCGCGATTTTGTTTTGTTACTTGAGCAGTTCGCGAACCTGAGTGATCACCGAATCTTCCTTACCGCCTGCCAGGGGCGGCTCTGGGTTCGGTAGATTCAGGGTCTGCAACATATAAGCGATAATGCGCTCTACACAGGCAAGGCGCTGTTCTAAGGCCGCCCCTGATCTTCAACCGCCATAGCAGGTATCCTCCTGGATTGGCCGGCTATAAAAGCCGTGCCTATTTCCGCAATCGTGCGTACCGACGTTTATATAAGGTACCGGACCAGTGGCCGGATACGGCCCCGCCGTGCCCAGTATGTTGTAGTCCGTCAAATATGGTATCATGCCGCCATGATACACCGTTACACGGCCGAAACGCGGGTCCGCAGCCATGACGTGGATGCTTGGGGCGAGGTGCCC
>JBBRPH010000143.1:0-5788 GCA_038228295.1 Chloroflexia bacterium | reverse complement strand
TTGAAAATCGGGTTACAGCAAGCAATTTCGTGCCTAGTGTAAGTCGGCCACCCCGCTAAACAGCCGATATTTTACACTCACGGCCCCCGTATAAGGGCTCATTTTTGTCCTACCTCTGTGAATTAAGACTTATATTAGGCACTTTTGCTTCGACAAAATTGTACAAACTCAAGCTGAACGCAGTGAAGAATCCAGTCCTGCCGATCTGCTTGCCGCAGCATGGGCCGCGCCGACTGAACACTTACCGCAACAGGCTCGTATCCAGGATGTGGATCTCACCGGCAGTCTGCGGACCCGTGTGATCCCAACTCACCCACATTAGACGTTGGGGAAACACATGAAAATACGTGATCTCCCCGGTGGGGCGGACCAGCGCGTTTTGGCGGCGGTCCCACAGTTGCACTTCGGGTGGTCCTGACCAAATGACGAAGCGATCATTCAGTTGCAGGTTGGTAAAATTAAACGACGATCCAGAAGTCCCCATGGTGAGGGGCTGCACCACCGTCTCCGCGAGGTTAGTGAGCGTGATCCGGTCGCGGCGCTCGCTCGTCCAGGCGATAGCGTCGCCGGCCAGCGCGAACTCGACCGGCCGCCAGGGCTTGACCAGTGTCGTGCGCGTACCGTCCACGCGGTTCAGTACCACAATGGCGTGCGTCTGCGAGTCGATCCACGCCACATTAGGCCAAGCGATTTGCGCGCCAAAGCCGTTCGTCGCCAACAGCGTAATCTGCCCGGTTGCCAGATCCTGGAGGTTAATGTCGCCACCCGACGGCCCACGCACAGCCCACACGGCTTGGCCGTGATCAATTTGCACGGCCCCGGCCAGCGCCGGGGGGTCCGCTTTGTTGTTCCTAGTCGTTACTAGGCGATGGGTGGAGCGATCCTTCAGATTGTAGGCGTAGACTTCGGAGTTGACGAGAAACTCCGCGTCTCCATCATCTTGCGCCCAGACGATCCACGCGCCGTCGGACTGAATGCTAGTGGGCTGGGCGCGCGGGTTGGGCATCGTGGCGATGGAGTGGAGTTGCCGGTCGGCTAAGTCCATGAAGGCCAGGATCATTGGGCGGTCCGGCGGGCTGCCGTCCGCCGGATAGGGCGGCTCGGCGATTCCCACCAGCAGCCGCCCATCACGCGAGAGGGCGACGGGCTGTAACTGGTAGCCACCGCCGAGTTGCAACGGGAAATGTTGAAGCTGGGCGGCCGTGAGCATACCCCAGGCAGTGGCGAGGCTCAGAACCCGCTCCCCGACCACGGTGCCGACCGGGACCGGCAGCGGCGCACCTGTCAGGGTCGGCAGCGGGTGCGCCTCCGCCCAACGGGCCAGCGCCGCACGACCCTCCGCCTCTAGCGGACTGCTTATCGGCGGGCCGCTATAACCGGTATAAGTAGGAGTGGCGGAGCTATCGCAGCCCACCAGCGGCAAGAGGGCCAAGCAGCCGCACAGGAAGGCCACCGGTTTTGCGAACCCGCTATTTCGCATCATGCGCTCCTTAGCCGACAGCGACCATCTGGGGCTGCCGCGCCCGTAGTTCGCTGACGATCTGGGCCAGGGTGTCCACGGTGTAATCTACGTCGGCCTCCGTGTTGTCGCTGCCGAGCGTCAGGCGCAGGGAGCCCCGGCCTAGCTCCGGCGCGGTGCCGATGGCGCGCAGGACGTGGCTGATCGCGGTGGAGCCGGAGTTGCAGGCCGAGCCGCTGGATGCACAAATGCCGGCCAGATCCAGCCGCAGCAGCAGATCCTCGCCGGTTACCCCGGCGATGCAGACGGCGACGTTGTTGGGCAGCCGTTCCGTCGGGTGGCCCTGCAAATAGGCACCCGGCACCTGCGCCTGGATGCCGGCGATCAGGCGGTCGCGTAGGGCGGTCACGCGCGGCACTTCGGTCGGGGCATGGGTCACGGCCTGGGTCAGCGCGGCAGCCAAGCCGACGATGCCCGGCACGTTTTCGGTGCCCGCACGCAGACCATGCTCCTGTGATCCGCCGTGGATCATGGGGTGCAACTTACGCCCGCTACGGACATAAAGTAACCCCACGCCCTTCGGCCCATAGAACTTATGCGCGGTCAGCGTCATTAGGTCCACGCCCAGTGCATCCACATTTAGCGGCAGATAGCCACCCGCCTGCACTGCGTCGCTGTGGAAGGGGATGCCGTGCTGCCGCGCCAGCGCACCGATGGCGGCAATGGGTTGCACTGTGCCGATCTCATTGTTGGCGTACATGACCGTGATCAGGCAGGTGTCAGGCCGGATCGCCGCAGCAATCGCGTCTACACTGACGCGGCCGTAGCTATCCACCGGCACCCAGGTCACGGCGAAGCCCTCGGCCTCCAGATGGTCCAACGTATGGGTGACGGCGTGGTGCTCGATGGGGATAGAGATAATATGCGACGTAGCATGGCCGGCGGCGCGATGGGCGTAGGCCACGCCCTTAATCGCCAGATTATCGGCCTCGCTACCGCCACCGGTGAACACCACCTCGCGCGAGCGGCAGCCCAGCACGCGGGCTACAGCGCGCCGGGCCGACTCCAACCCTTGCGCCGCCGCCCGGCCCGCCCCGTGGACGCTCGACGGGTTGCCGGCGTGGGCAGTGAAATAGGGCAGCATGGCCTGCACCACATCGGGATGGGTGGGCGTGGTCGCGGCGTGGTCTAAATAAATCTGTCTAGGCGCATCGGCGCTCGTTTCCGGCCGGTGATTCAGGGTGGTCATAGCGATCTTAGCTCCTTTGGTAAGACGGCGGACTTGCCGACGCGCAGCCCCCCAGCGGAGCGCACGCATAGCGCTATTATACCATAGACCTAGCCGGCCAAGCCGCAAACGTACAAGTTCTGCATCCCGGTCGCGCCTTTGAGCGCCGTGGGCAACAGGGGTTGAAAGGTGAGCGGATAGTGTGCGGCGGTGGCCGGGTGGGTGAGGATATAAGTCTCGGCCAACATCTTCACCTCCTGCATGGCCCACACCTGACCGGAGGGGGTGAGATCAGTGACGCGGCTGGCGAGGTTGACCACGCGCCCAATAGCCGTATAGTCAAGCCGCTGTGGTGCGCCGATGTTGCCGACCACCGCGCGGCCCGCCGCCAAGCCCACGCCCATGCCGATGTCACGGCCCAGGTCGGCGGCCCAAGCGGCTTGCAGCGGGCCGAAGGCGGCCTGCATCGCCAGCGCGGCGGTGAGGGCGCGCGCCTCCTCGTCTTCGCGGCGCGTCGGCAAACCGAAGATCGCCATGATGCCGTCGCCGAGAAATTTATCCACCAGGCCGCCGTAGGCCAGGATCACCTCGGTCATGCGCGAAAAGTAAGGATTGAGCACGGTATGGACCAGCACCTGCGGGCTGAGGCCGTCGCTGAGGGCCGTGAAGCCGCGCAGATCGGCAAACAGGATAACCAGATCCTGCTCCACCGGCGCGCCGAACGCGGTGCCGGCCGCCGTGCGCGTGGTCAGTTGCGCGGCCACCGCCGGGGCCACATAGCGGGCGTAATGGCGGTGCAAATCGGCGTAGAGGGCGGCGTTTTGCAGGGCCAGCGCCGCCTGGTGGGCGAACAGTTCCAGCAGTTGGATCTGGGCCGCGTCGGGGCGCCGCCCATCGTCGGGCGTGTCGAACGATAGCAAGCCGAAAAACGCACCGGCGGCGGAACGCAGCGGCACCAACAGATTATCTTGCGGCTGCCAGCGCCCATCGTTGGGCGGCGGGGTAGCTTTGCGCCACAGCCGGCGCTCCACGCCTAGCGAATCATCGGGGATCAGATAAGACTCGCTGATCTGATACTCTGGGCGCAGCAGGGCGCGAACATCGTCCCAATGATAGCTGGTAGCGGCCAGTGCGGCGCGGGCTTGGTTATCGCGCACGCCGGCAATCGCACCCACCTTGAGCAGGCCGGTCTCGCTATCCAGCAAGTTGACCACGACCCGGCCAAAGCCCAGGTGTTCGCAGGCCAGATCGGCAATCCCGTCCAGTAGCGGCTGCGGTTCGGTGTGCAAGCGCAACGCTTCGGTCACGCGCAAGAGGCTGGTCAGGCGCTGCCCATAGGCGCGCAGCCGGTCGTGTTGCGCTTTGACCCGCAATAGACTCCGCACACGGGCCAGTAGTTCATGCGGGTCTACCGGCTTGGTCAGAAACTCGTCGGCCCCGGCATCCAAGCCGCGCAGCCGGACATCAGTACCGCCCAGCGCCGTCAGCAGGATCACCGGGATGTGGCCGGTGGTCGGGTGCGCTTTGAGTGCGGCCACCACGGCCAGGCCGTCGAGCCGCGGCATCTGCACATCAAGTAGGATCAGGTCGGGTACTTGGCGTTCGGCCAGCTCCAGCGTCGTGGGGCCGTCGTCGGCGCTGCACACCGCACAGCCTTGATCTTCGAGCAGCCTTTGCAAGCTAAGGCGGTTATCGCGGTTATCGTCGGCGATCAGAATCAGGGGACGTTTATCGGTATCATTAAACATAGCGATCCCATCCACCGCGCATATAGCAGATCGCCAGACGGCAGCCAACGCCGCAGGCACCACCCGGTCGGCTTATCCCGGCAAGCGGTAGGAGATGATGTGGCGCATTATAGCACAGATGGGTAGGCCGGGGCACGGGGTCACAGGATTTGCGGCTACTGTCCCGCAGCTCGCCCAGGTACGGGTGGCTAATGCCCCTTTTTATACCCTTTATTAGCAACCTCCACATACCCATAAGCCATTCCGGTGCCGGGCTGGGTCTGCTATGATGGGGCCATGCCCAACCAATTACAGGAGGCCACAGAAAGGATCTTTAGAATGTTATGTCAACTTAGAGGAACCACACTAGCGGTCGCCGGTCTGTTGCTCTTGCTGCTCGCCGCGTGCGACACGACCGGCGCAGGCAGCGCCGCGCCAACCGCTGTGATCGCCGTGCCGACCACTGCCGCCACCAACACCGTTGCGACGACTGCCCCGGCCGGCGACTTGCCCACCGCCGCCCCAGCCGATAATGCTGCGGCACCTACTGCGCCCGCGACCGGCGGACGCAAGAAGCACGTCACCGGCGCGGTAGACGGTAGCCTCAAGCAGGCCGGGGATCGCTATATGTTTGATGTCAGCACCGTCCACTTCGTCTATGATCAGACACCGAAAGCCGGCCATGAGGCGGCGGTCTACACAATCCATGCCGAGGGGGATCTTGATCGATCCATTCCGGGGGCTGACAAGCTGCGCTTCACCGTCACTAATCGCAAACAGGTCGGCGAAAACGGCGACTGGCTAGTGATTGGCAACAAAAACAAGGATGCCGTAGCCTATCAAAGGGTCGGTAGCACCTGGCAGGTCGTCAATGATGCTCTGGGGCCCGGCAACACCGTTCCGCTTAATCTCGGCTTGCCCAGCACGGTAGCGAGTCCGATGTATGGGGAGGAAGCGAACCTCAGCACGGTATCAAGCAACGAGACCGTGGCCGGGCAGGACTGCATCCACTACCACCACTTCCACGGCGCAACCGGCACGCCCGAACGCACCGACACCGATGTATGGGTGAGCAAAGCAAACGGCCTGTATGCCCGCATCCAGACGGTCCGCAAAGACGACACCGTGACCTGGGACTATAGCAATTACGACGCGCCGGTGAGCATCGCTGCGCCTGCACCGTAACCTGAAAAGCTATAGCAGCTTCCCGTCGGAACTAATTAAAACAGCCGCCTAGAGCCTGTTATGCACTTTCAATTATACCCGACAGAAGACATTGAAGCCGTAAGATCACGAAATGACGAACCATAGATCAATCAGCATCCCTGATAAGTACTCATGAAGTGTGCTAAGAATGTTTGACAACAACCTAGC
>JBBRPH010000142.1:0-6035 GCA_038228295.1 Chloroflexia bacterium | reverse complement strand
TGGAGATGGTGATGCCGGGGGACAACACGCAGATGACAGTGGAGTTGATCGTACCGGTCGCCATCGAAGAAGGCTTGCGCTTCGCGATCCGCGAAGGTGGACGCACCGTGGGTGCCGGCGTTTGCACCAAGATTATTCAGTAAGCCCTGTGTAATCCGTAATGCGTAATACAGGAGGTTTTTATTCCCGTTTTACGCATTACGGATTACATACTAAGTAAGGATACAAAGCAATGGCAAAGAAAGCCGACCGCATTATCATGACCCTGGCCTGTGTGGAGTGCAAAGAGCGCAACTATACCAGCAGCAAAAACAAGCGCAACGACCCGGCGCGCATGGAACTGCAAAAGTTCTGCCCGCACTGCCGCGTCCATCGCTTGCACCGCGAAACCAAGTAGCAGTGGGGGCATTCACGCCCCCACCGTCTATTGGCTTGATCCGCATCCTGCCTGCTCCCGGCGATAGCCAAAACTCATGCCGGCGCTTGACAGGGCGCGGACGGCTGGCGTATAATAGAAAGTACCCTGGATAGGGTTGCTTACGTGCGTAGCTCAATTGGCAGAGCAATGGCCTCCAAATCCATAGGTTGCGGGTTCGATTCCTGCCGCACGTGCCCAGTCTTATCACTTAGCGCGTTAGAGGAGAAGTCCGGTGACAATTAGAGAGCGTGAACAAACCGCCCCCCGCCCCACCCCCCGCCCTACGGCGGACGGTAGTGATGCGGCCCCTACGCCCCGTAGCGCCGGTCCCTTTGGGCGGGTTCGTGATCTCCTGTTGAGTGTGCAGTCGGAAATCAGAAAGATCACCTGGCCGTCGCGCATGGAGACCCGCAATCTGACCATTGTCGTGATCGGCATCTCGGTCTTTATCGGGGGCCTGCTGGGCATCTTCGATCTAATCTTGGTCGCTATTATTAAAGCATTGACCAATGGAGCCGGAGGGCTGTAATGAGCGATGCAGTCGGCCAAATTGACGCGCCCGCAGCCGTGGAGGACCAGGAAGACGACCGCGAGTGGTACGTCATCCATACCTATTCGGGCTACGAGAACAAGGTCAAGAAGAACCTCGAATATCGCATCATCCAAAACGACCTGAGCGATAAAATCTTCAAGGTGGTTGTTCCGACCGAAGAAGAGATCGAGATCCGCAACGGTGCCCGCCATACTGTGCAGCGCAAGATTTACCCCGGTTACGTGCTGGTCCAGATGAGTATGTCGGATGATGCCTGGTATTTAGTTCGCAACACGCCCGGCGTAACCGGGTTTGTCGGCATGGGCAATAATCCGACCGCGCTGGGCAAGGACGAAGCCGCGACGATCCTACGCCAGATGGAAGCCGAAGCGCCGAAGGTCAAAGTCACCTTCAGCCCCGGCCAGGCGGTCAAAATCGTGGACGGCCCGTTTGCCGACTTCGAGGGCCGTGTCGAGAACGTCAACTACGAGAAAAACAAGGTACGGGTGCTCGTCTCCATCTTTGGCCGCGAGACGCCCGTTGAACTCGACTTCCTCCAGGTGGAGCGTGCCGTTTAGCGCACCGTTTGCCTGATTGGAGTACGGGCGAGGCCGGCCGGCCCCGCCCGTCTGTTTGGGAGGGCTACTACTCCGGTAGCGGCCCGCTTGCACCAGGATCGGCTTGCCCCGTGTGGAACCGGTTCGCTAGCTAAAGGAGCCACTGTGGCAAAGAAAGTACGTGCAATCGTTAAATTGCAACTGCCCGCCGGCAAGGCCACCCCCGCGCCTCCCGTCGGCCCGGCGCTCGGTGCCCACCAGATCAATATGATGGGCTTCATCAAAGACTACAATGAGAAGACGGCCCCTATGGCCGGTCAGATCATTCCGGTCGAAATCACGATCTTCGAGGACCGCAGTTTCGTCTTCGTCCTCAAGACCCCGCCCGCCGCCGATATGCTCCGCAAAGCGGCCGGTATCCCCAAGGGATCGGGCGTGCCGCACAAAGAGAAGGTCGGCAAGGTCACGGCGGCCCAGGTACGCGAGATCGCCGACACCAAGCTGAAAGACCTAAACGCTTACGATATCGCGGCCGCAATCAAAATGATTGAGGGTACGGCTCGCAGCATGGGTATTGAGGTGGTGGCCTAACATGACAACCAAACACGGTAAAAACTACACCCGCGTCGCCGCCTTGATCGACAGCAGCCGGATGTATACGCCGGAAGACGCGCCGGCGTTGGTCAAAGAGACCAGCTTCGTTAAGTTCGATCCGACCATCGAAGTGCATATGCGCCTGGGGATTGACCCGCGCCATGCCGACCAGGTGGTGCGCGGTACGGCTATCTTGCCGCACGGCACGGGTAAGAAGATCCGCATCCTGGTCTTTGCCACCGGCGATGCCGACCGCGCCGCCCGCGAGGCGGGGGCCGACTTCGTGGGCGCCGACGACCTGATCCAGCGCATTGAGGGCGGTTGGGTGGACTTTGATATTGCCATCGCCACACCCGACCTGATGGGCAAAGTGGGTAAACTGGGCAAGATCCTGGGCCGGCGCGGGCTTATGCCGAACCCCAAGAGCGGCACCATCGCCAACCCGCAAGACCTCCCCCGTGTGATCGCCGATGTACGCCGTGGTAAGGTCGAGTTCCGCAACGACAAAACCGGGCTGCTCCACGTCGGTATCGGCAAGGGCAGTTTTAGTGAAGACCAGATCCGCCAGAATATGCTGGCCCTGGTAGACGCGATTGTGCGTGCCAAGCCGACCGGCGCGAAAGGCACCTATATCCGTAGCATCACGCTGACCAGCACGATGGGACCGGGTATCCCGCTGGATGTGCCACCCACCATGGCTGCCGCCGTCGGCGGGGGTGCGTAATCTTCGTCCCACAACGGAACGCCCCCGGCAGCTATGCCGGGGGCGTTTCTTTTTGCTCTTGATTGCCGTGCCTCAGTGGTACTATCGTGATTAGCGGCCGACAGCTACGCGGCGGCGGCGCACGAGCGCGTCAATCGTCACAGCGGCCAGCAGTACCGCGCCGGTGATCATGAACTTGACCGGCGATTGCAGGGCCAGCAGATCCATGCCGTTAGAGATCGAGCCGATCACCACTGCGCCGATGAGTGCGGCCCAGACCGTGCCGCGCCCGCCGAATAGGCTGGTGCCGCCGATCACCGCCGCCGCGATAGAGTTGAGCAGGAAATCGCTACCGCCCGACGACTGGTTGACGGCCAGCAGGCGCGAGCCGGCCATCACCCCGCCCACGGCGGCCAGCATTGAACAGAGGGCGAACACCGCGATGCGGATGTTGTCCACGTTGATGCTGGCGCGGCGCGCCGCTTCAGCGTTGCCCCCCACCGCATAGAGGTGGCGACCAAATGTGGTGCGCTTGGTGAGGGTGTTGAACAGCACGATGACCACAACAAAGATGATCACGCCGAGCGGCAGCCCGCGATCGGCGTTGAACACGGCGGTGGTGATCAGCACGCCGGCGGCCACGGCGACCACGCGCGCGGCGAGAACCCCACGTGAGGTGGCCGTCAGCCCCCCTTTCGCGCGTTGCTCCCGTTCCCAAAACGAACCGGCAGCGTAGAGCAAGATAAACACGCCCGCCGCGATCCAGGCAGCCAGGCCGGGGTAGAAGGTGAGAGTCAGCCCGGTGAGGAAAGGATCGCGCAGGTTGATCGTACCGGTGTTGCCCAACACCAGCAGTTGCACACCTTGCCAGCCGAGCAAGCCGGCCAGCGTAACGATAAAGGCGGGTACGCGCAACTTGGTGATCCAGAAGCCGTGGATCAGACCGACGACGAGGCCGGCCAGGATCGCCAACAGCACCGCGACCGGCCCGGACATCCCGCCTTTGACGTTCTGCACGGCCATGATCGACGCAGTCAGACCACTCACCGCGCCGACCGACAGATCGATCTCGCCCAGTAGCAACACCAGGATGATGCCGACCGAGGTGATACCCACCGCCACGATTTGCAGCATTAGGTTGGTCAGGTTGACCGGCGAGAGGAAGTTGGAGTTGGCCGCCTGGAAGACGATCCAGATCAGCACCAAGCCGATTAGTACCGGCAACTGGCCCAAGTCGGCGTAAGACAGGCGGCGGCGCAGATTGCCGAAGGCGCTGCCGGTCTCCTGCTGGATCAGGCGCGGATCGTTTGCCATCGTACTCATGTTACGCCTCCTACGGCGGCCCCGACTACTTCGGCCGGTGCCTCCGTTGTGCCGAACTCTGCGCCGGTGATCGCCGCCACGACTTGCTGGTGGCTGACATCACGCACCCCGAACATCCCGCCGTTGCGCCCCAGGCGCAAGACCTTGATCCGGTCTACAACCGAGAACACGTCTTCCAGGTTATGGCTGATCACGATCACCGCCAGCCCTTGTTCGCGCAGGCGGCTGATCAGGTCGAGTACTTGGCGGGTCTGCGCTACGCCGAGCGCGGCGGTCGGCTCGTCGAGGATCACCAGCTTAGGCTTCCACATCACCGAGCGCGCCACCGCCACCGATTGGCGCTGCCCACCCGACAGCGACGCGATCAGGGTGCGGACGCTAGGGATCGAGACCGACAGGCTTCGCAGCACTTCAATAGCCCGCCGCTCCATCGCCACTTCGTCAATGGTGCCCATGATACCGGGGATCAACGGGCGGCCCTCTTCACGGCCTAAGTAGAGGTTCGCTACCACGTCCAGGTTGTCGCAGAGCGCCAGATCCTGATAGACGGTAGAGATGCCCAGTGCCAGCGCATCTTTCGGCCCGCGAATGCTCACCGGCCGGCCCTCGAACAGAATCTGGCCCTCGTCTATGGGATGGATGCCGGCGATACACTTGATGAGCGTGGATTTGCCTGCCCCGTTGTCACCGACTAAGCCCACTACTTCGCCGGCGTAAACATCCAAGTCCACATTGGTCAGCGCTTGCACCGCGCCGAAGCGCTTGCTGACCCCGCGCAGTTCCAGCACCGGCGACTTTGCAGCTTGTGCCATCGTGTTATCCTCTCTGATCGCGGCTTTGTCTTCTCCTCACAACGGCCGGCAGCGTGTAGATAGCGCAATGGGGAGCAGCCTGCTCCCCATTGCGTGACTTTAGCGTCGGCCTATGGCCTGAATGTTACTTGACACCATTATCGGTGCAGGCTTTGGCGTAGTCGCTGGTACAGATTTGCGTTGCCGTCCAGAAGCCGTCTTTGACCACGGTATCCTTCACGGTGGCTTTGGTGACGACGACGGGGTTGAGCAGAATCGACGGCACATCCATCTTGCCGTTGGCGACCTTGCTGCCGACCATACTCGCGTCCGGGGTTTTACCACTGAGCAGCGTGTAGGCCAGTTGCGCCGCCTGTTCGGCTTCCGGCTTGATCGCCTTGTAGATGGTCATGTACTGCTCGCCGATCAGAATGCGCTGGATCGCAGCCAGTTCGGCATCTTGGCCGGTGACGGGCGGTAGCGGGGTCACACCGCCGGCCTTCATGGCGGCAATTGCGCCGCCGCCGGTGCCGTCGTTGGCGGCCAGCACGCCGTCCACTTTGTTGCCCAGCGCGGTCAGCGCCTGCTGCATTTCACCCTGCGCCTTGTCGGGCGACCAGTCGGGCGTGTCGTACTCTTTGGCGAGGTTGACCTTGCCGTCGAGGACGCTATGGGCGCCCTTCTTGAACAGGGTGGCGTTGTTGTCGGTGGGTGAGCCGTTGATCATGACGACAGTGGGGTTGGTCTTACCTTTGAGGGCATCGAGCAGGCTCTGGCCCTGGAGTTTACCGACCTGCTCATTGTCGAAGGAGATGTAGTAGTTGACGGCATCGCTGCCTTTGATTAGGCGATCATAGGAGATAACCGGCACACCCTTGGCTTTGGCGGCATCAGCAATGGCGGCGGCGGCGGCCGAGTCGACCGGGTCGAGGACGAGGACTTTGGCGCCGTTGGTGAGGGCGGCCTCGGCCTGTTGCTGTTGCGCGCTGGCATCTTGGTTCGCGTTGGAGTAGATCAGGTTGGTGCCGACATCAAAGCCGAGGGCGGTCAGTTTGGCCTTGAAGAGGGGCAGATCCTGGCTCTCGTAGCGGGCCGTCTTGGTCTCCGGTAGCAGGAT
>JBBRPH010000141.1:0-6370 GCA_038228295.1 Chloroflexia bacterium | reverse complement strand
TGGGGTCCGCCCCCCGCCACGCCGCCCGCCCCCTAGCTCCCCGGCATGACTTTTCACTTTTCACGTTTCACTGTTCACTTTTCACTTTTCACTTTTCACTTTTCACTTTTCACTTTTCACTCTCCACTTTTCACTCTCCACTTTTCACTCTCCACTCTCCACTCTCGACCTGCACAACTGTATGGTTATAGGGCTTGACAAACGGCTGGAAGTACAGTAGAATAGGGACAGAACAGTAGTTCTGATCCGACTAGCAAGTGGTCTATTGCGGCGGCTCCTTCCCACCTGGGGAGGGCCGCCTTTTGCGTGGGCGCGAAAGGGGGCCGAGCATGGCGATAGCGGGCGGGCGCGGGCCGGTGGGCGAGCCGGACGCGGCGACGGATGCGGGGCGGGCGGCGGCGCGGCGGCGGCGGGTGGCTGCGCTGTGCGACCAGGGCTGCACGGTCGAAGAGATCGCGGCCTGGCTCGACCTGCCGGCGGCCACGGTGCTGCACGAGGCGCAGGCAGCGGCCCAGGCGGCCGATGCGGCATCCGAAGCGGCGCGGCGCGGCCGGCTGGGGGCCGACCTGGAAGCCGACGGCCGCGTGCTGCGCGACGAGTGGTTGCAGTCGGGCGACCTCAAGGTCTACGACCGGCTGCTGGAAACGCAAGCCGCGCTGCGCCGGCTCTACGGCTGGGACACGCCGCCCGCTAAGCCCGGCCCGCCCGGCAGCGACGAACTGGATGCCCTGCTGATCGCGCTCGACGGCGAGGCGCTCGACGGGGACGGGGCGCTGTGACCCCGCGCCAACTCGCGCTGCGCCGGCTGCTGACCGATTTCGCCGCCTTTTCGCGCGTCTGCTATCCGGCCCAGGCGTTGCGCGGCTACCAGTTGGAGGCGGCGGGGCCGATCCTGCGCGCGGTCGAAGCCGGGCAGGGCGGCAGCTTCACGCTGCTGTTCAGCCGCCAGGCGGGCAAAGACGAACTGCTGGCCCAGTTGGCGGCGTTCCTGCTGGCGCGCTATCGCGGGCGCGGCGGCAGCCTGGTGCTGTGTGCGCCCACGCTGCGCCCGCAATGCCTGGTCAGCCGCCGGCGGCTATTGGCGCGGCTGCGGCCCGCCCTGCACCCCGGCGCGGCCGTGCGCGACGGCTACCGCGTGGCGGTGGGCGCGGCGGGCGTGGCCTTCCTCAGCACAGCGGCCACCGCCAATGTGCGCGGCGAGACGGCCGGCCTGGCCCTGATCGCCAACGAGGCCCAGGACATTGACCCGGCGGTGTTCGACAGCCGCTTCGCGCCGATGACGGCGGGCACCAATGCACCGCTGCTGTTCAGCGGCACGCCCTGGCAAGCAGGCAGCCTGTTGAGCCGCGAAAGCTACGCCGCCGGCGCGGCGGGCACGCTGTTCCAGGCCGACTGGCAGCGCGTGGCCGCCGAACTGCCCGCCTACGGCGCCCATGTGCGGGCGCGCATCGCCGCGCTGGGCGCGGGCCATCCCTTTATCCGCACCGAGTATGAGCTAAAAGAACTCGACAGCGACGGCGGGCTGTTTCCCCCCGAACGGCAGGCCCAGATGCGCGGCAGCCACGCCCGCCAATACGCCGCCACGCCCGGCCGCTGCTACGCGCTGCTGCTCGACATCGGCGGCGGGGCCGAGGATGCGCCCGCCGCCGCGCTGCGCCGCGCCCGCGAACGGCGGCGCGACAGCACCGCGCTCACCGTGGTCGAAGTGGACCCCCAGACCGTGCGCGACGACCTGCTACGCAAGCCGAGCTATCGCGTGGTGGGCCGCCAGGTCTGGACGGGCACCCCCCACCATGCGCTGTTGCCGCAACTGCTCGACCTGGCGCGCAGCGTCTGGCACGCGCAATTCTGCGTGATTGACGCGACCGGGCTGGGCCAGGGGCTGGCGAGCCTGCTGACGGCGGCGCTGGCCGGGGCGTGCGTGGTCGTGCCCTTTGTGTTCAGCGCGGCCGGCAAAAGCGCGCTGGGCTGGAGCTTCCTGGCCGCCGTCGAAAGCGGGCGCTGGAAAGATTATGCCGACGACGGCGCGCCCGACACGCGGCTGTTTTGGGCGCAGGTGGCCGCCTGCCGCTACGAAGTGCAGCCGGGGCCGGGCAAGCTGATGCGCTGGGCGGTGCCCGACGCCGCCGGCCACGACGATCTGCTGGTCAGCGCCGCCCTCACCGCCGCGCTCGACGACCGCGACTGGCGGCCGCGCCTGGCCGTCGGCCGCACACGGGCCGACTGGTGAGGCCGCAGGAGAGACGCTAAGCCCGCTACCGCGAAAGGAGCCACCATGAACGAGATCACCGGGCCACAAAACGCACCGCCGCTCAGCGGCGCGTGGCCGGCGCAACTGCCGGGGCCGGGCACGCCGCACAGCCTGACGCGCCCCGTGCGCTATCTGCGCTATCGCGCCTTCTACAACGGCGAGCAGTGGGAAGACGCGCCCGCCCCCGGCGAGCGGCGCATCACCTTCAACTATGCCCGCGTCTTCTGCAACAAAGCCGCGTCCTACCTGCTGGGCCGCGCGCCCGGCTACGATGTGGCCGTGGTCCCTGATCCGGCGGCGAATGCGGAGCCGCCCGCCGCCGCCGCCGCCCCGGCCGTCGAAGCGTTTCTGGCCCAGGTGGCCGCGTTTAACGCGCTGGCCGCCGCCGATTTGGACACCGCGATCAGCGCGGCCACGTTGGGCGACGGCGCCTGGACGGTGCGCTGGGATGCCGCCGCCGGCCTGCCGCGCGTCACCGGCGTGGACCCCAGCGGCCTCGATGCGCGCTGGCGCGCCGACGACCTACGCACCCTGCTCTGGCTGCGGCAAAGCTACTGGCTGATGCCCGCCGAAATGACCGCCGCCCAACAGGCCGCGCTCGACCAGCCGCAGGCCGACCCCTACGCCCCGTTGCGCGCCGAAGAGGAGTGGACCCCCACGGCCTGGCGGCTGCGCGTCGGCGACCGCCAGATTGACGGCGGGCCGAACGTCTACGGCGTCATCCCCTACGTCCTCTTCCCCAACCTGCGCGTGCCCGGCGAGTTCTGGGGCGAGAGCGACCTGGCCGACCTGCTGGGCTTGCAGCGCGAACTCAACAGCCGCTTCAGCCTGTTCAGCCGCATCCTCGAAGTGGCGGGCAACCCGGTGGCCGTGGTCAGCGGCGTCGAGCCGGGCGCGACCGAGAGCCTGCGCCTGGGGCCGAACCAGCTTTGGACGCTGCCCGAAGGCGCCCGCGCCGAGGTGTTGCAACTATTGCAGGCGGGCGGCGCGGCGGCCCACTTCAAGTACATCGAGGCCGTCTATCGCGCCATGCACGACGTGAGCGAGATGCCGCGCACCAGCTTCGGCGACAGCGCCGGCCACGGCACCACCGGGCGTAGCGGCGTTGCCCTGCAAATCGAACTGCAACCGCTCTTGCACAAGCTGGCGCGCAAGCGGGCCATCCTGAGCGGCGCCTTAGAGCGGCGCGCCCAACTCATCCTGGCCGTGGCCCGCGTCCACGGCGTGGCCCTGCCGCCCGTCCGCATCACGGTGCAATGGCCGCCCGTCTTGCCGCAAGACCGCACCGAACTGGTGGCCCAGGAGGTCAGCCTGGTGCAAGCGGGCATCCACCCGCCCACCGCCGCGATGGCCGCCCTCGGCGACCCCGACCCCGCCGCCCAATGGCCCACCGTTATCGCCCAGGCCGCCCAGGCCCAAGCCGTCGGCCTACGCTGAGAGCGGGGGACGAGGACGAGGACGAGGACGAGGACGAGTGAAAAGTGGAAAGTGGAAAGTGCCGAGGGCACACGAACCATGAACTGTAACCCAAACACCCAACTTTCAACTTTCCACTCGTAACTTTCAACTTTCCACTTTCCACTTTCCACTCGTAACTTTCAACTTTCAACTTTCAACTTTCCACTTTCCACTCGTAACTTTCAACTTTCAACTTTCCACTCGGCAAGGAGGAGACCCATGAGCAGCACCCTCGACCCGTTCCGCACCGACTTGCGGGCGCTCTTGCTCGACAGCGCGCCGCCCTACCAGTGGCCCGACGCGGCGCTCGACCAGGCACTGTGGGAGGCGCTGGCCGAATACGGCACCCTGTTCCCGCGCGTGACCACGCTCACGCTCGACGTGGCCCCCGGCCAGCGCGCCTTCACCCTGCTGCTGGCAACCCCCGTCGGCGAGGCCGTCGTGCAGAGCGCCGATATTCTGGGCATCAACCGCGTCGCGCTGGCCGCCCGCGTGCTGCCCGTGGACCCCAGCCAGGCCAGCGACCCCGCCGGCACGCGCCCGTCGCACCCCGGCCAAGCCTATCGCCTGGCCGACAGCGGCAGCGGCGCGGCGGTGCTCTGGCTCACCAACCCGCCGGCGGGCGACGAGGTGGGGCCGGGCCGCCTCCAGGTCGAATGTTCGGCCACCGTCACGCGCCCCGCCCCCGACGCGCCGACCATCGGCTGGGGCGGCCCGGCCACGGATCGGGCGCTGCTGCTGCTGCTGGCCGCCCGCCTCGCCTACACCACGCTGGCCGCCTGGCAGGCCCGCGACGGCCGCCCGCTGCCCCCCGGCAGCGCCGCCGCCGTGCCCGCCGCCGCCACGCTGCTCGACAGCCAACTCACCCGCGCCCTGCTCGCCCGCCGCAGCCGCGCCGTCCGCAGCCGCACGCTCGACCTGTAGCGGCGCACGCCCAGCGCCCACCAACAAGGAGGCTTCCCATGCTACTCCCCGACTGGACCGCCGCCCTGCGCGCCCTGCTGCTGGATACCAGCGCGCCCTATCTGTGGCCCGATGCGCCGCTGGCGCGCTGCATCACCGACGCCTGCACCGCCTACAGCTACCTGTTCCCGCGCCTGGTCCGCACAGTCTACGACGTGGCGGCCGGCCAGCAAGAGATCGCGCTCTCCCCCGCCGCCGGCCTGGCCCCCGGCAGCCCGCCGACCCCGCCGCCGCCCGGCCCCGCCGCCGCCGACCTGATCCGCGTGCTGGGCGTCGAACTGCCGCCCGGCCTGCCGCTGCCCGAAGATGCCTGGCCCAGCACGCCCGCCGCGCCCAGCCTCGCGAGCCGCAGCCCGCAGGGCTACCGCTGGACCCCCCAACTGCTGCGCCTGCGCGTCCCGGCGGCCGGCGCCGAGGTCGGCGCGGGCACCCTGGCCGTCGTCGCCCGGCAAACCTGGGACACGCCCACCGCCGCCGCTGCCTGGAACGGCCCGCCGAGCGCCGACGGCTTGGTGCTGCTGCTCGCCCAACGCCGCGCCTACGGCCTGCTCGCCGGCTGGCAAGCCCGCGCCCAGGGCACCGCCCCGGCCACGATCCCCAGCGGCAGCAGCAACAGCCACATTGACCTACCGCCCCTGCTCGCCGCCCTCGAAATCGAAATCAAGCGCGAGATCGAAGCGCGCCAAGCAGCGGGCGGCTAGCGCAACCTAATGGGCGCCGTGCAACATAGCACGCCCAACCCGCAACTCGCAACTTTCAACTCGTCATTCACAACGCCGTCAGAAAGGGGGTGAGGCCGACCGAGCGGCGGCGCAGTGCTAAAGGGTGAGCGGCGGGTGGGGGAACAAGAGACGTTCAACCGGCAACGTGAAACGTCGGCACAACAGACCCCACCCGCCGGCCCGCAGCCCGCACCCCGCCGCAAACGATGTGCATAACCAGGTGGACAAGTGGATAACTCGCACAGATGTTCTAACCAACCGTGCCCCAACACCCAAAAGGAGGAGACCCCATGAACGAAACCGCCCCCCACCCCAGCGACCCCAGCGACCCCCGCCCCGCGCCGCAGGCCGCGCCCCCCGGCGCGCTGACCGATGCCGCCGACCCCCACCCCGCCCCGCCCCCCGCCGTCACGCTGGGCCAGGTGGATGCCGCCGTCGCCGCCGCCGTCACCGACGCGCAGCGCCTCGCCGCGCAAGAAGTCGCCGCCGCGCTCAAAGGGCTGCACGGCGTCAGCCAGGCGCTACACAGCCTCATCACCGGCAACACCGTCGCCGAAGTGCAGCAAGCCTACATCCACGCGATTGCCCTGCGTAACGAGGTGATCGCCGAAGTGAAAGCCGAGCTGGGCAGCCTCGTCCCCGCCGCCCACGCCGCCCCCGGCGCACCCCCGCCCCCCGCCACGGCGTTCGAGCTAATCCGCGCCGGCCTGAACAAGTAACGAGTGAAAAGTGAAAAGTGAAAAGTGAAAAGTGAAAAGTCGGCCACTTTCCACTTTCCACTTTCCACTTTCCACTTTCAACTTTCAACTTTCCACTTTCCACTTTCCACTCGTTACTTTCCACGCCACAGTCCAAAGGAGGAACCACCCATGAGCTTTCTACTCGCCGATGCAGCGAAGCTGACGCAAAATATGCTACTCAAAGGCGTGATCACCACCATGATCACCGAAAGCGCCCTGCTGCGCTACCTGCCGTT
>JBBRPH010000140.1:0-6745 GCA_038228295.1 Chloroflexia bacterium | reverse complement strand
TCTCCAGGACCTGCACCTGGGTGAGACCCTGTTGTTTACGCCGCGCGCGGATGCGGCGACCGTAGACTTTGGGGTCTGGCTCGGTGAGGATTGGGGTGCTGGCGCGTAAGTCGTCGAGGGAGACTGCCAGCGCGTCGGCGATTTCTTCGAGGATGGTGAGGGTGATGAGCTGGTGACCGTTTTCGATGCGCGAGAGCCAGGTGGAGGTGCCGTGGCCGATGAGTGCGATCAGGTCATGCTGGGTCAGGTTGCGGTTCATGCGGATCGTGCGGATATTCTGGCCGATTTCTTTGGCCTTTTGCTTGGTGTCCTGGCGCCGGCGGGTGCGGATGGGCGCGGGCGCGGGGCGGGGACCGGGACCGGCATAGATCGGGCGCGGGGGTGGCGATAGGGGGAGGGTGTCCGCTGCGACGGCACTGACTTGCTTTGGCTCGCTGGGATCCGGGGGTGTGACCATCGTCGGCTTGTGTATCCCTCGCAACTAGGTGTTGTCTTGCTTTGTTTGATTGTAGGCGATGCCGGCGGGTGTGTCAAGGGACAGCCGGGAGTTAGTTATAAGGATAGGAAGCGGAACCGATAGCTTAGAAAGTGTTGGGCGGGGGGCTGGTGAGGGCCATGCGTTCTTGTTCTACGTTTGCGGATTGAACGACGAGCAAGGGCAAGTCATAGCGATCGCACACCGTTTCCGTGATCCAGAGCAGCGCCTCGATGAACTCCAAATTGAAACGGGCGGTCAGTTGCTGGGCGGCGGCGGCGAGCTGATCGGCGGCCTGGCCCATCAGGGTCTGCGCCTCGACGTTGGTCCACAACAGATCGATAATCTCGGTCTCGCGTGCTGGGGTTTTGGCTTTTTTCTTGGGGACGGGCCGCAGGACCGACTTGCTCTTGCTCATGGGGCACCTCCTTTATTGGGGTGGTCGGCCAGGACCAGGCGGTAGTTATCAATCGGGATCGCCATCGCGTAGCCGCCAGCGGCCAGGGCCTCGTAGATGGGCCGGGTGAACTCGCCGAGCGTGGAGAGGCTCAGGTTGGCGAGCCACCAGGCGTGTTCGTCGGTGATCGTCGGCGGATCGCCGAGCAGGCTCAAGACGAAGGCGCGCGCAGCGGGGGTGAGTGGGAGATCCACGGTGAGATCGCCCGGTTTCGTCAGGGGCGGCGGGCTTTCGATCGCCTGTAACCATCGCTGGCCGCCGGCATCGTACTCGCCGGTATTGTGGCCGATCCAGAGGTAGGGTGGCGCACCCTCGAAGACCCAGCGGGTCGGATCAATGATGGTGCCGTCGGGCAGTTCGATCCAGCCGTGGCGTATAAAGGGCATGTCCAGATCGAACAGGGTGCCCGGTGCGACGGGGCCGGAGTAGTGACCGTATCGTGCCTGGCCGGGGAAGATCTTGGCGGCCAGGATCGCGCAGGCCACGCTGTAGCAGTGGCCTTCCCAAGCCGCGACCGGCCAGCCGATGCGGACGGCAATCTGCTCGATGGGTGGCAAGGGGAAACCGAGGGTCAGGTCGTCCATAGGGTGCCTTTCTAGCTCTGCGAAGCCGGCGCGATGCGGCAGAAGTGAGTTGCCTGGGCTGCCAGGTGGGTTGGAGTCGGGTAGCGGCGGTACAGTGCAGCGACTTCGCGGTCGAAGGTACTGGAGTCGAAGGCGTAGCGGGCCTGGGCTTGCAGGCGGGCGTGCAGGGCCTGGCTGAAGCCGGGGGCCAGCACCACCTGGCGTAGGGCGGCCACCCGGCCGGTGTCGGCGTTCACCAGGGTGACGAGCAGGCGCGCGCTCTGGCCGGGGAGCAGGATGGGCGGCGGGCGGTGGCCGGCTGCGGCATCCAGGTGGAAGTTGTAGGGCGTGTCCGCCCAGTTGTACAGGACCGGGAAACGGTGCAGCACGACCAGCGTCGTTACATCCTCCAGAAACAGGGCCAGTTCCAGTTCGCCCTGCTGGATCACTTCCCCTTCCAGTGCTATTAGCTGGGAACGAAACAGGTCCAGGTGATGGCTGTCCAGGTCGTAATAATAGGCATGGCCAGGCGGCCAGCGGGATTCGGCGGGGTGGTACAGATCCCCAATGCGGCGCAGGTACATAGGGCAACCTCCTGGGTTCGCAGAGAGGGTGATGGGTTTAAGCTGCGCAGGCTAATCGCGTTGTGGATAGTGGGTGGATAAACCCGTGGATAACTTGTGGAAAGGCGCTGGCTATTCAGGGAGGATCTTCGGCAAAGAGTCTATGCCGGATCGGGAGGGGGAAGTATCAGAGGGCCACGCTGCTGCCAGGTGCGGCCAGTCGCCTGTTCCCAGGCTTGCACGGCCTGAACTGCCGGCTGCATAGTGGCCGGATCGTTCTGGAGTGCGGTGGCAATGTGCGCGGGGTGCGTGAAGATACAGACGCGGCAAGACACCCGCGCCCGCCCACGCTCGTCCCGTTGGGGATCGAGCATTGCGCTCAGGGTTTGGCCCTGGAGCGCATAAGCCGGATGCAGGGGAATGCCGGCCCCGGTGGTTTTGGCTACCACTTCATGCAGCTTTAGTATTAGATTGCGGTGCAAAACCCACACACCCAGGCACAAAGCCGGAGGCGGCCCAGGCACGAAAACCCGAGTTTTGCACCGCAATCTAGCCTAACCGATCCAGGGGAGTTGCGGAGTTGTGGCTTGGCGCAAGAACTATGCAAAACAGTTGCACAGTTGCACAGTTGCATTGTTGGGCGGCTGCTCGTGTACGGTGGTTCTTGCTATTCGAGCAGGGTGTAACTGTGCAATTATGCAACTGTGCAACTGTTTTGGGTGCCACTGAGTGGAGGGATGCGGCTCAGGGTGTTTGCGCCCGCAGGGTGTAGGTCATGGTGGGTCCACCCCCGTGCCGTTCCAAGATTCCCTGAGCGATCAGATCCTTGATGGCGTACTGGACGGTGCGGCGCCCCCGATCCGGCAGGAGGGTGAGTAACTCTTCCAGGGTGGCCCGGCCGTGTTGGGCAATGTAGCCTTGAATGATTTGCTGATCGCGGGTTCGACTTGGCTGTGGGGTGGGTGGAAGGGCTGCCGGATGGCGGGTGGGCAGTGGGGCCGGAGTAGAGGCCGTCTCGGGGAGGGCGCGGTGTGCCGCAAACGGACTGGGCAGCCTTACGATCACACCCCCGCCGGTTTCGCGGATCTCAGGGGCGGGCCGGCCTTCGTTCGCCAGCCAGCGATACACATTGTCCAAACCCATGCCTTCTTCTTCAACGAAGCCGCGCTCCAAGAGCAAACGGACGATCTTGGGGTTGCGGCTGAATTGCTCATGCAGAATGTTCGCCAGGGTGATATGTCCGGCCAAGCCCCCAGGACTTGCCAGCTCGAGCCGATCCTCGAACATGCTGATGCGAATGTGGCTGCCCAGGTTTTCGTAGGCCCGATGGGCGACGGCGTTGGTGACTAATTCGCGCACGACGGCCAGGGGATATTCCGGGATCTCCACTCGGACGGCGCGGGATGGTTCTTCGGACGTTACGGCGGCCGGGAGTACTGACGGGGCCCCCTGAATCTGACTGGCATGATCCATGATCGCCCAAATGTAATCGACGGCTTGATCAATCAGGTCGGGAAGGCGGCCGACAATGTCCACCCGCTCGCGATAGCCTCGGCTGGTGTCGGTGCCGAAGACCCGCGTGATCGTGATGTTGGAATGGTCGAAAAATTGCTGGGGGTGGCGGCCGAAGAACAGGATGCCGGCGACGGTGGGCACCAGGCCGCTGGCGGGCGTGGCAACGACGGCACCGCGGGCTTTGAGCAGCCCCTGCGGATCGGGGGGCAGATCATCCTCCGCAGCTTCCAGGAACGCGCGCAAGCGGCGGCTCGCGGCGTACTCTAGATGGGTTTGGACGGCATCCAGGTCGAGATCGTCCAGAGTCGCGCCGGCGACCGGCGTGAGTTCGTAGTGGATCAGGCCACGCTGGATGCCGAGTTGGATCACTTCGGGGGGCCGCAGGCTGACATTCTGATCATGCTGCCGTTGGACGACCCGACCCCCGGCCTGATAGAGTACCTGGGTGCCTTTGGGGACGGTGCAGAGAATCAGGGTGTAGCCGGCGTGACTCACCTGGGCGATCTCGACCTCAATCGGGGGTTCCACCGAGGCGCGCGCCGCGCGGGCGATAGTATCGCGGAGCGGTTTGCGCATCTTATGCTCGATCCCGACGATTTGTGGGTTGCCTTCATCGTCTTCGGCAACCCCAAAGAGAATCCGACCGCTGGCCGCATTAGCAAAGGCGGCAATCTGCTCGGCAATGGCTGCTTGGCTTTCACTAGGCTTCTTGAAGTCGAGGGTGGCCTTCTCATAATCGGCGAGCAAGGCTGCAATCTCTGGGTTGGTGTCCATAGTGCTTGATCCTTTCGACAGCGGAGTCGGTATCCTGTATTATATACTCTAGAGCTTTCCCGTTCCGAGGGATGCCGACGTTCGCGCACCGGCCCTCTACGCCGGGCCACCAGCCCGGCGTACTAGAGAAACCTGTTCCGACGAAGCCGAGCAGAGTCATGAATACTTGTGATTCTACTAGGTAAGGTTTATACTGTTGACATCTCTCCGCTCCCGAAAGCGATAACATGGCGACTCTTCCTGAACTTAAGCTCCCCTCCGTTATGGATACCTCCAGCCATGATCTCAGCGCGGATTTTTTTGAGCCATTACTTTCTACGGCTGTTTTTTATGATCGGGGTGTCGGCTTTTTCAGCTCAGGTTGGATCCGCATTAACGCGCGGGGGATGCTTGCCTTCGCCCGGAATGGCGGCCGTGCTCGGTGGGTTACTAGTCCAATTCTTGATGAAGCCGATTGGGAAGCTTTACAAACTGGAGATGCGGCCCGATCAGATCCTACTCTGATGCGGGCTCTCACTCAATCAGTGGGCGAATTAGAGGTTGCGCTAGAGAAGGATGCTCTCTCGGCGCTGGCCTGGATGGTAGCTGACGGGATAATCACCTTTAAACTAGCGGTTCCTCGTAACAAGCTAGATCGGGGTGACTTTCACGATAAATTCGGAATATTTCGAGATCATGCTGGTAATGAGGTCAGCTTCAACGGCTCATACAATGATAGTATCCAAGGTACACGTAACTACGAATCGATTAAGGTCTTCCGATCCTGGGATATTGCCTTTGCACCTTTAGTGACGTCTGATGCTGATCGCTTCCGCCAACTCTGGAGCAATCTTGATCCGAACGTGCGGGTTTTTGACCTCCCAGAAGCGGCGCGTGCGCGTATTTTACAGTTGCGGATCGGGCAGCGCCCCTATCCCAAGCCGATATGGTCAGGGGTGCAAGATTCGGCATTGGGTGGGTATCGTACACTCCCCCGAGAGCCAATGGTACCAGGAGATATTGTTCTTCGAGATTATCAGGTGCAAGCTATCAATGCCTGGCTCGATCATCAGGGCCAGGGCCTTCTAGAAATGGCTACGGGAACAGGTAAAACCATTACCGCCCTGGCAGCGTCAGCACGGCTTTACTCACAAACTAGGCAACTGGCCGTTATTATTGCGGCACCCTACCAGCATCTTGTCGACCAGTGGAACAGCATCGCGACGGCATTTGGCTACCAACCTATCCTTGCCTATCAGAATAAAACACGCTGGCATGATGAGCTAAACCAGCAAGTTATGGAATACAATGCGAGATACCGCCAGTTTTTGTGCGTCATCACGACCCATGCAACATTCATTAGCCCTACCTTTCAAGCTAGTATTGAACGCCTCCAACAGCCGGCGCTATTTATCGGTGATGAGGCTCATCATCTCGGTGCTGAACGGGGTCGTGTAAGTTATCCCGGCAATATTCTGTATCGATTAGCACTGTCGGCTACTCCGGATCGGTGGTTTGACGATGCCGGCACCATTGCGCTGCGTAATTATTTTGGCGAGACTGTGTTTGTCCTGTCGCTAAGGGAAGCGATCGGTATTAGCCTGACACCATACTATTATCATCCACATCTTGTGCCGCTGACCGATGCGGAACTCGCCAAATATGAAGCGCTTTCAGCGAAGATTGCACGATTGATGAGCCGCGAGGATGAAGAGGGGCAAGAAGCCCTGAAACGATTACTCATTTTACGGGCAGATTTGCTGAACACCGCAGAAAATAAAATACCTGCACTTGCGGATCTAATCGATGCACAAATAGATCTTCATCATGCTTTATTCTATTGCGCCCCTAAACAGATTGATGAGGTTACACAGTTGTTGGGCTGGGAGAAGGGCTTAATTGTACATCGGTTTACTGCTGAGGAAGACGCGCGAACACGGCAGAAATTGCTTGCTGCTTTTGATCGCAAAGAGTATCAAGGGCTTGTAGCGATGCGTTGTCTCGATGAGGGTGTTGATGTTCCGAGTACACGGACGGCATTCTTACTAGCTAGTAGCAGTAACCCTCGTGAGTTTATTCAGCGTCGAGGTCGTGTTTTGCGAAAAGCGCCTGGTAAAGAGTTTGCGGTTATTCATGATCTGATTGCCGTTCCTCCATCAGCATGGAATGCTTCGCGTAATGAGCCTACCTTTGCTATGGAACGGAAAATTATACGGCGTGAACTTGAACGGTTTAAAGAATTTGCCGATCCTGCGGAGAATAAACATGAGGCATTAGATCATCAGCTACAAGTTAAGGGCATTGCCGCCTTGTCAAGGGCGCGTTGCGGCCCTTTTTGGTAGAATAGCCCTATGACTACCTCTTCTAACCAGGCCCCGCGGGCCAAGAGCACGGTGCGCCATACCCGCGCCATCCAGCG
>JBBRPH010000139.1:0-7150 GCA_038228295.1 Chloroflexia bacterium | reverse complement strand
GGCCAACTGTCCAAGATCGTGGTATTGGCAGCGGGCCTACCGCTGGTAGTGCCCAGTCACGGGCATTTCGTGGATGTCGCGCCGAGCAACGTCTTTTACGCTTATATCGAGACCGCCGTCGCGCACGGCCTGATCAGCGGCTATCACGACGGCACGTTCCACCCCAGCGAGCCGGCCACGCGCGCCCAGGTGAGCAAGATGGTGGTGCTGGCGGCGGGCTGGCCGATCAGCACCGCCGGCGGCCCGCATTTCAGCGATGTGCCGCCCAGCAACGGCTTCTACGGCTACGTCGAGACGGCCTACGCGCACGGCATCCTGAGCGGCTACAGCGACGGCACGTTCCGCCTGAATGCGCCCACCAGTCGTGGTCAGATCAGCCAAATCGTCAGCGGGGCGTTGCCCGGCCCAGCGGCCAAACGCTAACGACTGACCTCACCCCCCACCCCCCTCGCCTAGAAGGGAGAGGGGGAGTCTAGGCGGTAGTGTGTCCGCCGCCTGTCTGCCCCCACCCCCCACCCCCCTCGCCTAGAAGGGAGAGGGGGGTCTATAAAGGAACGGGGGAATCTAGGCGGTGGTGCGCCCGTCGTCATCTCCCCCTCTCCTCGGAGGAGAGGGGGTTGGGAGGGTGAGGGCGGCCCTGCGTATAGCAGTAAACGCCCCACCCTTGCCCGGCTAACACCACGACGACCCCGGCCGCTACCACCCAGCCCATGAGGTGTTCGCGCACCACGTAGTTTTGGTAGCCTAACGTGTGGCCGATCACCAGCGGGAACAGCACGTAGGTGCTACGTTGCGCGGCTTTCCAGCGAGGGCCGCGCAGGCGGCGCAGCGACCAGTCGTTGGAGAGCGCCAGCAGCAGGCCCAGGATCGCGCCCGCCGCCGCGCCCAAATCGTTGCTGAGGCCGAAGAGGTTCCACACCGGCGTACCGTCGGCAGCGAAAAAGTAGCGCAGCCAATACCCGCCGGCATAAATCTGCAAACCCAGCAAGATATGTAAGCCGCCGGTGATAGCGGTCCAGATGCCCACATCCCGACGCAGGTCCAGGTTCACTGGGTTGCGCCGCCGCCCGTGGCGGTAGAGCTGCCAGGGGCCAAGCAGCAAGCTGGCCGTCAGCAACAGCAGGGCGACGTAGCCCAGCCCAATGGTCAGCGTCAGCACGGGCGGGAAGCGCGGCTGGGCCCCATAGGCCACAGCGCAGCCGACGACCGTCACGGCGGCCAGGATGCCGTGGCTGCGGCGGCGAACCGTAGTGCGGTCAGGCATGGGCGACTCCTTTTCCCCGCGCGTTTTGGTATAATAACAGTGCCGTGCGTCTCTTGTGCGATCCAGAAAGGCCGATCCCTATGCTCCCTGCCCACCACTTGGGCCGTCGCCTAACCTTGCTGCTGCCGTTCAACATTACGATTAGGCACCGCTGATGCCGCGCCGCGTGTTCGCCATCCGCTATCTGCGCCCACCCGTGCCCGACGCGGCCGGTGCCGCGCAATACCTGCGGGCTTGGCACGGCCCGGCGCTCTACACGCAGTCCGCTCCGTTTCCGCCGATCACCGCGCCGGCGCTGTTCGGCGCGGGCGGGCCGCTGCACCTGGAGATCGGCTGCGGCACCGGCGAATGGCTGATCGAGCGGGCCGGCGCGGACCCCGCCGCTTATTTCGTCGGGGTAGACCCGTCGCTCAAGTCGCTCCATGCGGCGGTGGCGGCGGCCCAAGCCCGCCGACTGGACAACATCAAGTTCATCTGGGCAATGGTGCAGGGCATCTACCCGTTGCTGCAACCGGATACGCTGCGCGCGGTCTATCTGCACTTCCCCGACCCCTGCCGCCGGCCCAAGCAGCGCAAGCACCAACTGTTCACCGCCGCCTTCCGCGATCACGTTCACGCCGCGCTCGAACCGGGCGGTGAACTGAGCCTGCTGACCGATGTGCCGGAACTCTTCGCCCAGATGCAGGCCGACACCGCCGCCGACCCGCGTTTTGCCCCCGTCCCCCGCGCCGCCGACACCACCGGTCCGTCGCGCTATGGGCGGGCCTGGGCCCAGCGCGGCATCACAGTGCAGGGTTTGCGCGTCTGCAAACGCTAGGCTGCGGTTGGGCAGGAGCCGGCCATAGAAAACCGTTTCGCCCACTACTACGTATACAGTATTGCCATCAATGCGGGCAGCTACTTATTTGAACCGTATTCCGTCGCATTGGTATATTGTAAAGGATCTCTTGTGACATTTCAGATGTTTCCCTTTGACCCGCGCATCGCCCAGGCGGTGCAGGCTGTTGGCTACCAGGTGCCCACGCCCATTCAACTGCAAGCCATTCCCCCGATCCTGGCGGGGCACGATCTGCTGGGCTTGGCGCAGACCGGCACCGGCAAAACCGCCGCCTTTGTGCTGCCGCTGTTGCAGCACCTGCTGCCGGGGCCGCGCGGCCGCGTGCGTGCGCTGATCCTAGCCCCCACACGCGAACTGGCCGAGCAGTTGCACGATGCTATCGGCACACTGGGCGCGAACACCGGCATCCGCAGCGTAGCGATCTACGGCGGCGTGGGCAAAACGCCGCAACTCCGCACCCTGCGCGAGGGAGCCGAAATCGTGGTGGCCTGCCCCGGTCGCCTGCTGGACCACCTGAACGAGCGGGCGATCAGTCTGGCCGGGGTGGAAGTGCTGGTGCTGGACGAAGCCGATCAGATGTTTGATCGCGGCTTCCTGCCCGACATTCGCAAAATCCTGGCCTATGTGCCGGCCAAGCGGCAGACGCTGCTGTTTTCGGCGACTATGCCGCCCGACATTCGCCACCTCGCGCAGGAAGTGTTGCACAACCCGGTGACGGTGCAGGTGGGCCAGACGGTGCCGGTGGCGACGGTCGCCCACGCGCTCTACCCCGTCGCGCCGCACCTCAAAACGCCGCTGCTGCTGGCGCTGCTGGAGCAGACCAACACCGAGTCGGTGCTGGTGTTTACGCGCACCAAACACCGCGCCCGCCGCGTCGGCGAGCAGTTGCTAAAGGCCGGCTACCGGGCGGCCTCGCTCCAGGGCAATCTGGCCCAGGCCCGTCGTCAGGCCGCGCTCGACGGCTTCCGCGACGGCACGCACCAGATCCTAGTCGCCACCGACATCGCGGCGCGCGGCATTGACGTGACGCAAATCTCGCACGTCATCAACTACGACATCCCCGACACCGCCGAAGCCTACACCCACCGCATTGGGCGCACCGGGCGTGCCCTACGCACCGGCGAAGCGTTCACGCTGATCACCGACGAAGACACGCTGATGGTACGCGCCATTGAGCGCGTGCTGGGCGCACCGGTGGCCCGCCGCCAATTGCCGGGCTTCGACTATCGGGTGCCCGCGCCGGCTAAGGACACTGAGTTCGCCCGCCCGCCGCAGCCACCTCGCCGCTCGGCAGTGCCGCGCCGCGCCGGGAGCGAGGCACGCTCGGCTGCCGCGCCGCGCCGCGAGAGCGTGCCCGCCGCCCGTCAGGATACCCCTACCCCACCGCAACGCGACCGGCCCACGCCGCGCCACACAGGCGTCGATGCCGCCCGCCCCGCCGCGCCGCCACAGCGCAGCAGCCCACCACCGCGCCATGCCGGCCCGGCTCCGCGCAACGGCAATAGCTATAGCGAGGCACGTCCCGCGTCCGCACCGCGCAGCGGCAACGGTTACACTGACGCACGCCCCGCCCGTCGTGTGCAGAGCAAACCGCCGGCTTAAGAGCCGGCGGCTAGGCCATGGGGTCTAAATCGCTGGGACGTGGATTGGGGGCCGCCAGCAACACACTACCGGCGACGCACAAAATCACCCCGGCGATTGCCGCCAGCAAGGCAATCGGCGTATCCACCGCCGTGAAGGCGAAAAAGATGGTCAGGATGCTGGTGATCAGTTGGACTAGACCGGCCCCAAAAAACCCCACGCAGTAGGCCCGCCATTGCAGGCTACTGCGTGCGTCGTCCCCACTGTCGGCCAGGAAAAAGAAGCCTGCCGCGCACAGGGCAACGCCGAACAGAGCCATGCCGATAGCAAGGCCCTGTCCCAGACTGGTGAGGCCAAAAAACAGAGTGAAAAAACTCAAGGCCAGCACTACCAACCCGACCAGATATAGGGCAGCGCTAAACACACGTTGCGGCATTGCGAACTCTCCTCATCTTCATATTTGTTTCATATTCCCTGTGTATACTATAAATAACGGCGACAAACAAGATCGCCGGAGATTATCGGCAAAGTATGAGGAGAAAGTAGAAATGCAACCGAATCGCAATTGGCAAACATGGATCGCATTGGCGTTGGGCGGTTTGGCCCTGCTAGTGGCGCTGGGCGGGCGCAGCGGAAATCGCGGCGGTGACTGGAATGGGAACCCCGACTGGAAACAACAGCAACAATGGGTGGCACCGCCGGGCTATGTGCCGGTGCAGCCGGTGCAACCGGTCATGCCCGTCCAGCCGGTGCAACCAGTCCAACCGGTGCAGCCGGTGCAGCCCGTCCAGCCGATGCAACCCGGCTACTGGCAACCGCAGGCGGGCTGGCCGCAAAAGCCCTATATGAGCGGCTATGAGGCCCGCGGCTTTGGCGGGGGAGGTGGACCCTTCCGACTGTTTGGCGGGATCTTACAACTACTGGGCGTGATTATGCTGGTGCGGCTAGGGCTGCATTTCTTCCGCCGCCGCAACGGCTGGAGCGCCGCTCGCTTTAATGGGCCGCCGCCCCCCGCCCAGCCACCGACACAAGCGCCCGGATGAGCGCCCGCACCATTCTCGTGGTGGACGATGAGCGCGGCATCGTCGAAGTGGTCCATGATTACCTGGACCGCGCCGGGTTTCGCGTACTGACAGCAGGAGATGGGCCGACGGCGTTGCGCGTAGCGCGCGCCGAGCGGCCCAGCCTCCTCGTTCTCGACCTGATGCTGCCGGGCCTCGACGGTCTCGCCGTGACCCGTGCGCTACGAGCCGATGTGACGACACGTAAGCTGCCGATTATCATGCTCACCGCACGGGTGGCTGAAAGCGACCGGTTGATCGGGTTGGAGTTGGGGGCCGACGACTACCTGACCAAGCCGTTCAGCCCACGCGAATTGGTCGCGCGTGTACGCGCCGTGTTGCGGCGGACCGATGGGGCGGCCCATAGCGGCAATATCCTGCGCGTCGGTGGACTGACGTTGGACCTGGAACGGCGCAGTGTTGAGCGCGACGGGCGAGCTGTGGACCTGACAACCACTGAGTTTGATCTGCTGGCGGCGCTGGCCCGAGAACCGGGGCGCGCTTTCACCCGCGCCCAATTGGTGGAGCAGGTGTATACAGACAGCTATGAAGGCTACGACCGCACAGTGGATGTCCACATCAAAAACCTGCGTCGCAAAATCGAATCAGACCCGCGCACGCCACGCTATATCCTGATGGTCTACGGGGTCGGTTACAAGTTCGCTGACCCAGCCGACGTGGCCGACGAAAGCGAGCCGGCGCTATGAGGCGGCGGGTGCGGCAGCCACGCGGCTTGTTCGGGTTAATGCTGTTGGCCTTTGTCCTGATGATCGTGCTGGGCGTGGGCGGTATGGGTAGTTTTTTCGCGCTGGCAGTGGGCACGTCCGGCCGCTTCTCCTCGCAAACCGCGATTGATACTTACCGCCAGGGCATGGAGTTCAGCGCTGAAAGCGCATTGAGCCGTTACTATGGGCAAAAGCGCACTTGGCAGGGTGTAACTACCGATCCGAGCGTGACTGAACGGTTAGCGGCACTGGGCGAAGCGGGGCGCACCTATACGCTGCTCAATGGGAAAAACCAGGTCATTACCACAACCCGCACCGATCTAGCGCTTGGCACACCATTAGCCGCCGCGCTAACGCAGCAGGCCAATGCCCTTGTGGTGGGCGAAAAGGGGCGAGACGGCATCCTGCTCATTACGCTGGATGCACCCCCTTATGATGCGCCGCCCACGATACCCAATCAAGCCA
Source organism: Chloroflexia bacterium (assembly GCA_038228295.1). Lineage (GTDB taxonomy): Bacteria > Chloroflexota > Chloroflexia > QHBQ01 > JAICKM01 > JAICKM01. The sequence goes on along the minus strand of JBBRPH010000139.1, from coordinate 1,216 downwards.
ATCGTGGTGATCTGTTGCGTGGGTTGGTCAGCGCGGGGCTGGCGCTGGCGGCAGTGCTGATCGGGTTGGCCGCCTCGTTTGCGCGGCGCATCAGCCGGCCTCTGAGCCAATTGACGCAGGCGGCGGGGCAGTTAGCGGAGGGCGATCTAGCGGTGCGCGTGCCCGGCTCGGCGGTGCGTGAGGTGGATGGGCTGGCCGCCGCGTTCAACCGCATGGCCGCCGCGCTGGGCGCAGCCGACGCACAACGCCGCCAACTCACCGCTGATGTGGCTCATGAGCTACGCACGCCGCTAGCGATCATCCGCGCCCGCCTCGAAGGCATTCAAGACGGCGTATATAAAGCCGAACCGGATCAGGTGGCCCTCTTGCTGGACGAAACAGCGCTGCTGGAGCGCATGATCGAGGATCTGCGCCTGCTGGCGCTGGCCGATGCCGGACAACTACCACTCTACCCGGAGCCACTGGACCCGGCCGACTTGCTGCGCGATGCGGCGGATTCGTTTGCCCAACAGGCTGCTGCCGCCGGTATAACGCTGCACGTGGACCTAGCGGAAGCCTTGCCGGAAATCACCGCCGACCCGCAACGCCTCGCGCAAGTGCTGGGCAACTTAGTGAGCAACGCGCTGCACTACACGCCGCCTGCGGGCACCGTCACCTTGCGTGCCGGGCGCGAACCAACCCCCGGCCTGAACGGGATTTGTTTTGTTGTCGCCGATACGGGGCAAGGCATCACGCCCGCCGACCTGCCGCACATTTTCGACCGCTTCTGGCGAGCCGATCAGGCGCGGGTGCGGACAGGCGGCACGGGCCTCGGCTTGGCGATTACCCGGCGCATTGTGGAAGCGCACGGCGGCGGTATCCACGCCGCCAGCACACCCGGTCAGGGCACCACCATCACGTTTTATATTCCCACCAGCCCTGCGCCGGCTGCCACCTGGACACGCCGGCTGCCTGCACCCGCCGCGCCCACACCGCTCTCTTTTCCGCAGCGGGCATCACGCGACCGCTGGAAGCGCCGCGCCTAGCCTCCCGACGTGACCGACCGGTCCTCCCCTCTTCTCTATAGGAAAGGGAGAGGCGGGCGGTTAGTGGCCGAGGTCAAGCTGCAAGGCCGGGTCGCCGATCAGCCCGAACTGCGCCACCACATCGCCGCGGCCCCCCACCGCCGCGTACCCTGCCCGCAGCGCGTCCCCCACCCGCGCCCCCTTCAGCAAGC
>JBBRPH010000138.1:0-7229 GCA_038228295.1 Chloroflexia bacterium | reverse complement strand
TGATTAGGAAGAGGCACATCATACCTCCACTGATCCCATAGATCTCAGTTCGCGCAGGCGGGCTTCGTTCCGGTTGCGGCAGCTTTAGCCGCTTGGTGCAACCCGATAGTCGTGCGGTCTCCACACATAGCAAGTGCGCCGGCCTATTGACATCCGCGAGTCGGTGTGCTACTATGACGGTGGAGCGTGACATAATAATGAGTCCTACTCAACAACACGCCACACAACGCGAAGCATATACGCCGCAGGCAGCGGACGGCCAGCTTGTCGGCGCGGCCGGTTCGACATTGGGAACCGACCCGGCCCCACAAGCTGCGCTGGATCGAGCGGCCCGCTATGCCCGCTTCGCCCGCCGCCCTGCGACCGACCACGCCCCGGTCCTTAGCGCAGCCTTAGCCGACAGCGCGCCACAGAGCCGCACCGCGCAGCAATCCCACGCCGCGCACTCCGCACAACACGCCCGCCTACCGTGGATCATCGCGCTACTGGCTGCGCTAATCGGCATAGCGGGGTTAACGAGTGCGTGGTCGCAGCAGCGGCAGCGCGCCGATGCTCTGACCGCCGAGATCGCCGCTTTGCGGGCAGGCGAACAACAGGCACAGGGCTACCAAAGCGAACTCAGTCGCACCTTACGGCTGCAACAGCAGAAATTGGCCGGCCAGGATCAGCAACTTCAGTCCAGCACCCAGGACATGACCAGTGTCAGCCGTGAATTAAACGACCTCCGCGACCGGTTGGCGCGCCTTGACGCCCATAATGCCGAACTGCGCGATGCGCTGGGGCTGATCACTGCTGACAGCGCCCCCTCCGCCGGCCCCGCGACCCCCACCCCGCTCCCGACCGCCGGCCCTAACGGGCAACTGCCGGCCGGCATGGGCGGCGAAACCGGGCCGCTACTGGCGTTGGGCGGCGTAACCAGCACCGCCGCACCCACACCGCCGGGCGGAGCCGATTTTCTGGACGGCTTTCGCGCCCAGATTGCCGACCTGCGTCACAGCTTGGATGTGCATGAGCAAATTGAGGATGGGCTGACCGATGTCGCCACCCAGCGCCTGCGTGAATGGGCACAACTGAGCGACGAAGATACCACCACGAACTTGGCGGTGGACACTGCAAGTAGCGAACCGGCGCCACCGCCGCCGGATACCAGCACAGACAAAGGCGGCGGTGGCGGCAGCACTAGGCCGCCCGCCTCCCCCCCAAAAGCGCCTACGCTAGCGATCTCGCACCTGCCCAAAGGCTACCCGTTTTACGGCCCGATTAGCTCGCCTTTCGGCTATCGCATTAGCCCGTTCGTGGCCGGTAAAGGCGGCTATCACAAAGGCTTGGACATCGTGGCCCCCACCGGCACACCGGTGCAGGCGACGCAGGCCGGGCGCGTTATCATGGCCGGCTGGTCGGATGTCTATGGGCGCGTGGTGATCCTCAACCACGGCGCGGGTTGGGTGACGCTCTACGGTCATAACTCGCGTTTGCTGGTCACGGTAGGCGACTGGGTGGAACGCGGGCAGGTGGTCTCCTACTCCGGCAGCACCGGCATGTCCACCGGCCCCCATATCCACTACGAAATTCGCCACAACGATGTGCCGGTCAACCCGGCCAACTATCGCTAGACTGCGGCAGCTAAAAGGCGGGCGCTTCCGCTTCCTCTGTGCCGATGTCCCACATCCGTTCCATGTCGTTGTTAGAATAGCACTGAAAGGCCATCAGGGTGTGCGTACCGGTGATGGTGCGAACCGCAGTGATGCGGCTGGTGACCAATTCGGCTAGTTCTTCATACACCGGCGTGCTGACTATCGCCACCAGGTCGTATTCGCCGGTGACGGAGTAGACCTCACGCACTCCTTCGATGCGGAGCAATGCCTGGGCCGTCTCCGGCACCGTATGACGGGCTGCGTTAATCATCACCAATGCGGTTATCATTCGTGTCTTCTCCTACTTAATCGGTAGCCACTGGCCCATTATAGCCTATCTATGGGCCGGGGACTCTGGGCTAACACTAACGGTGGGCGGCGGAGCATCCACATCCACGATCACCAGCGTGAGATCGTCGGTGGGTGGGGCGGAACCGCGCCAGTCGCGCACGGCAGTCAAGATCGCCGCCGCCAGATCGGGCGCGGGCCGGCGGCCCTGCGCGGTTAGTAACGCTTCAAGCTGCTCAAATCCGAACAACGTACCATCGGGCGCAGCGGCCTCCACGATGCCGTCGGTGTGTAGCACAAAGCGGTCGCCCGGCTGTACCGCCAGGGCCACGGCGCGATAGCCCGGCATAGGCAAGGCGCCCAGCGGCAAGCCCGTCGCTCCGTCAAGCGGCTGCGGCGACCCGCCGGCCCGTAGCCGGTAGGGGAACAGGTGGCCGGCGTTAGCGAGGGTCACGCGCGTGCCGTCGCCGGCGAAAGCCAGCACATACAGCGTCATCAGTTGACGGCTCAGGCCACGTAACGTGCCGTTAAGCGTCGCGAGCAGGGCTGCCGGGTCGGGTTGGTCGCCGGCGGCACCCGCACCCATCGCCACGCTTTTAACCGCCGCCATCAACAGCGCGGCAGCCGCGCCCTTGCCGGTCACATCGCCCATCAGCAATAGCGGACCGCTGTTGCTATCCACCGCCGGCAAGCAGTCGAAGTAATCGCCGCCGACTTCACCCACCGGCTCATAAACGCTGTAGAAGCGCAGGCCGGGCAACGTGTGCAGGCCGGTGGGGATCAACTGCGCCTGTACCTGCTGAGCTAGTTCGAGTTCGGCGGTCAGGCGGGCATAATCCGCGTCAATGCGGGCATGAGCCTCGGCCAGCTCGCGGCTCAACACCTGCGACTTCAATTGCTGACGCAGGCCGTTAATCGCCACCAGACTCATCCCGACCACAAAGCCTGAAATCGCCACCTGCCCCACCAGGATCGGCAGGATCGTTTCCAAGCCGGCGTGGGGCAAGCCTAGCAGCCCCTGCCCCATCAGCAGGGCCAGTAATGTCCCACAGAGGCCCAGTGCCGCCGGCCGCGGCAAGAAAAAGAAGGCCATACTCATCAGCGGGTAGTAAAGAACCGTATCCAGTCCACCCCCGCCGCCCAGCGTCACTAGCAACGCGGTGGTCAAGCTCAAGCTGAACAGGCTGACGGCCCGCCGACGGATGGGATGATAGGGATCAAGCCAGAGCCAGGGAATGAATGCGTAGATCGCGGTGAGTATGCCCAATACCACCAGATGTAGCGCACCCTGATGCGCCGGATCCAGCGCCAGAATAGCCCAATTGCTGAGGCCCATCAAACTATTAATTACCGACAGCCGTTTGATCGGGCGGAAGGCGCGACCCAGATCGGATACGCCCAGTGCGCGCTGGCCGGCGATCCAATCTTCGCTGAAGCTACGCCCCCAGGTGGGGGCCAGGGTCGGGTTCGCCACAGCCAATCCCGCGTGTGCTACCATGGACTGATCCTTTCCCTCGTGCCGGGCAACCTAGCCGCTGAAGCCTAAACCCTGGCCGCGCATACTAAGCCAATGGTCGCCGACAACCAGATGATCCAGGACTTCGACATCCAGTAGTTTGCCTGCCGCCACGATCTGCCGCGTCACCTCCACATCTTGCGATGAAGGCGTAGGATCGCCGCTGGGGTGGTTGTGGGCAACAACGACCGCCGTGCCGTTAAGCCGGATCGCTTCGCGGAACACCTCGGCCACGCGCACCAGGCTGCTGTTGACGCTGCCGCGATGTACATCCACCATCTTGAGGATCTGGTGCTTAGTGTTGAGGACAACGACACGCAGCACCTCTTGCTCGAAAGCGCGCATTTCCAGCACCAATAGATCGCCGATTTTCTGCGGCCCGTCAACCACCAACTGCTCACCCGGTTCGGCTAATAGTAAGCGGCGGCCCAGTTCGAGCGCGGCTTTCAGTTGGCAAACTTTGGCCGGCCCCAGGCCGTGCGCCTCGGCCAGCACCGGAAACGCCACCCGGCTCAGGCCGGTCAGCCCTCCATGCTCGCGCAGCAGGCGCGCTGCCTGTTCGACCACCGTCTCGCCCTGCCGCCCCACGCGCAGCAAGATCGCCAGCAGTTCGGCGTCGCTGAGGGCCGCCGGCCCCAAGCGCTCCAACTTCTCGCGCGGGCGGTCGTCGCTAGGTAGTTCTTTGATCGTCGGGCGCGACACGGCCGGCGGCGGGCCGATCACAGTGCCGTCGGGCGTATAAAGTGTGACGGACGGGGCCGAACGCACACGGCGCTCCAGCGGGGGCGCAGGCGGATAGAGCAGATCGGACATCGTAGACAGATTCCTTTCGCCTGGGATTGGTTGCTTTATTATACTATATGCGGAAGCCGGCTGGGGAGTGCGGGAACGGCACAAGGGAATCCGACGGCCTTGCCGGATTCTCCTAGGGAGGCCGCTGCGAGAGCTTAATAAGTTTGCGCCAAACTCAACGTAGGAACTAGGGGGATATGGGGAAAGAAACTATTGATGATCGTGCGCGCTTCCATCAGATACTGGAGCCAAGCCACGTCGGCGCCTTGCTCGTACTCTGTCACCAAATCGGTTTCGGGACGCGGCACGGTGGGCCACTCGGCTTCGACTTGCGCCATGCGGGCCGCCCCGAATTGCTGCGTCAGGCCGGCCAGGCGATCATAGACGTTCAACAGGTAGTCGAAGTAGGCGGGGGCGGGCACGATGTAGCCGGGCCGGGCGACGATATGATCGTTCCAGCGGGCAACCACCTGGATATAGATGTCCATGTACATATAAAAGCGCCGCAAGGCCGCCCGCCAACCGGGCCGCAACGACGCATCGGCCGGCCAGGAGTTGGGCGGACACATCGATTCGTCGCGCTTGAAGACTACCCCGCTCCAGATCGCCATGGGGTAGCCCTGGCAGACCACCGGGCGGTGGTCATAAATACCGCAGCGGTCGTGACCGCCCGCCATGCGGACCAGGAACACGCAGGGCTGAGTGGCCTTGAATTGACCTTTTTTATCAAGCGCCATACCGTATGCCGGGCCGTCGGCGGCCAAGCGGAAACCGTCGAGCGCCGGCGGATCCTGCGGACAAAGGATCAGGTATTGCTCCGGGCTGAGGTGTTCGTGCGTACTGATCAGCCAGACATCATAGCCGCAGACAGGCACAATATAGGAGCGGCAGCAGAGGCCGCAAGTCGCGCAGGGATTGCTCGGCACCGCACTCATGGGGCAGGCACCACGTCTAGCGCGTCATAGGCATCCAGCAATGCTTCGCAGTAGTCGAAAAAGGTGAACACTGTCTCCGGCGACGCGGCAGTGACACGGGCGTTCCACGTCGCCACTACAGCGCAATATTCCGCTACATCAGCTTGCTGGGTTTGCACACGCACCGTCTCCTCGACAATATCTACATCGGGCAACGCCCAGCGGCGACAGGTGCAGCCGCTATCGGCCTGTAGGGTCAATACCCCGTCCACCAGCACTGACGGGAAGCTGCGACACACCGCCGGTCGCCCGTCGCCCAGGCCACAACGGTGATGACCCTGGCGCGTGCGGAGCAGGAAGATACAGGGCGGCGCGGTTTTGCTGCGCCGCCCGCCCCCTTTGGCAAGCGCTAGGCGGAAAGTCGGCCCATCGGGAGTGAGCAGGAAAGCATCGCGGCGCGGCATTGGGCTGGCAAAATAGACCAGAAAAGTCCAGGGCGGTGCTTGGAGGGTGCGGCTGATGCGCCAAACATCCCGGCCGCTGGGGATGACAAAGGCGCTGTGGCAACAGGTTTTGGGTTTACAGGCCAGCCAGAGGGCTTCTTTGTGCTGGATCAAAACAGGCGCGCTCGTCTCTCTAGTGCGCGGCGGCATCAAGCAACACGGGCCGCCACCAGCTATCTTGAGTGGGGTTGCTGATGTAGCGGTCTACTAGGCTAGTCACGGCTTCGGCCACGCCGGGGTTGCCCGCCAGCGCCGACCCCATCGAGTTCCAAGCCGCCTGCACCGTGGCGCGGATCTCGGTTTCCACCTTGTCGGTCAGCAAACTCACGACCCCACTCAAAGGGTTATCCGGCGCGTCTTTAGCAATCGGCGCGACCGGGGGTGCGCTCTGCCCCGCCGTAGCAGTGCCGGGCAGCTCCGCCCCTTCAGGGATACCGGCCAACTTCGGCACGAGCGAGCCCACCGGCTGGCCTTCGCCATACAGGGTCCAGATCGCGACCGATACAAAGTTCGAATTGCGGAAGTACTCGCGGATGCCGGCTAACGCTTCGGTCAACAACTGCCGACCCTGTGGCGTGGATCCGGCACCCAATGCCTCAACCAGCTTGCGCTTGGCATCTTGCTTGGCGCGCTCAATACTCTCCGGCAGCTTGGTTTCATCGGCGGCTTTGCCCGCCCCCGCAATGGTAACTTCCTGATCGTCAAACGAAGTGCGCTGGGTGGGCGAGAGGGCGGCGAGCTGCACAGCACGCATAGCCGGCGAGAGCGTCGGATCGGGCGCACGGTGCTGGGCTTCCGTTTCCGCCGCCGTCTCGCTCTGTTCTGTCTGCTGCGCGGGGGCTTCACCCGTCCCTTGCACTAAGCGTTGCAGGGCACGGTTGCCGACGGTTTGCTGCATCGCCTGAATCGTGGCGGCGCGCACCGGTCCGTTGCCGCGTCCGGCCTGTAGGGAATGAGCAGGTAGAGCGGCGGGACCACCCTGATACTGCCGCTCCGCCGGGTCGGTTTTGGCTTGCTGGGCGCGGCCGGCTTCTTCGCTATCGAGTTGGGCAGCGCGGTAGGACATCAATGGCTCCTTACGGCGTTGAGTATGAAAGGTGAAACGTAAGAGATGCGGCCTCAGGCGAACAGAGCTTTAGGCAAGCGCGCCGGTTTTATGCTTGCTCCTCTTCTTCGTGGGCTGCTTCACGCTGTACCGCAGCACTACCCGCGCGCATCGTCTGCACCGGCTCTTCCTCTTCGGGCGCCGCCGCACGTTGCACCGCCGGCATCTGGCTCGCCCGCATGGTTTGCACCGGCTCTTCCTCTTCGGGCGCCGCTGCACGCTGCACCGCCGGCATCTGGCTTGCCCGCATGGTTTGCACCGATTCTTCTTCCTCGGACCCCGCTGTACGCTGCACCGCCGGCATTTGGCTCGCCCGCATAGTTTGCACCGGTTCTTCTTCCTCGGACCCCGCTGTACGCTGCACCGCCGGCATTTGGCTCGCCCGCATGGTTTGCACCGGTTCTTCCTCTTCGGGCGCCGCTGCACGCTGCACTGCCGGCATTTGGCTCGCCCGCATGGTTTGCACCGGCTCTTCCT
>JBBRPH010000137.1:0-7400 GCA_038228295.1 Chloroflexia bacterium | reverse complement strand
ATTGGATCGCACGGGTATGGCGCACGGTGCTTTTGGCCCGCGCGGGTATCTTAGTAGAGGTCGTCATACTGGATATTGTACCAAAATGGCCCTATCTGCCGCCCTTGACAAGGTGGCCCAATCCTTAACTTGTAGCTGATGGCCTTAGGCAGGTTCCAGCCGCGCCGGCAAGTTCCAGAGGACGACACTGGCTTGGATATATGCTAATGCGGGGCTTGGCTATACCCTGGACCTGCGTTTAAGCCCATGTATCGCCCATCTATCTCACAGGAGGATCGTTTCATGTGCAAATTGATCACCCTCTTCGCCCTGGGGCTTATCCTGGCCGGCTGTGATACTGGCCCGGCTCCGCCGACCCCCCTTTCAGCGCTCCCCGCGACACCGACCTCTCAGGGGGCCGGCAGCGCCTTTACCAGCCCGGTCACAGCGACTATGGTGCCCCCACTGGTGCCGGCGTTCCCAACCTCCACAGTGGCCTTTTCGGGGGCCGGCCCATCCTCAGGCGCCTTACCTTTTCGGCTAGACGGCGGCACCTACCACGTCAGCTGGACAACGCACCCCACGGGACCGGGCTGGAATTTGCCGACGTGGCACCTCGACGTGTCTATCCATGATCCCGATAGCAGCAGTAATTATCACCAATTGTTTAGTTTGAGCTTGCCTGCCGCCGGCGCACAAAATGGATCGGTGGTTGTTCACAATATTCCCGCAGGTACCTACGTGCTTGATGCGACTGCGGCCGCCACTTGTGCTTGGGCCGTCTCGATTCAGCCCTGACCCCGTCCAAGCGAGCAGGTTGCATACGGGATGGGTTGCAGCGTGGGGTGGGGCAAGGTGCCCTGTAGTGTGCTGTCAGATACGCGCCGCAGGTGGATCGCTCCGTGAGGGTCCGCCACCGCCAGTGTCTGCCCATCTAGGGCAAAAATGAGGTTCTCCAGCTTGACGGATGTTTGCCCGTCGGGCGCCGGGGCCAAAGGTCCATGTGATAGTTGGGCTGCCGGGAACGTCCGCAGTAGTATCCCGTCTGCGATGTGCCGGATCTCAATAGGCCGGTCCTCACCCACAAGGCAAGCACCCGGCCGGCGGGCGCGCAGCCGCGACCAGTAGATAGGCCGCGACATCCCGATGGGACAGCGGAAAGTAGGCGAGCGCGCGGATCGAGCGGCCGGCTGTGGAACAAGGCGGACAGAACGGGCCGGCCCGCCGAGGCGAATCAGGATGTGCTACAATAGATCTGTGCAACCGCTGAGCGTAAGGGCGGATGCGGTCTGAACACGCCGATCCGGCGATATCGCGGAGGAGTGTTCCGCTGGGGCGCTGAGGCATTCAGCAACACGCTCGATAGCGAGCAGGCCCCCGGTGCAGATGTTCCTAACCTCGGCACCGGCAGCAGATACGCGGGCAACCTACCGACAACAGCGATTACGGTATTGGCGCATTACACGCAGGGGGAGCCTGGGGAAGGATCGAAATTATGAACAGCCGAATATCCCCGGCACGCGGCCAGGCCCCATCGCACCCGCCCTCGGCTCGCGTTTCGCTCTGGCGCAGTAGCCTCTTCTGGCGTATGTTGAGCGGCGCCCTGATCGCCTGTGCTGCTATGCTGCTGACTACCGTCCTCGCGCTGGGCGTCATCCAGCAGCTTGTGTTGGCGACTAACAGCCTGCAAAAAACCACTGAAGCGGTTGACGAGGTGAATCACCTTGCCATTGATGTCCAATTGCTGAAGCAGACCTTTGAACTCCTCAATGATCCCAACTATAATCCCCACTTTTTTATCATCCAGCACGTCAACATCCAGGTGCAGCGCGCTAAACTGGACGCGTTAACGGGTAGCCTGGTCCAGCAGGTGATCTATCGTGATCGCTTAGCGGCGCTCAAACAGCAATTTGACACGCTTAACCCCCAGCTTATTGACGTAAACACGGTCGCGCAAACCGATCCGACCGCCGCTCAGAAGGCTTGGACACAGAACTATGCCGGGCCGATGGACAGCTTAAGCGCCGCAGCACTCCGGTTGGCGGCCGATATGGATGCCGATGCCCGGCAACAACAGCGTGATGTGCAGACGATCCAGGCCACGACACCGTGGATCATCCTGCTGCTAGCGGGGATCGGTGTGGTCTTCAGCATCTTACTCAGCACACTGATGTTAAACGGGCTGGCCCGGCAGATCATCCGGCTCAGCGGCAACCTGGCTAAGCTCGCCGCCGGCGATCTGAACCCTCCGCCCGGCCTGCAACGGCCGGGGCAGCAGCGGCGGCTGGCGGACGAAGTGGTAACGCTAGAGCAAGCATACCTGCGCACTCTACAGACCCTGGGCACCCTCGTCGCCCGTATGCAGGCTGACGCCGCGCGCATCTCCTCCTCTTCTGCGGAGATCAACACCGCCGCCACTTACCAAGCTTCCGGCGCCGGTGAGCAGGCTGCGGCCATCACCCAAGTCACCACGACCGTCGAACAGCTTAACCAGACCGCCATGCAGATCGCCGATGCCGCCGGATCTGTGGCCGCCGCCGCCGAGCAGACCCTCTTTTCTGCGGCCCGCAGCCAGGAAGCCGTTCGCGATTCCATCATCGGTATAACTATGATCCGATCCCGTGTTGACGATATCACTACCCGTATCCTCGCCATCTCTGCCCAGAGCCAGCGCATCAGCGAGATCATCAACGTCATTGACGAGATCGCCGGGCGTACCCATATCTTGGCCCTCAATGCGGCCGTGGAGAGCGCGGGGGCCGGAGGCGAAATCGGTGAGCGGTTCAGTGTAGTCGCTTCCGAGGTCAAGAAGTTGGCCCAGCGCAGTGCCGCCGCCACCCACGACATCCGTATCGTCATCGCCCAGGTGCAGGCAGCAACCAACGCGGCGGTCATGACGACCGAGGACGGCCTCAAAGAGACCGCGAAGGGCGTCTCGCTGGCCCACCAGTCGGCAGATGCCAACGAGAACATCATTGGGATGGTGGAGCGGACCGCGCAATTGGCAAATGCGATCAGCCGGGCGACGGAGCAGCAGCGCACCGCCAGCGAGCAGGTGGTGACTACGATGCGCGAGATCGCCCAGGTGACCCGCCAGACGGCTAATAGCAGCCGGCAGGCCGCCCAGGTGGCCCATGAGTTGGCGGCCATCACCGATGAGTCGCGCCAGGTGCTGGCCGCTTTCCAAGTGGCGCCCCAGGCGCGCCCCTGAGACGTGCTCCCGTCGGTCCTAGACCCGGTCCGCGTCGTCCCATAGTCTGGGCGAGCCGCTGGAACGGTACCAGCTACGCCATGCGCTAGCCAAAGCGCCGGCGGAGCGTATGGCGACTCACGCCGGTCTGGTACGGCGTGGTGTGCATATTTGCAATCAGGTGCCCCGCACGCTCCGTCAGTGTTGTGCCTGTGCGCGTAAGGGCTTACTAGGGCGCGTCGGGCCGCTGGTTTACACGCTCGCCCTCCGTCGCGCTTCCCAGGGCGTTGAGGAGGGCTGTAGTTTCCACAATGCGGGCGGAACTCTCCGCTGAGGGAGGTTAGCTCTGCTTCATGCATCTCTTCGGCGGTGAAGTGCCGAGACGTGATGGGGCTGTAACGATCAAACGTAGCGGTGGCATCCGCGACCACAATGGTGTCAAAGCCCAAGTTGGCGGCCATCCGCGCCGTAGTGGACACACAGTGATCGGTCACCAACCCCGTGAGCACCACGGTGCGCTGATTGCCGGCGCGCAGCCGCTCTTCCAGATCCGTTCCGATAAAGGCGCTGTTTTCCGTCTTCTGTAGAACCGGTTCGCCTGCCTGCGGCTGCACGATATTTTGATCTCATTGCCTACATACTGGGGGCGGAGGGGTGAATTGGGATTCTTGGACTGGTGGTGAAGGTAATAGATCGGCAGGCCTCGTTGCCGCCAGGCCGCAAGCAGGCGGGCAATGTTCTGCTTCGCCGCAGGATTGTTGCGCGTGCCCCAGTACGGCTCATCCAGGCCTTTTTGTACGTCTATCACGATGAGCGCGGTATCTTCAGGAAGAACAACGACGCTGTTCGAATTATCGGACCTCATTTGCCGCTCCTTTCTTACTTGTTTGGTTACGGGGTTGAAGGTGGCCGTATGTAACAAACCTCACCTCATGATCCTGGCTCGGTCCCACATTCGGGGAAGCGGTCCGGAGGTGCCGACCGTCAGCGCACGGTTGCGCGCTTGGCCGCCCATTGGCGAATAGGCACGGGTAATTCGGGCGCGACCAGCAGCCGGGCCGCGTCCGGCGCGCCCGCACCGTAGATTGCGGCCACTTCCGCAATGGTGAGGCCATGAGCGGGGCGATGAACCACCTGCACATCATCGCCGGCACCCACCTCGCCCGCGCGCAGAATCCGCAGGTAGGCTCCGGGTCGGCCGGCCTCGGTAAATTGGTCGGGAAAGTCGGGATCGCCCATGCGTAAGCCGAGTTTCCAGCACGGCAAGCGGGGTTGCGCCACTTCCAGCAAGGTAGAGCCAATCGTCCACTGTTCACCGATGACCGCCGTCGTGACGGCTAGGCCTTCAAGGGTCAGGTTTTCGCCGAAGGTGCCCGGTTCCAGTGGGTGGCCCAGGCGATCTTGCCACCAGAGAAGATCTTCCCAGGCATAAGTATATACCGCCTTATCCGGTCCCCCATGCACGCGCCGATCGGCCTGATCGTCCCCCGCTAGGTTGACGCCGCGTACCACCAAGCGGCCGGCCACCGGCGATTTCCAGACGGCAGTCGTCACCGTCCGCCTCTGCCACTCCAGCGAGCGTACCGGGCCCACGTTCACTGACCGCACCCGCCCGATCAAGCTACGCAATGCCTGCTCCTGCATCGTCCTCACCCCTTGCTGCTATCTGCACCTATGCGCCCGCGCCGGCGTCGGAAAGGCCGGTCAATACGACTATTATCAGGAGATCACTCCATTGCGCACTTTGCTATCTAGATTTAGACTCCCGTTTGTGCTAAACTTGTAGGAGATGTGTGGCGGTCAAAGGAGGAGGAGTATGTCAAAGCGTGGGAGGGTGATAAAGCGCCGGTTCCTGACTTGCCTGGCGGGCGGCATCATGCTCTTAAGCGGGTGTGATACGGCCGGATCTTCACCCGCGTTTCCTCTCCCCAGTGGCACAGCCATCTCCTCGCCCGCCGCCAGCACCAGTAATACTGGCGACGCAACGATACCCACTCCCTTACCCCGTGGTACGGCTGGCGTATTGCGATCTGCGCCCATCCTCAAATGGACACGGGTCGCCGGCCAGGTCGAGACCAACCCCCTTGTGACCGGCGGGGTGGTCTATGTCACGACGAATTATCAGATCTCCGCTCTCGACGCAACCACCGGCAAGACGAAATGGCAGGTCGCCGCGCCGGGCGCGGGCTATCTCGTGTCCTCGCCGGCCGTGACGGATGGGCTGCTCTATGTCGGCGCGACCAGTTGGCATGACATCGATACCCGCATCTCCACCGTCACCGCCTACGCCCTGGATATCCAGACCGGGACGATCCGCTGGCAACACAACCTCACCCACGACCGCAGCGAAGACGCGGCGAACCCGGTCGCGGCCGGGGGGTTGGTCTATTTCGGCACCGGGTGGTCCGACATGTCCTGTTGCGAGTTCGCGGGCCACGGCGGCCATATTGTGGCCCTTGACGGCAAGACGGGCCAGCCGGTTTGGCAGGTGGCTACGACGGGCCATTACGGATCCGGGGGAATGCCCACCACCACGTTCGGGGTAGCGCAGGGGCTGCTGTACCGCGGGCTGGACTATACGAATCCCAACCCGTCGAATTTCCAGATTCATGCGCAGGATGCGAAAACCGGCAAGGCGATCTGGGCGGTGACTGCGGATATGGGGTTCTCGCTGGTGGCTCTTGACGGCGCGTTATACAGCCAGGACCGGCAACAACTGGTAAGCTTGGATGGAAAAACAGGCCAGAAGCGCTGGCGCTGGACGGCAGCCCCGCCCAGGGACTGGTTATCCGACCCCCTGGTCGCTGGCGATACGGTCTATATCGTCGGAAACGAAGGCCGCAGCTCCTGCTTTGAAGGCCCGTGCCCCCCGCCCAAGAACCATACCGACACGCTGTATGCCCTGGACACCGCCACCGGCCACCCCCGCTGGCAGCAGGAGATCCAGGGAGGGAATAATATGACCCTCCGCCTGACCCTCTTCGGGGAGTATCTATGCTACGCGAGTGCCGATGTCGTAGACGGTATCCAGCACTGGAAGTTGCGCGCCGTGGACCGCAGCGACGGAACCTTCGCCTGGACCGTCCCCATTGACGACAATTTTTATAACGTGCCGGCTACCGACGGCAAGAACCTGTACCTGGGAACCGAAGGCGGCACGGTGTACGGGCTGCAACTACCATAGGGTGCCGATTGCCGTGCTGCGTGTGCTTTAGGGGTTGCAAGCACATCCGAGAAATTGCGTTCATGCTCTAGCGATCACTGCGCATACCCCATAATTATGGATATGATGATAAACTCAAGGGTTAGTCGCTAGATAGCGTTCCGATCAGGGAGGTGCAGGATGAACCGGGACGACCGCCAGGCAGCACGGGAACAGCTATTTGTGGCATTAGAACTGGGTCAGTCGTGGACTGCTGTGTGCCATACCGGGGAACCCCGGTATGCCGGGCCACCTTCTATAATCTTCGTCGGCGTATGCATCTCAATCCCACCGAGGCCCGCCAGGATCATCGGGGCGGCCAGGCGTATAAGGCTCCTCGACCTGTCCAAGAGTGGCTGACCGCCTATTACACCACCCATCCCGAAGCGACCCGTACCATGATTCATGCCGCGCTCTGCCAGGAGTTTGGCGTGCAGTTAACGATCCGCCATCTCGACCGGCTGCGGGCGCAACTCGGTCTATCCACGCCGCGCCCCCAAAAAAAGTGATCGCGCTTCCGGTGAACCGCACGAGTGACCAGGAAGGCGCGGGCACGTTGCTGTTATTAGCCGCCGCCCAGCAAACCGGCCTGTTAGCGCAATTGCAGACTGCGATCTCGCAGGGTACGTTACCCCGTACACGCCTGCCGCATCAATCGTTAATTTCCCAGCACGCCGCCCTGCGCACCTTACTGTTTCTGCCGGTGGTCGGCTTGCGACGGGTCCGCGATCTGCGTAGCTACACCGGCACCTGCCTGGCCTTACTTCTACAGCGAACCGCGGCATTGGGGTACCGCCATGTCGACCGCTACCTGCATGAGATCGCCGCTGCGGGAGCTGCGGCCCGCTTGACGAATGCGCTCGCCGCCTGGATCGCCAAACTGTGGCCCGCTGGTGTATAATCCATTCTGTAAAAGCCGCCGGGCGGGCTGACAAGCCAATAGGTCAGGATGTATCCTATAGGTATTCCACACACCTACAAGGAGCCAGACCATGACCTATCAGACTGATTATACGCTACCCGCCGATT
>JBBRPH010000136.1:0-7489 GCA_038228295.1 Chloroflexia bacterium | reverse complement strand
GCGCGGCGGCGGCGGCGGCCGGTAGATCGGGCAAGGCGGCCCGCCAGCGCCCTGTGCGCGCGGCGGACTGCGCCTCTAATAGGGCCGCTTCCAACGCCGCCCAGATCGGCGCGGGTAGGTCGAGCGGCCCGATCACCCCGGCCAACGCCGCCGCTGGGCCACGCGGCACCGCGCTGCGGACCGGCACCAACCCGGCAGCGGTCGCCGCCAACCCGGCCAGGAGTGCCGCACGCCGGCCCGCCGGCACCGTCAGCAGGGGAGTCCAGGCGGGGTCGGCGGCGCCGGCCTGGGACCAGCGCGGCGGCACAGGCCAGGGCGAGACGGGGCACAGCCCCAGCAGGGCCGGCACTTGCCCCTCCGCGATCACGCCGGCCGGCGCGCCAAGCGGCAGCCCTAACTGCTGGGCCGCCGTCACGACGCGCGTGGCGGCCAGGACTCCGCCGGCCCACCCCGTGCCGGCCAGCGCCGCGACTTCCGCCGCGATCAGCCGATCACTGGCCCACGTAGCAGTCGGGCGCGCCGTTGCCACGGCTGCGTCCAACGCGGCCTTATGCGCCGCGCCGTCTAGCTCCCCCGCGCCCAGGTCGGCCAATGTCGCCTCACACGATTCGGCCACCGCCAGCGCCAGGGCCAGGGCGGAAGGCGGCGTTTTGTGTCCGGCGCTAACCGCCGTAGGCGCGCTAGGATCGCTGTAGGCACGCAGTTCAGCGGAGGACGGCGGATAGCGCACGGCGGGTAGGGCTAGGAGCGGTAGCGCGCACGCGGCGGCCAACTCCGCGACGGCGGTTTGTGCGGCGCGGTCGGTGGGCAGGCCGCAGAGCAGCGCGGCGGGGTGCGGCAAGGCCGCGCGCAGCCGGGCGACGGCAGCGACGGCTTCAGCGGGCGGTAGTGCCAATAGCGGGGTCGGCTCCTGCTCGCCGGCGGGAGCCAGGATCAGCCAGAGGCCCGCCGCCTGCGCGGTCAACGTGGGCACATCCAGCAGGCAGCGCCCATCGCTGGTGCGCGTAAGGCGATTATGTAAAGTAATGAGGTGCCGCAGCCCCGCACTGGTCGCGGCTAACAGGATAAGCGGCCAGGGATCGCCGCCGGTGGCGGTCAGGTCGCAGGCCAAGCCGAAGATAGGACGTATATCCGCCGCGTGGCAGGCCGCTGCCCAGCCCGGCCATGCCGCGACCGAGCCGTAGTCGGTGCAGGCCAGCGCGGTCGCGCCCTGTGCTGCGCGCACATAATCGGCAGGCAAGCCCGGCCCGCCGCCGGGTCCGTAGGGCGTGCGGACATCGAGCAGAGCAAACGCGGTCGGATTGGCGGTGGGGTTAGACATCGGCCTCGCTTACAGATACGGGATATGTAGACGTGGGACTATTATACCATAGGTCGGTACTACTTGCCGAACGGCAAGACCACGACTGCACCCGGCGCCGGTAGGAATTCGAGTAGCCCACCGGTCCCATCGTCGAGCGTGAAATCGTAGACCGGCAACTGCTCCAACAGGCGGCTGCCCGCGTAGAGATTGAGCGTGGCGGCGAAGTCGCCCCAGTGCGGCGGGCCGGTCCAGGCGAACACTGCGGTGCCGCCGCCGTTCAGCGTAGCGCCGGCGGTTTTGGCGACCGGATTGAGCGTGAGGGTGTAGCTGCGCCCTTCCCCACCGGCAGCCAGCGGCAGGCTCCAGGTGCCCAGGTGGCCGTCGGGATGCGTGCCGAACGGCTTCTGGTAAATATCCAGGCTGAGGGTGAGCGGATCGTTGCCTGGATATTGCGGCACCACGCGCCAGGCGGTGGTGATCAGCCCGGCCTTGTCGGCGGTAGCGGCGGCGAGATCCAGCACGAGGGTATGGGTGAGCGGCGTGAGGGGCGCGGGTGGATCGGCGGGAGCGAGCGCGGCGGCCGCCCGCACATCGGCGCGCAACAGGAGCGGCGGCCCGCCCGCACTGCTAGCCTGCAAGTCCAGCGCGAGCGGAGTATCGCCTGCCTGCACGGGCAGGCGATAGCGGCTGAGGCCCGCCGGTAGCTCAATGCGCGCCGCGCCCACCTGCACCGTGGCGGGCGCAAAGGCCGCGAACAGCAACTCGCTCTGATAGGGCGTGCCGACTACGCCGCCGGGCGCAAAATGCGTGCCGGCCGGCGGCACGGCCAGGCCGTGCGGCGCGGTGGGGGCGTTCAGGGCGGTCAGATCGTAGCGCAGGCGCAGGGCGGGGTCGCGGCGATAGAGCGTCGCCAGGGCGTTGCTGTAGACGGGCCTACCGACGGTTGCCGCGTCGGCCCCCGCCGGGTCGCCGGTCGGCAGCAGGGTCAGGTCAGCGGGGCGGCCAAAGGGCAGCGGCGGCAGCGGGCGCGTGCCCACCGTCAGGTCGCCCGCCACGGCGCTGCCCGGCGGCAAGCCGGCGCCGGGTAGGCGGCCGTATTGCAGCCCATAGGCTAGCGTTTCGAGCGCCGGGGCACGGTTCTCGGCCCCCCGCCCTAGCCACACCCAGCCGCCCGCCGGCAGCGCCGCCGCGATACGACCGGCCCATGGGTCGGCGGCCACTTCGTATACTTCGTCCGCACCCGCCGTGAACACCTTGTGCAAGGCAGGGGTGCGTGCCAGGCGCGCCGTCAATGCCTGGCGCGTCGCCGCCGGGTATTGCGACAGGTGGATCACGACATGGCGGATTTCCAGCTCTTGCAAGAGGGCCACGCTCGCCGGATCGGGAAAGGCGGCCAGCGCGTGCGCCACTTCGACCGTGCCCGGCGGCATAAAGCTGCCTGCCCCGCTGACCAGCGGCTGCCAATCGTAGGTGGCCCAGTAAGTGTACCAGACATCACTGAACAGGCTATCGCCCATCGGCAGTTCGACGGTGGGGCCGGGATGAGTCGCCAGCCAGGTGTAGGGCTGCGGGTCGAGCGGGCGCATGGCGCGGTTGTTCCGCAAATCGCGCACCTGGCCGTATTCAAGCAGCAGTAGCGGCAGCAGCAGCACGGCCGGCCGGCGCAGCGCGCGCCACGCCAACAGCCGGGTTAGCCCATAGCCGCCCAGCACGGCCAGCGCCAGGTCGAGCAGGAGGACAAAGCGCACCGGCACCCGCAGCGCAGTAAAGCCCGGCACCCAGTCATACAGCAGTGTATAGGGCAGCGGTAGATCCCAGTTCTGTCCCGGCAGGCGCACGCGCAGGCCAAACGTCAGGACCACGGCGGCGGCGGCCAGCAGCAGATAGAAGCCGCGCTCGTCGGTGGTGGGTGGGGCGGCGGGTCGGGAAGCGGCGGCGCGGGGGTGCTGCGTATTTTGCGCCGGCGGGGGAGCAGCAGCCGGCCGGACCGCGATCTTACGCCGCCGCAGCACAAGCCCCCGCCCCCAGCCCCCAACTCCCAGTAGCGCCAGTCCCGTGATCAGCGCACCGGGAAATAATTGGCGTTCGCCGCGATTGCTTACCATGAAGTCGGGCAGCAGGGTAGCCCAAAGCCAGTTGGTGGGCAGGACGTTGAGGAAGAAGCCCGGCTTGGCTGCCCAGCCCTGCACCTCATAGGCCGAGCGCGCCAATCCTAGTTCGCGGTTCACCGCGAGATAGGGCAGGTAGAACGGCAGTAGGACCAGCCCCGCGCCCAGCCCGGCCAGCACCAGCTTGACGGGCAGCGTGCCCCGTAGAGCGCGGAGTGTGGTCGGCGCATTTAACGCATGGTACGCGCCTTCTCCGGTATATTGCGCCCCTTGCCGACGACCCCAAACGGCCCACCAGACGAGGTAGAGCGCGATGAGCAGGGCCAGGAAGTAGACGAGGTAGACGCTAAAGAGGCCCATACAGACCACGAAGGCTGCCGCCAGCGCCAGATAGCCGCCGTGATTGCCGCGTAGCCCACGGCGCAAAGCCCACAGCGTCAGCGGGAACCACGCGGTCGCCAGGATGTTCAGGTGGCCGCTTTGCACGAAGCGGTAGCCGGTGAAGGCGTAGGCGATGCCCGCCGCCCAGGCCGCCACGTGATTGCCGGTCAGGTCGCGCGTCAGCAGGTAGGTACCGTAGCCGGTGAGGACAAAGGAGAGCAGGAAGTTGAAGTTGTGGGCGGGGCCGGGGTCGCCGCCGGTTAGCCAGAACAGCGGCAGCGCCACCAGCGTCTCGCCGATCAGGCTCTCGGAGAAGGCGTTGCTGTGCGCGTAGGGGTAGAAGAACGGCGCGTCGAACAGGCCCAGCGGATTGGTCGTCAGCGCGTGGGCATCCCAGGTCATGGCCGTCATTTGCAGCACCACGTCGCCGAAGGCGTTGATGCCGCGCCCCAGCAACAACGCCTCCGGCCACGTCATGAGCAGCGTCAGCAGCGTGAAGCCCAGCAGGACTAGCGGATGCTCCCAGCGGCGCATGGCCGGCAGCAGGCGGCAGCGCACGGGTGCGTTATTTGGCGACCGCGAAGACACAGGCGGCGGCTCCCTGAGCATGACAGACGATCTCCGTCACCTTGCCCCGATCTTGGGTACGATATTCGTGTAAGATTCCGCAGTTATTGTCCCAGCGGCAGGCGTAGCAGGCGGTATATTTCACTCCTACAATATGCACCCAAAGAAGTGCAGAGCCGCGCCACTGGTTACGTAATCGGTTCCGCCAGTGGGTTGAGCGCGGCGGTGTAGGCGGCCAGCCAGTCGGCTACGGTATAGGCCGGGGCCAGCAGCACATCGAAAAAGGCGACAACGGCCTCGTCCCCATGGGGCGCGAGCGCAGCCAATAGATCGGCGCGCTGTTCGGCATCCAGGCGTAAGCCGGCGGGATGGGCGGGGCGGGCCAGCCAGCGGTAAAAGTCTTGCGCCAGGGCGTGCCGGTACTGGTGCAGCACGGTCACCGCCAGCAGCCGCAGCGCGAGGTCGGGGTCGCGGCTGGAACCCAGCAAGTAGGTGCTGAACTCGAAGTTGAGCAGCACCCGCTTGCTGTTGCGGATGTTGCTGCCGATGCTAGGGAAGGCGCGCAGCAGCCGGAAGCTGTCATGCGCCATCAATTGCTCCAATAGGCTGCGGAGCGGTTCGGCGCTGCGGTCGTCCCAGTTCATCCCGCGTCCCGCTACCAAGCCAAACGCGGCGGCGAAGGTGGGATAGCGCAAGGCGAGGTACGCCAAGTCCGCTGCCTGCAACTGGGGCACGTTGTACTGGATCTTGACGATCTTATCCAGGTAGTTCTTGCCCTCGGCGGCTAGATCCGGGGTGCCGAACTTCTGCCGCAGCCCCTCTTGGATGATGCTCAGGTCGGCGGCGAGGATAAAGATCACCCCACTGACATCCAGAAACACCTTGATCTTTTCCGTGATCTCCACGGCGGTCATCGGCGCGATGCGGTCTAGATCGTCTACGATGATAATTAGCCGGTTGCTGTAGCGGTCGCCCTCCGGGCGGGTGCCCAGCAGGAGGTGGACGAGGCGCTGGAAATCGCTCTTGAAGCCGGATAGGTTGTCTACCAGGGCTTCCGGCGCGGGGGTGGTCAGCGCATCGGCTGCCGCTTGGCCGGCGCTCTCCCCGCCGATGCGCCCCGCCAGCCCCACCGCCCCGATCCGCAGCCCGGTTTTCAGCACCGTGGCAAAGCGGTGGGCGATGTTGGGTCCGTTGGGGAGCCGATTCTCGGCCTGGAGATAGGCTTCCAGCACCCGCGCCACGTACACGGGGAACAACTCGTCGGCGGGGTGCGAACTTTGGGCAAAGGCCCACGAGTCGAAGCGTAGCACATAGACATGGAGGGGCGGGTAGGTGTCGGCGGCCACCATAATCGGTGGTACGGTCGCCTGGTAATGGTGCAACTGCGCCGCCGGGCTATCCGCCGGCACCGTGGCCGGTGGCGCTTGGAGTTGCCCAAACCCGGTTTCCACCAGATTGATAAAGCTCGACTTGCCGCTGCCCCAGTCGCCCTGGATGCCCAGCGTAATCGGCGTTTCCACCTGGAACAGCAGGTACTGGGCGAGACGCGTGGCGCGGACCATCCAACCGAGCAGGTCGGCCTGGGCCCCCCGGATTTCGCGGTCAATGTTGGTCGGGCGATCCAGCCCGACCCGCGCACGGGCGGGGTCTGGGGGCGGGTTGGGCATGATCATTCCTCTCCGTAGCGGTACTGGGTTTGTTGCTCAATCAGGGCCTGTTCGGCGGTTGTCACGCCAAACAGCCCGTAGACGGCAGCATTCAGGGCGGTTTCCAGCCGCACAATCTCACCCGTTAGCCGACGGTGTTCAGCCTGCTGATCGGTCAGATATTGGCCCCAGGCGGTGCGGTCCGCCAGGGGCAGATCGAACCGCAAGGCTTTTTTCGCTTCCGCCCGCAACGCTGCTAGATCGGCCAGATCCCACCACGCGGTCAGCTTCTGATTCAAGGGCCGCTGCTTGCCGCCCAGATCCTCATAAATGCGCTGCTGGGTGTCGCGGTGGAGGAGGTAGCGGGCGCGGGCCTGCATCGTCAGATCCTGCGCCAGCGCCGCCAGCTTGGCCTGAATGGGTGCATCCGGGTGCGGCACCGGCAGTTGGCGCATATACTGGTCGGTCAGTCGGTAGCGGGGTAATCCGGCCCGTTCGCCCAGGCCCACGGCGATCTGCGAGAGCGCAAACCACGCGCAACGCGAGGCCAAGTAGCCTAACAGCCAGCCCTCTGCGGTCGGCAGAATGTAGCCCGTATTAGTCAGATAGTAGCCGGTTGTGTCGTAGGAGAAGCGCGGGAACTTGGCGATGTCGGGCCAGAAAATCTTGGGTTGCTCGAAGGCCGCGTAATAGTCGCAGGCCCGCAGTTCCCACCAGTATTGGCCTTTGTCCTGGCGCTGCCGCGCCGCCTCCGCATGGGGCGCGAGGTACGCCGCCAGTGCCGGGTAGCGAACGCTGAACTGCTGCCAAGCGGTGACCTCATCCAGCCCCGTGCCAAAGGTGGCGGCGGTCCAACCGGCCGGCAGCAGCACCAGCCAACGGCCCTCGTTTTCCTGATACCAGGGCCGCAAATCCTCGCCCCGCAAGATCGGTTTCAGCAGCGCCGTACTCTGGGGATCGGCGGCCACCAAGCGGTCACGGGTGGCTTGGTCAATGATGAACGCCTCGTTGAGGCCGGTCAGCAGACCACGGTACATCTGCCCAGCGACGAGATCCGCCAAGGGGCGACCCTGCTCCATGATCTTCGCGAACAGATCGCGCACGCTGCTGCCGCTCAACTGCCAGCCGCTGTCGGACTGATCATGGACGGCCAGCGTAAAGCGCCCCGCTTGCACCTGCGCGGCAAAGTGGGCGGGGTCCAGGGTGTTGCGGCGGAATACGGCGGCCTGGCCCTGTCCGTCCGGGGCGGGGGGCGCTTGGCGCAAACGGAGCAGCGCCGGGTAGACATCCGGGGCATCGGCAAACACGCCATTATCGCCCAGGTCCACCACTTCCTCCAGGGTCACTACCGTTCGCAGGAAGCGGCGCAGGGGCGTGCCGTAGTTGGCCCGCAGCCAGCTATTGCTGATGATGTAGGCCAGCCGCCCCTGGGCGGCCAGCAGGTGCGCGCCCTGGCCGATGAAATAGACATACAGATCCGCGCT
>JBBRPH010000135.1:0-7832 GCA_038228295.1 Chloroflexia bacterium | reverse complement strand
GCTAGGTTGTTGTCAAACATTCTTAGCACACTTCATGAGTACTTATCAGGGATGCTGATTGATCTATGGTTCGTCATTTCGTGATCTTACGGCTTCAATGTCTTCTGTCGGGTATAATTGAAAGTGCATAACAGGCTCTAGTATCAATAAGGGCGTACCTCGCCACAGGATGTGCGAGCATTGAGTTACGCTAGGGATGCTACTGAAGGATTTTATTGATGCTTCGTTGCGTAATTATACTGCTGGTTAGTATCTTTGTCCTATTGGGTTTAACTGCGTGTAGTTCAGTATTGCCTACAGTTGATGCAGGCCCTACGCAACCGCTGCCGTTGTATCCTGCGGCGACCACCGTTACAATCGAACCGCTGGGGCCCTCTCCACTGGAACAAGAGACCACCTTCGATACGACCGATGATCCTCCGACAATCCTCGCGTTCTATAGATCGGCCCTTGTTACCGCAGGCTGGAAGATCACTCAGACTGGAACGCCGAGGCCGTATGGACTTGATTTTGAATGGGCGCAAACCAGTAATGCGCCAGCGTTTGCGGTTACAATAATAGCTACGCCAAAGACCCGGTTTAAGACAGCCGTATATGTACGAGTAATGTCAGTATTTACGAAGTGATAAAGCCGCACCTTCGACCCCGAAGGCCGGTTGAGCAGGCCGGCACCAGCGTCAGCGCATATATCTACGATGCCAACGGGCAGCGCCTGCTCACCAGCGTCACCGCCGGCGGCACCACCCGCCGCACCCTCTACATCGGGGGGATCTACGAGGAGCAGCTGGGCAGTGGGTCGATCAACTACTACAGCTTCGGCGGCAAGGGCGTGGGGTTGCGGCGCAGCGGCTGGCCGAGCGGCAACGGGCAGTACCGGCTGGTGGGCGACCACCTGGGCAGCACCACGCTGCTGGTGGACACCGCCACCCCGCCGACCGTGGTGCAACGCCAGTACCACAAGCCCTACGGCGAGATCGCCTGGCAGACCACACCGACGAGCGGCAGCCTGACCAGCATCGGCTTCACCGGCCAGCGCCTGGACACGGACACCGGCCTGATGTATTATGGGGCACGGTTCTATGATCCGGTGCTGGGCTATTTTGTGAGCGCGGATACTGTCGGCGTGGATAAAGGTGCATCGCAGAGCCGCAATCGCTATGCGTATGTGCTCAATAATCCTCTTAATACGATCGATCCAACAGGCCACGACCCCCAATGCGCTAATAACGACTGTGAGAAAGAGCAGGCGGCAACAACATTGCGGCAGTTCGGTTTTAAGCTGAATGCGGCCGACTGGACCCTCGATCAATTGAATTGGATGATTGAGGCCATCAACGGTCTCCTCCACTATGCGCATAAGATGGGCTACGATTTCCAAAGCTTCCGGGATCTAATGGGCATTGGTGAAGGTCAGAGCGTCGATCTCATCAACATAGACGCGTCAAACAGTGCGGGCGGGTGTGGCCCCATATGTAATGCCAGCGGAATCACTGTGGACGGGTGTGGCCCCATGTGTACTGCTAGAAACGGGCAGTTTATAGCCATTAACCCAACAGCAATGGCAGACCTCTACAACAAGGAGGGCGGGGCACTCGGTGAGTTTAATAAGTGGTTCAAATACGCGTTCGTCCATGAGTTGGGCCATCTGATGGATGCTAGACATGAACATAAGTATAGCAAAGGGCTACAGACTGGCGCGGCTTACTGTTCTTCGTTCCCCTACTGTATGCCTGAACTACCCATTTCTACGCGTAGTAAGGATGGTCAGGAGGAGGAGTGGGCGGAGACCGTCGCTGAGTCGGTCTATCCAGGCTATGCCTTTTACTTAAATGGCTCGAATGATCCAACAACCGGACCGCAACACAGGCTGTATGCGCGATGCGTATTTGCGGGCGGCGCTTCTTGCGCGACGAATCCCGGCAGCCTTCCTGCTCCTCCTTATCCGCGCCATTAGTGATATAATGGCGTATGAGTAGATTGTAGTTGTTCACACCTGAACACCCTTATAAGGAGGGATCATGAAACGGCTACCCTGGCTCATAGCAGGCGCGGTCCTGCTCATAAGCATGGCTTTCGTCACGATCAGCTTGGAACGCAACCGGACCGAGGCCACCGAAAAATGGGCACTGGCCCTGCCGCAGGTTCTGCCCCCGGCCCTTGCGGGCTTTCCCGACATCGAGCAGGTGCCGGTCTACCCCGATGCGACGGTTACCTTTACCCACACAAAGAGTCTTTGGCGCAATTCCATTACCTATCAGGTGCCAGATCGCATGGACAAAGTGGCCGCGTTTTATCAGCAGAGGCTGCCTCAGCAGGGGTGGCAACTGCGGAATAGCCCACGCCATCTATACAGTTGGGCGGATCCCACCGGCAAACTCCGCTGGCAGCTGTATTTAACTGTGGACTTTGGATTCACGTTAGGTGGGACCGCAACAGCGGTCCAGCTGGAGTATGGGCGGTATCCGAACCTCGCAGCGGACCTCCCGCTCTATCCGGGTGCCCAGCAGGTGGGGGTGACCCACTCCACTGTCGAGAAGCATAGTGGTATTACAAACAAGCCGGTCCAGATCACGGAGATCACCTATCTCCGCAGTGCGAGCCCGCAAGCGATTGCCACGTTCTATGTGAACGCCATGCCGGAGGATGGCTGGTACCAACGGGAACCAGGCTGGTCTGCCTATCCGGGAGTTCCCGTTGCTAATCCCGGATCGTGGGCGGGGGCCAGCCGCAGCGAGGGTCTCACTTTCCTGGCAGACCGTCCGGTATGGGGCGATACATCGGATACTATTTCATATGAGTTGCTCGCAACCGCGACCTTCCAGAAGGACGGACAAGTACGGATTACGTTGCATCTCGAGGAGATCGAGATTTCACTTGGCAAATTTTAACGGCGTGGGTTACCCGTCCGCGCTAGCTGCTGCGGAGTGGGCGTAGGCCGGGTAGCCCGCGATGCTGGCAGGCAGCGGAGGGTGCTGACCAACATCACCGTCACCTCGGCGGCGGGCACCCACCTCAACGAGACGCTGGGCTACACCGCCAACGGCAACATCGCGTCCGTCGCCCAGAGTGCGGGCGGTCCCAACAGCCCGACCTTTAGCAACAGCTTCAGCTATGATGGGCTGGATCGGCTCACCACGGCGACCGGCACCCTGTTCGCCAGCGAAACGTACAGCTTCGATACGCTGGGCCGCATGACCAGCCGCACCGTCGGCGGCACGGTGCGCTCCTACACCTACAGCGCCGCCCACCCCGACGCGCCCACCAGTTACAACAGTGTCAACTACACCTATGATGCCAACGGCAGCCAAGTGAGTACCAGCGCCGGGCAAAGCCGCACCTTCGATCCCGAAGACCGGCTAATCAGTGTCAGCGACGGCTCTACCAGCAGCCAATATATCTACGATGCCAACGGGCAACGCCTGCTCACCGGCGTCACCGCCGGCGGCACCACCCGCCGCACGCTCTATATCGGGGGAATATATGAGGAGCAGCTGGGCAGTGGATCGACAAACTACTACAGCTGCGGCGGTAAAGCCGTGGGTTTGCGTCGCAGCGGGTGGCCGAACGGCAACGGGCAGTACCGGCTGGTGGGCGATCACCTGGGCAGCACCACGCTGCTGGTGGACACCGCCACCCCGCCGAATGTCGTCCAGCGCCAGTACCACAAGCCCTATGGCGAAATCGCCTTCCAGTGGACGGTGGGCGGCAGCCTGACTTCGGTCAGCTTCACGGGCCAACGCTTGGACAGCGACACGGGGCTAATGTATTATGGCGCACGGTTCTATGACCCGGTCTTGGGCTACTTCGTGAGTGCCGATCCAACAACGTCTGATCCGAAGAAGTCCAGTGACCTCAACCGTTATCTATACGCGCGCGGGAATCCCTTGCGATATATAGATCCGAGCGGCTACGGGCCGCAGGATCATTATGTCCTGGTGAATGGTTGTGTTGGCCCTGGAAGCTGTGGCCCTCACCCCGATTGGGGAGAATATTTGAATTACCTTCACCAACTGTTTATCGATGGCGATTGGCAATGGCAAGAAATGAGTTCCGGTAGCATTCATCAAGTAAGCTGGGAAGCCTGGGCACAGACCCATGTTCACATCGTCAATGCGCCAAGCGCAGCCGAAGGCGCTGATAACATTCGTGATACACTCGCCGGTATAGGGAATATCGGTGAGGGTCATATTAACCTGCTCGGTCATAGTGCCGGAGCCGGAGCTATCATGACGTATCTTGTACGCGCTATGCACGGTACGGTAACGCTTGATCAACGAATCACGAGCGCTGTATTAATTGATGGGCCTTTAGGAGCACATCAGCCAGGTTGGGAAGGATTCACAAATCGTTTCACACAAACGGAGCGTGATGAAGCGATTGGTGGCTGGTTGAGCAGCCACACCCATATCAAGATTGTTTCCATCGACACCCCTAATGACTGGGTTAACAGTAGCCCGCTTCATGGAGTTCCCACGGTTTTGGACCCCCACTATCATGTCGGACCAAACGGTCCACAGCCCGTTCAGCCACAAGATTGGGCGCTTGGCCCCAGAAATGACTGGCATACTTATACAATGACGCATTTAGCGGATGAAACGCGGCAGTTTCTCCAGCAAGCATGGCAGTGAGATGATGCAGCAACCTCAAGCCAGAAGCTTCTCTCTCGTCCTCTGGCTACTTTCGACCATTGTCATGCTACTGATCTATCCCTTCACCTACGCACTGGCCGGTTCCCTATTGGGCGGGAACCCCATGCTCGGTGCCATTGGCAGTGCGGGCTTCGTAGGAACCCTAGGCGGGGGGACGCAAGCGCTCCTGCTACGACGTACATTGAATGTACCAGCCTACCGTTGGCTATTTGCCACCATGTTGGGCTGGATCGTCGGTTGGACCACCGTGAGCCTTTTCGTGGTGCCGTCAGCCGCGTCGGTGTTCTATCATAACGCCCATGATCCAAATGAGATACTGCTCGGAACAGTAAGTATGTATTCCGATGAAGTCATGTTTGGTGTGGTCGCGTGGCTCGTCGTGGGAGTAGCGGTCGGTAGCTGCCAATGGCTCGTGTTACGCGGCACATTCGCCAATGCCTCTGTTTGGCTTGCTGCAAGCGCGGTCGCGTGGGTGGGCGGCGCGCTAACCTACTGGGCGGTAGAGCAGTTACACGGAGTGGGCTGGATTTTGCAGGCCGTACTCGATACCGTTCTAGCCGGTATGGTGATTGGCCTCATTACCGGAATGACCCTTAAGTGGGTTGCTATACGGGGAAGCGGCTGATCACGGCGTTATACTCCGTGGGCGGCGTTTCAACTGCAAACCCAAGCGGTTGCTATACGGGGAAGCGGCTGATCACGGCGTTATACTCTTGCTGGGCCGCGCTCAGGGCCAAGCGGGAATAGATTTCCAGGGACTCCCGACTGTCGTGGCCCGAATAGGGCTGGATCAGCGCATCGTCAATGCCCTGTTTCTTCAGCCAGGTTAATAGGAAGTGCCGCAACTGATGCGGGGAAATTGGTTCGGCCAACCCCGCCGCCTGGCTATAACGCGCCAAGATCTTACGCACTCCCCGTTCGCTATACCCGCGCTTCCAACTCGACTCAAACAGATAGGTCGCCTGCTTGCCGTGCATCGTCTGTAGATGCAAACTGAGCGCCTCCTTGAAGCCCGGCGGAAAGGGCACTTGGCGATCCTTATGCCCCTTGCCGTCGCTGATGCGGATCTGGCACTGCCCCACGTCTACATCGCCCAACCCGATTTTCACCAGTTCGCCGACGCGCACGCCGGTGTAGAGCAGCAGTTTAATCAGCACCACATCTTGCAGATTCTGCCCCGCCCACACGGCTTGGTAATACCGTTGGATTTCGGCCTCTGTGGGCACCGCCGGCAGTTTATGCACCGCCTTCGGCACCGCAACCGCCAACTCCGCGCGCAAGTAGCGGAATAGCTCCTTCATATAGCTGTAGTCCGGCTGTTCACCACGTAGATACTTGGCGAGTTCGCGTGCCTTTTTGCGCGCGGATGTGCGGGGCGTGCTCATGCCGCCACATCGAGCAGCGGCAGCCGGTCCGCCATATTGAGCCGGAAGACCCCATATGGATTGACATGGCTGTAGATCAACGGGGTCAGCGCCCGCATATCCGCCGCTTTCATCCGATCCAGCCAGCCGGGTTCCCGCAGCACCTCCTGGAGCATTAGGGTATTGATATAGACGAGGCAATTCTGCACCAAGTGCAGCGCCAACAGCCCCAACTCCTGATCCGCACGGTTGTTCGTCGCCAGTTCCCCGCCTTTGCCGTAGAAAATGAAGCCATTGGCGCTGTTCCAATTTTCCACCACGTTCAAGCCCTCGTGGATTTCCTGGCGCAAGGCTTCGGAGCGTAAATAGCGGCAGAGGAAGATCGTCTTGACCGCCTTGCCCAGTTCAGCCAGCGCCCGGTACGTCGGATGCTGGAGATTGCTGCGCGTGAAGCGTTGCAGAATGGCCTCGGTTTCCGCCGTGCCTAGACGCAACGCTGTCGCGTACTTCACCATCTGATCGTACTGCTGGCGGATTAGATCCCAGTTGATCGGTCGGGTGAGAATGAGTTGCAGATTGGGGTACGCGTCCGGGTGGCCGGTTTCCGGCCGGTACAACCGCTGGGCGTGGATGCCTTTCAGGCGCGGCAAGAGATCGAAGTTCAATAATTTACAGAAGGCAAAGCCGATCTCGCTCTGGCCGTGCGTGTCCACATAGTTTTTCTCCGCATTCATCGTCGTGCAGTGGCGTAGCAATCCTTCCAGCATCGCTGCTACCTCGGACGAAGAGCAGCTTTTGAGCTGCGAGTAGATGCAGACCGCGTTTTTCTCCAGCGACCAATAGACCATGATCCCCGGTCCGCGATAGCGCACGTGCCACTCGGTCAGCAGATTCTGGTCATACGCACCGAACTTTTTGGAGTCTGAGACACAGGCGGTAGTGCCCTCGCCCCAGATCTGCGGCAGGCGGGTGGCAAAGATCGCGTTCGCCATCGCCGCGTTCGCCGCCCGCAACTGCTCCCGGTCGATATAGCGCCGGCGCAGATACTGTAGATCCTTATATGCTTCGCCGTGGTCACCGGCGCTGACGCGCTTGAGACCAGTATTGGTGCCCAGCGCATACAGGCAGAGCAACAGGCGCTTCTGCACCGTCGCCCGATCGAGATGCTCCCGCCCCGTGGCGCTATGGAAATGGTCGGTGAAACCGACGCGCAGATCAGCCTCTTTCAGGATATCCAGCAGGTTCGTCATCGGCCAGCGGGCGAAGACTGCGCCCTTGAGATGGGCCAGCTGCCGAGGTTCCGGCTGCGGTTCGAGCGGCGTAACGGAGATCCAGCCGCCACCTTTGTTGAGCAGCCGGACCTGCGCGTTCTTGGGCAGCGTGCGGTCCAGCTCCGCCAACTCCCGGCTCATCTGCGCTTGCACGTCGCGGATAAAGGTTTCCACGTCGAGCGGCTGCCCCAGCGCCGCATAATAGGCGGGGCGTTGCCCCTCGAAATCGCCCGGTAAATCCTCTTCAGGGTTGCGGTAGCGATTAGCCCCGACGACCCAGATCTCCTTGCAGCGCATTTGCTCGCGCAGCGTTTCCAGCACGCACAACTCGTAGTTGATGCGGTTGAGCCGGGGCTGACCGTGCGTATCCTCGCCCACGACAATCGGCCGCCAGAGCGGGCGGATCAGGGGTCACGACATTTTTACCGGGCTTTTCCCCGGTAAGCGGTTTGTGTCTGGAATACGCCTGATCCAGTAGGTTGGCGGGCAGAGTCGGCAGCTTGTGTAACCCACGAAGCAACCCAACTCGGCGAAGAATAATACTTCTC
>JBBRPH010000134.1:0-7988 GCA_038228295.1 Chloroflexia bacterium | reverse complement strand
CTGTGCCGGCCGGCCAGCAGGGTTTGCTCGCCGGCGGTATGGAGTTCCCCGATCAGGCTCTGAATGTGGTTCACAATCACCGTGGAGCGGCCGGCCAGGTTCTGCACTTCATCGGCCACCACGCCGAAGCGCCGGCCTAGCGCGCCGGCTCCGGCCGCTTCGATGGCGGCGTTCAAGGCCAGCAGATGCGTTTCATCGGCCAAGTCGCGGATCGCCGCCACCGCGCTGGTGATGCGTGCGGTGGCGGTACCGAGCTTGGTCATGTGCCCAATCACGGCGGCTACCTGCTCCTGGTTGCGTTCCACCGCGGCGCGACTCTGTAGCACCAACTCTTGGCTGCGCTCGACGTTGGCAAGCGCCTGGGCAGCGGCTTGGTATACTTGGCGCGCCAATTGGGCGATCTGATCGGCGGCTTGATGGAGTTCGCTAACGCTGCTGACAACCTGGCTGATCGAGTATGCCTGCACGTTGTTGCCCTGCACTTGGCGAATTGTTACGGCGTGCAACTGCCCGGCCAGTTGATGGATGTCCCCACCCAACTGGTGTTCGTGCTCACTGCGCGCGCGTAGATCGTGATTTGCGCTATCCAATGCGCTGTTGCGGGAACGTAACAGCGCGAAGCTGAGGCTGATCTGGCGGCTGGACAGGGTTGCCAATATGCCCATGATGCCGAGCAAGACCGTAATACCGATCAGGATGCCGTACAGGCTGCCGGGGTGATCGGCAATGTAGGCGGACAGTGTACGACTGCCACTGGTGTAGAGCCAGCCCACTAGCAGCAGGCTTAGGCCGGTTGCTAGCGGCACTAAGCGCCAGGATAGCAACACCCCAGTCAGCGTGATAGGGATGCTAAACATGGCAGTGATAAAAACGGCGCTAATTAGGTCCGTATCGGCCAAAATTAGAATAGCCGTGAGAATCAGAAAAAGAAAGAGGAGTACGCCCACGGCTGCACCCCTAACAGCGCCTCGATGGTTGACGGCATATAGCCCGGCTAGTATGACACCACTGATCGGCATTACGACTTGCGCCTCGATAGGATTTAGCACCCCATAAGGAATAGAAATCACGATAATATCTAACAAAAAAGCTAAGAGCAAGCCGTTCAAGAAGCGCCAGCGGCGTGCTTCTTCAGGATCGGTCAGTGGGCAGCGAAAAAGCCAATGGCGCATTACAAAGAACCCCAGTGCCAAGTAGAAATTAGGAAGCGGGACTATCGCAGATGTGGGTTATTATACCACAAATGGGTGGTGAGTGTACTAACCGACTTGAGGAGGGGCAGTTTTCGCTAGTTTGCCGGCTAACCGGGCGCGGCGGCGTTCAAGATCGGCGGGGATGCCGCGCGTTACGGTGGGGCGCACCCACGGGTCGGCGCAGAGGGTTAAGGCGCGCTCGACCAACGCCGCGGCTTCGGCATATTCGCGGGTGTGGTGTTCGTAGTGTTTAGCGAGTTCGATGTATGGGAAAACCAGCGTGGTGTCGGCGGCGATCAGTTCTTCCCAGATCCGCAGAGCTTCGTGGTGGCGACTCAGTTTTTTGTGTGCCGCCGTGAGCCGTTGCAAGGTGACGGCCCGCAATGTCGCGCTCAATACGCCTTTCAGCGCCCGATTGTACATTTGCACCGCCGCCTCGTAGTTGCCCAGGTCTTCGTAGAGGCGACCCAGGCCATAGCATTCGGCACATTCCAGCACGGCGGCGTCAGGCGCGTGCAGCAGCCCGCCCAGGTGTCCGGCCAGCGCCAGCAGCGCTAGCACATCCAGCCGGTTATGCTCCAGCACCGGGCGCAATGCCTGGGCCGGCCCGCCGCGCAGGTACTCAAAATAGAGTGTAGGAATCAGCCAGCCGGGTACATCGCCCCGCCGACGGAAGCGCAAGGCGTGGGCTTCCAGATGGCCCAGCGCGCACGAGGGTAGCCAGTCTTTCCAGACGCGGCGCGCCGGGGCCAGTAGATCTAGGTGTAGCGGTTCGGCTTGGGCTGGGCGCATCCGGCTGAGGGTGAAGCGCGCTTCGATCAGCGGCCAATCAAACGCACGCCCATTAAAGCTGACCAGACAGCCGCTTTCGCCCAGGTGCCGATTGAGCAAGTGCAGCAGCGCCCGTTCCGCGCCCAGTTCAGGCAGCAATAGCTGACGCACCACAAACTCATCACCGTCGAAATAACCCAGGCCGACCAGAAAAACATAGGTGCCGGTGCCACCGGCCAGCCCAGTGGTTTCAGTGTCGAAAAACAGCAACCGGCGGCGGTCCAACCCGGCAAAGCGCGGGCTGCGGCCTAGCTGACTCAGCGTATCGGCGGGTAGCCCCAGCAGCCGGTCAAGTGGCACCACGCCGTGCTGATGGGCCAGCGAATAGCGCACCTCGACACAGAAGCACGGCCCATACGGAGTCTCCTCCCAGTGCCCCTCTGGGAAGGCGGACTGCGGCGTGCGCTGGGCGACAGACGTGGCAACGGTGTCGGCGTCGACCGGGTCCCGTATCGTCTCATATTCCGCCCGCTCGCCACTGCGCTCGCTACTCGCTGCGGGGCGAGCGCCGAGTGCATGCATCCGCTCACGGAGAGTGGTCGCGTCTATGAAGAAGCCTCCCGTTGCAATAATCTATTCCCATCAGGGATAGGCGCCGTCCGTTTGTGCTGAGTATAGCACAAATGTACCAAGCCCGTCAAACGCCTGCTCCGTTATATCGCTTCTAAGACGGCGGCGCCGCTCACAGCCACCGGCAAGACGAAAGCACGGCTAAATTGGATTTGAGAAAAGGGGGCGGATTTTGGTATACTTTCCCTAACGACACCCGGCCTACAGTTAGCCCCTGATTCATCGCTGGATCGGGGCACGAGGAACCCCTATGACTGTGCTACCGATCCTCCCCTCCGGGGACGGCCTGGCTCCCCTTGAAGTACCGCGATCCGTAGAAACACGCTTAGTCTTACCCTTGCCGCCCGATGCACTCGACCGTGCCGTCCGCGCCGAGCGGTTGTGGCTAGCGCGCGAACTGCAAGATACTGTGCTACGCAGTCTGGCCGGCATCGGCGCCGTGGCGGCGCAGGCGCAGGCCCGGCTCCAGGCCGGTGACATCAATGGCGCCGCAAGCGCACTGGCCCATTTGCGCGCCGGCGTGGCCCACAGTCTGACTGAGGCGGGGCGTGCCGTGGCGGGTTTGCGCCCGCCTGCACTGGCCGACCGCGACCTAGCAGGCGCGCTGGCCGCCGAAACTGCGCGTCTGGCCGGGCAGGCCGGGCTGCGCTGGGGGTTTAGCCTGAGCGGCACGGCTGTAACGCTGCCCCCCTCCATCGAAGACGGCTTGCTGCGGCTCGCGCAAGAGGCGTTGGCCTGGGTGCGTCACCACGCCACGGTGGGGCAAGTGCAGGTACGGCTGGAATATGACGGCGGCAGCCGCAGCGTCTGCTTGACGGTGGAAGATGATGGGCAGGGCTTCAACCGCCGCCATCCGCTGGCCGGCGGTGTAGCTGCACATAACGACGATCCTGATGCTCCCGCGTTGGGGACCGGCACACCGTCCTTCGCTAACGGTGGTGACGAGGGGGTAGGCTACGGCTTGACGGCGATGCAGGAGCGAGTACGTCTGTTGGGGGGGCGCTTGCACGTCGCCGCTGGACAGGGACGCGGCACGTTGATTGAAATCGAGGTGCCGTATGGTGGTCCGGCTACGGCAACGGCCGGCGGGGAGCGGCCGGCCGTGCGCCGGCCGGCCCGTGTGCGCGTGGTAGTGGCCGATGATCATCCGCTAGCGCGCGCCGGGCTGCGCCAGTTGCTGGCCGCCGACCCGGAGATCGAGGTAGTGGGCGAAGCGGCCGACGGCGGCGCGGCGCTGGCTGAAGTAGCGGCGCTGCGACCTGATGTGCTCCTGCTTGATCTGCAACTGGGCGAGATGGACGGCGTGGCCGTATTAGAGCGCCTGCGGGCGGCTCCGCCCCCCGGCCCCGCGCCGGCAACGCTGGTGTTGACTACGTATGACGAAGACCGGCGCTTGCTGGATGCGGTGCGTGCAGGAGCACACGGCTATGTGCCCAAAGGTGCGGAGGGGCCGGAGTTAATACGGGCGGTGCGAGCCGCCGCCCGCGGCGAAGCTCTGCTGCCGCCAGCGCTGACGGCCCGCCTTTTGCGCCTCGCCACACCCCCCCCTCCCACCATTGAGCCGCTGACCGGACGCGAGCAGGATGTGTTGCGTCTGTTGGCCGAAGGATTGGGCACCAAAGCTATCGCCGCCCGTTTGGGGCTGGGCGCAGGCACGGTCAAATCGCACCTGGAACATCTCTACGCCAAGCTGCACGTCGTGGGCCAGGGCCGGGGAGCCGCAGTGGCTGCCGCGCGGCAGTACGGCTTGCTCTGACCTCCAGTGGGCGCAGCAGGCAGCGCCGCTATATCTTACCTCTGCTAAACGGCAGAGATAATTGCTCCGCCACCCGCAGAGGCGGCTGTGCCTGCAATCCGCCATAATAGGGGCAGATAGCCCGGCGGATCCATGTGGGCGGGTCCGCCGGGCACCACCATTTCCAGCGCAAGCGGCTCGTGAACCGTGAGACGTGCAATGTGATTGTACAGGATGTAGCGGATCATGGCGTATGCGGGAGAGGGATCGCGTCCATGAGTGCGTGGGAATACAAAGTCGTCTACATGGATTTTCGCGGGCGGGCCTCGTTGGAAGGCGATGAGCAGTTTATTGTTAAAGAGGAGCGCCGCAGCAGCTTTGCCCGCCGCGTGATGAACGCACTGGGTGCAGAAGGCTGGGAGATGGTCGGTCTGCAACCGCTCTGGCCCGCTGAAACCAGCTACCTCATCTTCAAGCGCCCCGGCGTCGGCGACAGCACCCCACCCGCCGACACGGATATGCCCGCTGCTGTGGCGGGCGGCGAAGCTGCCCCACACGTGATACCGGCGCCGGCTCCCAACGGCGTCGCCCCGCTGCATGGTCAGGGGCCGGTTATGGAGTTCTGAGTTGAATTACTAGCGCCCGTTGCTTTGTCGGCAACGGGCGTTGCCTTTAGCGGTCCCGATAACGGCGGCAACACATCATCACTCGTAAAGCTGTCGTAAGCGGGCCGTCTCCGCATCTGGTACATCGGGGTCGGCGGTGAGAACGGCGCTGCCGCCCCAGTGCGACGAGCGGTACGCGCCCAGCAGCACGCGCAGATTATCCAGCCCCACATCGCCACTGATCGCGGGCGGCATTGCATCCCGCACGGCACGACCGAAGGCTTCGATCTCGGCCTGGTAGAGGTCGCACGGCGTGTAGGTTAGTTCTTGCACCCCGGCGGCACTGTGCATTTCGGCGCGGCCCTCGGCTACCTGGCCCAGCGTGCCGTAGGTGACGATGCTGCCCGCGCTGCCGTGGATTTCCAGGCTGGTGCGGTTGAAAGGCGTGTTAAAAGCGACATTAATTTGTGCCAGCAATCCGCTGTGCAGCACCAGATTGACTACCGCGCTATCCTCGGCGCTACCCGGTAGCGTCTGCCGGGCGGCGAACGCCCCCACCTCGCGCACGCCGGTGCGTAGCACATAGCAGAGCAGATCAAGCGCATGGCTGCCTACATCCATTAGTGGGCCGCCGCCCGCTGTGGTTTGGTCTATACGCCAGGTTTGGCGTTCGAGGCGCAGCGCGAAACCGTTTTGCACACGTGCCTGGAGCGGCGTACCGATGGCTCCCGCCGCAATGAGGTCGCGAATTTGCGTGTGCAGCGGATGGTAGCGCATCATAAAGGCAGTGCCTAACAACACGCCTGCCGTTTGGGCCGCTGCCACCATCGCTTCGCCTTCTTCCAGCGTGCGCGCCAGCGGCTTTTCGCACAAGATGTGCTTGCCGGCGGCAGCGGCGGCCAGGGTATACTCCGCGTGCAGGTCGTTGGTCGCCGCGATATAGACCGCCTCAATGGCCGGGTCAGCCAGCAATTCGGCCACGGTAGCCCCATGTACTCCGTGGCGGGCAGCGTAAGCAGCGGTGCGCTCCGCGTCGCGCCCGGCTACGGTCAGCAATTGTTCATCCACAGTCCGGCTGAAGGCCGGGATGACACGCGTCTCTGCGATCTTGCCCAAGCCAATCAAGCCCCAGTTAGTCATCGCTCATCCCCTCTACCAATGGTTGAAACATTCCGCGCCGCCGTCTCTGCACGGTGCTTAAGAGGGCCGTTAGCCCCCCTTCGTCCCTTTGCTCGATCGCTGCGGTGAGTGTGCCCAGTGCCGCGCCCGCCTGCGCCAACTGGGCCAGCACTGCCGTCCGGTTTGTCAGCAGAATATCCGTCCACATCGCAACTTCACCGCCGGCCACACGTGTGGTATCGCGAAAGCCGCCTGCCGCTAATTGCCATAGTAGATCGCCGCTCGTCTCAGCTTGCGCTTCGGCCGCCAGCACCGTCGTCACCGCCAGGATATAGGGTAGGTGGCTGATCGCGGCCACCGCTCGATCATGGCGGGCCGCATCCAGCACGTGGGGTCGTGCGCCCACTGTGTGGGCCAATACCGTCGCCCGTGCCACCGCCGCGTCGAGTTGGTTCGGCACAGGACACAGTACGAAGGGTGCACTGCGGTACAAACGCGGGTCTGCTGCGGCCAAGCCGCCCGACTCTTTGCCGCACATCGGGTGGCCGCCGACGGTCAGGATGCTATGCGGCAAAGTTGACATAACAGTGACAATCGCTGCTTTGCTACTGCCTAGATCGGTCAGCAAAGCGCCGGGTCGCATGAGGGCTGCTACTTGCGGTAACAGGCGCAGAATCGTACGTGCCGGTGTCGCCAGCACAACAATATCGGCTTCGGCTACTGCGTCTAGCTCAGTTGTCGCCATGTCCACATAGCCCTGAGCTAGGGGTAGGCCGGCCACTTGGCGCACTACACCAATCACGCGCCGGCAGCAGCGCGGGTTGTCGGCTGTACCGCGCAAGGCTAA
The DNA here is from genome assembly GCA_038228295.1 of Chloroflexia bacterium. GTDB lineage: Bacteria > Chloroflexota > Chloroflexia > QHBQ01 > JAICKM01 > JAICKM01. Next base: position 1,088 of record JBBRPH010000134.1, on the reverse strand, counting down.
CGCGAGCGATCCACCCATCAGTCCCAGGCCCACAACGGCGACTGTGGCTTCCCGCAGCCAGGGGGTTTCGTCCATTAGCGATCAGCTCTGCGTTGCCGGCGAGGGCACCGCGCTAAGGTGGCTGGGCGGATCGCCTGATCGCATGACATCCGCCCCGCGCAGGTAGACATGGACAACTTCATCTTGTGCTACCGCCGTATTCCAGTGTAGTAGGACACGGATACAGTTGCCGGGTGCATCCACATGGTCCATCTCGGTCGCTCCCAGCAGCGGCACGTCCACCCAGCCCAACTGCCGCGCCGCCCGCGCCGGGAAGGCCGAGCGTAGGTCGGGCGTGGTGGTGAAAAAGATGCTGGTGATATCGGCGGTATCAATACGATTGGCGGCGGCCAATGCCGCCAGCAACTCGCGTGTGGCCTCCCAAATCGTAGTGGGTATGTCTTCGGTCACAAAGGTTGCGCCACGCACGCCCCGGCAGCGCACCGGTGCGGTGGGGTTGGGGGTTGGGTCAATGGTCATAGCAGGCTCCCTCTATTGGATCGTTGCCCCATAATACCATAGATCGGCAATTCTGTTCACACTAAGAACCATGCCCTGTGAGTGTCGCTCACAGGGCATGGTTCTTATGCTTGGCGCTCCCCACTCCGCAATCATGGTAGCCGACCGTAGCCGCGCAGGGTTTCGGTGCCTAGCAACCCTAAGCTCACGCGGTATGGATCCGGCAGTTCCGGGTGGTATTCCAGCCGGTTGCGCTCAAAATACTGCACCTGATAAGACTTGCCGGCAGTAGGACTGACCTCTTGAAAGGCTTCGCTGATCGGGTAGCCGTAGACCGGCAAGCCGCCGTGCATCTGCCAGTAGCCGGCGAACTCCGGCGGCATATGATGACCGGTGGGTACAAAAAGAGCGTGCCGGGGCTGGGTTGCGCGGTTGTGCGGCGGAAAGGCACCTCATAAAAACGCCCCCACCGACACAAAGCCGGTAGGGGCGCAGAATATAGCAAAAAAGAGAGACCCGCGACGGCCTAGTCTCCCACCGCCTTGAGGCGGCAGTACCCTCGGCGCTGCAACGTTTCACTGCCCGGTTCG
>JBBRPH010000133.1:0-7998 GCA_038228295.1 Chloroflexia bacterium | reverse complement strand
GTTGGCCCTGATCTTGCCTGGGTAGGGAGGAGTTTAGCAGCGCAATAGAGGGAGCAACAGCAACATGGATAGCGGGATGGACGAGAAAAAGGTAGCTATTATCACCGGCGCGTCGAGCGGCATGGGGTGGGCGGTGGCCCAGCGAGCAGCACGTCAGGGCTGGCGCGTGGTGGTGGCGGCGCGGCGGGCCGACCGACTGGCCGAGTTGGTGCGCCGTATCCAGGCCGGCGGGGGGCAAGCACTGGCCGTCGCCGCAGATTTGGCCGACCCGGCCGATCAGGCGCGGCTGATTGCCGCTACGGTCGCCGCGTATGGCCGGCTGGATGTGCTAGTGAATAACGCGGGCCTGCCGCTAGAACGCGATTTTGCCGATTCGGACCCCGCCGCATTGCGCCGGCAATGGGATGTCAATGTTACCGCGCTGGTCACGCTGACGCGGCTGGCCCTGCCGCACCTCGAAGCGACACACGGCACGGTGATCAACATCGGCTCGGTGATCGGGCGGTTCGCTATCCCCGGTTGGGGCAACTACAGCCCGACTAAAGTGGCCGTTGCTGGACTGACCGATGCCTTACGCCGCGAATTGGTCCCCCGAGGAGTCCACGTCTGCCTGGTGGAGCCGGGCCCGATTGCTACCGAGTTCTACCAACGGTCGGGCGGCGCCGATAACTCCAGTCCGCCCATGTCGGTACCCGCGCCGGTAGCCGCCAAAGCGATTGTGCAACTGTTCACCCAGCCACAACGGCGTATCACCATCCCCGGCTGGCTTAATCCGCTACTCACCCTGGCCGAGTGGCTAGCCCGTCTCGCTCCGCCGCTCACCGACGCGGTTCTGACGGCGCGCCGGCGGCAGGCGAACGGGACGAAACGTAAGGCGTAAAACGTGAAACGTGCGGCGTGTTCAGGGTGGCCCCGCCTTACCACACCGCGCACGTTTCATACGCCACGCGCCACACGCCCTACACTTCTACCCCAGGAAAGTAGTTGATGTGCATCGCGTCACGCACTTCGCGTAAGGTTTCCCGGGCCAGAACGCGCGCACGACGGGTGCCTGTGATCAACATCTCGTCTACGGCGGCCATATCCGCTGCGGCTGCGGCGCGGCGTTCACGGATCGGGTCCAGGAAGGTGTTGAGCGCGGTGACGAGTTCGCGCTTCACCTGCACGTCGCCGATACCCCCCTTGCGGTAGAGGTCTTTCATCTCTTCGACGCGCGCCGTGTCGGGGTTGAACGCATCGTGATAGGCAAAGACCGGGTTGCCCGCCACATGGCCGGGATCGGTGGCGCGCAGGCGGGTCGGATCGGTATACATCGCCATGATACGCTTGCGCACCGTCTCCGCGTCGTCGGCCAGGGCGATGGCGTTACCCTGACTTTTGCTCATCTTGCCCTGCCCATCGGTGCCCGGCAGGCGACCGAATGTGCTGACCAGCGCTTCCGGCTCCGGGAACACCTCGCCGTAAGTGCGATTAAAGCGGCCCACGATCTCGCGTGTCAGTTCGACGTGCGGCACCTGGTCCTCGCCTACCGGTACTAGATGGGCTTTGACAAAGGTGATGTCGGCAGCCTGCGACACCGGGTAGCCCAAGAAGCCGTAGGTCACGTTATCCTCAAGGCCGCGCAACACCAGTTCGGATTTGATCGTTGGGTTGCGCTCCAGCCGGGCCACCGTGACCAGGTTGGAGTAAAATACCGTCAGTTCGGCGATTTCCGGCACCAGCGACTGCACAACAATAGTGGCAATGGTGGGGTCAAGGCCCACGGCAAGGTAGTCCAGGGCTAGTTCGCGCACATTGGCGCGCACCTTCTCCGGGTTGTCGTAGTTGTCGGTCAGCGCCTGCACATCCGCGATCAGGATATAGGTCTCATACTCATGCTGCAAGCGCACGCGATTAGCTAGCGAACCGACGTAATGACCCAGGTGTAATTGCCCAGTGGGCCGGTCGCCGGTCAAGATGCGTTTCTTCATCGTCGCTCCATTCCTCTCTCCGCCGGCTTAGCCGGGCAACAAAAAACTCCCGCCCCTCTCTAAGGGACGAGAGCCAATTACGGCTTCGTGATACCACCCTACTTCCGTCCGCCGAACCGCAGCCCAGTGGACGCTCAGCAGGCACCTACCGCCTACCGGCGCAGTGCCCGCTCCCGCTAACGGGGGAGATCCCGACGCAGCCTACTGAGGCGGCAAGCAACCTTCTACAAGGGCATTCGCCTGTTTGGTGCGCGACTCCCAGATCCATTCGCCGCCTGCGCTGAGGCCGGTTTCCACCGCTCCGACTCGCTGGACTCCCGCTCTGACGGCTACTCGTTCTGTTCACAGTCGTTCTACTATGCTTTGGCCGCATTATAGCAACCCGGCCGCCGGCGTGTCAACCGCCGAAAGACCGAGTTCGCGCTGCGCAGCCCCACGCGGACGCGAACACTTAGAGGATTCTTATGCCTGGGGGAGTTCGTATCACGTCGGGATCGTATATAATGACAACAACTTGAGCAAAGGAGACTGACCCATGACCGAGACCCCCGCCGCTCCCATCCGGGAGCGGCTCAACCGACCGGCCGACCCGGCCCTACACGCCCGTATCCGCCGTCTCTGGATCCGTCACTCGATCGCCGAAGACAAACGCGATTTACAAGGACTAATGGATACGCTCGCGCCCGATTGTGTCTACGAAATCCCAGCCACCGGCCGGCGTTGGACAGGCCATGACGGCGCACGAACCTTCTACACCACGTTCCTCGGCGCGTTTCCCGATGTGCATTTCGACCTAACCGACATCGTGATCGGTCCGCAGGGTGTATTCGAGGTGGCCGACATGACCGGCACCCACCTGGGCGAATGGGCTGGGATGCCGGCCACCGGTCGGTCGGTGCGTCTGCAAATCCTGATCCACTTCCCCTGGAACCCCACCGCCGAGCTATTCGCCGGCGAGAAGATTTACTTCGACCGCAAAGCGTTGGAAGCAGCCACCACATAGACCAGCAGTAGAGAGGACTGACCACAATGCAGCCACCGCACGATCAGCCGCTGCAGCCACCCGCCCCTCCACCCGGCAATTGGAGTGGAGCAACGCCCCCGCCGGCCGGCGGCTGGGCACCGCCCCCACCGCCGGCCGGCAATTGGAACGCGGCGCCCCCGCCACCCGGCGGCTGGGCACCGCCGCCCATGCCGCCCATGCCGCCCCCACCGCCGGCCGCCGGCAACACCCGCACTATCTTGATCATCGTCGGCGCAAGCATCGCGATTTTACTGCTTGGCTGCGCAGGCTATGCATGCTTTACGCTATCCCTGCTAGGTGGGCAGGTGAACAATATTTTTTCAAGCATCTCTAGCAGTCTGATTCTAAGCCCTACGCCGTAAACAAGGCTAACAGGCCGCGTTTTGTCACAGGTCGCCTTTCATGCTCAGCGCTGCGCCGGGTCGAGTGACAGGTAACGCAGCAGCGGGATGGTGATCGGGGTCAGCACATAGCCATGCACGTAGGGTTTGACCAGCACTTCGCTCAGGCCGTGGTTGAGGAAGACGGCGGGCGCATCCATCCACCAGGGTCTGTTCGGCTTGACCGTACAAGGCCATGCGCGTCGGCACATCGCGCTCTACGCGGGCTTGCTCTAGTAGCCGATCCAGCGTCGGGTTGCTGTAGCCACCTACGTTTTCCTCAGCCCCACTGTGAAACAGGGCGTCGGCAAAGTTCTCCGGGTCGGGGTAGTCGGCGCACCAGCCACTCAATAGGATATTGCCGTGCTGCCCCGCATGGATCTCATCTCTGTAGCGGTCAGGTTCCAGATTCTCCACGGCGACCGGCACGCCAAGCGTCTGCTGCCACATCGCAACTAGGGCGGCGACAGTGGGCGCGGCATCGCTGCCGAAGCCGCTAACGGTGAACACAATCGGCGGCAACCCTTTAGCCCCACCGTAACGCGACTCAGCCAGGCGCTGTTGAGCCAGCGTCGGATTGTAGTCCAGTCCGCGCAGGGCCGGGTTATGACCGGGCAAGGCCGGCGGGTACAGCCCACGCGCCACGATTCCCACCCCATGCAAGGTGAGATCCAGGTAGCGGTCTTTGTCTACCGCCAAGGCGAACGCCTGGCGCACCCGCAGATCATCAAACGGCGGCTTGGTCACATCGAAGCTGATGTAAGAGGTACACATATTGACCCCTTCGATCAGGTCGCGGTGCAGCGGTTCGCCCGGATCACGCATACGGGCCACATCCGCGCGGCTCACGCCGGTCAGGTCTACTTGGTCGGTCTCATAGAGACGAATACCCACCCCGGTATATAGCTGGTTGACCACATAGCGGATCGCCGGCGGCGGGCCATAGAACGTCGCATTGCGCTCGTAAATCTGCACCTTGTTCGGCTCCCAACGGGTCAGTCGGTAGGGGCCGCTGCCGTTGGGCCGCCGATACCATTCCGGCCCCGATGCAACATTGCTGCGATCTAGGACGACGCTGATGCCGTAGGCCAGCTTCATCAGAAAATAGGGTTTGGGCGCGTCAATCGTCACCTGGAGCGTATGATCATCCAGCGCCAGGAGGCCGCGGATCCTCGCCGCTTTACCCGCCCGCCGGTCGCGCAGGCCCACAATATCGCCCAGGTACGTCAGCACCGTGTTAGAAGCCGTCGTGGGATCGGCGGCCCGATCCCACGAGTAGATGAAGTCGGAGGCAGTGACGGCCCGCCCGTCATGGAAGCGGGCAGTGGGATGCAAGTGGAAGGTATAGACCGTGCCGGCCGGATTAATATCCCAGCTTTGGGCGAGGTCAGGCACGATCTGCAAGTGTGGGTTGAACATAACGAGGCCGCTATAGAGCAGGTTGTTGGGGCCGCCGGTGGCCGGATCGTAGTCGCGTGGATTGTTCGACTCGCCGCCTTCCTCGAACAGCGCCTGATCTCGCGGGATGCCATACGCCTGGGGCACGCTCAGGGCTAGGCTACTGTTCATCTGGTCAATCGTCGCCCGCGCCGTCTCTACGCTACGCGGCGCACCATAGGTCATTAGGGTCACCAACTGTGCGCCGCGCGTCGCCGAAACAATAACCACGCGGATCGCGCCCGCATTCTTCAGCGTGGTATCGTACTCACTGATCCAGGCCGAGCGGCTGTCGGCCAGCGTCAGGCTCCGGCTGGTGCGGAGTTGGGGGTTCGTAGTGGAGCTAACCGTGTGTTCCGCCACCCCTTTGGCTGCCGTTTCTAACGTAGTACTGACCGGCATCGCCGTATAAAAGGCATCGGTGTAAAGACCCTGCGCGGAATCCACCAACAGCAGGAGGCTGCTTGTGTCTTTTGAAGGTTTGGTTTGCCACAATGGGGGATAATTGAAGGCCACTCCCAGGTCAGCGTTGTCATAGCGGCCCGGCACGGGTTGCGCGGTGCCGGCGGCTACCGCCGGGCTTGCCGTGCGTTGCGCCACAGGAGTCGCGGTAGCAACGACCGGCGGAGTTGGGGGTGCGTCGTTGCTAAAAGGCATGGTGCAGCCGGTCAGCAGCAGGAGACCGGCCAACGCGGATAGCGACTTTTTCATACAGCCATCCAGCGCACGACAAACACGCCGGCCAGGGTCAGCACCAGCAGGACGGCGATTTCGGCCACGAGCAATACGCCGTTAGGCCGGGCGGAACCAAGCGGATAGGCGGCGGCACGCGCCGGCAAGGTGGTCGCAGTAGCGGACGGCACCGCAACAGCGGGCGCGGCACTGTCGGAAACTGGGGGCTGGGCAGATGCGCCTGCTAACCCGTTCACGGGCGGGTAAGTGGGCACGACGGTGGGCGCCACGGTGGCGGTGGGCGCCACGCCGGCGGCACGGCGCGCTTTGGCGCCCACCGCCACTCGCCAGCGATCTTCCAAGCCGTCCAGGCCGTAGCTGTAGGTCTCTTGCAACCCCACTTCAATGGTCGCGCCGTCGCGTAAATCGCCGAATAGATGGACCAGACGATCCGCACCGGCTTGTGTGACTAGGTAGTTGACCAGGCTATAGGACTCGGAGTAGGAGAGGTCGGCCTTATTCGGGTCTTCGGAGAAACCGCCGCTGAGCGCACGCACTGCCAGTAAATTATCTTGGACAATGGCCTTGCGAAGCTGATCCCGCGATGCCTGTTCAGGCCCACCCTCACCATACACGGCGATGCCCTCGTTCAGCCAAGTCGGGATGGTGCTGAGGCAGGAAAAAGCCAATTGACCGACCAGCAAGTGGGTCAGTTCGTGGGCCTCGGTGCGCTTACCCCAATCCACTTGCTGCGGGCCGATGCCGATGAGCACAATGTCGGAGGTGGGGAAGGCCAGGCCACCGGTCCAGCCGGGCTGGTACAATACTGCGCCGCGCATTGTCGCCGTGCTGTCGTAGATATACAGATCCATCGGCTGCTGTGGCGCAACCCCGGTGGTACGGCCCAGCAAAGCCAGTGAGTCCACCGCCGCGCCGAGCAAATCCTGAGCAAACGCTTGCGATCCCTGATACCAATGCAGGGTTAGCTTATCGCGGCTGATGCTCTGCCAAGTATGGCTGCTATCCAGCCACAACACGGTTTGGCGATCCGAAACGCTCTCCGCGCCCGCCCCATCAGTGACGTGCCAGCGATACCAGACGTGCGCGCCGGGCGGTTCGGAGCCGGACTTCCGCATCTCCCAGGTCCAGCTTACATCCACGGCCGGGCCGGCCGTGAAAGGCGGAAAAGCTTTGCCGGTTACGGTGCCGCAGGTTTGCTTCTCCACTCCGTATTCCAGCACCACGCGCGCCACGCGCGCCGGCGCTTCAATATGCGCCTGAAACACTAGGCGGTCCGGAAACGCTTTGCTCGCGCCGCCGTCGCGGATGATTTCTCATGGATTATTGCCTAGTCGGGGCTGCCATGCAGCCTAGAACAAGCGGTACAAGGCAGCCCCGACCGAGAGGGACCAGTGAAGAATCTGAAGAGTGTGCAATGTGCTAGACATGAAACCTAAATTATCTAGGGTTGGCTTATGGATCGCCTAGTACACACGGCACAATGCCGGCGGCTTGCCCCGAATGGAAGCCCTGCTCCCCCGCCCATCCAGATCACGCGCTGCGGGTTTGCAAGCCGTAGTGTGACCAGCCTGAGTCCGCGCGCCCATCCAGTGGCTACTGTTGGTCTAGGAGGTGCGTAGCGCCCAGGTGGCTAGTGCCCGCACGCGGCGGGCAGCATCACGAGCCAGCGGTGGCCCATGCCCCGTGCAAACCAAGCGTGCGTCTAGGTCGGCCAGGCGAGCGAGGGACCAACAGTTGGCGCGCATATCGGCGGTCCAGGTCGGTGAAGGCAAGTGCAGCCTACGCCCATTGACGAGCACATCCCCGCAGAACAGTACCCCACGATCGGGCTGCCAGAACGCTAAATGGCTCGGTGTGTGGCCGGGCCCCACTAGCACGCACCGGCCATCCAGCACCTCCGGCACGCTGTCTCCTTCTCCCAGCACCGTATTCACCCGTGCGGCCGGGAGGCGTAAGGACCAACCGAGCCGGCGCCACAGCGGGTAAGTAGCGCCTCCGACCGGTAGGCGACTGGGCACCGGCCCGCTAACGCTGGTCCATCCGCCGCTGCCGCGTACACGATTGCGCCCGTGGCGGCTTGCACAGCGGCTAGACCGCCGGCGTGATCTGGATGGGCGGGGGATCACGAGGATGCGTCGTACCGCCCCCAAGGAGTTGCTGACTGTAGCCAACCGGCGCAGGAGGTGGCGCAGTCCAGGGTAAGCCCGGTCGAGCGTCAGTCCGTCGGCATCGGCCAGTACATAGACCCGGCCCAATCCCAAGCCCGGCACGCTGTAAATCTGCGGCGCAATCGGGATCAGCTGTTGGTGGAAGCGGGTCATGGTCCTAAGTGGGTCAACTTTGAGTCCCTAGCTATAGTAATTCAGAAAAAGAATCAGACTAGGCTGCCGTAGGGACGTGCCGGTAGGCTTCCAGCGGCGACCCGATCACCTGCAACAGCCGCACTGTGTCGCTCTGCAACTGCTGTAAGCGCGTTTCCACCCGCTCCCTCAGC
>JBBRPH010000132.1:0-8013 GCA_038228295.1 Chloroflexia bacterium | reverse complement strand
GCGATGAGCGCGCATTCGCCGTGATTGCGCTGCGGATCAGCGACCGCAGTGTTCGCGTTCTCTCTGCCCAGGCGTTCAGCACCGCCCGCAGCGTGAAGTACCGGCATTGGTGGTAGGCGCTGTACGGACAACTGCTACGGGATCTCACTCCATAATTATTCGAGGCGTGGAAAATGTTTTTGTAGCTTTAATAATTCATTTTTTTATTCACCTTGCACTGGAGGCAAATATTTGTTGGTTCTTTGCGGAATAGTGTGGTCGCTCCAGCTCTCCGTGGCTTTCTATAGACCACTTGTTCTATAGATAGTGTGTGTCGGGCGTGGACCCAGCAGCTGAGACCTTCCTGAGCGTCGTGGGTCCACACTATTCCGCAAAGAACCCCACACTATTCCGCAAAGAACCTATTTGTTATACTGGTAGTGCGCTTGTGTGATCTAGCGGTATCGTTTGCTGGTGTCGCAAGGGTTTGACTTATCGGGCGGCCTCCGCTACTGGCGGCAGCGCCCCGTTCTGCACCAACGAAGGGATTACACCTTGCGATCAACGCGACGGCAACTACGGCGCTTTTCGTTCTTCACCTTGCTGCTCATGTTCTTGACTACCTTGCCGTTGCGGCTGCCGGCGGTGCCGCCGGCGCAGGCCGCGGGACTGCCCGTTTCCCCCTGGACCGTCCCTCCGGCCCATGGGCTGTTCAACTGGCAAACTCCCGCTACGCTGCCGGGCAATCTGGTGCCGCCCGCGTCCCCGCCGGCCCCTACCCCCACGCCGGTAGTGGATCGCCATTTGCCTAGCCTGACGCTCGATGTCCTCATCAACCCGGACCCCGTGACGGTCGGTGATGCGGTCACGGTCACGTTGGTTGTCGCCAACCGCGCCGCCGATCCCGCGCAGAATCTGACCCTGACCCTGCCGTTGCCGAGCGGGGCCGTGGCCGTACCAGCCGCCGGCGGTTGGAGCTGGACCCAGACGACCCTGGCCGCGCACAGCGCCGTCACGGTCACGGCGCACCTGCTGCTGCCGCAAATGCCCGCCGGGGAGGCGCTGGTCCTACAGCCCCAGGCGACCGCCGCCGGCTTGCCGCTGCCCACCACGCGCACGGGAGGCGCGGTGGTGCGCGCCCGGATCGATCCCCCCGCCAATACCCGCTTTACGCCGGGCGCGGCCGCTGCCCTGCAGAGTGCCGATGGGCGGGTCCATGTTCAGTTCCCCGCCGGGGGCTTCAGTCGCGCACTCACCCTGCGGCACAGTCGCGCGATTACCGGCGGCGCGAACCTCCCGCCGCCCATTGCCGGCTTTCGGCGCGGTCTCGGCACCTTCTTTCTCAACGCGACGGACGTCAACGCCGCGGCCGTCCACCAATTTAACGCCCCGCTGACCATCCAGGTCGGCTATACCCCGGAGCAACTCACCGCGTTGGGGCTCACAGAAGACAACTTGACGCTTTTCTGGTTTAATGATACGACCCGGCAGTGGGTGCCGCTACCTACTGCGGTGGATCCCCTCACCCATAGCGCCAGTGCTCAGGTCACGCACTTTACCGGCTTTCAACTCAGCGATGGTTCCTCGCCGTCCAGCAGCTTTATTCCCTCCATGCAAGGCTGGCAGGTGGGCCTGTACACCGGGAACGCCAGTTACAGCTATCCGCTGGACGTGCCGGCCGGTTCAGGGGGTCTCAAGCCGGCGCTGCAACTGAGTTATAACAGCGCGGCGACCGACGGCTCCGGGGGCAAGCGGATTAAACAGCAGGCCGGGTGGACCGGGATGGGCTGGAGTCTGGACACCGGCTCCATTGCGCTCAATAAAGTCACCGGGGCGAGTGACGACAGCCGCTACTACACATTGGTACTGAACGGCGAGTCATTTGATCTGGTGCAAGGGGACGCGCTAGTCAATCCAGCGGACCCGACCGATCCCTCCGCCTGGGCCTGGCACCCGCGTAGCGAGAACTTTATCCGCGTGCGGGCCGTCGATCTCGGCCTGTCAGACCCGTACAAACGCGGCGGACCCCAGCTCAATCGCGGCCCCTATCCCGGCCTCCCCGCCCACCGTTATCTGTGGCAGATCTGGGCCAAAGACGGCACGCGCTATGACTACAGCGAAGACGCGTGGTGGGGCTGGCAGGGCTATGAGGTGGATGGTAGTTGCTCATACAACTACTTCGAGACCTACAAATGGTTGCTCTCCGCCGTCGTGGATCCCAGTGGGAACATCATGACCTACCACTATAATCGCACGTCGAAGACGCGCACGGATCTTTGCTTCGGCGCGGTGGGCACACTCGATAGCGATGTGTGGCTAACCAGCGTCACCTGGGGCAGTAATGCGGCGACCGGCGCGCTCGACCGCTACCGGGTGCGCTTCCAGGCCAGTCAACGCAGTGCCGATACCCTGATCGAGGAGCCGGAGACGGAGCTCAAGCCGGTGCCGGTGCAAATGCACCAGTTGGATAACGTGGCGATCGAGAGCAATCCGAGCCTCCCCTACGACGGGCAGGCGAGTGCCTGGCAATTAGTGCGGCAGTACGACCTGACCTATAGCTATGGCCTGAGCAGCGATAGCTGGGACTGTACCCTCAACTGCCACGCCACCGGGAACCCCAAGCTCACCCTGACGGCCATCACGCCCCGTGATAAGAACCAAGGTGCGTTGCCCGCGACCCAGTTTACCTACAACACCGTCTTCGCCGTCACGCCGAATACCGGGAATCCGGTCGGGTCGTGGAACCGGCTCACCAATGCCGACAACGGGCAGGGCGGCACGGTGCAGTTCGACTACGCGAATATTGCGACGACACTGGGCGGTGATCTTAATGCCGGGCGCTTCAACAACAATCGGCGCGTGCAGCAGAAAACGCTGGGCGACGGGCAGGGCCACACCTATCCCTGGACCTACACCTATAGTAACCCGGCCTATAACAGTCTGGGGCAGGTGCTCAATAGTGGGAAGCCGCAAGGCCCGAATGTCTGGCCGAACTCCGCGACCCTCTACTACAATTATTATCATGGTCCCGACCTCGGCTTTAGCCCGCGCTTAGTCCACCCGACGTACAGCGAATTTCGCGGCCACTCCGCCGTGATCGAGACCGATCCGAACCTGAATCAGACCCTGCACGAGTTCATGCAGGGCGATGTGCTCAACGATGCAACGTGCCACTATCCGACCGCCAGCGACGGTAAGCCGCTAACCAGCGACTCGATGTTGACGAACCCTTGTTTCATCAAGTTGCGTGACAGCGAAATCGAGGCTGGACGCGAGTACCATACCTTAGTCTACAGCGGCCCGCTGAGTTCGGGGTTCAAACTGTCGGAGATGGCCCATACCTTCACGGTGGATGCGGCGACCTTCGCCTACCCCACCCTGCTGGCAGATCGGCTGACCGGCCTGTGGCGCTCCTTCACCTATGAGAGCCGGCAGGTGGCGACGACGTGGTACAAAGAGCCGGTCCTGGGGGGTATGAGCAGCCGCAGCAAAACCACCCTCTATACCTATGATCCCGCCGATCAGGGGCAAGCGCAATACGGCAATCTGACCCGCATGGATGAATACGCCCCTGATCTCAACAACAATAGTGTCCTCCAACGGCAGACCTTCCACCGCTACATGGCGACACCGGGGGGAGCCGCGAATTACATCGTGGATCGGATCAATCGGGAGTATATTCTGGGCGGCAGCAACAACTTTCAGAGTGTGACCCTCTATCTCTATGATGGGTCGCCCACCTGGAATACACTAGGGGCGCGGGGTTTAGTGACCCTGGCGCGTAAATTCAGCAATGTGCAACCCGCCGGCATTAGCGGCTATACCTTGATTGGTAGTGACACCAGCACGGGCTATGATGCCTATGGGAACCCGACCACCAGCAGCACCTATCCGCAGGCCGGCACCGGGGTGCTCCAGGCCGATGGCTCGTGGGTGTTGAGCGCCCCCGGCAACGGCAGCACCCCGCGCACCACCACCACCACCTACGATGGGCGCTTCCAGGTGTTCCCCACGCAAATTGACCCGCCGGCGGTGGGCGCGGGCGTGTTGAGCCAGCAGGCCGACTATGATTGGCGCATGGGGCTGCTCACCACGATCACCGATACCAACAGCCAGATCACCCACGCTAGCTACGATGCCGCTGCGCGTCTGGAAACCGTGACCAAACCCGGCGATCAGAGCGCCACGGTGCGCCTGGAGTACCATACCAATGAGCGCCCGGTGCGCTTTGTGCAATGGCAGTTGGAGCAAGCGAATAACGCGAATCTGATCCGGCCCACGCAAAAGTTCTATGACGGCCTGGGGCGGCTGATCCAGACCAAAGTGGAAACCGTGGACGGGCAGCAGAATACCGTGGTGGATCAGGGCTATGACGGCCTGGGCCAAGTGCGTCAGCAGTCGCAGCCGCGGTCGGTGAACGGCGATACCACGACGACCTTCTACCAGTATATTCCGGTGCCCCCCGATAACCTGTGGACCACCAGCCAGTATGATGCGCTGGGCCGCACCACCCAGGTGCAGAGCCCCGACGGCAGCCAGACCAACACCTACTACTGGATTCCGGCGGATGCCACTGGTTCGGCAGTCTCCGTCGAAGATCCTAATCACCACAAAGTGCGCCGCTACTATGATCTGCTGGGGCGCATGACGCGCGTCATGGAGTTCACCGGCGACGCTCCGGCGGGGTCGGGACCGGCGAGCGAACCCGGCTCGGGGGGCCAGGGTGCGCCCAGCTACCTGACCTATGCGACGACGAACTACAGCTATAGTCCACTCGACTTATTGACCGGAGTGACCGACGCGCAAACTAATCCGACTACGATGGGCTACGACTCGCTGGGGCGCAAGACGAGTATGCATGACCCGGATATGGGCAACTGGACCTACAGCTATGATCCAAACGGCAACCTGACCCTGCAAACCGATGCCCGCAGCCAACAGGTCAGCTTTAGCTATGATGCGCTGGATCGGCTGACCGGTAAGACCTATCCGACCGGCAACGGCCAAGCGGCTACTTACGGCTATGACGCGGGCACGGGCAACAAGGGGCAACGCACCTCGATGACGCGGGCGGGGTCGGTGATCACCTGGCAATATGACGTGCGGGGCCGCATGAGCCAAGCCAGCTATCAGTTGCCCGGCTTGGCCGGCACGAACACGATCGGCTATACTTATGACAGTGCCGACCGGCTGCAACGGCTGACCTATCCTGGCGGGGAAACGGTGGACATGACCTATGATGCCGGCTGGCGGCAGACCTGGGCGATCAGCAACTTCATTGGTGCTTATAGGCATGATATGTCCTACAATGCGCTCAACCAGCCGATCATCGGGTCGGCAAACCAAAATATCTTGCAGCAGTGGACCTACAACAGCCCCATGCAACGCTTGGACGGCATCCAGGCGGGGACCGGGGCGAGTTTGCTGAACCGCAGCTACGGCTACGATGCGGCCGGCAACGTCATCCTCCGCACTGACAACCGTAGCGGGGCGGCCGAAAGCGAGACCTTCGCCTACGATGACCAGAATCGGCTGACCAACTGGAATATCAACAACACCGCCCAGGAACACTACGATTACGACACGCTGGGCAACCTGAGCAAAACCGGCCACAATTATAGCTATGCGCCCCGCCCGCCCTACAATGGCGGTCCCCACGCCGTCAAGCAGGCCAACGGCCGCAGCTATACCTATGATATGAACGGCAACACGCTGGGCGATGGGGTCAATGCCTACAGCTGGGATGCCGATAATATGCTGACCAGCGCCGGCAACGGCGGGTCCGCCGCTGAGACGTATAACTATGACGCGGACGGCGAGCGCATTATGCGCCTGCATAATGGCGTGACGACCTATTACATCGGCGGGGTGCTGGAAGTAGACGTACAGGGCGGCGTCACGGTGGGCTGGCGCGTGCTGTATAGCTTCAGCGGGCAACTGGCCGAGGTTCGCAGCAGCGACGGCAGCAACACCTTTATCTTCGGGGATGCGCTGGGCAGCAGCGAGGTCGCGTCCGATCCGGCCGGCAACGCGGTCAGCCGGCAAAAGTTCGACCCGTGGGGCGCGGTACGGCCCGGCAGCGTCATCACGCAGACCACGGTGAACTACACCGGGCAGCGCAAAGACGATACCGGGTTGCTCTACTACCATGCGCGCTACTACGATCCCAGCGTGGCCCGGTTCATGAGTGCGGATAATATCGTGCCGGGCAGCACGGGGGGGGCCGGGAGCTACGGCACCGTCGGGCAGGACAGCCAAGCGGCCACACGCGGGCTGACGGTGGACTTCCACGAGCCGGGCTTTGTCAGTGCGCTCAACAATGAGAATGCATTCACGCAGGGCAACGGCTTCTATTTCCAACTGAGCAGCCACGACCGGGGCCAAACGAAGGCTCCGTGGGGGCCGGGCAACCCGCAAGCGCTGAACCGCTACAGCTACGCGCTGAACAATCCTTTGCGGTACACAGATCCGACGGGACACGTTAACAGTGTTGGTCCTGATGGCGGTGGCGGAGGTGAATCCATCTATGAATGGACTCCTACTTACTACCGGATAGCGTTGAACTCCACTGATGCGGCGGCGCTAGCTAGCTTAATCGAGGCATCAGGCAGCGGAGAACCTGGCTATGTTCCTGTTCCTGATAAAATAGTATCGTTTCTTATAGCACGCGGAGTACCTGGAGGTTTAGCGCTCGGAATAGCTATATTAATCATACTGTTTGGTCCCGACGCAATAAGAAACGCCATTGGAAATGGTAATCATATAGAAATCTCGATACCCTTTGGCCCATCAAGCCCAAATGTCTATGCGGCAGGTGGATCTTCGCCGCCAACAGATTACAATAACATACGGCCTGCTAGATGGCCGAACAATTATGGACCGAGTGGTCCAATACCACCAAGTTCCTGTCCAAGTTGCTATCCTGGTAACTGTGGTAGTCCAGCTATTCCCTGTGGTAATCCTCCGCCACCTTCTAGTGATTGGCCTCAGTGTGGTGGATACTCAGCACCAAGGTGTGGAGGTACAGTATGGCCATAGTAAGAATGGAGGTAAAGCAAATGCTGCAAACTCGGCGCTGTAGAAACTCAACTATTGAGCGAATACCGTTTAGCATCATCATTATACTTACTATGACCTTACTGGTAGCGTGTAGCGCGGAGCAGTCAGGCCATCTCGCCCCATCAGAAGTACCTGTAGGCACTGTGTCAAGCAGCATAGAGAGTGTTGATGTAGCGAATGACAATTACAAACGGGCTGCTCAGTTATGGCAATCTGTAAAAGCGTTTCATTTTGTACGTACAACCACAGTAACGGCCAATAATACACAGATCGTAAGTGGTGATATCACCTTACCTGATAAAGTTTTCCTGACAAATGGCATTAAAGAAAACGATCTCCAGGTAATACTCATCGGTTCTAGCTCCTGGCAGCGTTACAGGTCAGGTAAATGGCTGCCCGCAAATTGGACTTTGGATGCCATTAGCAGTGTCGCACCTATTCATCTAATGAATGATCTGAGTAGGGCAACTGTCAAAAACGATCTTGGCGATAACGTTCTGGATGGTGTCCAAGTGCATCATTTCCTCGTCACTGTAGCAAATCTTCGTCAGCCAATGTATTCTGAAGTCTGGATTGATAAACACACAGATTATCTTCAACAAGTGAAAACTCACATAGCTCTTACAGATAGTGGTGCTGTTGAGAGTGATCAAATAGTTAGGTTATCACGTTTTAATGATCCGCAAATCCTTATCATTCCTCCACTTAAGTAGAGGCAAAAGGAGTAACCATGTCACCGGGGACGCGGTATTATTTGATATAGTGAAAGCGCGTTAAAAGCTGCCAGAAATCGCAATTTGCTAGGCCCAGATCGCGAACAACGAGTTCTTACGGAGCGTAGCAAGCAGACCCACAGAGGTCGCCTAATGGAAGTGGACGCGCTGATCAACACGCCGCAGACCACGCGCATGATCTACCCCTTCGACGGCCAAACCGTGGCCCAAGCCGGCACCAGTGGCAGCGTCCGCAGCGTAG
>JBBRPH010000131.1:0-8153 GCA_038228295.1 Chloroflexia bacterium | reverse complement strand
GTGCTGCGCCACATCGCGCTGAATCTACTGAAGGCCGAGCGGACAGCCAAAGTCGGGGTGCATGGCAAGCGCCTCAAAGCCGGGTGGAGCGACGATTACTTACTCCAAGTCTTGCAAGCAATTTAGATGCGTAAGCCCTACGCACAAGAGGCGCGGCCCTTGACAGAAAGCGCTGCGCTGTGCTATGACAGGAGGACTATGACGCTATTGGATACGGAACTCGCCGCCGAATGTGGCGCGCAGTTACAGGCACGCGGGCTACATCTCACCGTGGCCGAGTCGTGTACCGGTGGCTTGCTCGGCCATTTGCTGACCGAGGTGCCGGGATCGTCGGCCTGGTTCTGGGGTGGCGTTATTGCGTATGACGATCGCGTGAAAATCGAACTGTTGGATGTAGAGGCGGGAGTCATCGAGCGCTACGGCGCAGTCAGTGTGCCCTGTGCGGCGGCAATGGCGACTGGGGTGCGCGCACGGCTGGGCAGCGAGGTAGCAATCTCCATCACCGGGATCGCGGGGCCGGGCGGCGGCACACCGGAAAAGCCGGTCGGCACCGTCTATATCGCGCTGTCCGCCGGCGATAAGACGTGGGTGGGCCACTATTGCTGGACCGGCGACCGCCACGCCAACAAACGCGCCTCGGCCCAGGCCGCGCTGGCACGCCTACACACTTGGTTAGAACAAACACAAGAAGGATAAACGCTTGGACAATAAGACCCTGCTGGACAACGGCGTGCGGGTGGTGACGACCGCCATGCCGCACACGCGCTCGGCCAGCCTGTTGATCTTTTTCAAAGTCGGCGCACGCTATGAGCCACACAAGCTGAGTGGGATCAGCCATTATATCGAACATATGCTGTTCAAGGGCACCCATAAGCGGCCTACCCCGCAGGAAATCTCTGAGACGATTGAGGGGCTGGGCGGCTCGCTCAACGCGCTCACCGACCGCGAGTACACCAGCTATTCGGCGGTGGTACCTAGTCAACACTTTAGCCTGGCCTTGGATGTGCTAACCGATATGATCACCGGGTCACACTTTGATCCCGCCGAGGTGGAGCGCGAACGGGCGGTGATCATCGAAGAGATCAACGGCACACTCGACTCGCCGCCCGACCTCGTGACGGAAGCGATTGAGGCGCTAGTCTGGGGAGATCAACCGGTAGGCCGCCCGGTGGCCGGCACGCGCGAAACGGTGAGCGCGATCAGCCGCACCGATATGCAGACCTACCTGGCCGACCACTACCTACCGCACGGCACAGTGGTCAGCGTGGCCGGCAATGTGGAGCATGAGGCGGTGGTCGCCGCTGTGCAAGCCTGCCTGGGCGACCGCCACGATCCGCGCCTGCCGCCGGCCTATGCGCCGGCGCGCAGCGATCAGACCGCCGCCCGCGTGTTGCTGGTGCCGAAAGAGACCGAGCAAACACAGCTCTGCCTGGCGGTGCCTGCGCTGCCCTATACCGATCCCGACCGCTATGTACAGGTGCTGCTTGACAGCATCCTAGGCGGCGGCATGAGCAGCCGCCTGTTTGTCGAAATCCGCGAAAAGCGCGCCCTGGCCTATACCGTGGCCTCGTATCTGGAAACCCTGCACGATGCCGGCGATTTAGTGGTCTACGCGGCGGTGGATAATGAGCAACCGGCCAACTGCCTGGAAGGGGTGCTGCACGAGATCGACCGCCTGCGCCAATCGCCGGTGCCGCAAGTCGAGTTGCAGAAGGTCAAGGAGTACAATAAAGGCGGCCTGCTGCTATCACTGGAAAGCAGCATGAGCGTGGCCTCGCGCTCCGGGCGGCAAGAACTCTTGTTGGATCGCATTACCAGCGTGGACGAGGTGATCGACCGGATTGATGCCGTGACGACGGCGCAGGTGCAGGATCTGGCGGGGCGCTTGTTCCACGCGGATCGACTCAACCTGAGCCTGGTGGGACCGTTCGAGGAAGGGGAGAGCGAGGAATTTCGTAAACTGCTAACCTTCTCCTAGCCCCTCCGCACGGTCTCGGCTCCCGCAGCCAAGGCCGTGCGGTCTTCCAGGAGGAGAGTTGTTATATGATCCACAGTCTGTTGTCTGCTTTAACTATAGCACCAACTAGGCTAGGGCGCATCGGCCCTACGCCCGTTCCTGCGGGGACAAATGTCCTACTGGGGCTAGGGACTTCCGGGCCTCGGCCCCTCCGGTGCCGTTGACACTATGCCTACAGAGTTCGCACTGAGATATTTCTAGCAGCTCGGTCTAGGCAAGCTTTACTGTAGCGCACGTTCTACATCGAACAGCGCCACCTCCGGCGGGCAGAGGACGCGCACGCGGGGCAACGCCATGCCTTCGAAGCCGGCCCCCCGACTGGTGTGGATGTAGCCGCCGTTGGACAGCCGCTGTAAACCCATGACGTAGCGGCGGCCAAAGCGCGAGCCGGTGCGGAGCGCGCCGATAAACGGCAGACGGATCTGGCCGCCGTGCGTGTGGCCGCAGAAGTAGAGGTCGATCCCCGCCGCGCCCGCTTGCGGCACTAGGTCGGGCGTGTGGTAGAGCAGCACGCGCAAATCAGCCGGCCCTTGCCCCGCCGCGACGGCCAGCGCCGCCGCAAAATGCGGCAGATCCACCTCCCAGCGGTGGCCGCGCGTGGTGCGGGCGCCCAGGATCTGGAGTCGCTGCCCGGCCCACGGCAGCGTCACCGCCGTATCGTCCAGTAGTTGCACGCCGGTCCCGGCCAGCAAAATGGCCGTGATCTCCGGTCCGTCCACGTTGCCCAGACAGGCATACACGCCGAGCGGCGGGGCCAGCGCGCCGATCTCCCCCATCAGCGTCCGTAAGGCTTCGTAGGCAGGCACATCGTAGTAATCAATGTTGACGAAATCACCGGTCAGCACAATCAGATCGGGCCGAGCGGTGCGTAAGGCGGCGACCACCGCACTGTCGCGGTGGGTGCGGCGCTCCATGTGGATGTCCGACACCTGGGCGATGCGCACGCGGAGTTCTGAGTTTTGCGGGCTACGGTCTGAATCAAGCGCACAATCAAAAAGGCGGGGGGAGAGGCGCAAGCGGTGCCGGGTTAGGCTGAGGTGTAAGCCGCCCCAGTAGGTGGCGTGAATAATAAGGGCGGCCAGGGTAGCGTGCCCGACCCAGCCCGCGCCGATGAGAGCACGCCGAGTGCCGGGCGCGAGATCACGACGCCAAAGGCGGCTCAGTAAGCCCAGCACGGTTAGGCTGGTGGCGATGATGGTGCGGCCACAGAACAGATAGAGGAAAGCCGGACCGATCCGAGGAAACGAAATGCGCAGCAATGGCAGTCCCGCCGTCAACGCCAGATCGAGCGCGCCCCAGCCGAGCGCTTGCCGCCCTGCGGCCCGTAGCAAGCGCGCCTGTTGCGGCGCACCGTGCCGCGCCACCCGCCGCGGACCGACGACCCCTAAGCCCCAGCCGACCAAGCCGACCAGGGTCGGCCCCGCCCACCAACGCCGCCCCACCTGCCCGACGATATGCGCGATCTCATCTACCGGGTTGCTCCGCAACCGGTGCAGGATCCATCCCATAGCGCCTCCGTGGTATGGTATATGCGCTAGCGTACCACAGCGCAAAAGAGACTGCTACTGCTATGGAACTAGCACAGAACACAGCAAAAGGAGATCACACCCATGTTGCTTGCCATCGTTCGCGTCCCCGCCCCGCCGGCGCCCGAAGCCGCCGCCGAACTGGAGCGCCGCTTCGCCGAGCGCCTGCCTCAAGTAGCCCAAGCGCACGGCTTTGCCGGCTTTGAACTGCTGCGCCCGACCGAGAGCGGCGGCCCCTATCTCTCTATCTCGCGCTGGGTCACACGCGCCGACTTTGATGCTTGGCGCACAAGCACCTATAACGCCACTGCCCATAATCGCCCCGCCGCGCCCGCTGCCGAAGGATCGGCGCCCGCCCAAACAGCCCCGCGCCCCGCAGGCGGCGGCGCCGAGGTCTATGAGTTGGTAGAGATGTAGCTACCGCCGGTAGACCCACCCGCTATCGGGCTGCTAATTTGCCACAGTGGTCACCCGGAGACTGCGGCAACGGCACTAGCTCTATCCAAGCACACACTGGGGTGGCAATTATAAATGCCATAGCCCGCGAAGGTAGGTTATGTTCCGATTGCCGCGAGTTTACACGCCCACTGTTGCCCGCTGGCGCAAAGCCTCGTAAAGCATGACCGAGCCGGCGACGGCGGCGTTGAGCGATTCGATTTGACCGTGCATAGGTAAGGACAACGCGCCGTCACAGCGTTTGCGAATGAGCGTACCCACGCCGTGGCCTTCGGAGCCGACGACTAGGGCTAGCGCGCCGCGTAAGTCGGCCTGCGTATAAGGCACGGCCGTCGGATCGTCGCCGGCCAGAGCATAAACCCACACGTTCGCGTCTTTCAGCTCTTCAACCACGCGAGGCAGGTTGGCGACGCGCGCGATGCGGAGGTGTTCGACCGCGCCCGACGAGGCGTTGCAAACCGCCGGCGTGACCCCCACCGAGCGGTGTTCGGGCATGACCACCCCGGTGATGCCGACCGCCTCGGCAGTGCGTAGCAGGGTGCCGAAGTTTTGCGGGTCTTGCAGGCTGTCAAGCAGCAAGACCACCGCCTGCGGCCCGGCGCTGTGGATGCGCTCAAGCAGATTGGGCCAACTGATGTAATGGTACTCGGCGGCGACGGCGGCGACGCCCTGGTGATTGGCGCCGTTGGTCAATTCATCTAAGCGCTGACCCGCTACGTGGTCTATCGGCACCCCTTTGCCTGTCGCGAGATTCACGATTTCTTCCAGCGGCGTGCGCCCGGCCAGCGACACCGTGCGCCGCTCGGCGCGACTCTCGGCGGGCATGGTGCGCGTGCGGTCGGGGGGCCGGTCTGTGGCGTGCCCGCCGGAGCGGCCTGGCACGCCTTTTGCACCGGGCCTGCCACCGGGGACCGGCTTGCCGCCACGCGACGGCGCCGTGAACCGCTCGCCGGGGCGATGAGCAGCCGTGGTCGGCGCGCCGGCTTCAGCCACCAGTAGGCGCATGATCTTACGCCCGCCGCGCATGGCTTCGCGTACCGCGTTGCGCCCATAGAGCAGATCGGTCATCGGCGGCCTACGGCTCCCCGGCAGATGCGGCTTTGGCCGGCGGCGCTGGTGTAACGGCGGGAGTATCCGAAGTTACTGCTTTGCCGTCGCCGGCCGTCTTATCGGTGCTTGCCGCCTTGTCTCCGCCGCCGGCGCCGGCATCGCTCTCAGCCGATTTGCTTGCGTTCGCCGTAGCGCCCGACTTGGTATCCGGCTTGCGGCTGTCGTTGATATACCAGCCCGATCCCTTGAATATCACACCTGACGCATGGATCACGCGGCGCGTGGTGCCGCCGCAGTGGGGGCAGATGCGGATCGGCTCATCGTTGAACGACTGCACGCGGTCAAAGCGTCGTCCACAGTCGCGGCATTCGTATTCGTATGTTGGCATCTCGCTAAACCTCTTGTGGGTATGATGGGAATTGCCGACAGCCCGGCGGCAACCCTTTAGTATACCATAATCGCGCCAAACAATGAGGGGCGAGCCGTTGTGGCTCGCCCCTCTGCTATGTGTGCCGACTGGTTACGGGTTGAAGGTGTCTGTGAAGCCCTGCCAACGGCGCGGTACATCCTGACTCGGGTTGTAGCCGTTGAGGTCTAGCAGCGCGAAAATCTGGTTGCTCGTGCCGGTCCAGTACATCAGGCCGCGGTCGAACTGCTGCCACGCGCCGGCTCCGCCTTTTTCCTGATCCGTCGCCCAGCCCAGGCGTTCGCGGACGCGGGCTCCGGTGCCTTCGCACCAGACTTTGCCGAAGCCACGCTGCGGCGTGTAGAGGCCGCTCGGCGCGGGCGGATTGCAGATAGGAGCTTGACCTTCGACGTAGGTGCTATCGAAGTGTTGATAGGTGCCGTCGTCGAACAGCACGAAGACCGAGGGGTTACCGAACGGATAGCTGTAGGTCTGACCGACATACAGCATGGTGCCGTGTTCAAAGTGCTGGATCGCGGTCGGCACCGACTGCTCCTTGGTCCAGGGTTGCGGGCAGCCTAGAGCTTTCGCCACTTCGGGGTTGGCCGACCAGACGGTGCCGAAGCCGCGCACCGGCACGCTGCTGCAACTGGGGCGCTCGTAGCGCCAGCTATAATAGTGGCGGCCTACGTTGCCCATCTCAACCTGCCAGCCCGGCGCGTTGGTCGGCGAGTAGGTGAGGACGCGGCGTTGGAACGCCTGCACCAGCACCTGGCGGCTCGCACCATTGACGCGGATCGTGGTCCAGTACGGCTCAGTTACGGGGTAGCCCATGACGAACACCCAGTTCATCAATTGACCGCTCTGGAACTGGCCGTTTTCGTAGACCATGCCGTTGCTGTTCAGGAAGGTCCAGAACACGTCGGCAATGTTGTGCCCGGTTTGCGGTGCATAGGCGGCGACCGTCGCCAGCCCGGCCGGGCCGCCCGCCGGCGATGCCTGGCCGTTCTTGTCTACCGAAGCGACAACGGCGCTACCGGGCAGGCGTTCCCCGGTGTTCGCCTGGGTCAACCGACCCAGGGCGGCATAGCTCGGCGCGGTTTGGTTGAGATCGGTAGTGTCGCCGGCCACCGGCAGGTTAGACGGAGCCCGCGTTTCGAACTCGCTGTTGCCGACTTGCATCTTGCCGGTCATCAGTTCGACGGTCAGCAAGCCGTTGGTGACATACCAGGGACTGGTCGGGTCGCCGCTAGGATCGTTGATCTCCATGCGGCTTTTGTCGAAATACTGCACCAAGTGGGTGCCACCGACCCCCTGGACATATTTCTCTTGCAGTGAAGCAAACGGTTCATTACCCCACAGCCAACTGCGTGGTGCTTTGCCCTGCGCCACGGGCTTGTCAGTGCGCTCCCAGAGGCGGGCGAACGCCGGACTGGCAAAAGACTCGGCGGCGACAGGCGGCGGCATAAAGGTACTACCGGCACTCAGGCCGCTCAACAGCGCGGTGCCTGCCAGCAGGCCCAGCAGCCCACGCCCACGAGATGAAATATAGTATGACATGGTGAAACCTCCCTAATCATTAAAGGTGCCGCAGACCGCCAGATGTCGTGCGGCGGTGCTTCTCTTGCTTTATATGACGAACGGGGCCGGCCGGCGGTTGCGCAGCTCCCTAGCCCATTAGGGAGGCACAGCGACACGGAACGTAGAAGAGAGTATAATGGGGATAATGACCATGCAGAAGGCTATTGGTATAGTTGTGCTAATTTGTGCTCTGAGCCTCAGCGCCTGCGGCGGCCCAGCGACCGGGCCGACGGCTTGGCAGCAGGCGGTGATTACGCTAGAACGCACCGCCTGCCTGGGAGCGTGCCCCGCCTATGTCGTCACGATCCAAGGCGACGGTACGGTGCTTTATAAAGGGGAGCGCAATGCAGCGTTTATCGGCGCACGCCAGGGCAAAGTCACCCCCGCCGCCGTGCAAGGCTTGGTCGCAGCGTTTGATACGGCGGGCTTCTGGGGGTTAAAGGATTCCTACACCGGCGGTCCGAGCGATAATCCCTCCGCCCTCACCACGCTGGTCGCCGGCAGCCGGCACAAAACGATCAACGATTACGGCGGCTCGCCCGACGCACCCAAAGTCTTGCGCAATTTGGAAGACCAGATTGACACCATAGTATCCACGACCCAGTGGGACCGCTGATGGGGTACTATATCTACGAGTACCTGTTAATCGAACGCGGTCACGCCGAAGTACGGGCGGTGATTCACCGCGCCGATTGCCCAGTGTGCCAGGAGGGCCAGGGCTTGCCGACCCACGCCGGAGGTCCGCAGGGGCTACGCCGCTGGCACGGCCCCTACCCCACCCGCGCCGCCGCCCAAGCCGCCGCGCAAACCATCGGCGGCCAAGCCCTCGCTTGCCCGCGCTGCCGGCCGTGAGGCCCGACGAGTGATCGGGAGGAAAAGGGAAAGTAGAAAATGTTAGCTTAGGGTTTAACCAACGGCGGACATGGATATTTTGGCACCGATATACCTAACTCAGTAGCCACCTAGAAGGATTAGGGGTTCTTTGAGAAATAGTGTGGTCATGCGGTCCCGTCACAGGCCAGCAGTACTCGTAGGCGGAAATGGTCATCATTGCGAAAGCCAAAGGCTTGCCGCTGGACCAGTTTAATCTGGTTGTTGAAGCCTTCGACTATCCCGC
>JBBRPH010000130.1:0-8336 GCA_038228295.1 Chloroflexia bacterium | reverse complement strand
GATCGAGCGGGTCTCGCGCCAGATTTCGCGGACAATCTCGGCTTTGAGGCTGGCGGGATAGGTTTTACGAATGTTGGCCATCGGATACTCCTACTTTAAATCAGGCCGTTTCGCTGTATGATCCATTGGGTACATTATAATGACGCAGTAGAAGTCACCATAGGTATAGCACTTTTCCTCGGTTAGGGTTCGATTGTTCCGCATTCTACTATAGATGCACGACATCTTGTTAGCAAGGCTGAAACGTGCCTGCAAAGAATTGACCTGAGAGATATTGATTAGCTCGGCTCCCCATCCCCCGTATCGTCCGGCAACGCCATCAGATCCGATAGCACGGCTGCCTCGCCGGGTTGATAGGGGTGGACAATCCGGCTGGGTGCGGAGTCGGCGGCGGGTTCCTCGTCGCCACGGGTAGGCAGGAACTCAGATAGGACCGCCGCTTGGCCGGGGCGGTAGGGTAGCAGGTCGGCAGGGTCGTATTTATAGCCTAACGGGAGCACCGTATCCGCCTGTGGCGTGGCTGCGCCGGCCCCATCTGTAGCATAGGGCGCGGGCACGCCGGGGGGGTGCAGCATAGCCCAGGCTTGCGTCCAGGTAATGGAGCGGCGAATGCCTTCTTCCAGCGGCACCTCCGGCGCGTAGCCCAGCAACTCTTGCGCCTTCTGGATATTCGCCACGTAGTGCGTAACCTCGCCCACCAGCGGTGGGGCTAGTGTGATGCGCGGCTGCACGCCTAGCGCCTCGCCCACCAGTTCGGCCATGCGGATCAGCGTGCGCCCCTGCCCGTAGGCCAGGTTGATCGTCTGGTTTTTAATTGCGCCGCCCGTCAAAGCGTGGATACCGCGCACAATGCCGTCAATGCAGTCATCTACATAGGTGAAGTCCAGGATCTTTTCCGGGCCATAGATCGTGATCGGCTCGTCCCGGCTGATGCGGCGCACAAACAGCGGGATGACGCGCTCCATGCGCTCGATGTCGTTGTCATAGCGGCCGTAAACGTTGCTGAAGCGGAACACCAGATAGGGTAGGCCATAGCAGCGCGCATAGGAATAGATCAGCGCCTCACCGGCGATTTTGCTGGCCGAATAGGTGCTTTCGGTGAAGGCGAAATCGGCGCTACCTTCCTCGGTGGTGAAGCGGTGGACATCGCCGTAGACCTCGCGGCTGCTGGAAAAGATGATCGGGGTGGCTGTCTGGCGGCAATATTCCAGCACATTAAACGTCATTGTCATGTTTTCGAGCGCGCGATGCGGTTGCTGCACCAGTTGATGCACTTTGGCGTGCGCGGCCAGGTGGACGACCACATCGGCGGGCGGGTATTCCACGCCGCCGATACCGCCGGGGTAAGAGGGATAGTGCCCGCTGAGATCCTGTAACAGGTAGCGGAAGGCATCGGTCCAACGGTTTAGTCGCTTGTCAATGCCGAACACCTCATGGCCGCCGCCCAGCAGGCGCAGCGCTAAATTTGTCCCAATCTGCCCGCTCGACCCCGTGATTAAGACCCGCATCTAATCTCCTCTATGGCGCTAAAAGCAATGGACCCTAACCGATGATCCCAGGTCCACAGGAATTCTCGCAACTCTGCGCCGGTCAATCCTCGTTCTGCTCGTTTCGCCCCGCCTCTGCGCCGATCCAGCCGGCTTCTTCTTCAACCCTCGTATCTCTTCGGGGATCAGCTTGCCCCAGTCGCATCAACACCGCCGCTAAATCGGGCGGCAAGGGACTATCGAAAGTTACACGCTGCCCACTACCGGGTAGATCAAACGCCAGCCGCGTGGCGTGCAAAAACTGCCGCCTCAGGCCCAGTGCCTGCGCCTGGCGCAACGTGCGGCTGCCGTAGACGGCGTCGCCCAGGATGGGGTGGCCGATATAGGCCAGATGGACGCGGATCTGGTGCGTGCGCCCGGTTTCCAGTCGCAGTCGCAATAGGCTGGTGCCTTCGATCGGCCCGCGTGCCGGAACCGCCTGCTCGGTGCTGTAGCGCGTGCGCGCCACGCGACCGTCGGCACGCACCGCCTGCCGTTTGCGTTCATGTAGGTCGCGGCCCAGCGGCACATCAATCAAGCCCGTCGGCGGTTGCGGCTGCCCCAGCGCCAAGCCCAGGTACTCTTTGTCCATCGTGCGCGCTTGATGCTGGCGTACCAGCGCCGCGTGCGCCGCATCGCTACGCGCCACCACCAGCAGGCCACTCGTATCTTTATCTAGCCGGTGGACGATGCCCGGTCGAATCTCCCCTTGCAACGAAAGCCGGTCCGTGTGCGCCAGCAGCGCGTTGACCAACGTGCCGCCGGGATGGCCGGGTGCCGGGTGAACCACCATCCCGGCGGGCTTATCCACCACCAACACCGCATCGTCTTCATAGACAATCGTCAGGTCTAGCGCCTCCGCCACCAACGCTGTCGGCGCGGGGTCGGGCACCGTTAGCAGCACCCCGTCGCCGGCGCGTACTTTATCCGCTGCCCGCGCCGGCCGTCCGTTGAGCAGCACTGCGCCCGCTGCCAGCAGCTGCGCCCCGTGGCTGCGCGACAGATCCGGCACCAACGACGGCAGCACACGGTCAATGCGCGTGCCCGCGTGCTCCGGCGGAATAGTGAGCGTGTATTGCGGCACGGCGATCTCGTTCAGGCGCGCTCCGGCGGGCGGTCGCCGGTAGTCAGCATATATAGCACGAGCAGCGCGATACCCACGGTGATCGCGCTGTCGGCCACGTTAAAGTTCGGGAAGCGATAGACGGTGCTGCCCAGCGTGATCTCCGCAGGCGGCACGCGGATAAAGTCTACCACAAAGCCGCGCGTCACGCGGTCGAGCAGATTGCCGAGCGCGCCGCCCAGTACCAACCCCAGGCTGCTCGGTAACAGCCGCCCCGCCCAGCCGCCGGCTGTGCGTAGGCGGGGGGCGGCAACCACAATACCCACGGCCACGACCAATGCGATCAACCCCAGCACCCAACCGCTGTCGTGCAGCAGGCCAAACGCCGCGCCGGTGTTCTCCGTATAGAGCAACACCAGTCGGCCGGGCACCAGGTCGCGGCCGTGGCTGACCTGGCCGCGCCCGATGGTCGCCACGATCCAGGCTTTGCTCGCCTGATCCAGCGCTACCACCCCAGCGGCCAGCGCCAGCAAAGGCAATGACGCCCGTAGCCGCGCCGCTGGGGTCAGCGACATCGTGTCGGTCGCCATGTTAGGCGTTCGCCGTATTCATCGCCTGCCCGCTTTCCAGTTTCTCCTGGCAATCCACGCCGAGCGTAGCAAACGGGCGGGCTTCCAACCGGGCGGCGGGGATCGGCTGGCCGCAGTTCTCGCAGATCCCGTAAGTGCCGGCATCCAGCCGCGCCAGCGCGTGATCTACCTGCGCTAACAACAATTGCGTGTTCTCGCGCAGGCCCATGTCTTTTTCGGCTTCCTCGGTATCGTTCGCGATATCTGCCGGGTGGTTGCCCATCCCGCCCCGTTCAGGATCGAGTGGGTCGCTGCTTTCCGCGATCTCTTCGTTGCGCTGGTGCAATTCTTCCAGTAAGCGGACACGCTCCGCTTCGATGCGTGCGCGATATTTGGCAGTATCAGCCATCAGGTAATTCTCCTTTAGTCGCTAGAAGCGGCGCATGGGTCGCCGCAATCTAAAAATTATAGCACAACTGTGTAAGTAGCGGCAACCGTGCCGCTGTCTGACCGTTCGTAGCACTAGGGTAATCGTGCCGGTCGTGGTATAATGAGATTCGGAGAAGGAACGGCGCGTGAAAGGACGGCTCCGATGACCCCCATAACCCCTGTCCCCGCCGCTGGCGGGGCGGCCCCGCCCGCCGATATACCCGCCCGCGTGTTGCAGCTGCTCGCTAAAGATCACCTAGGGCCGGCGGTGATCCGTAGTCTAGCCGCGCTGGACGGCGTGGTGCCGTTGCTGGCCGGCCTTGCTACTGGTGCCCAGCCGAGTGGTTGCTATGAGCGCGAAAATGCGATCTACGCGCTGGGAATGCTCGGTGCAGACGCGGCGGTGCCCGATCTAGTGCATATCCTTTGGATCGCCGACCCGAATGAGCAATTGCTGGCGGCGCGGGCGTTAGGGCGCATTGGTAACGCCACTGCGCTGGCCGAACTGCGCCGCCGCTACCAGGGCTACACCGCTCTAACTCCGCCCGTCCCCCCTTCTTACACAGGGAGGGCAGAGCCTTCGGATTGGGCTCCGCCGGCCCCCCGCATCGCTGAGGCGAGCGGCGCGTGGCCTACGGCCGCGCCGCCGGAAGCGGGCAATGGGGCCGGCACGCGTGCGCTCCCCAGTGCGCTAGCCCTAGAACTGCGCGACATCTTAGCTCGTTGAGACCGCCGGCGCAATAGATTACGGCGCTACACTGGCACGACCTGCGCCGGCCGGTGTAGCGCCGTACTTTGTTGTGGGTCTAGCGCAGGGCGACCGGCGCTAAAGGCGGCCGGCGGCCCGCTGCCGGCCGGAGGTGCGTGGGTTGCGCGCAGGGGCGTCGGGCGCAGGCGCGGGGCTGTGGTCGGGGGCGGGAGGTTGCGGCGCGTCGAGGATCAGGGCGAGGCCGAGCAACTCTTGCGCTTGGCCGGCGACTTGGCCGCTGGACATGGTGAGTTGCTGCATCGCCCCGGCTAACTGGTCGGAACTGCTATGCGCCTCCTGGCTGCGCCGCCGCTGGTCCTCGCTACGCCGCCGTATGCCGTCCGCGTTGTCGGCCAGCCCCTCGGATGAGACCAGCAGTGCCTGCATCAGCGCGTTTAAGGTGTCTATTTGGGCGGCTCCACTATCCACGGCCAGATGGGCTTGGTGCGTTTCGGCGGCGGCAGTCAAAGTTTGCTCGGCAATCTGGGCCAGCGAATCCTCGATGCTGTGGGCGGTGCGGCTGGCGGACGCGGCGAGCAGGCGCACTTCTTCAGCGATGATGCTGAAGCGCGCCCCATGCGGCCCGGCTCCGACCGCTTCAATCGTCGCGTTCAGACTGAGGATATTGGTGGTGTCGGCAATGGCGTTGGCTTCGCCGATCAATACCCCGGTGGCCCCTGCCGTCGCGGCCAGGCGACGGACGCCCTCTTCCAGGGCGGCAGCGGTCTGCTGGAGATCATGCAAAGCTTGGTGGGTGGTGGTCAGCGCGGCCTCGCCCGCTTGGTGGCGACTCCGCAGCTCGCCCGCTTCGGCGGCCACTTGGTGGGCGTGGTCGGCAATCGCCACCGCCGCGTCGTCCAGTGCCTGGAAGGTTGCCAGCACCTGATCCAGCATCCGATTAGTGCCGGCGGTGATTTGCTGTTGCTCGGCGGCAGCGGTGGACAGTTGTTGCGCGGTTTCACGCAATGCGGCGGCGGTGGCTTGCCGCTGCTGGGTCAGGTCGGCTAATTCCCATAGCATCTGGGTGAACAGCTGGGCCAGTTCCCCGATCTCGTTGGGGTCATGGACGGGCGGAGCCACGCTCCCGGCTGTCACAGCGGTCAGCCCGTCGCGGCGCACATCCATGATAATGCCGCGCAGTTTGAGCAGCGGTCGGGTAATTAACCAGCGCACGGCGATAGACGCGATCAGCACGATGATGAAAGCGGTGGCGGCGCTGCCGGCGGCCAGAATGGCGAGCTGCCCGCCTAGCGGGGCAAACACCTGGGCGGTCGGCTTAACCCGCAGCACGCTCCACCCCAAACGGTTGAGGGCGGCGATGGTGCCCGCCCGATCCATTACCAAGTGGTCTTTCGCTTGTACCCCAGCATAGCCCACCAAGTCAGGACCGATGGTGCGGGCTCCCGCGTCGGTGCCGGCCAACAGGGGTTGCCAAGCTGCCGGCAATTGTGGGCTAGGGTCGTTGGGAAACGTATAGAGGATGCGCCCCGCCTTGTCCACCAACAGGCTGCGCGTGGCCGGGTCGCCGTCCACGTTCAGAATGGGGTCCACCATCGCCGCCATGCTGTAGCCGACCACGACCCAGCCGTTGGGCTGGAAGTTGGCATCGCGCAGCGGGGTGTTGAGCAATAGCAGTGGTCCCAGGCCGGGCACCTCCACCGGGCGGGCGATGCCCAGCCCTTGCGGCCCGCCGGCGGTTAGCTCCGACCACCAGGGTAGGCGGCTCAGATCCCAATAGGGCCACGCCGGCGTGCTGGTGCCGACCAGGATGCCCTTGGAGTCTGCCGTGAGGATAGCGGCCCACTGTTCCGGGTAGCGGGTGTTGAAGGCCATGAGCGCGCTGTTCAATGGTACATCTACATATTTCCGGCGGGCGGGGCTGCCCGGCGTGGCGCTTTCATACTCCTGGCGAGCGGCGGCGCGGGCCGGATCATCGGCCGGCACAGGCACCCCGGCTTGCAGGTTTGTGCTCTGGGCAAAGGTTTCCAACCGCTCCCACGTCCGCAGGATGACCTCCGCCAGCGTTTCGCGGGTGGCTTCGGTGCGCGTGGTGAACTGGGCGCGGGTGGCGGCTTCCAGGGCATCGCGGGTATAGCTATAGCTGAACCAGCCGCTGAGGAGCAGGACCGGCACGAGGCTGACCAGAAACAGCAGCGTCGTTTGGCGCGACAGGGTGCGCGGGCGATAAATGCGACCTAGCGTGCGCCGACGGCTCACCCGCTGCTCCTAACAAACGTGCGGCCCATGCCGGGACTCCTGTTACTTGACTTCGACACCAACCGCCGTCAGCCAAGTTTTCGTGATCAGCTGCTGCGCCTTCGTATACTGGTCCAGGGTGGAGAACTGGGCTTGGGCGTATATATCGGCAGGCGGCAGTTTGTCGGCTAAGTCGGCAGGAATGGCGTTGCGCTTGCTTAGATCGTTATAGCGGATGGGGTGGCAATAGCCGCGCAACCACGTCAACTGACCCTCATCCGAATAGAGATACTCCATCCAGAGTTTGGCCGCGTTGGGGTGCGGCGCGTAGGCGCTGATCGCCTGCACATACATCCCGGCCAGCACCCCTTTGCGTGGCACAATCACTTCGATTGGGGGTGCGCCTTTCAGCGCGTCGCGGTCGGCCAGGGCGTTGTAGTCCCAGCGCAGCACGATGGGCGTGGTGCCGGTGACAACCGTGTTTTGCCGGGCGATCTGTGGCACGAAGTTGCCCTGCTTTTGCAACTGGGCGAAGAAATCCAGCCCCGGTTGGGCATTGTCGAGCGACCCGCCTTGCGCCATGGCGACCGCGTAGATGCCGTTGATCGCTTGGCCCGACACCTGCGGATCGCCGGCCAGGGCGACTTGGCCCTTGTACTCCGGCTTCAACAGGTCGGC
Source organism: Chloroflexia bacterium (assembly GCA_038228295.1). Classification (GTDB taxonomy): domain Bacteria; phylum Chloroflexota; class Chloroflexia; order QHBQ01; family JAICKM01; genus JAICKM01. The sequence goes on along the minus strand of JBBRPH010000130.1, from coordinate 1,127 downwards.
CCACTCGTGCGGCGGGTTTTTCACCACGGCGGTATTGACCTCCAGGGCCATCACGCCATAATAATCGCCGTACCAGTAGCCGTCGAAGTCTTTGGCGTTGTTGGGGATAGTGTCCCAGGCGGCCACTTTGTAGGGCTGGATCAGCCCTGCCGTTTTCGCTTGCGGGCCGAAAGCCAGGGCCACATCAATCACATCGGGGACAAGAGGGATTTTTTTGTCTTTGCCGTCCTTGATCGCGGTGATTTCGTCGCCGGACCCGGCATCGGGGGTTAGCTCGTTGACTTTGAGGCCGTATTTGGCCTTGAAGCCGGCCAATGTCGCCGCGTAATCGCACCAATCGTGCGGTAGGGCGATGGTCGTGAGCTCGCCTTCGGCCTGCGCTGCGGCGATCAGCGCAGCGGGGATGCCGCCGGTGGCGGCTCCCGCCGACACAGTGACCTCTGCCGACGGCGTGCTGCCGGCGATGCTAGTGGGGCTGGCGGGCACTGCTGCATCCGCACAGCCGGTCATCAGCACGGCGAGCAAAGCCGGCACCAGCGCCGCGCGGCTACGCGCAAGTAGGCCGTGTTTCCTGTTGGGCATCGGGAACCTCCCCTGACCTTATGCTGCGGTTTAGTGTCTCCTGAGCATCATAGCAAGCGGTTGTTAGCTGAATGTTAAGGAATTGTTCAAGATGTGTGCTACGCTTGTGCCGCTGCAATGGCGCAGCCGTGTAAGCGCGGGGTAATAGGAATGGCACAATCCTTTTACATTGTCTTAATGGCCGCTTAATAAGCAAGACTCAAGATAGGCTGATGAAACGATTTGCGACTATTGTGCTGCTGCTGTTGGCGGCCGGGGGGCCGCTCCTGGCCGCACCGGTGCCGACGGGGCGGGCGCAAAGCGCGTGTCGCCTGTTTCCTGAGACCGGCTACCGCGTCTGTGGGCGCTTCCTCGCGTATTGGGATGAGCATGGCGGGCTGGCGCAGCAAGGCTATCCGCTCTCCGCCGAGTTGCCGGAAGTCAGCGATACGGACGGCAAACTCTACACCGTGCAATACTTCGAGCGGGCCGTGTTCGAGTACCACCCCGCAAATGCGCCGCCCTACGACGTGCTGTTGAGCCTAGTGGGGACGTATAATTATCGG
>JBBRPH010000129.1:0-8407 GCA_038228295.1 Chloroflexia bacterium | reverse complement strand
GATCCCACCACTACGCCCAAGCCGACCAGCACCGAACCGGTCGCCGATCCCACCACTACGCCCAAGCCGACCAGCACCGAACCGGTCGCCGATCCCACCACTACGCCCAAGCCGACTACCGAGCCGGTCGCCGACACCACCACTACGCCCAAGCCGACCACCACCGAACCGGTCGCCGAGCCGGGTAAAGGCCCAACCGGTGAACCACTGACCACCGAGGAACAGGCGGCTCGGCAAGCCCGGATGGATGAACTCGCCAAAGATCCCGACCATAACGGCGATGTCACCGAAGGTTCGCGCCGTGAAGCCGAAGCAGCTCTGGGCTTGGAAGATGCCGGCGAACTCAAGGGACCAGTACGCCGACCGGAACGCGGTGATGGGCACAGCGGCGACTTTGTGGACGGTGAGGGTCAGGACTGGGACGTGAAACAACCGCGCAGCCGCGCCAATCTCATCGAAGAGATCAAGGCGCGCGCACGGGCGGCAGGCAAAGCGGAGCCGAACTTCCCCGAAGGACGGCCGATCCGCGGCCAGTTCGAGTTACAGGATACGCTCAACGAAATTAAAGGCGAAATCGCCGCCAAAGAAAACGTCGTGGTGGATACGCGCAGCCTAAGCGCGGAAGATTTGCAAGCCCTGCAAAAGGCCGTCGAAGACGCGGGCCTCAGCGACCAGGTGAAGTACTATCCGCCACGTAGTGGCGAAAGCGGACCGCCCCCCGGACCCGAAGGCCCAGGCCCGCAAGGCCCAGGCTCCGACGGAGCGGCCCCACAGGGCAAAACCGGCACTAGCCAAGACTCTGCCCTCGCGGACCAGGAAGCGGCGGGACCACAAACCACCACAACGACCGACCCCGAAGCCGGCACCGCCGGCCCGACCGCCGACGACCTAGCCTATGAAAAGTGGCAGTCGTTTGATGGGGTGAAAGAAGCCGCCCAAGCATTGCAAGAGGCCGGAGTGGGGCGCCGCTTCCGCATCCAGGTTATGAAATCGTTCAACATCGAGACGATCCGCGTCCGCACCGCCGGACCGAACGAATACGGTACACGCTACTTCGACAGCGCCAATGCCTCACCCAGCGGACGCTATCTATTCGAGAGCTTCCCGGCCACTCGTGAAAGCCTCGCCCTGCTGCCCGAATGGAACCAAATGGAAGGCTTCCAGCAGTGGCAGATCCGCCCCGGCGCGCTGATCATCGAAGGCGAGGCTTCGCCGCAAGGGCGCTTCGGCGGCGGCCAAGTCCAGAAGTATATCCTTGACCCGGCTACCGATCTGATCAACCCGGCCACCCAGCCGACGACCGACCTGCCGGGTGGGGGGCCGAATGGACGCGGGCCGCAATCGGGTGGCGCGGCGACAGGTTCAGGATCAACCGACTCTGCGCTCAGCGACCCAGTTGCGGGTGACACGGCGAGTGGGGTAGCAAAGAAGAGTCCTACCGGCGCACGGGATCAGGTTACAGATCCGCAAGCTGAACGAATTTACGAGAATGTGCGGATGAGTAAGGAGACTACGGATGCCGTGGTCGCGCAGAACTCAGGCATACCGCAAGAACTCATTCAGGTGGTCCGGGAACATATTTTTGAGACTACCCATGAATTAATGACTGCGCCCGATCAAGTGCAAGTACGATCCTTTACCGCCGATACTGAAATTGCCGAGTTGTGGAATAAAGCTATAAAGGGGCCGCTAGACGCTGAGGATCTAGCACGCTTTGATCGTCTCATCGCCCACGAATACATTGAACAGGGATTGATGAAACAAGGTATGCCGTATCGCTCCACTGAACCTCAAGCATGGGTCCAAGCAGAAGATAATTCCTGGACAAACTTTCCTAAACCTGACGCTTATGGCGCACACGATATTGCACCGTTAGCAGACAGTGACGCAGTGAACCCTTGGCGACACTGGCGTAGTATTGGTCTGGACTCGACACCTGTGGATGGATGGGCCGGCGGACCTCTGGCAGCACACTTGCCGGATATACTAAGCGCAATCCTCAAAATGCTGAACGAGCGGAAGAGGTGACAATGCGATCAGGAGAACCGATATGAACAGTACATCTATAGATGAGCGTGTTAATCCAGCTCTGAAGCGGCTGACGGCGATCAACTGGAAACTAGACTACCATGACGAACGCTCCTATGTCGAACTTATGTATGAGTACCTACGTCGCATGGCCTTATGGACCAGTGCTCTTCAGTTGGAAGACGGGGGACCGTTCTTTGATGTAGCGGCGTTGCTATGCCCGGATACTCCGCTGCCACCGCCGTTAAAAGAGGCCGTGGATGCTGCCGTCCACGCCCGCAATCCACTGGTGCGGGCAATCTGCGAGTGGCATCTGCATTGGGTGCTGATCGCACAACTGCCCGCAGTAACCCGCTTCGGCTTGCCGGCCCCCTCTGAACCGCTCATTCGCTTCTACGAACGCAACGGATCATTCCGGCGGGAGGATGTCTTTGTTAACGTAGGCATCGTGGGCATTTCCATCAGCCGATGGCGAAACTACGGCCAACGACAGCCGTTACTAGACCTGGATGATGCTACGCTCGATCAACTAGATGCTACTCCCTGGCCGAATAGAGCGTGAGGTTTAGAGAATCTGCCCAACCGATAGCCGTGTCCGTCACCGTCCCTCTCAATGGTGACAGCAGCGAGACCTACACCACAGTGGAACGTGACTTGCCTGCCGTGATCGGCGTGTAATCGAGCGAGTTCTGTGTGCCCAAGCAAAGGACGCGACGTATGTACCCGACAGCGGCAAGATCTGGGAAGAGATTGCAGTTTTAGAGAAGGGTTTACCAACAGTCTACGGAGGACGATGAGGAGACCTAAGCCGCGCCGGCCTGCCCTTAGGAGACCCACTTGATACTAGACCGCTCCACCGCCACCGCCCTCGTCACGCCGCACACCAATGCCAACTATCACGGACCCGGCACAGTTAATAACCCATCGGCTATAATGGGGCATGACGCACCACGCTGACCACAGGAGATCCCCCGTATGAGCAAACTGGACCGCGCCCGCGTCGCCGTGGAACGGGCTATTGCCGCCATTGACACCGCCTTACCGGGAGCCGGCCCCACGGCCATGGGGCCGCACTCGCACGCCCAGTTGCTGCGCTTCCGCGCCAATCTGGCCGCCATGCTGGCTGATCTAGCAGCGCCCCCTGCCCAGCTGCCCCGCCCCCCTGTGCCCAGCCTCGGCCATATCATCGCCGACTCCTGGCCTCTCGACTCAGTCCTCGGTGAAGCCATCCTCGCCGCTGAACAGGACTATGAAGGCTGGGCCAAAAGCGCGGGGCGGCATTAGGTAATAGTTATAGCCGGCGCGCATAGACGGGTGCGCCGGATTTCATCCACACAAGGTGTTCATGCTCTCCAGGCGGGAACGACGGGCGCCACCAGCGTAGCACGCAGCGCTGCTACATTCCGCAATCGCCTGCGTACCGCCGACACGCCGACCTTGACAAAGCCCCGGCCCGCCGCCTATACTACTATACGAGAAACCCTGTCTGTTCGCTGGGCGGCCCCTGCCGGGTCGCCCCTTGTCTGTGTAGGATACTGTGCCCGACCAAAGTCATATTCGTAATTTCTGCATCATCGCCCATATTGACCACGGCAAGTCTACCCTGGCCGACCGCCTGCTGCAAGAGACCGGCACCGTGGCCGCCCGCGACATGGTGGAGCAGTTGCTCGACAGTATGCCGTTGGAGCGCGAAAAGGGCATCACGATCAAAGCCCGCGCCGTGCGGATGCGCTATCAAGCCCTGGACGGCGAGGTCTACGAACTCAATCTGATTGACACGCCCGGTCATGTGGACTTCACCTACGAAGTAAGCCGTAGTCTGGCCGCCTGCGAAGGCGCGATCTTGGTGGTGGATGCCGCGCAAGGTATCGAGGCGCAAACTCTCGCTAACGTCTATTTGGCGCTCGAACATGACTTATCCCTGGTGCCGGTAGTCAACAAGATTGACTTGCCCAGTGCGCAGCCCGAACTGGTCGCGCTGGATATTGACCGCGTGATCGGCCTACCCGCCGACGATGTGATCTTCGCCTCAGCCAAAGAGGGGCGCGGCATCAGCGAAATCCTCGAAGCCGTCGTCAAACGTGTCCCGCCACCCAAAGGAATCGAAGATCGGCCTCTGCGTGCGCTCATCTTCGACAGCCACTACGATGCGTACAAGGGCGTGATCGCCTACTGCCGCATCGTAGACGGTAAAGTGAAGACCGGCGACCGCGTGCTGATGATGGCGAGTGGCGCAACCGCCGAAGTGCTGGAAACCGGGGCGTTCACGCCCAATATGATCACCACCGGCGCCCTGGGCACCGGCGAAGTGGGTTATCTGGCGACCGGCCTCAAAGGCATCGCCGAGTGCCAAGTAGGCGACACGATCACCCTGCTCGCCGCTCCCGCCGACGAGGCGCTGGCCGGCTACCAACCGATCAAGCCGATGGTGTTTGCTGGGGTCTACCCGATGGATACCGTAGACTACACAAACCTGCGCGATGCGCTCGACAAACTGCATCTCAACGATGCCTCGCTGGTCTACGAACCGGAAAGCAGCAACGCGCTCGGCTTCGGCTTCCGTTGCGGCTTCCTCGGCCTGCTGCACATGGAGATCATCCAGGAGCGGCTGGAGCGCGAATATGATCTGGAACTACTCACCACCGCGCCCAGCGTGGAGTACCAGGTGACGAAGACGGACGGCAGTGTGCTGGTGGTAGACAACCCCGCTATGATGCCCGACGTAAGCGCCATTCAGACGATGGAAGAACCCTGGATGGCAATCCAGATCGTCACGCCCAGCCGCTTTATCGGCGCGATCATGGAACTCGTCACCAAGCGGCGCGGGATCTACAACAAGACCGATTATCTCGACGAAAATCGCGTCTCGTTGAGCTACGATATGCCCCTCAGCGAAATGATTGTGGATTTTTACGATCAGTTGAAGTCGCGCACGCAGGGTTATGCCTCGCTCGACTACAGCTTCACCGACTACCGTGCCGCCGACCTGGTAAAACTCGATATTTTGGTCAATGCCGTGCCGGTGGATGCCCTGAGCGTGATCACGCACCGCGACAAAGCGACCTATCAGGGCCGCGCGCTGGTAGACAAACTATGCCGCCTGATTCCACGCCAGATGTTTGATGTGCCGATCCAGGCCGCCGTCGGCAGTAAAGTGATCGCACGCGAAACCGTCTCGGCCATGCGGAAAAACGTTCTTGCCAAGTGCTACGGTGGCGATATTAGCCGCAAGCGCAAGTTGCTCGAAAAGCAAAAAGAGGGCAAAGCGCGCATGAAGATGGTCGGCAGCGTCGAAATCCCACAAGATGCCTTCCTGGCGATTCTAAGCCTGGACGAAGAGTGAGTGTTTAGTTTCGGGGTACTGGCGACCAACGACTGACGACCGGCGACTAGAACAGGAATCACGCATGACTTACGACGACGAAGAATACGCCGCAGAACTGCCGCCGTCGCCGCGCAAAGCGGCAGGCCGGGCGGTGCCGCCCCCAGCGCCCGCAGACGACGAGTTCCCGACGGAGGATTACGACGAAGGCGAAGCGGAGACCGTCACCGTGCGCCCGACCGGGCGCGCTCGGCCGCAAGCCACCCGCGCCACGGCTCGTCCGCAATACAGCGGCGCGAGTAGCGGCAATTCGCGCATCAGTCGGCCCGTGGCGCAAACGGCCGCCAAAGCGCCGCGCCGCGTGCCGCTGGTGCCGGTCGCGCTGGGGGCTATCGCGGTACTACTGGCGCTCGGCCTGCTGCTCAGTAGCTTAATACCGACCACCACGGCCCCAGTAGTCAGCAACGGCGGCACCCCCGTGCCCGCCGCCGACGTGGCGGCCACGGTCAACGGCAAACCGATCCTCAAAGCCGATTATCAGGATCGCCTGATCGTTGCCGAGCAGAATTATACCGACCAATTCGGGCTAAACTTCGACAGCGCCGAGACCGGTCAACGCATGGCCGATGTGCTGGGCTTCGATGTGCTGGACCAGATGATCAATTTCGAGGTTTTGCTGCAAGAGGCGGCCAAAGAGCAACTGATCCCTAATCCCACCCAGGTCCAGCAACGCTACGACGAAGCGCAAGCAGCCGCCAAAAAAGCCGGCCAGACCTGGCAGCAGTTCCTGACCAGCCAAAACATCAAGACCGATGCCGAGTTCCGCCGGAGCATCGTGGACGGCTTCACCTATCTGATTATTGTGGACAAGCACACGGTCAAGAAAACCGCCACCAACGACGAGAAGACCGCCGAACTAGCGACGTATATCTGTGGCACACGGGCTAAGTACGATGTGAAGATCAACATCAAGTTCCTGGTGCAGCAAGTGCCCTGTTCCAGCGCCAGCGCGCCGTCCGACGGCCCGCCCGCCGGTATCACCGCCCAGCCGCAGAAATCGCTGCCACCGGCCGTAGAGACCACGGCTCCCGGCCCGCCGCTAGCCGCCACACCGAAGAAATAGGAGGCACGCCCCGCCCTATGAATAGCGCTGATACCGCAGCACCGCAGAGCGCCGGCCCTAGTGCCCTGGACACGGCGGTTGCCGCCGCGCAGGCCGCCGGAGCCATCGCCCGCACGGCGTTTTTGCAACCGCGCACAGTGACGGCCAAAGGTGAAAACGATTTTTTCACTGAAGTGGACATCGCGGCCGAGGCCGCGATCTGCGACCTAGTGCAGGCCCGTTTCCCTAACGACGGCATCCTGGCCGAAGAGCGTGGACGCAGCACCGGCAGCAGTGACTATGTGTGGATTATTGACCCGCTCGACGGCACGATCAATTATACCAACGGCATTCCCTACTGGTGCGTGTCGGTCGCCCGGCGCAACACCAGCACGGGGCAAACCGAAATCGGCGTGATATTCGACGCGCTGCACGATGAATTGTTTGTCGCCACGCACGGCGGCGGCGCCACGCTGAACGGCCGGCCCATCCAAGTCGCGCCTGTCACCGAACTGAGCAGCAGCATGGTTGCCTGTGACATCGGCTATGCGCAGGAGCTTTCGCACCGGATGCTGCACGCCGCCGTGCAGGTGCAGCCACGCACCCGCCGCCTACGGATTCTCGGCTCGGCGGTGTTGGCGATGGCCTACGTGGCCTGCGGCCGCATTGATGCCTTTTTCCACTTACAACTGCAACCGTGGGATATTGCCGCCGCCGCGCTGCTGATCGAAGAGGCGGGCGGCTGTTGCTCTACCTGGTTCGGCGAACCGGCACAACTCGACGGTCATGAGATAGTGGTCGGCCCACCGCCGATCCAGGCCGCGCTGGCCCGCGAACTCGCGCCCTATCATGGCGATGCCGCGTGACCCACGCGCGCAGGTGGACAATGGTGGGCTTGTTGTCGGTGCTCATGATCCTGACGGCGGCCTGTGACGCAAATCCCACGCCTACCCCGCCGGGACCGACCCCCACCCCGACCGTTACACTGACCCCGGCCCCCACCGGCACACCGACCGTGCCGCCCAGCCCGACCAACATGCCTAGCCCAACCGACACACCGGTGCCCACGGCGACCGAGGGGCCGGTTCGCACGCCGGTGCAGGGCGCGGCAGGGCCGGAGTTTGCAGTGGCGCTGGCCGCGATGGATGCCGCCCAAAGCTACCATTACAGCCTGGATTTGGAACTGGGGCCGCCCACCGTCCACTATGTCCTCACCGGCACCGGCGCATATCAAGCACCCGCCGCCTGGGATACCACATTTAACGCGCTCGGCTTCAGCAGCGAATTGCTGACGATTTCGAACACGACCTACGTGCGTAGCTACGGCGTGTGGACCAAAGGCCCGCCTGATACCACGCTGTTCCCGATGGGCGCACCGCCCGCCGTCGGCAATGCCGTCGGTCTGCTTACTTATGCGACCGATGCGGGCCTAGTCGGCGAGGGCAATGAGACGCTGGACAGCACGCCTGCGCGCCGGTTCCGCTTCCGCCTGCCCACTGACCGTCTAGCCGCGCCCGCAGCCGCCCTCGCCCCCAGCGGCGGCGATCTTTGGACCGATCCCACCAACCACCGCTTCCGTCGCCTGTTGTTAGCCGTGGGTCGCCCCGCTGACGCACCCAACAATGCCGGCACGCTGCAATTCGACTTCAGCGACTACGGCGCGCCAATCACCTTCACACCGCCGCCGCTACCATGAGCGGGTGAAACGTGCTGACGGGTAGCGGCGACGGACTGTAGTAGCGCTGTTTACTACGCCTACCGTGTAGTCGCATATCCACACCACTGTGTACAAAATCAATAGCTGCATCACACAGCTAATAGGGCGATGTGCTAGATCGACGCATTGACAAATGGTCCTCCGCTGTGATACAGGGAAAGTGCAACCTTATCCCTACCCAACGGAGGACCACCCAAATGATAACCAATTTTGACGATTTTTGCCTGTGGATGCTGGT
>JBBRPH010000128.1:0-8488 GCA_038228295.1 Chloroflexia bacterium | reverse complement strand
GCGCAGGTGTTCGAGTACGGTGGCGAACTGCTGGTCAGTAGATGGCATGGTAGCTCCTTTGCTAAAGGCTACCCTAATCTTACCAAATCCGCGCCCCCACCCGCCGCTGACCCCCTTCCAGATTAGATGCGTAAGCCCTGGGGCGGGACGGCCCGTGGCTTGCCGTTTAGTTCGGCACGTATTACAATGAGAATGTAGCGGCGTTGGCGCGTGGTTTGTCGGACGTGTATCAAAGGCTTGTCCATTATGGTCTCTGCTTCGCTCCCTCCCCATGATTCTGCTGCGCCGCAGGGCGGCTCACCGCTCGCTGCGCCGCATGAAAGTTCACCCTTGTCCTTCCCGTCTATATTGCTGCGGAACCAAGCCGACGCGGAAACTACTCAGGAGCTGGAACCCGATCAGTTAGTTCAGATCATCCAGACCGGTGAGTTGCACGAACTGGCGCCGGGTGAGTGGCTGTTCCGGGAAGGCGATCCTAGTGATGCCGTCTACCTGTTGCTGTCGGGCACGTTGGAGTTTACGCAACGTGCCGGCGACGCGGAGTCGGTGTCCTGGCTCTCATCGGGTCACGGCGATTTCGTCGGCGAAATGGGGCTGCTGGAAAACCAGCCCCGCTCAGCGAGTGGGCGGGCGCGTGATGCGGTGCGTGTATTGCGCTATACGCATGAAACCTTCATGGATCTTGTCACCCATTCGCCGGCGCTGGTTTGGAGCCTGATGCGAACTTTTAGCTCCCGGCTGCGCCAACGGGAGCACGCCTATACCCTCAGTCTACAAGCGCGCAACCGCGAATTGGCCGAAGCTGCCGCCCGCCTGCAAGAGTTGAACAACCGGCTGGAGCAATTAGTAGATGCACGCACACAACAACTGGCGACCGCCAATGAACGGCTGGCGGCGCTGGCAACCACTGATGAAGTGACCGGCCTCTATAACCGCCATTATCTGCAAGACGCGCTCAACCGCAAGGCCGATCTGATCAGCCGCGCTGCCCATCCCTTTGCTATTATCATGGTTGATATTGACCAATTCAAGCATTATAACGACCGGAATGGGCATTTGGCGGGTGACGGCGTACTGCGGAAGGTAGCAGATTTACTACGTGGCGTGATCCGGGGCGGCGATGTGATCGCCCGCTACGGCGGCGAGGAGTTTTGCATCGTGCTGGAGAACGCTACTCTACGCGATGCCGAGCACGTCGGCGATAAGCTACGTCGGGCCGTGAGCGATCACGCCTTCCCCAAAGGAATGTACCAACCGTTGGGCGCGATCACCATTAGCCTGGGTGTGGCGGCGTTTCCCGAAACCGCCGCCACTGTGCCGGCGGTGCTGGCTGCCGCTGATGCCGCGCTTTATGCCGCCAAAAACGGCGGCCGCAATCGCGTAGCGGTCGCTCCCACGGATATTATCGCGCCCCCCGACGGCCCTGAACACCCTTGACAAGCCGAGCCTGATGCGTTATAATCCTACCGTTGTAACAATTTTCCCTGATAGCTCAACGGTAGAGCGAGCGGCTGTTAACCGCTATGTTCGAGGTTCGAATCCTCGTCAGGGAGCTACCATAGACGACAAAAACGCCGGCCCACTACCCAGTGGGCCGGCGTTTTGCGCGCGTCGTGTTATTGCTGCTTGCGCGCAGTCCGCGTCAGGGCGCTACCACCGAGTAGCAACAGCAGGCTTGCGGCGATTAGTAACCCCCAACCGGTTAGATCATTGTGGCCGGTGCGGGGCATCCCGATACTGCCGACCGCCGGGCTGACATTCGACTGCGGCACCGGCGTGGCGGTGGGCAGTGGAACTGCGGTCGCGGTGGGGAAGTCGGTGCGCGGTAGCACACGGATAGCGGCTTTGAAATCTGTGCCGGTGAGGTTCTGGCCGGCTGTGACGTTGATCGGGTTGAGTTGATAGCCCCAGGCCGCGCCGGCTTTCAGGGTCAGCCAGATCGTTCCGGCGGGCACTTGCAGGCTGTAGTTGCCGGCCGCATCGGTCATGGTCGCGTTTAGCACCGGCGGCGGCGCGGTTTGGCGCACACCGGTATCGCGTTGGTCATTGGCGACAATATTCACTCCGCCCAACGGTACTCCGTCGAGGCTGGTTACATTCCCGGAAATCGTGGCGACTAGCGGTAGGTTCGCCTGTGCGCCGAGGTCGCGCAGGATAAAAGTGATGCCGGTCTGATAGGAAGTGGCATAGACCGTTTGCTCGGACGTATTGTAGCCGACAGCGGCGGCGCTGACCGCGAAGGTGCCGGTACCGGTATCTAACGACCAACGGCCGCCTGCATCACTGACGGCGGTGATCCCGGTGTCGGTGTGTTTCGGTTCTTGGTACAGGTGGATTGTTGCGCCGGATACAAACTCACCTTTGAAGTTAAAGACATAACCCGACAGCATAGTGCCGGATGATGTTTGCGCTTGCGCTGCGGTGGCCCCCAGCAGGCCGAACAGTGCCAAAGCCAATAGCCCCAATGCCGATATTAGGCGGGCCGAGCGTGAACGATAGCTGTATCTGACCATGAAAATGGCTCTCCTTCTGATAATATATCTAGCTGCGTTGTATGTGATGTATCTAGCATAAGCAAGAAGTAGTCCACACTATTCTCGGCTTGTTGGTCGGACAAAACGAAAGGCTGGACTAACCAGCCCAGCCTCACCGTCACGCCAAACGCAAGAAACCACAAGTTCCACGTCACTAAACAGCAACGGGCCACTTACAGTTTTTCACTTGCCCCTTTTAACTGGCTACTTCTTCGGCGTTTTACTCAGCGTCCGCAAGCAGCGCGTGCAGACCTGCATTTTTTTGTTCACGCCGTCCACCATCAGGTGGGTAGTTTGCACATTCGGCGCAAAGCGGCGATTTGTCGCGTTCGCGGCATGACTCACGTTGTGCCCGAACATCGAGTGTTTGCCGCAAATATCACAAGTGCCGGTACCGGCCATCGCTGTCCATCCCCTTTACTAAACCCTGTATATGCTGTATGATAAGCACAAGTTCCGAAAGCCAATGATACCATAGTTGGCGCTTCGATGCAAGCCGCCCGTTGTTGGGCGAGAGAGGATGCCGCGTGGCCGACCCCGTGCAAGACCCCAACCGCACTGAACTCCCCGCCGCCGACGGCCCCTGGACGGGGCGTCAACTGAAACACGCGATGCACGCCGCCAGTCGCTGGCTCGACCGCCATGTGGCGGGCATTAACGCGCTCAACGTATTCCCCGTGCCCGATGGCGACACCGGCACCAACATGACCCTGACCATGCAAGCCGCCTGCAAACAGGTCGAAGACGCGGAGAGCGAATCGGCGACCGAGATCAGCGCCGGGATGTCGCACGGCGCGCTGATGGGGGCGCGCGGCAATTCGGGCGTCATCTTCTCTCAGGTACTGCGCGGCTTCCATCGCGGCCTAGCCGGTGCCGAACGGGTGGGGTCGAGTGAATGGGCGCACGCCCTGCGCGAAGGTGCTACTTCGGCCTATCAAGCGGTGCTTAAGCCGGTCGAAGGCACCATGCTTACAGTCATCCGCGAGATGGCGGAAGGGGCGGAAGCGGCAGCGGCTAAAGGCGCACCGCTACGCGAGGCGATTGCCGCTACAGTGGACGCCGGGCGGGCTTCGGTGGCCCGCACACCGCAGTTGCTGCAAAAACTGCGCGAGGCGGGCGTGGTAGATGCCGGCGGACAGGGGCTATTCCTCGTCTTCGAAGGCATTTTGCGCTTCGCGCGCGGCGAAGCTGTTGACGGCGGCGAGTTCGATGTCACGCAGTCGGCGGTGGAACTAGCTCCCGATGGGGTCCATGTCGCCCACGGCGAATACGGCTATTGTACCAATTTCATCCTCGTCGGCAAAGGGTTGGACTTCCCTACAGTACGCGCCTGGATCGCTGATCACGGCGACTCGGTCGTCGTCGTCGGTGATGATACGCTGATCAAGGTTCATGTCCACACCGAACGCCCCGGCGAGATCCTCAACTACGTCTGCGAACGCGGCAACTTGCGCCAAGTGGCAATCACCGATATGCAGGAGCAACACGACGAGTTTATTGAGATGCACGCCGGCAACGGAACTGCGCCTGCACCGTCGCACAACGGCGGCGGCGTTGCTACGGCAACCCCTCGCTCGGTAGAAGAGGGGGAGCGGTCGGCGGACGATCCGCCGCTCTCACCTATCGGCACGCTGGCCGTCGTTGCGGGCGCGGGCATGGCCCAGGCGTTCCGCAGCATGGGCGCGTCGGCGCTGGTCGAAGGCGGCCAGACGATGAATCCCAGTACGCAGGATCTGCTCAAAGCCGTCGAAGCGCTGCCCCAACAGGAAGTGATCCTGCTACCTAACAACGGTAACATTGTCATGGCCGCCAAGCAGGTGCAGGAATTAACCCAGAAGCGCGTTGTGGTGGTGCCGACCGACAGCTTGCCGCAGGGTATGGCCGCGTTGGTCGCATTCAACTATGCCGCCGACCTGGCCGGTAATGTGGCCGCCATGCAAGCCGCTGCCGCCGCTGTCGAGAGCGGCGAAATCACCACCGCCGTGCGCGACGTGACCATGAACGGCCTTACTGTGCGGACCGGAGATGTGATTGGCTTGCACAACGGCGCGTTGGTGGCCGTCGGCCCGTCCGACGCAGCCGTGGCCGGCCAGTTGCTAGAGGCGATGGGCACCGCCGACCATGATCTCGTTACTCTGTACTACGGTGCCGATGTGACCGCCGACGCAGCGGCCGCCTTCCGGGCGGGCGTGCAGCAGCGCTATCCCGATCAGGAAGTGGAAGTGGTGGCCGGCGGGCAACCGTTCTACGCCTACATCATCGCGGTCGAATAGCCGGAGCCACCATGCCGACCATTCGGGTCGTAACCGACAGCACCTGTGACCTGCCCGATGCGCTGATCCGTCAATACGGCATCACCGTCATCCCCGTAAGCGTGCAGGTGGGCACGGAGACCTATCTCGACCGCGTGACACTGACCACCGAGAGCCTGCTGCGCCGCACGGCCGGCGGCGAACTCGCCGGCACCCAGCCGCCGGCCGTCGCAGTGTTCGAGCAGGTCTACACGCGGCTCCAGGCCGAGCGGCCCTGCGACGGCATCCTGTCCATCCATGTTGCGGGCAGCCTCAGCACGACCGCCCAGGTCGCCCTAACCGCCTGTGATGGGTTCAGTCGGCGCGCGCTGCCGGTGGCCGTCATGGATTCGCAGTCGGCCAGTCTGGGCCTGGGCCTGATCGTGCTGGCAGCGGCTCAGCGTGCCGCTGCCGGCGGCAGTTGGACCGAAGTGCAACAAGAAGCGCAGCGAATGCGCGGCCAGGCTCATATCGCCTTTTACGTCGATTCGGTCGAACCCTTGCTTCGTAGTGGACGACTAAGCAAAGCCGTGATCCCGACCGACGTGCCGGTCGGCACCAAACCGCTATTGCGGCTCGATGAAGGCCGCATCGTTTTGCTGGAGCGCACGCGCACGCGCCATAAAGCGCTCGACTCGCTGGCCGCCTTCGTGGAAGACTTTCCTACTGTGGCCGAGCTGGCCCTACTCTACGGCACCTATACCCCTGACCTTGAACCCCTGCTCACCCGCCTCAGCGCGATTCATCCCCGCGACCGCATCCTGCTAGTGCAATACAGCCCCGCTAACGCCGTCTACCTCGGCCCCACTGCTGTCGGCGTGGCCGTGTCGGAGGGATGAGAGGGAGCGTAAACGTACGGCAGTTGAAACGACGCCCCATTGCATTGCCTAGGATAGGGCGGCTGTAGTAAAGGGAACTCTGTAGGCGGGCCTTGAATTCAAAACGCGGAACTCAGAACTCCGCACACAACCGGCGCGCCTGATCGGCGAGATAGGGGTCGGACTCGCGGACGGCATAGGCGCGCAAGGCGGGCAGCGCGGCCGGATCGGCCAGATCGGTTAGACCGGCCAGTGCCTGTTCGCGCACTGCGGCGTCGGGATGATCGAGCAGCGCGCCCAGCGGCTCCAACGCCACGGCCGGTCCTGCGGCCACCAGCGCCGCGATTGCTTCGGCCAGCGCCCACACATCATCTGCCGTCGCCCCGCGCAGGAAGGCGGTCAACGGCAGGACGGCGGCTGGATCGCCGCCGGCCGCCAGCACCTGCACGGCGGCCAGGCGCGTGGTGTGGTCGGGCTCCGTCTCCAAGACGTGCGCCAGGAGCGCCACGGTCGCCGCGTCGGGCGCATCGCCCAACGCACCAATCGCCGCCCGCCGCACATCGGGTACCGCATCGGTCAGCGCCGTGGTTAAGGCGGCCCGCGTCAGCGCCGGATCATAGGCGCCCAGCGCCCGCGCCAGCGCCGCGCGGATCTTCGCGCTGGGGTCGGTCAAGGCCGCCAGCAGCAGCGGCACCTCCGTCACGTCTAGCGCGCTCAACAGATCCACCGCCTGCGGATAGGAAAACCAGGGATCTTCCTCGTGCAACTGGCGCAACAGTTCCGCCGCCTCAGCCATCACTGCCGCCTTCCACTTCGCTGGGGAAGGCGCCGGGGTTCATACCGTCATCCTCTGCCGCTAAGTGAGCTTGCGCTGCTGTCGCTGCTTCGGCCAGGATCGTCCGTAGCGGCCGCCCTGTGTGCTCGGCGGCGGCGCGGCAATCGTCATATTCAGGTTGCGCCGTCCACATCCCGTCCAATAAGCGGGCTTTAGCACGGATCGGTCCCGCAGCGGTCGGCACGGTAAGCATCCGGCGCGGCGCTTTCAGCCGCTCCAGCAGGCGCCGGCGCACGCCCAGCGTAGACGTTTCGCGTAGTAGCAGCGCCGTCAGTCGATCCGCGTCAGCCGGCGCGGTTAGCACACTCACCAGCGTCGCCGGGCGACCCTTCTTCATGCTGATCGGCATGAGCCAGGCATCCAGCGCACCGGCCGCCAACAACCGCTCGACGAGATAGCCGTAAATCTGTGGGTTCATGTCGTCAATGTTGGTTTCGAGCAGCATCACCGTGTCGCGCTCTAATTGTGATCCGCGGTCCGCAGTCTGTGGCCCGTAGTCCGTGGCCTGTGATCTGTCATCGGGCGGCTGGAGATTGGGGGCTAGGTGGGGAGCAAGTTCCTCGGCCCACGACTCACGACCCTCCGACCACGAATCGCACAGCAGCACCCGCAGCACATTGGGCCAGGGCAGTAGCCGCTCGCCGAAGCCCAGGCCCACCGCACGTAGGCGCAGTGGCGGCTGCGCGAAGCGGCAGAGTTCGGCGACCAGCGCCGCCCCGGTCGGCGTAACCAATTCGCGGTCGGTATCGCGGGAGATGAACGGCGCGCCGACGGCAGCCAAGATCTTTAGCGTGGCCGGGGCAGGTAAGGGGATCAGGCCGTGCGCGCTCCGTCCCAGGCCGCCGCGCAGCGGCAACGGCAATGGCCCACAATAGCACTCTGTCACACCCAGCCAGGCCAATCCGGCCACTACGCCCACCACATCCACAATCGCGTCCACCGCGCCTACTTCATGGAAATGTACGTCGTCGGGCGTAGTGCCGTGGATCGCGCCCTCGGCCTCAGCCAAGCGACGGAACACCGCCAGCGCTTGCACCCGCACGGCCGGGGCCAGCCGGCCGGCTTCCAAGATCGCGGCGATGTCGCGCAAGTGGCGGTGCGGCTGCGGCGCATCATCAAGGATCACGGCCAAGCGCGTGCCGGTGATGCCGTGCTGCTCGGCGCGCCGCATCTCTAGCCGATAACCCGGCACAGCCAACCCGGCCAACTCGGCTTCCAGCGCGGCAAGGGGTAGCCCGGCATCCAGCAACGCGCCCAACATCATGTCGCCGCTAATGCCCGAAATGGGGTCAAAAAAGGCCGGCATCAGAAGTCGTGCGCGGGAATTAGCAGCGCGATTGGCGCGGCCTGTTGCGCACTCACGCCGGCGGCCTCGTCGGCAGGGAGATCGGTGTTTGCGATCGGCTCTCCGCCCGCTGTAGCGGCGGGGTCGCGGTCCGTGCGGTGCGGGTGGAGGCTGCGCCCCTGGCCGCCCGGCTCATGCGCCACTTTGAGTTGGCCGCAGGCGGCGGCGATGTCCTGGCCGCGCTCGATCCGCACGGTACAGGGCACACCATACCCCTCAACGGTAGCGGCGAAGGCGCGCACTTGCTCACGCGGCGTGGCGCGCAGCCCCGTCCCCGGCACGGGGTTGAGCGGGATCACGTTGACGTGGGTCGCCATGCCCTTCAGCAACCGGCCCAACTCCTCCGCGCACGCCAGGCTGTCGTTTTCCCCCGCGATCAGCGCGTACTCGAAGGTAATCCGCCGATGGGTCACGGCTACGTAGTCGCGACAGGCCGCCAGCAGGTCGGCTAGGGGATACTTGTCGTTCAGCGGCACCAGGCGGCTGCGCAGGGTATCGTTAGCCGCGTGGAGCGAAATCGCCAAGTTAACCGGCAGATCCTCGCGGGTAAAGCGCCGGATGCGCGGCACTACGCCTACGGTTGAGACGGTCATGCGCCGTGCGCCCAACGCCAAGCCGTCCGGCGAATGGAGCGTGCGAATGGCTTGCCACAACGGATCATAGTT
>JBBRPH010000127.1:0-8655 GCA_038228295.1 Chloroflexia bacterium | reverse complement strand
GATGCCGTGGCATACCGCCGTCTCGATGAACGGGTAGAACACGTTGCTCGGCGCGACATCGGTGAAGGTCGGCGTGGCCGGGTTGCGCAGCGCGAAGCCCGCCCCGATCACCACGATCTTCGCCAACTGCCCGCGCGTCACAAAGTCCGACGGGCGGAAGTAGGGCCGCCGACCGCTGTCGCACGGTTCGCTCGCCCCTGTCTGCGGGTCCACCCCGCCGCAGGTGTAGCCGCTGACGATGCCGCGCGCCGCCGCCGTCTCGATCAATTGGTAGAACACATTGTCGGGGGCCACGTCCGCGAAGGTGCCCGTCGCGGGTGGGGTCACCAGCGCGAGGTTGAAGGCCAACGTCACGATCTTAGTCATCTGGGCGCGCGTCGTGTTGTTGAACGGCTTGAACGTGCCGTCGGCGTAGCCGCTGATCACGCCGTGGCAGGCTAGATAGTAGACGCCGGTATAGTAGTAGGCGCTCGGATCGGTCACGTCGCTGAAGTGGACCGTGCAGGGCGTGGCCGACGGCGGGGCCGTGCTCGTGACGCTCGGCACGACCGTCACCGTGCTGGTGTTGACCGCCGGCACCGTCGCCGTGCTGGTGCTGGTATCCGTTGGCACGCTCATCGCCGTCGCCGTACCCGTCGCCGTAGCCGCCGGACTGGTGGCCGTCGCCGTGCCGGCCGGGTTGGTGGCCGTGATCGTGGCCGTCGGGCCGGCGGTGCTCGTGCGGGTCGCCGTGCTGGTCGGCGGGGTAGTGGTCGCCGTGGCCGTGCCGCAGTTCACGCTGAAGTTCAGCGCCAAGCCCGGCGTGACCGGCCCACCGGCGGTGTTACATTTGTACTGCGTGAACGGGTTGAGGCCCGCATCCTGTACGCCGATGGTCTCAGCGGTCGTGTCGGTGATGCCCGCGCCGTAGACCACCTGGAAGTTGGGGCTGCCTTGCGTCAGCACCACTTCGTAGTTCTCCGGCGTGCCGACGCCGAACAGCACCGTGCGCCACTCGATGTAGAAGTTGGTCCCGACGGTAGCCGTGAAAATCCCGGTACCGGTGCCCTGGTCGGTGCGCTGGTCGTCCCAGTAGGGGAAGATGGTGTAGGTGGTGGCCGCGTCGGGCAAGCAGGTATTGCCAAAGCTGGAATCGGGCGCACCGAAGTTGAGTTGCCCGTTGGAACTCACGCTGGCGCTGGTATAGGTTTGGTTATAGAGCGTCACCGGGAAGGGCAGCGTGATCGTGGTGCTGCAGTCGTCGCAGTGATTGCCGACGTCGTTCGTGCCGGGCACAATCGTGGCCGTGGCCGAAGCGATGGCATACACCAGACA
This sequence comes from Chloroflexia bacterium, assembly GCA_038228295.1. Classification (GTDB taxonomy): domain Bacteria; phylum Chloroflexota; class Chloroflexia; order QHBQ01; family JAICKM01; genus JAICKM01. The sequence goes on along the minus strand of JBBRPH010000127.1, from coordinate 7,341 downwards.
TGGATTCGGTGTCGCCGTCGCCGTTGGGGTGGTCGTTGAAGTCGGAGTTTGGGTGAAGGTGGGGGTGGTTGTTGCCGTCGGCAGGGTGCCCGTCGGCGTCGGCGTCGGCGTGCCGACAACTACAGAGACCTTATCAAAGTACACATCCTGCTGAGAGCTACCGCCGATGAGGGTGCGGCCGTCATTCCAGGTGGTGTAAGCGGTGTTGCCGTCGGCACTCGAGTAATCGTAATCGCCTTCATACACCGTCTGCACGGCTGCGTCCGGCTGGGCCGGCAAGGGGCTAACCGCGTCGCTGATCGGCATATCCGCCTGCCAGGTCAGGCCGTTGTCCAGCGATACGCGGCCGTAGCGCTGATAGCAAGGCGTGTTCGAGCCGGGGCTGCCACAACTGGCGCTAGCGGCGGTGCGCGCGTCATACCAACTGACTAGTACCGCACCGGCAGCCGTTGCCGCCAGCGACGGCTGCCAGTTGCCGTTGGTTGACACGTCGGTGTTCATTTTCAGCGGTGTGGACCACGTCAACCCGTCATCGCTCGAGCGGGTGTAGTACACGTCACCAGGGTCACTGCCCGCGCCGTGTTCCGTGAAGGCGTAATGCACCACGCCGCCCGGTCCGGCACCCGGCTGACCCCAGCCTTCGTAGCGCCAGATCGTGGGGAAGAACAGCGCGAAGTAGCCGCTCGTAGTGACCCCCGGAGCGGGGAAGGGAGCCGTCACCTGGATCGCACTGCCCCAGGTCACGCCACCGTCAGTGGAGCGGTACATATAGTTGGAGCGAGGGTTGAGCGCGCCGCCGTTCTCGTTCATAGCAGCGATGAAGAAGGTGCCGTTGGGGCCACCGGTGTCCTGCACGTTGCGGAGGAAGCTGATACCTGCGGGCAGCGGTAGGTTGTTGGGGGCGGACCAGGTCGTGCCGCCGTCAGTGGAGCGCACAACCGAGATCGGGGGTCCGGGGTTAGAGTAGTTGGCATACGAAATGAACATCGTGCCATAGTTGGGGCTGGCCGGGTTGTTGTCCATGTACATACTCTGACGATCACCCTGCGACGCGCTAGCCGCGCAAGCGCCGGCAGTCCAGGTGATGCCGTCCGGCGATGTCCAGACACCGATACCCTGGCCGCCGCAACCGGTGGCAAGGTCGGTAGCAACCCATTTATTGTGCAGATTATCCCAGACGACCGTGGGATCGCCGAAGTTCGTGCCGTGGCCCGTACATAACGGCTGGCCGTTGTGCTGGAAGGTCACGCCGCCATCGGTCGAATAGGAGACACCGGAGTAGCAACCAGAGGCAGTCCGCGAGTCGTTATAATTGACGACGATGGTGTTGCCGTGACCCCAGACGAAGCTCTCAGACTGGGTAACGTGCGGCGAGGTGCCGTCGGGCAGAATCGTATTCACGTCTGTGCCGCCGTAGTTAGCGGGGCTGACTTTGCCGGCCAAGCGCGCCGCCAGGCTCTGGTCGGTGACAGGGGCCGCTTGCGGAGCCTTCGCCCGACCGCAAAAGGCCATGATCGCGGCTGCGTGCATATTCATTTGCTGGTCAATATGCTTGGCTGCGATCTCACTACAATCGGCAGCCGTGGGTTGGGTTGCCGCCGGGACAACCGGGGCCGCCACAGCGGGCGGCGCGACACTACCGGAGAATTGGGCCCACGCTGGGGCGCTCGAAGCGAAAAGCCCGGTCAAGAGGAGACCGGCGATTGCCAGAGCAACAAAGAACCGTTTCCGTTGCATAAATGAGACTCCTTCGTGATGAATCCTGCGGACCATAGGACTGCCGGCGCTTAAGCTCAGACCCACTCAGGCCGACGCGGCGGTGTAATGAGGAGTCTTACGCCTACAACAGCGTGCTGCGCGCTTCAACGAGCCAAGAAGCTGTAGTTAGCCGACTGCTTCCCGCTGCAACGTCTGCGGCGAACAAACACGATAAGGCTAGTATACTACGTGTTTTGTCAGCCGGTCAAGCGAGCGGGCGAAACGTTTCCCGTCTGGGGCCGTTACTACTGAGAAGCCGGACCGCAAGGAATGAGTCTTGTTGACCTACCGGCGATCATACATATAAAGGAGGGATCTCATGTTCTTGCAGAGACCACGTCGGATCGGGCGGGCACTCGTATTGCTGTTTGCCGCCATAACAACAGCAGCATTGATCGGCAGCGGGCCGGCCGTTGCCGGCCCCATTCGCCAACCATCTTTACCCACAGTCCCAGTGCCGGATCCGCACCAGTCAGGAGTAAAGTGGTTTCAGCCGAGCGGCCACACACTGCGGGATACCTTCCTAACCTACTGGGCCAACTACGGGGGGTTAGCTCAATTTGGCTATCCCATCACCGAGGAATTCACCGAGTTGAATTCGGCGACCCAGAAGCCGCAGACAGTGCAGTATTTTGAGCGCGCCCGCTTTGAGAAACACCCGGAGAACGCCGGTAGCAAATACGAAGTACTCCTCGGCTTGTTGGGACGCGACTTTCACTCCCCCGATCCTCCAGTGGCGGCCGCTGCCAACCCGTCCAGCCAGTATTTCTCCGAAACAGGCCACAACGTGGGACGCGCCGTGTACGACTACTGGATGGCTCACGGTGGTCTCTTCGTCAACGGCTACCCCATCAGCGAGGCATTAGAGGAAGTGAACCTGATCAACGGCAAGCCTTATACTGTCCAGTACTTCCAGCGCACACGCTATGAACTCCATCCGGAGAACACCGGCACCCCCTACGAAATACTCTTGGGCTTGTTAGGCACCCAGGCCGCTCGGCAGAAGGGTTATTTCGCCGACTCAGGGAGTCCGCTCGTGACTCCCTAAAGGCGCACACACGACAACAGGCCAGGGAACATACGTCCCCTGGCCTGTTGCTATATAGAATACGGGAGCGGCAAACCACTCCCGTATCGAGGGCTAGCGGGTAGGGGTGTTGGCCGGGCAGGTGCTCAACGGGTTGGTCACCGCCAGGTAGACGATCTTAGCGATTTGGCCGCGGAAGGCATAGTTGTTGGGCCGGAACGTGTTGTCGTTGTAGCCCGTGATGATGCCGTGGCACACCGCCGTCTCGATGAACGGATAGAAGACGTTGGTCGTGGCGACGTCGGTGAAGGTGGGGGTCGGCGGGTTACGCAGCGGGAAGCCGGCGCCGATCACCACGATCTTGGTTAACTGCCCGCGCGTCACGAAGTCGGACGGGCGGAAGTAAGGCCGCCGGCCGCTATCGCACGGTTCACTTTGGCCGGTCTGCGGGTCCACGCCGCCGCAGGTGTAGCCGCTGACGATGCCGCGCGCCGCCGCCGTTTCGATGAGTTGATAGAACACGCTCGCACTGGTCACATCTTCGAAGGTGCCCTGCGCGGGCGGGGTGACGAGCGCGATGCCAAAGGCCAGGGTGACGATCTTGGTCATCTGGGCGCGGGTGGTGTTGTTGAACGGCTTGTAGGTGCCGTCGGCGTACCCGGAGATGACACCGTGGCAGGCCAGATAGTACACGCCGGTGTAGTAGTAGGCGTTCGGGTCAGTCACATCGCTGAAGCGGATCGTGCAGGGCGTGTCCGTCGCCGCCGGAGTGATCGTCACCGTCGCCGTGCCGGCCACGCTGGTCGTCGTGGCACTGCCGGCCACGCTGGTTTGCGTCGCCGTGCCGGCCACGCTAGTCGTCGTGGCGCTGCCGGCCACGCTGGTTTGCGTCGCCGTGCCGGCCACGCTGGTCGTCGTGGCGCTGCCGGCCACGCTGGTTTGCGTCGCCGTCGCGGTGCTCGCTAGGCTGGTAGTCGTCGCAGTGACGGTGCCCGTATTGCAGGGTAGACCGCCCACTGTTACGGTGTAGCCCGCGCAGCCCGCGTTCGCTGTGACTTCACTGACCACGATAATAGCGGTTTGGCCCGCCGGCACCGTGAAGGAGAAGTCCGCCGTGGGGTTGGGGCTAAGGCCCGCATCGCCCACATAGGTGGTGATATTATTCGGGTCAAACGTGCCGACGTAGCCGACGGCGAAGATGAAGTTCGTGGCGGTGCAGGCCGTATTGACATTCACCGTCAGGCAGATGGGAGCGCCGCTGGTATTAGGCACACTATAGGAATCATAGTGGTAGGTACCGGCGATAGACTGTGGCGTGTTCGGCGCACCACAGGTGCTGGGGACACCACCCCGGAACGGCCGCCCGTTCTGCGTCGGATCGCTCGCGGTAATCGCGCCGGTGAACACCTGGGTGCTACCAGGGCAGGCCGTCGCCGTGATAGTCGGCGTACTCGTCGCCTGCGTGGTCGGTGTCACGGTGTTAGTGCGTGTGATTGTCGCGGTCGGGCCGGCGGTGCTGGTGCGCGTGGCGGTCGGCTGGGTGCCGGTGGTCGTCACGGTCGGCGTGGTGCAGGGCAAGCTGAAATTCAGCGCCAGGCCCGGCGTGACCGGTGGCGCGGCGGTGTTGCACTTGTACTGCGTGAAGTTGCTCGCGCCGGTGCCTTGTACGCCGATGGTCTCGCTGGCCGAATCGGTGATGCCCGCGCCGTAGACCACTTGGAAGTTGGGGCTACCTTGTGTCAGCACCACTTCATAGTTCTCCGGTGTGCCGCCGCTGAACAGCACCGTGCGCCATTCGATGTAGAAGGTGCTGCCGACCGTGGCGGTGAAAATACCGCTGCCGGTGCCCTGGTCGGTGCGCTGATCGTCCCAGTAGGGGAAGATGGTGTAGGTGGTGGCCGCGTCGGGCAAGCAGGTATTGCCAAAGCTGGAATCGGGTGCGCCGAAGTTGAGTTGCCCGTTAGAACTCACGCTGGCGCTGGTATAGGTTTGGTTATACAGCGTCACCGGGAAGGGCAGCGTGATCGTGGTGCTGCAGTCGTCGCAGTGATTGCCGACGTCGTTCGTGCCGGGCACAATCGTGGCGGCGGCCGAGGCAATCGCGTAGTTCGTACACGGGTTGGTCGTCGCCGTGGCCGTTGGGGTCACTGTAGCGGTCGAGGTAGCCGTGTTTACCGGTGTGCGGGTCGCGGTCGGTAGGGTGCCGGTCGCGGTCACGGTCGGCGATCCCACTGCCGGGCAGCTACCGTTGACACGCATCACCCACTGCGTGTTGGGGAAACCAATACCGCTCGTGTCTGTGATCTCGGTGATACCACATGTGCTTGACCGAATATAGCTCGGATTGGATTGGCCGGCACTATTCGCTCCCAGGAAGAAGTGATAGCCGTTGGCGTTACCGTCAGGAACAGAAACTTCCAGCACTAAGATGCTGCTGCTGGGGACGGTGGCCGCAATTGGGACGTTGAGCAAGGTCAGGTTTTGGTCCGCCACAGTGACGTTGGCAGTGGCGAGGGGTGGGCTGAGACTAGCCAGGGTCGGCGGGTTGGTCGTCGAAGTATACAGAATAACCTGGATCGGCTGCGGACCACCGCTCGCTATCTCAATGCCGATATCCACACTGCTGATCGCATAAAGCGGATCAGTAACATAGCTCGATACGTTGAACGCACGATAGTAGTGATTCTCGCGAGTCACCCCACCGGCGTTACAGGACACCGAACTTCCGGTGGTAGGAGTCAGGGAGGTGCTCTGGGTGAAACTTGGTACGCAAACCTGGGGGGCGCTATGCGAGGCGGTGCCCACCGAGCCGGAGGCAGGCACACCGCCATTTACGTTGCTCACGCCGCTACCTTTGTCCATCTTCGAGGTAGGAACCGTCTGGGCTGTGGCGACTGAGCTATTCAAGCCCAGCATAACCATTAGCAGCGCTGCAAACAGGGCAATGATGCCCCAACGAGTCTTTGACATGAAAATACTCCTTTTCCCGATATAGTCCAATTGTTCACATCGCAACACACTCGTGGTGTGTTATACTCTAAAGTGGGCGTGCCTCCTTTCTACTATACTCTGTCGGTTATACTCTGTGAGCCGACCTTCCACGAGACGTGCCTAAACATACAGCAAAATTCATACCCTTGATGTGCCACAGCCCCTGAATAATGCAAATCGTACACAGGTCCTGTGGCGGGTGAGGCGGGGGCACCTACCAGATTGGCAGGATCTGGCGACCACCCTGCTACGGGCGATCGGCGGCCCTTGACAGCGCGGCGCACTTCGCCTATAATAAGCGTGCGCGTGCAGGGGCGAGGGCGCACCGGCGGGGGCAGGATGGTCGCTGTCGCCTTTGGGCGGCAGAGGAAAGTCCGGGCTACATACAGCAGGGTGCCCCGCGAAAGCGGGGGAGAGATCGGCGGCACGCCCCGATTTCGACAGTCCAAAACGGGCATCGTCGGCTGGGCAACCGGGCGGCGGTGAGAGCAACAGAGACCACTGCCGGGCCGACCGCGCAAGCGGGCGACGCGGACTGAAAAGGGTAATCCTCCCTGTAGCAATCTCCGGCCCGCCCGCACAAGTCGGCTGCTTGCCGAGTCGGGTGAAAGTCGAGAGCCGGTGCCGCCGCGAGACGGCACCCGTGGCCCCGCAAGGGACCGCGAGAGAGATGACCATCTAAAACAGAACCCGGCTTACTCGCTTACGTTGGTGCGTCCAGACCCTATCTCGTGGTATGGTGGCTTTAGCTCAATGGCAGAGCACTTGATTGTGGATCAAGGGGTTGTGGGTTCGAGCCCCATAAGCCACCCCCGTACAACGGCCGTCCAGACAGGCTACCTGTCTGGACGGTTTGCTTCATAGGCCATCCACAATATCAAAGCACTATTATGTGTACATGATGAGTAGCCCCACGCGCACGCTATATATTGGGGTAACGAACGACCTCCAACGGAGAGTTTATGAGCATAAACGAAAAGAGGTAGCCGGCTTCACCAGTACGTACAATCTGACGCAGTTGGTGTATTATGAAACAACCAGTGACGTGCGCGATGCCATTACCCGCGAGAAGCAATTGAAGGGCTGGTTACGTGCGAAGAAAGTGGCCTTGATCGAATCGATCAATCCCGAATGGGACGATCTTAGCGCCGGTTGGTATACAACCAGTGTGTAACGAAGCCGGGTGTTCCGTAGAAAGCGAACCTTGTCATTCTGAGCGCAGCGAAGAATCGGTCGCCCCACCATCCGGTTCACCAGCAGCGACTCCCGACCGCTGGAGTACGCCTGCGGTGCGCCGACACACCCCCCAACGGATTCTTCGCTACGCTCAGAATGACAAGGTTTTCATTTGGCTGTTGGGGGAACCAGCAGAGCAGTTCTCCATAGCAACAGTCTCATGCGCCCAGGAGCCGCCCCATGCCCAGCGATCCGTTCACGAGCTATCTGGCCGCCGTCCAGTCCGCCTTACAGAGCGGCCAGGCCACCGAACACACCTACCGTCCCGCGCTCAAAACCCTGATCGAGGCGCAGGCCGCCGGGCTGACCGCCACCAACGAGCCGAAACG
>JBBRPH010000126.1:0-8829 GCA_038228295.1 Chloroflexia bacterium | reverse complement strand
GGCAACATTCGCGTCACGCCGGGTTATGCCGGCTACGAGGGCTACCGTTCCTATGATACCTACGCGGCGGGGATCGCGGACTGGTACACCCTGATCCACGACCTCTACATCCAGGGCTAGGGCTTGACCACACCAAGCGCCGTCACCGCCCGCTACGCGCCGTGGGGTGACAACAACAATCCGCTACAGTACGCCACTACTGTCTGCCGGCTGGTGGATAGCTGGCAGCCGTAAGGTATCCGCGAAGGGAGCCCGCTGATTATGGATCTGAAACCGCAAGCGCCGCTGATCATTGCGATCGCCAACCAAAAGGGCGGTGTGGGCAAGACGACCGTCGCCATCAATCTCGCCGCCGCGCTGGTCCACCAGGGGCAGCGGGTGGTGCTGGTGGACCTCGATCCGCAAGCGTATGCGACCCTGGCCATGGGCATCGATCCCCGGCAGGTGCCGCACTACATCGGCGATCTGCTGCTAGATGACACGCTCACGGTGCGGGACGTGCTGGTGCCGACCACCTACGCGATCCCTCTGCTACCGAGCCACCTTAACCTCGTCGCCGTCGAGCGGGAGTTGACGCGCAAGGTCAACCGCGAGCGGATCTTAGCGCGCCGGTTGGCGACGATCCCCGACGCCATTGATGTGGTGCTGATTGATTGCCTGCCCAGCCTCAGTTTGCTGACGATCAATGCGTTGACCGCCGCCACGCACGTCCTCGTGCCGCTGCAAACCGAGCCCTTTGCGGTGGCCGATCTACCCGCGCTCCTCCAGCGGATCCACGACGTGCGGTGCGCAACCAACCCCTACTTGCAGCTGCTGGGCGTGTTGCTCACGCTGTACAACAAGGATCACGCCGTGGCCCGCAACATTGCGACGCGCACGCGCGCTGTGTTGGGGGCGCATGTCTGCCGCACCGTGATTCCCACCTATAACCGGCTAGCCGAAACCGCACTGGGGGGTCCGCTTCGCAGTTACGCGCCCCACCATCCGGCCGTGCAGGTGTTTGAGGCGTTAGCCCAGGAGGTACTACAGCGTGCCCAGCCGTGAGCACCCCGCAGGGCCGGCGCTCCGCCCGCCGGCGGGCGGAGCGCCCCACCGCTCCCGGGCCCGCGACCCGGGGCGGGCCGTTGCCGCGGGGCGACTAGGATCGGGCGGGGCGGCGCCGGCGGGCCAGTCCGGCGCGCTGCTAGGCGGGCGCGGCGGATCGGGCAGCGGGGGCAACCGCGGGGCTGGCCCCACCCCCGACCACCGGCTGACCGCGCCGCCCAGCGGGTCGGCCGCACAGATCGAGGCGCTCCTGGCCGCCTACAGTTCGCCCGCCGCCGGATGCGGCACGATCTTCTACGACGTGGGCGTGTCAGCGGGCATGGACCCCGCTTACGCGCTGGCGTTTTACAGCCAGGAGCGCCGCGCCGGCACCCAAGGGGTCGCCCGCGCGGCGCACAGCATCGGCCATATCCGCATCACGCCCGGCTATGCGAGCTTTGAGGAATCGCAGCTGGGCTGAGTATAGGCGTGGCGAATGTGGTGGCCGAACAATTACGGGCGGTAGGTGTGCTACCGCCCCTCCCCTCCCCTTAACCCTCTGGGTGTTTGGATATCCAAACACCTGCTATAATAAACCTGCTTAGTAAAGGAGTCCTTCCGTTATGGCGCGTACTATTGCAATCGCGAACATCAAGGGTGGTAGCGGCAAAAGCACACTGACTATCAATCTCGCCCACGCCCTGGCGCTGCTCGGTCGGCGCATCTTGCTGATCGACTTCGACCCCCAGGCCAGCATCACCTTCCTGCTAGGGATCCCGGCTCGCGACATTACCGCGTCCATTTACACCGCGATCACCGAGCACCGCACCACCTACGATGCGGGGGTGATCCGCACGGCCATCCGCCGCACCGACCTGGAGCGGGTGGATCTCGTGCCGGCTACCGCGCGCCTCAACCTGGTCAACGACGAGCTGGTGGGCGCCCTAAAGCGCGAGGAAATCCTGAAAGCCTTGTTGGAGCCGGTGCAAGCCGAATATGATTACATCCTGATTGATAATATGCCCTACCTGGGTGTGCTGCTGCGGAACGCGCTGGTGGCCGCAGGCGAGGTGCTCATCCCCTTGCCGCCGGAGGTGCTGGCGACGGAGAGCCTGAAGCTGCTGATCGATCAGATTACGCTCATTCGCCGGTCGGGCTTGAACCCCGATCTGCAAATCACGGGCCTGGTGCTAAACCTCGTAGATAGCCGCATGAATGTCCATAAGGATGCCGTGGACTACATTCGCGGCACCTATGGCGCAAGCCTGGGGGTCTTCCAGTCCATCATTCGCGATGCGGTGACGGTGAAAGAGGCCCAGGCGGGGCGGCAATCCGTGTTCCAATACAAGTCGGCGAGCCGCACCGCCGAGGAGTTCCGCACGCTGGCCCAGGAGGTCGAGGATGCCTGCTAAAGAGCGCAAAAGCTTCTTCGGCCCCACGGAGGCGGCCGACGATGAAGCGGCGCGGCAGGCCGAGGTTGCGGCGCTGCTGGTGCCGCGGCGCACCGCGCTGGAGGATCTTGCCACAGCGCGGATCGACCCGAACCCTTTTCAGGCGGCCGTGCAGTACCCGCTGAACCTGCCGGCGGGACCGGGCGGCTTGGGCCCCAAAGTGAGCCTGAGCTATAACAGCGGCGCGGTGGATCGGGTGGACCCCAGCCAGCAAGGGCCGTCCAGCGTCGGCTGGGGCTGGACCCTCTCCACCAGCTATATTGCCGCGACCTTGCATGGCGGCAGTAATCACGCCTGGACCCCCTCGATTGTCACCGACGGGATTAACGGCGATCTGGCGGTAGACATCACGGGCACCTGGCACACCGCGAACGAGAGTTTTGCGCGCATCCAATATGACACGACCACGAAGATCTGGGATGCGTGGGACAAAAGCGGCACCCGGTATCACTTTGATATTGTGGCCTATACGCTGGATGATCCCAGCCGCGGCGGGTTTGTGCCCTACCGTTGGCTGCTGCACACCATCACCGATGTGCATAACAATGTCATCACCTACACCTATAAATACGAAGATGCGAATGGGAACTGGCAGGTCAGCCCCCCCACCAATGCCGTCACCAGTGCGATCTACCCCGAAACGATCACCTGGGGCGCGGGCGGGGATACACTGCAGGCGGTCTTCACGATAGACCTGCGGATGCGCTTGGGTGTAACCGATGCCCAGCTCCGCGACCGCAGCAGTAACTTCGCCCAACTCCACCGCGTGACGGGTCTCGCGGTCTATCGTCGCCAGCAATTCGCGCGCACCACGCCGATCCCGGTGCCCGCGAACGGCCTGGCCTTGCTGCGGTCCTACACCTTCGGGCAAGATTACACCATCCTCCTCAAAGGGGTGACGAGTGGCACCCAGGGGCAGACCTTTCCGCACCTGACCCTCACGAGCATCACGACCAAGGGCAATGACGACGGCGCCACGACCCTGCCCGCCACCACCTTGGTCTACTATCCGCAGTATGATCCCACCGATCCCGATCGGAACTGGTTTACGGATCAGGATACCGGCCACCTCTACCAGGGCCATAACGGCTACGGCGGCCAGGTGCGCTTCTATTACGATCTGGCGGGAGCCGATGTCAACAAGGCGTATCGGCGCGTGCGGAACAAGCGGCTCTTCGACGGCTTAGACGATGTGACCCTCAATACCGTGCATAATACCCTCTATTCCTATCTCTATCGCGGGGCGACCCTCAACACCGTGAGTCAGTCCCAGGCCGCGAATCAGTCCAATCCCTTGCACAGCTCGGAGACCGAGTTCCGGGGCTTCAGTTGGGTGCAGGAGCAGGATCCGCTGGGGCAGGTGACGGACCATTACTACAGCCAGGACGACGGCAATGTGGGCCAGGCATGGCGGGTGCAGACCGGCAAGACCTTCACGATGACCGATGGGCTCACTGTCGCGCCGAGCGATCCCCAGGAAACGGCGCGCTGGACCACCAACGATGTGGCGCTCGTCGCGGGGAATGGCTGGCAGACCAGCAACACCGGGAGTATGACCCGCACCAATAGCGGGCAGGACGGCAGCGATGTGAGTCTGCGCCTGAAGATCACGCCCCTGCGTACTCCGGCCGCGTTCGTGGCGAGCTGGCAACTGCAAAACCCGAATAATCCCAACGAGTATTGGGGGCTGCAAATCTACAGTGTGGGCAATGCCTTGAGTTCCTCCGGTGCCTTTGTGCTCGAACCCAAACTGGTCTGGAATCTCCAGCAGCCGGATGGGAGTTGGGCCACCGGGACGCGCGACCTGGCCCCGACCGCGGCGCTCTACCCGCGCCGGTTCAACCCCGTAGCCACCGACACCTGGTATCGCCTCCAGTTACATCTGGGCACGGACGGGCGCGTGGCGATGGAACTCTATAACGATCAGACATTAGGGGACTATCTCACCCTGCACTCCGGCGATCTCTCAGATGTCTTTAGTGGGGACCAGCGCCTGCCGATCCCGGCTACCCGCACGGGGCAAGCCTGGCAGTTCGTCGGGCGCATCGGGCAAAATAACGCGAGCCAATGGCAGACCTTTGCTCAGGACTACACGGAGCAGCGGACGGTGTACGCGGAGAGCAACAGCGTCTATGGCAACAAGCCCCATGCGGCGGAAGCCAATCTAGGCGGCAACTGGCAAGTGGGGTCGGGTAACAATGTCCTGGGCATGACGATCCGCTACCGCCCGGTGGTGGAAAGCGGCATGACCACGCTAGGCGACTGGACGACCCAACCCGGTCAAAGCCGCCGCACCCATAAACGGTTGGATTATGACAGCTATGGTAATCAGACGGCCGTCTACGACGATGGCAATCTGGCAAGCAGCAGTGACGACCGCACGATGTATAGCCACTACCTCGCGGATACGCTGCATTGGATCGTGGATAAGCCGGAGTGGACCAAGACGTATCAGACGATTACCGCCGATGTGGGCGGCAGCAACTGGTTGGCTGAACAACTCTTCACCTACAATACGCTGCCGGGCGGACAACTCGGCGACCTAATCAAAGTTTCGCAAGTCAACCTGTTGGCAGGCATCATTCAGGGTCCCTCCAGCGATAAGCAGTTTGCCTATGACAGCTACGGCAATCCGACGCAGACACGGGACCCCAACGGGAATGGCTCTACCACCACGTATGATGGCTATTATCAGTCCTTTCCGCTCAAGATCACGTATGCGAACACGATGAGCGAAACCACGAGTTATGACTACGCCCTGGATATGCCGATTAGTCATGCTGACGTGAACGGGACGGTGACCGAGAGTCGCTACGATAGCTTTGGCCGCCCCAGCAAAACCTGGACCACCGGCTTCGGCACGGAAACCACGCCGAATCAAACCTATAGCTTTGCGGATCGTAACCTGCCCCAACTCACCCCGCCGTTCTATATCAGTTTAGGGCAGGCGACGGGCACCGGCAGTACCAGCACCTGGGCGACGCGCTGGTTCGATGGGCGGGGCCGCACACTCCAGGATGATACACCGCAGGATCCCACCCACCAGATTGTGGTCAACAAAACCTATATTATGACGGGCCAAGTGGCTTACAGCAACTTCCCTTACGCCGTAGCGGGCAATAATCCCCTGACCTATACCACGCCGGATCTCACGCAACCGGGGATCCATTCCTACTACGATGGCCTGGGGCGGACGAGCGTGGTGGTGAATGCGGACAACACCAGCAGCACCTATGATTACAGCTGGTTGGGCTGGGTAGGTACTAAAGATGAGAGCAGTCACCAAAAGTGGCAGCACACCGACCTGCTCGGACGGCTGGACTCCGTGCAAGAGAACGATGCGCTGGGGCATATCATCACCACCGGCTACGCCTATACTGCCCTGGATCAGCTGACGACGGTCACCCGCGATCAAGGCGGGGTTTTGGCGACGACCGCGACGCGGACCTATGACGGGTTAGGCCGCAAAGCGACGATGCAAGACCCGGACATGGGCACCTGGCAGTACGACTATGATCTCGCCGGCAATCTGACGGCGCAACGCGATGCCCTGTACCGCAGTAATCCGAGCACCTACGCCGATCATCAGGTCTTTTTCACCTATGACACGATGAACCGCCCCAGCGCGAAATACTATGGGCAAGCGCACTCCACGGCCGCCGTGGCGGATGTGAAATATTATTATGACAACGCCTTCGGCAATGTGAATGCCTGGGGCAAGCTGCGCCGCGCGGAAGTGACCGTACAGGGCCAGGGCAGCAACGCTAACGGTCATAGCTATGAATACGATGCGCGCGGGCTGCTGATTGCGGAGGGGGTCACGACCACCGTCACCACACGGGTCTATACCACCACCTACACCCTCGACATTGGAGGCCGGCCCAGCACCCTGGCCTACCCGGACTCGGCCACGGCCCCGGAAGTGGTCACGCTGGGCTATAACACGCAAGGGCCGGGGCTGCCGGTGAGCCTGACCAGCAACGTGAGCGGCAATCCCGCCCCGGTGTCCAACGCCACCTATAACGCGCGCGCGCAACTGCTGACGGTGGTCCAGGGGGTCGGCCCAGCGCCCCCCTATAACACCAGTAACCTGCTAACCAGCAGCTTTAGCTATGACGACAGCACGACCCAGCGCGGCTGGCTGACCAACCTGACCGTCACCTCGGCGGCAGGCACCCACCTCAACGAGACGCTGGGCTACACCGCCAACGGCAACATCGCCTCAGTGGCCCAGAGCGCGGGCGGGGATGCCACCAACCCGACCTTTACCAATGTCTTCAGCTATGACGGGCTGGATCGGCTGATCACGGCGGTTTCGACGGCCGTTTCGACCCCGACTTTGGCGCTCGACGAGAGCTACAGCTTCGATACGCTGGGCCGTATGACCAGCCGCACCGTCGGCGGCACAACGCGCCCCTATAGCTACGGCACCACCCATAAAGATGCGCCCACCAACTACAACGGCACCACCTACACCTATGATGCCAACGGCAGCCAGGTGGGTACCAGCGCGGGCCAAAGCCGTACCTTTGACCCCGAAGGCCGTCTAAGCAGCGTCAGCGACGGCACCACGGTCAGCGCCTACATCTATGATGCCAACGGCCAGCGGCTGCTGACCAGCGTCACCGCCGGCGGCACCACGCGCCGTACCCTGTATGTCGGCGGCCTGTACGAAGAGCAACTGGGCAGCGGCTCGATCAACTATTATATGTTTGGCGGTAAGGCGGTGGGGCTGCGGCGCAGCGGCTGGCCGAGCGGCAATGGGCAGTACCGGCTGGTGGGCGATCATCTAGGCAGCACCACCCTGCTGGTAGATACTGCCACCCCGCCCACCGTGGTGCAGCGCCAGTACCACAAGCCCTATGGCGAGATTGCGTGGCAGACCACCCCGACCGGCGGCAGCCTGACCTCGGTTGGCTTCACCGGCCAACGGTTGGATAGCGATACTGGCTTGATGTATTATGGGGCACGGTTCTATGATCCGGCGTTGGGCTACTTTGTGAGTGCGGATACAATCGCACCAGATAAGGGTGCTTCGCAGAGCCGTAACCGCTATGCCTATGTCTTGAACAACCCACTAATTCACACCGATCCTACTGGGCAATGTGTTGCGAACGAGAACAATACGTGTTCTCATGAGACTGCGGCTGAAGCGCGCGCAAGGTACTTAGCAGAACTAGATGAATTAGGCATTGATGTTAAGGGTGAGGGAGACTGTTTAGGCTGCCTTACTTTTACTAATGCAGAATTACGCGATATGTTAGCAGGTATCCATGCGCTCATGGATACAGCAGGATGGAAAACTCCTGCGGAATTCAAAGTCGGTATAGGGCTGATGGATCCAAGTTCACTACATCAGCAACGCCTAACAGTCAGGTTGATGTCTGATGCTGATTTTAGAACCCAAACGCCCTGTACCAAAGGTGGAGCAGGATGCACAGATGGTACTACCATTACCTTTAATAATGATGAGGTTCTTAAAATATATCAGATTGCACACGCACCCCAGGATTTTATGCGTCTTACCGTTCATGAGTTAGCGCATGCATGGGATAATCTAAATGCAAATAGTTTATCTGCTGGCTTGGATAAGGCGCGGACGTATTATCTACCAGGTAACCCGTATCCACAGAGAGAAGGATACGTAGGTGAGTACCCACTTACGCGCGATACCGAGACCAGTCGTCAATGGGAAGAATGGGCAGAAACTGTGGTCGCTGTCACCTTCTATGATCGATACCCACAGATGCGTCCAACATTTCCATGGTACAGCCCGGACAGTCGTCAAGCGAAGTTTGTACGACAGCAGTTTGTCCTTGCGGAACCCCAATACCCTTAGTAGATCCCAAGGTATTTCGCTGGACAGCAATCATCGGATTGCCAGGAGCAGTGAAATGCCTTGAGATCCACTAATATGGGATACTTTGCTGAAGTAGCTGAACTCAAGCACCTTTATAGCTATTAACCAATAGTGTTGGAGCGCGTTAAAAAGCTGCCTGAGACCGGAATCTACTAGAGCCTGTTATGCACGTGCTAGGTGTGGAACGCCTGCCGTAATCTGGCATAGCCAGCAGGACACCCAGTGGCACGGGTCAGTGTCGGCTTAGGCAAAGCACATAAGGTTGGCAATAGTTCTTAGCACACTTTATAAGCACTAATCCGTGCCATTGATCGATCTATCAACCATCGTTTGTGATCTTGTCGCTCAAATATAGGCTCTTTGAGGAATAATGTGGTCGCCTGCTTGCGTATTAGTGTTTTGCAGCTTACCTGTTCTGTAAGTCCTGTGTGCCACTGAGTAGGTCACATAGCCAAACCCATGCTCATCGCAGTGGCACCACATTATTCCTCAAAG
>JBBRPH010000125.1:0-9045 GCA_038228295.1 Chloroflexia bacterium | reverse complement strand
GGCCCAGGCGCTCGTGCTTCCGGCCCAGGCGCTCGTGCTTCCGGCCCAGGCGCTCGTGCTTCCGGCCCAGGCGCTCGTGCTTCCGGCCCAGGCGCTCGTGCTTCCGGCCCAGGCGCTCGTGCTTCCGGCCCAGGCGCTCGTGCTCCCCGGTCCCACCGGCAGTGGTTGGCCGGTTGTCGGATCAATTAGGCGGAAGCCGCTGGTCGAGCTCCAGGTTGTATTGCCCCAGTAATGAGTAGTCCCGTTCGTATTCAGGTCGGCAACAATATCCATGCCGGGATTGGCGACGTTGTTGACGGTACCCAGCACAGCTTGCTGCGTGTTGACGAGGCCCGCCCCTTGCTCCCAGATGCTGTAGATCGCATGACCACTGCTGTCCATAGCCGCGCGGGCGGTCGCCATCAGACGACCTTTCACCTGGTTGTTGGTAAAGGTCGGGTTGGCTTGCAGCACCAGCGCGGCGATACCGCTGATTTCGGCGGCGGCCATCGAAGTACCGCTTAACCGGAAGTAGCTGTTGGCCTTCGCTACCTTGCTAATTTGGAAATCAAGTGCGTGAGTTTCTCCCGTTGCACCGGCCGCCATTTGCACGGCCAGAGTTGAGCTATC
This sequence comes from Chloroflexia bacterium, assembly GCA_038228295.1. Lineage (GTDB taxonomy): Bacteria > Chloroflexota > Chloroflexia > QHBQ01 > JAICKM01 > JAICKM01. The sequence continues at coordinate 8,436 of JBBRPH010000125.1, read as the reverse complement.
GGGCATCGGCGCGATGGTGCGCGAGGCCGGCACCAGCACATCGGGTTTCACAAAAGCCGACTCGGTCGGGCCACGGCCGGAGTAGGTCGCCAGTTCATCCGCGTGGCTGGTCGTATAGCGCCCGCTCTTGATCGCACCGGCCGTGATCACATAGGGCACATTGCCCGGCACAGTGATGGTGGCAGCCCCTGGCCCACCGTTGCCGGCCGCCGCAACGACAGTAATACCGGCTTGCCACGCGCGCATCACGGCTTGGTCCAGCGGGTCGGCCCAGTAGGGACCACTCACCGGGGCGTAGAGTGACAGGTTCAGCACCTTGATGTTCAACTGCGTCTTCATACTAACGATGTAGTCAATGGCCGCGATGACGTTACCGTAGGTGCCGGCTCCGCTACGGTCTAGCACGCGCGCCACCATCAGGTTGACATCAGGAGCGACACCCACCGGCGAACTATCCCCACCGTGATTGTCCGCAATGGTGCCGATTACATGGGTACCGTGACCGTTCTGATCAATGCTGTTAGCGGCCGCTGTACCAGTGTTGCCGTTAGCCTGGGTGCGTGGTAGAAAATCGCGGTAACCAAGGCAGCGGCCTTCCTTTTCCATCCACAGCGCGCCGGTAGTGGGGTCTTGATAATTCCAGCTATGCGGTTTATCCATGGCGATCAGCCCGGAGTCTACCACGGCGACTGTTACACCCCAGCCGCGCAACGGACGGCTCTCTTGCCGGCTGGTATCAACCCACACTGCGCCGGCACTACAACTGATGCTATTCTGCGAAATAGTTTGGTTTTGCACCGCTGTCGCCCCGGTGGCTGCCGCCGGATAGAGAACCAAGCCGGCCGTACCGGTTTCCTGCGGGTCGTTTTCATTGTCGTGACCGTTAGCGAGCTGCACACTGCGGTCGGGATAGAGATGTATCTGCGCGTCGTGTTGCAGGCGCGCTACGGCGTTCCCATCCAGCAACGCGCTGACGCTGTTTATGATGCCCAATGGGGTCTGCACCGTGCCGCCGGCGAGCGTCACCGCCGTGCGTGCAGCCGCAGTAGTAGCGGCTTGCACAATATAAGCGCGCACGGGTGTGACCGCAACCGGTGCGGAGGTAGGTACTCCGGCACACGCAAGGAGTGGTATAGCCAACAACGTGGCGACACGGGCGGTAATTTGTGATGCAGTAACCATGGGCTGATCCTCGCTATGCGATAAATGCGATCCTGAAACCAACGCGGCAATGGTCGCTTTTCAGGTACACCAGGGTAAGAGCAAAATTGATACCAACTATGGCCCGTTAGACTAGTACTTAGGTACTGTTTTCTTATAGTACCTTTGGCGATAGGCACGAAGTTGCTTGATCCAAGTGCCCACTAGCCTGCGAAAAGAGTCCCCATTGGTAGAGTGCTCTTAAAAGCAGGAGCCTCCAAAACCCTTTTCAGCTATCTGAGTATAGCGCGAATTTGATACCTATTACAACTGTGTTTAGGGGTACTTAAGTCCTATAAAAGCGTAGTACTTTTAAGGTTGGCAGTAAGTTGACCGTAAGGTAGCCCCGTGCGCGGCCCATATGCGCCGACCCGCCGCAGTAAATGAGCCGCCCCCTACCACCACGTTGCTACTGCTGAGGAGGCGGCACACTCTCTGCTGTGCAAGCCCACAGGATCGTTGCTGGTTAGAAGAAGGGATTCGGATACGCCGTGGAAGCAGGTCAGAGAAAGCCGGCACTGAAAATCTTAATGGTAGCCGCCGAAGTCGCCCCATTTACAGTGGTGGGCGGCCTCGCTTTTGTCGCGGCGGCCCTGCCTCAGGCGTTGCACAAGCTGGGCCACGAGGTACGGATCGTCATGCCCAAGTATGCCGCCGTAGATGAGCGCAGGCACCCGCTAACCCGACGCATCCACGATCTAGCCGTGCCTTACGGTACGGGGCAACGCCGCGTGGATGTACTCGAAGCACCACCCACCCCGGATCTGCCGCTACCGGTCTACCTGATCCGCGCGGATGCCGCCTTTGCCCGACCGGCGGTCTACGAATACCCCGATGACATGGAGCGCTTCGTGCTGTTTAGCCGCGCAGTCCTTGCCATGCTGCCTGCACTCAACTGGTGGCCCGACATCATCCACTGCAACGATTGGCATACCGGGCTGATTCCCAACTGGCTACACACCCTCTATGCCGACCGGCCGGAATATGCGCGGCTGACGAGCGTGTTCACCATCCACAATCTGTTTCATCAGGGCACCGCGCCCCTGGCGGCGCTGCACACGGCCGGACTGCCCGCCGTGCCGGACCCTATTGAAGCCCTTGCCTTTCCCGGTGAGATGAACGCGCTGGCGCGTGGGCTACGCTACGCCGACCGCATCACCACCGTCAGCCCGCAATACGCGCGGGAGATTCTCACGCCTCAGTACGGTGAACAGTTGGACCCGCTGTTGCGTGAGCGGCAGGATCGGCTCGTCGGTATCCTCAACGGCATAGACACCACACAACGCGACCCGGCGACCAGCCCCCATCTGCCCGCCCACTTTAGTGCCCACGATCCAGCGCCACGGGCGGCTGTTAAACCGGCGTTCCAGCGCGAATGTGGCCTGCCGGTGCAACAAGCGGTGCCGCTGTTAGCCGCCAGTTCGCGCCTGATGCCGCAAAAGGGCTTTGACCTGTTGGGGCCGCTGCTGGAGCAACTAATGGCACACTCCAACGTGCAATTTGTTCTGGCTGGGAGCGGCAAGGCCGAGTATGAGGCGCTATTTACGGCGCTCCAGACCCGCTTCCCCGACCGCATTGCCTATCGCTCCAACCCGGCCTCCGGGTTCATCGAACGGTTATACGCAGGCAGCGACATCTACTTGATGCCGTCACGGTTTGAGCCGTGTGGATTGGGGCAGATGTTCGCTATGCGCTACGGCAGCGTGCCGGTGGTCCACCACACCGGCGGCCTGGTGGATACGGTGCAGAACTATGATGCCGCGACCGGGGCCGGCAGTGGCTTCAGCTTCAGCTCCTACACGGTGGATGCCTTCCTAGCGGCGACCGAGCGGGCGCTAGCGCTCTACGCCGACCCGCCGACCTGGGCACGGCTGCTGCGCCATGATCTGACCTTAGACTGGAGTTGGGACCGCTCGGCCCAACAGTATGTCGAGCTATATCATCAGGCGTGCGCTGCCCATCGGCAATAGCACGACTCAGGAGGCGGCGCAACAGTCCCGACAGGCGGCTAGAAGAAATCGGCCAGGAAAGCGGTCGGCCCGGCAAACAGCGCCTGGGCACGCCCCAAAGCGGCGGCATCGTGAACCGTCAGCAGGCCCAAGTCCGCCGCCTGGCGCGGGGTCAGGTAGCCGCTATAGAGTTGGGCCAGGGCGCGCGCATCCAGGCTCAATTCAGCGGTGTCGGTGGTAGTGGTTACTACGGCCCGGCCGTCGGACACCTCCACACGATAGATCGTCTGCGTTTGTTGTCCCCACCCTTCCGCAACCTGTATGGTGATCCGCCCGGCGGCTTCCGGCGCATAGCCGCGCGCCTCTAACGCGCCGGCCACGTCGTTGATCCGCAGCATAAAGCCGGGATCGATTTCGATCTTAAAGCGCGGATCGTCCAGCAGCGCCAGGATGCGACTGTCTTCCGGCAAGGTCAAGCTGATCTCGCCGGCCTGACTGTCGTGATTGCGGAGAAAGCCGAGTGTCGCCTGCCAAGCTGCCCGGTCTAGGGCCACGACTTGCGCTTCGAGGCGGCGCTCCCACGGTGCAAGCTCCTTGAACGTATAGCGGACATAGGCACGCGGCTCGCCCGCCGGGTTGCGCCAATAGAACAGGTTTGCTTGCGGCTCAAGCTTGCGCCCCCGCCACCAGACGCTATCGCGGGCCAGCATCCCATTGTAGCGCGGTACCCAGGCATCATAAATGCCCATCAACACACCGAGATCGGCATCGGAGATACGGGCCGGATCGGGCAACGGGTAGACATCGCTGCCGACCTGGAGCGGGTGCCAGCTACCGGTCGGGGTGACAACAGGCAGCCGCATGGTCGGGATCGTGTATACATGATTGTCCGAGGCGTGCGCCCAGCCGTAGTGCTTATAGAAGGGGAAGGCGAACGGATAAAGCGTGGAGAGGTATTCGCCGCGCTCGCGCATTTCGTCCACCGCCGCCCGTAGCAAGCGCCCAATATAGCCTTGCCGCCGCCACTGCGGCGGCGTTGCCACCCCCGACAGACCGCCGGTAGCGACCAAGCGCCCGCCAAACCAGACTTGCATTGGGTGAACCACCAAACTGACCCGGAGATCGCCGTCTACGAACAGCCCACGGGTGCGGGCGTTGGTGGGGCGGTTGCGCATCTGCAACACCCGGTCGGCCGGGATCTGGAACGCTTGCGCGCTCATGTTGAACAGTTGATCTAGCTCCGACTCGTGGAGCGCCCGGATTTCCTCAGCCATGGGGTGGATTCTCTTTTGATGATAGACGCGAACCGGCGCGGGCCTAGAACAGCACCGGCAGCGTTTGCAACCCGCGAAACAAGATGTGCGGCTCCCAGACCGGCGACTCGTCGGCCAGACGCAGGTTAGGCAGGCGGCGCAGCACCGTGCTGATGGCGATTTGACCCTCGATGCGGGCCAGGGGGGCGCCCAGGCAAAAGTGGGGGCCGTGCCCAAAAGCCAGATGCCGAGCTTCGTGGCGGGTCACATCGAAGGTGTCGGGGTCATGGTAGCGCGCCGGATCGCGGTTAGCCGCGCCCATGACCAGCATCAGCGACTGCCCGGCCTGTAATTGCTTGCCGCCTAGTTCCAGATCTTGGCGCACGCTGCGCGTCATGCAACGGATCGGGCTTTCGTAGCGCAACACTTCCTCAACCATACCCTGGATCAGGCCGGGATCGGCGCGCAAGGCCGCGAGTTGGTCGGGCCGCTGGAGCAGCAAAAGTAGGCCGTTGCCGATCAGGTTAGTTGTCGTCTCATGCCCGGCAGCCAACACAAACATACAATTGGCGAACAGTTCGTCTTCATCGAACATCGCACCCTGCTCCGCGGCGCTGAGCAGCGCCCCGATCAGGTCGTCTTGCGGATGGGCACGATGGGCAGCCACCAGGCCGCGAAAATACTCGATGAATGCGGCGACCCCTTGCAAGGCTTCGGCCACCCGCTCCGGGGCCACCCGCGCATTGCCCAGGAAGATCACGAAATCGCCCGACCACTTCTTGAACTGGTCCTGATCGCTGCGCGGCACCCCCAGCAGATCCCCGATCACGGTGGCCGGCAGCGGGTAGGCCAGATCGCGGATCAGATCCATGCGACCGGCATCCTGCACCCGGTCCAGCAAACCATCCACGATCTGCTGGATCACCGGGCGCAAGGCATCCATGCGACGAGCCGTGAAAGCACGGTTCATCAGCGCCCGCAACCGTGTATGATCGGGCGGATCGGTGAACATGATCTGTTTCGCCAAGCGTTCGTAGATGGGGCGCAGGGTTTCGCGCTGGTCGGCGGGCACCCGTTGCAGCGCAGGCATGATACGGGCCGACGACACACGCGGGTCTTGCAAGATCGTCATAATGTCGTCATGGCGGACGATAATCCAGGCGTTAATCGCCTCATCCCAATGAACCGGATCTTCGGCGTGCAACTGCTGATACCAGGGGCCGGCATCGGCCAGACCGGCGGAGTGCAGCAGGGTAGTGATACTGAGCGGCGAAGCGGCGGGCGCGGTCATGCGGTGGTCTCCTTATACAGAGGTAGACGGGTCGGGGCGACAACGTAGGCGGGAACTACTCTACTCTATCATAGCACAAAGCAGGCGGACCATGCTATCCGGTCCCCAGCCTCCGCAGAAGGCCGCCGGAGTGGTCGGATCAGAGTATAATAAGCCGATACCGACCAGACCATACCGTACCGTGGGGAGGATACCACAATGGCCGAGCAGACGCAACGCTATGAGCATGACCTATTGGGGGAGCGCCCGGTGCCGGCGACGGCCTATTACGGCGTGCATACCCTGCGGGCGCTAGAGAACTTTCCCATCACCGGCACCCCTATCGCCATTTACCCCGACCTGATTGATGCGTTGGCCTGCGTCAAGCAAGCCGCCGCGCTGGCGAACGCCGAACTGGGCCTGCTAGCTCCCGACAAAGCGGCCGCCGTCGTCCAAGCGTGCGAGGAGATTCGCACCGGCCGGCTGCACGATCAGTTTGTCGTGGATGTGATCCAGGGCGGCGCGGGCACTTCCACCAATATGAACGCCAACGAGGTGATCACCAACCGCGCCCTGGAACACCTGGGCTATGCGCGCGGGCAGTATGAGTATCTGCACCCACTGGAACACGTCAACCTGAGCCAAAGCACCAACGATGTTTATCCGACGGCGGTCAAAGTGGCCCTGCATCTGGCGATCCACCGCCTGGTCGCGGCGATGGCCGAACTGCGTGGGGCGTTCGCGGACAAAGCGGATGAGTTTGCCCTGCTGCTGAAAATGGGACGCACCCAACTCCAGGATGCCGTACCGATGACACTGGGCCAGGAGTTTAGCACCTATGCGATTATGTTGGGCGAAGATGAGGAGCGCTTGCTGGAAGCGGCCAAGCTGATCCAGGAAATCAACCTGGGGGCGACCGCTATCGGCACCGGCATCAATGCCCACCCCGAATATGCCGCCCGCGTCTGTCGGCATCTTGCGGCGATCACCGGCATCGCGCTGGTCACGGCCCCCAACCTGGTGGAGGCTACTCAAGATGCGGGAGCCTTTGTCCAACTCTCCGGCGTGCTGAAGCGCGTGGCCGTCAAGCTCTCCAAAATCTGCAACGATCTGCGGCTCCTGTCGTCGGGGCCGACGGCGGGGCTGGGCGAAATAAACCTGCCCGCCATGCAAGCCGGCTCCAGTATCATGCCGGGCAAGGTCAATCCGGTGATCCCGGAGGTAATGAACCAGATCGCCTTTGAAGTCCTGGGCAACGATGTGACGGTGAGTTTTGCCGCTGAAGCGGGGCAGTTGCAACTGAATGCGTTCGAGCCGATTATCGCCCACAGCCTGTTCAAGAGCCTCACCCATCTGCGGGCGGGCTGCCTGACGCTGACGGAACGCTGTGTGCGCGGTATCACAGCCAACCGCGACCACTTGCGCCGGCAGGTCGAACATTCTATCGGCATCGTGACCGCGCTCAACCCCTATATCGGCTACACCAACGCCTCAGCCATAGCCCAAGAAGCGCTGGCAACCGGCGAAAGCGTCTATAACCTGACCTTAGCCAAAGGGTTGCTGACCCAGGAGCAATTGGATGCCATCCTGCGGCCCGAAGTGCTGACCCGGCCCAACCTCACCCTGCCTGCGCGAGAGTAAACGCGGCAGACCTACCGCTGGGGCGTGGGTGTGAGCGGCGGGCAGACCCCAGCGTTGATACAGGCTTGAACAAAAGCCGCTTGCGCGGCGGTGCTGTTGCCGCTATTGACGAACTGATCGGCGGCCGCGATGTAATCAGCGGTCCAAACGCTACCCGTGGCGGCACCGGACGTGGCGCTGGGCACCAGCGTAGCTGTTTGCCAATCGGCGTGTGCGGCAGCAAGGTAAGCGTTGCCGGCGGCAGAGACGGCAGCGCGGCGCGCCGGCAGCGCACCGAGCGGCGCAGCGAAGGCGATTTGCCCAGCGACCGATCCGGCGGTATGCAGCCAAGCGCGCGCCGCATCGGGATGGGCCGCTGTCTTGGGCAACGCGAAGACGGTGGGCATTGTGTCAAACAGGCCGGCGGTGCCGGGCGCGGCCACCCAGCCGTAGTCGCTGAAGCCTTTGGCCTGGAAGTCGGCTACCACTTGGTCGTCCATAAACAGCATTCCCGCCTTGCCCTGGATCAGCAGATCGTCCGCCTCTTGCCAAGTAATATGCGCGTGGTCAAAGTATTCGTATTCGAGTATTCGGCGGCAGGTGGCGAGGGCGGCCGCTACCTGCGGATCATCCCAGTGGGTCCGGTTCGTCCAGAGGTCGGTATACCCGGCCGCCCCAAGTGTACCGAGCAGTACCGTCTCGAACAACTCCGCCGAGATTGTCGGTTCATGATTACCGAGTGCCAGCCCAAATAGTTTTTGCGCCTTAAAGACTTCAGCGGCCTTAAAGAAATCGGTGAATGTAGTAGGAGGTTGCAGACCGTTTTTGGCGAACACCGCTTTATTGTACCAGAGCAGACTACCACGCCGCACGCTCGCCGGCAGCGCCCATTGATGATTATGCGTGGTCATCATGCCGATCAGTGCGGGCGGAAAGGCAGTGTTCCAGCCCTCACTCTCGTAGAGGCCGTCCAGCGGTGCGAGCAGGCCGGCCGCCGCATAGGTATCCCCTAGCGTTCCCGGCGCCACGCCACCCAGCACATCGAGCGGGTCGCCGTTGAGCAGTTGGTATTTGAGCAAGGCCAACGGATCGGCCACGGGAGTCGCTACGACGGCTGGGTTGGCGACCGTGGCACCGGGGTGCG
>JBBRPH010000124.1:0-9216 GCA_038228295.1 Chloroflexia bacterium | reverse complement strand
CGTTGGAGGGGTTGTGCGCGCGCCTATACACGAAGCTAACCGCACACACAATCTGTATCAAACTCAATCGCCTGTTAGGCAACCCGGACTTCTTGCAGATCAAGCAGTTGGCCTGGCCGAACTAGCACATCGCCCTAATAGCAAAAACATGACGCTAGAAATCAGCATCGCCCAAGCCCGCCGGTTGCTGGCGGTCTATCATTTCACCCCCACCAACATAATGGGGGCAATCGAACGCCTGGGCACCATCCAGTATGACCCGCTCAACCCGGCGGGGCGCAATCCCGATCTGGTGCTTCAGGCCCGCGTGCCCGGCTATCAGGTAGACGATTGGCAAACCACCGCGTACACAGACCGACTGCTGTACGATGCCTGGGATAAGCAAGCCTGCCTGGTGCCGATTACCGACTGGCCGTTGCGGGCACTGGTGAACAGGCGCTATAACCCCTATCGCTATCCCGCCCTACCCACTGACGAAACGCCGGCCATGAACGCCGTCTTGGCGGCGCTTGATACCCACGGTCCACTCTCCACCCTAGAGCTGGAAAGCCGCGTAACCAGAGCCGGCGAGCGGAGCGACCTGGGCACCACCCACCTCGCCCGCATTTTGCGCGCGCTGTGGGCCGAGGGCCGGATCGTCACCCACCATCGCAAGGCCGGGCGGCATTATTATGACCGCGCCGAGCGGGTCATCCCGCCCACCTACTATACGGCACCAGCGCTGCTGGAAGAAGCCGCTTACTACCACTGGATTCTAGCGCGCCGCCACCAGTCGGTGGGCCTGCTGCGACCCAACGCCGAGGCGGTGGTCTGGAGCGTTTGCGGCGATAGCGCGGCACGCAAAACCGCGCTCGCCACCGCGCTGGCCGCCGGCACACTGACGGCAGTCAAAGTAGCAGGCACGCTGTATCACGCGCCCACGCGCCTGCTCGATCTGCTTGACGCGCCACTGCCGCCGCCACGCCTGATCTTTGTCGCGCCGCTCGACAGCCTGCTCTGGGACCGCAAGGCCGTAAGTCACCTCTTTGGCTTCGATTATATTTGGGAGGTCTATAAACCGGAGGCGCAACGGCGCTGGGGCTATTATGTCTTGCCGGTCTTTTACGGCGACCGCTTTGTGGCTCGCCTAGACAGTCGGTTAATCGGCGGGGTCTGGACAATCCACCGCTGGTGGTGGGAGGCCGATGTCGTGCCTGATGCCGATCTCTTGGCGGCGCTACACGCCGGGGTGACGGCGTTCCTGGCCTATCTCGGCGCGACGGGCTTGCGCCTACCCCCCGACGTGGACCCGGCAGTGCGGGCGGCCCTAAGCGGTAATTGGTCAGTCTAGGGAACGGCAGCAACACAGGGGGCAAGCCCCGTAAGGGCAGCACGCGCTAAACGGTTGCGGCTGCTGGGCTGGCTAGGAGGCCACGACACTCACTAATTGCATAGAGGTCGCACGCTCCTTGTCACTGTGCGACCCGCCGCTGATGTTGACAGCGCCGGCAGCGCTGTGCTATAATCGCTCCGACAATCGAATATCGCCCAAGCTCTTATCAAGAGAGGTGGAGGGAGACGGCCCGATGAAACCCGGCAACCCGGCAGTGATGCCTTGGTGCCAATTCCGACAGCGCACGCTGTGAGATAAGGGAGTGGTGCTATCCAGCGCCGGATACTACCCCTCACCTTACGAGGGGTTTTTGTTTGGTGACTCTAGCGCCGGCTGCGACTGGAGCGTGCCGTTCCCCTGCCGGGCACAAAGTCCAGGCGGGGAATTTTTATGTCACACGAGGTAGGGATGGGAGCTATTGTCCAGAAGTACGGCGGCTCGTCGGTTGGCGATGTGGGGCGCATTCAGGCGGTGGCCGCGCAGATCGCGGCGCGGGCGGCGACGGGCGCGGCGGTCGCCGTGGTCGTCTCGGCGATGGGCAACACAACCGACGAGTTGATCGCTCTGGCCCAACAGGTCCATCCCGATCCGGCCGCACGCGAGTTGGACCTGTTGATGTCCACCGGCGAAATCGTCGCCGGCGTGCTGTTAGCGCTGGCGCTCCAGGCGCAGGGCGTGCGGGCGCAGGCGCTGACCGGCGCGCAAGCGGGTATTTACACCTCCGGTCCGCATCGCCGCGCAGCCATTGTTGCCGTAGATGCCCACCGCGTGCGCGATCTACTAGATGCAGGCGAGGTTGCTATCGTCACCGGCTTTCAGGGCGTGCGCGAGGCAGGCCCTGCCGGCGAGATTACGACGTTAGGCCGGGGCGGGTCCGACACCTCCGCCGTAGCGCTGGCAGTGGCGTTAGGCGCCGAATGGTGCGAAATTTACACCGATGTGGACGGCGTTTACACGGCCGATCCGCGGATCGTCACCACAGCGCGTCGGTTGCGCCGCATTGACTACACCGCGATGTTGGAACTGGCCCACGAGGGTGCCCGCGTTATGCACCCCCGTTCGGTGGAGCTCGGCAGTGTGTATAGCCTGCCGATTGTGGTACGCTCCAGCTTTATAGACGGGTCGGGCACGGTGATCGCGGCACGGGGAGCCGCGTTACCGCCCGCTTTGGCGTATGAGGGAGACCTGATGGAACTCGACAACAAAATTTCCGGCGTGGCCCATGACCGTGATGTGGCGCGCATCACCGTTACCGGGGTGCCGCAGGCCAACCGCCGGCTGCACCAACTCTTCACGCCGTTGGCCGTCGCTAGGATCAATGTAGATGCGATTGCCTACGCGCTAGACTCCGAAGGCCAAGCCGCCGACTGTACCTTCACGGTGGCTGAAAGCGATCTGGGCCGGACACTGCAGGTGCTGGGCGCAACCGCCATAGAGTTGGGGGCACGCGAGGTGCGGATGCGCCGCGATGTGGGCAAAGTTTCGTTGATCGGCTTGGGCGTGCAGGATACACCGGGCCTGGCCGCTCAGGCGTTTGCCGTACTGGCTGAGGCGGGCATTCCTATCGAGATGGTGACGACTTCGCAGATCCGCATTAGCTGTATCGTGCCGGAAGCCCGCCTGGAAGAAGCTGTCCGTCTGCTGCATCGCGCCTTCGGCCTTGACGAGGTAAGCGAAAAGCCGGTAGTTATAGCGGCCCTAGTGCCGGAGGTGTCCGCATGGGCCGGCTAATCGTAGGCGTATTAGGCGCGACTGGGGCCGCCGGAGGTCGGTTGGTGCAACTGTTGATCGATCATCCGTGGTTTACCATCGGCGGCTTGGCCGGTTCAGAAGCAGCAGCAGGGCAGCGCTATGGGGACCGAATACGGGCGGCAGCCTTCAACCCCGCCGGGGTTGCGTTGCCCCTCACCCTAGCCGACCAGATCTTGCGACCTGCTACGCCCGCTGCGTTCGCGGACTGCACACTGATTTTCAGCGCCCTACCCGCCGGCGTGGCACGGACTATCGAACCGGCCTTTGCGGCCGCCGGGTTTGGAGTCGTGTCGAACGCCAGTACGTTCCGCATGGAGCCGGATGTGCCGTTGTTGATCCCGGAGATCAACGGGGCGCATCTGGGGCTGCTTGACCGGCAGCGGCAAGTGCGCGGCTGGCCCGGCTTCTTGGTAACCAACCCGAACTGCTCGACGATCCACCTCACGTTGGCGCTGGCCCCGTTGCATCAGGCGTTCGGCTTGGCCGCCGTGCAGGTGACGACGCTACAAGCCGTTTCCGGGGCCGGGCTGCGGGGCGTGGCAGCGCTCGATATGCTGGATAACGTGGTGCCCTTTATCGGCGGCGAGGAAGAAAAGATCGAGTCGGAGCCGCAAAAGCTGTTGGGGCGGTTCGACGGCACGGCGATCCAGCCGGCGGACTTCCCGACCAGCGCCCAATGCACGCGCGTAGCAACCACGCACGGCCACCTAGAGACGGTGGCCGTCAAGCTGCACACGCCGGCCGACGCGGCGGCGGTTCGCGCCGCTTGGCAAGAGTGGCAACCGCTGCGCGGACGCGAGTTGCCCAGCGCGCCTGCCTACCCGGTGCTACTGCGCGACGAGGCGGATCGCCCGCAACCACGGCTGGACCGGGACACGGCGGGCGGCATGGTCTCGGTGGTGGGCCGACTGCGCCCCTGCCCGGTACTGGAGTGGAAATTCGTCGTGCTGGGCCACAACCTAGTGCGCGGCGCGGCGGGCGGTGTGTTGCTGATCGCCGAACTGCTGCACGCCGAGGGCCGCATCTGATGGAACCGGCGGCCCTCTTGCTAGACGATGATCCCTCTGTCGGTAGGAACGGCTCCGCTACGGCGGCCCTAACTACGCAAGAGCAGCGGTGGGACGATCCTGAGCCGCTAGTGCTGGACTGCGGCCAAACGCTCACCGCTGTGCAGGTGGCCTACGAGACCTGGGGACGCTTGAACGCCGCTGCCGATAACGCGGTCGTTATTTGCCATGCCCTCACCGGCGATGCCCACGCAGCGGGAGTCTACCCCGGCGCAACCACGCCCGGCTGGTGGGATCCGCTGATCGGGCCGGGTCGGGCACTGGACACCGACCGCTATTTTGTCGTCTGCGCAAATGTGTTGGGCGGCTGCCGCAGCACCACCGGGCCGGCGAGTCTGCACCCCGCCGACGGGCAACCCTACGGCAGTCGCTTTCCGCCGATCACGGTGCGTGACATTGTGCGGCTTCAGGCGCAGCTCATGCAAGCGCTGGGTGTACGCACGGTAGCGTCGGTGGTCGGTGGCTCGCTCGGCGGGATGCAGGCGCTGGAGTGGGCTGTCCTCTATCCCGACCGGGTGCGGGCCGTTGTAACCATCGGCGCGTCGTTGGCCCATTCCGCGCAGGGTATCGCGTATAACCTGATCGGGCGCGAGGCGATCCAGTTGGACCCGGCCTGGCAAGAAGGCGACTACTACGGCACAGGCCGCCGGCCGGAGCGCGGCTTGGCCCTAGCCCGCATGATCGGCATCATCACCTATCAGAGTGCCGAGTCCATGCGCCGCAAATTCGACCGGCGGCGGGTGGAGCCGGATTCCGCCGACCCCTATGACCCGGCGACGCGCTTTCAGGTCGAAAATTATCTCCATTATCAGGGTAGCAGCCTCGTGCGCCGCTTTGATGCGAACAGCTATCTCGTTCTCAGTCGCGCGATGGACCTGCACGATCTGGCCGCCGGGCGCGGCGACCTCGCGCAGGCACTGGCGTGCATCCACCCCACCACCCGCACGCTGGCAATCGGCATCAACTCCGACATCCTGTTCCCCCCCTATCTCCAGCAAGAAATCGTGACCGCCCTACAGGCCGCCGGGCGCACGGCTACCTATGCGGAAATCGACTCACCGTGGGGCCACGATGCTTTCCTAATCGAGTATGATCAACTCACGCCCCTGCTTAGTGGCTTTCTACGCTAGGTCAACCACAAGGAGAACCCTATGCAGCCGGCGCTAATTCTGCTCTCCGGGTTGCCGGGCTGCGGCAAGACGACGTTGGGCCGGGGCTTAGCCGCGCAATTGGGTGCGCCCCTACTGGCGAAAGACCGAGTCCAACGGATGCTGCGCGACCATGTAGCGGGCGCAACACCGGTGGATAGCTATTACCTGCTGTTGGACGGAGCCGACGAGCAGTTGGGCCTGGGCTTATCGGTCATCTTGGATGCTGTCTTCCCGCAACCCGACTTTCGCGACGCAGCAGCACGGATCGCAGCTCAGTGGGGTGCGCATTTTGCACCCATCTGGTGTGTCTGTTCCGACACCGCCTTATGGCAGCCCGCCTGACTGAGCGGGTCGTCTATGTGCCCGGCTGGGAGCCGGTTGGGTGGACTGAAGTGGAACGCCTACGCCCGCGCTATATTGCTTGGCCGCCCGGCACAGCCCTCTGCCTGGATGCGGTCGCGCCGGCGGCAACCAACTTGGCGGCAGCACTAGACTACGTGAAACGTGTAACATAATACGTCTCATGTAGATGGTTCAGCGCGCCGACAATTAGCTGCTACCCGCCGAAGCCGGTGAGCCGTGGATTTTAGGCGTATCACGAAAGAGCAGATAGGTAGCAGCTACGCGAGCCGCTACCTATCTGCTTTTACATACACAATGCCCGATACGCTTTACAGCACACCGCGCCTATGGGCAGGCCTGCGTCGAATCGGTAATGGCGTTGTAGACGATTTTACCGATCTGCCCGCGTGTGGCAAGGTTGCCGGGGCGGTAGGTAGCATCGTTGTAGCCGGTGACGACGTTATGGCAGGCTGCCGTCTCGATATACTCGTAGAAGGTGCTGCCGGACGGCACATCGGTGAAACGCGGAGTCACAGGGTTAAGCAGCGCCCAGCCGCGCGTCTGGGTGGCCGCAATGACGACGAACTTGGCAAGCTGTGCGCGTGTGATGTTGCTACCGGGACGGAAGTACGTTCGGCGCAGACTGTCGCATGGCTCGGCGGCCCCGGTGTCGGGGTTTGTGCCGCCGCAGGTGTAACCGCTGCTGATGTTGTCTGCCGCCAGCGTTTCGATAGGCACATAGAACAAGTTGTCGGCATGCACATCAGCGAAGCGCCGATTATCCTCAGACGGCGGGTTGAGCAACGACAGGTGCAGACCCAACGCCACGATCTTCGCCATCTGCTGGCGCGTCGTGTTGTTATAGGGCCGGAACGTGCCGTCGTTATAGCCGCTGATCACGCCGCTACAGGCCAAGTTATAGACGGGGATCGAATAGTAGACGGTCGAGTCGTTGTAGGGGACGTCGCTGAAACGCACTGTGCAGGGGGTCGGGCTGGTGATCGGTACCGACGTATTGGTCGGTTGGCCCGTCCCGACCGGCACCGGCGTATTGGTTACCACCGGCACCGAGGTATTGGTCGGCGTGCCGCTGCCGACCGGCACCGGCGTGTTAGTTGCCACCGGTACGGGCGTGTTAGTGCGGAGCGGCACCGGGGTGTTGGTCGGCACCGGCGCGCAAGCGGCATTGCCGGCCAACGTGTAAGACGTAGCGATGGTCGAGTCCGCTGCCCCCGTCTTAGTAAAGCTGCCCCCGCCTTGCACGGCAAAGCTGCGCGCATCCATACCGGCCAGCGTCATGCCAACCTGGGGGTTGCCGATAACGCTGTTGGTGATGACGATGGTAATAGTGCCCGATACGGTGGCGCTGACACTGCTACCGGGATCTGCCGGGCCGAGGCTGGTGGGCATATTGGTGGTGTTTTCGACGCGCCCGTAGTCGAAGGTAACTGCGCCCGGCCCGCCGGTATTAGAACTCATACTGACATAGCTGCGCCGCGTGTCGCTCATCGGGTTGCTGGAGTTCCAAATGATCGCCCAGCGCCGATTCGGTGGGATAGTGCTGAGGTCGCCGATTTTGAGCGTAAAGACCAGCTTTTGCGAGTTATCGGCGTAATACGGCTCGGCCACATGAAAGTCCACGAAGTCGAGATCGGCATTAGCCGGCGCGCCGGTCTGATCGCCCGCCGGATCGGTAGCGACTTCATAGCCGGGCAGTACACACGGGTTCTGGACCATCGCCGCCGTGGCCGTCACCGTGCGGCAGAACGCACCTTCACCCACCGCATTGATCGCCGTCACACGGTAGTAATAGGTCATGCCTGCCGTGATGTTGTTATCGGTGTAGCCGGTCGTAGTTGTCGTCGCCAGGAAGGTAATGTTATTAGGAGTGGTACCACGGAAGACGCGGTAGCCGCTGATTGGGCTACCGCCGTTATCGGGCGCAGGCCACGTCAGCCGCACAGCGGTGCCGAGCGCGTTGAGGGTCGCTGTAACCAGCGGCGCGCTGGGCACTTTGGGTTCGGGCACATCATAAGCCGCAAATAGCCCCTTGCCGCCCGATTGGCGGGCGACGGTGCCTAGGGCACTGAACGTGTTGGGCGGACCGTTGACGCAGCCACCGATGCAGCCGTCGGCATAGCCGACCAGCACACGGCCTTCATGATCTACCACGATGTCGAAGAAATCGAGCAAGTTACGGTCGTTGCCGCAGGTAGTGCCGCCGGTACAGATCGAGCCGCGTTGGACCGGGTCGTTAGGCGTGGCATCCACGGTATGCCAGGTTACGCCGCTGTCATAGGTGTGGGCGATATAGAGATGCCATACACCGGCGAAGTTGGGATCTTGGTAATTGCCGCCGACCGAGGTGCCGTGGAAGGCAAACGCTGCCCGGCTGCCATCGCCGGCGACGACGGCGGGGAAGACGATGTTTTGCAGGCCGAAGGCCGCGCCGACATCCTGACTGGGGCTCCAGCTCTGGCCGCGGTTGTGGCTGACGGCGATGCGGGCGTGACCGTCCGTGGCCTGGTAGCCCTCGTAAACCGTGTTATCGGCACCAATACCGATCGACGGATCGGTATTACCCGGCGTGCTATCGGGAATGGTGACAACAGTCCAAGTGGCCCCGTTGTCGGTGGAGACGGAGGCGCCCTGGCGGCCGGTGCAGCCTTTGTTCGGCACGTAAACAGTGCCGTCCGGGGCGACTTTGACATGGCCGTGCAGGCCGCCGCACTGGCTAGCCGTATAAATCGGCACAGCCGGGCCGTAGGTCAGGCCGCCGTCGCGACTGAGGGCACAACTCGCGTCGCCGATATTTTGCGAGCAGTAGTAGACGGCGTGCGGATAGCTTGTAGTTGCTGTGATTACCGCCGGCGCAAACGGGCCGCCACCGATGGTCTGGTGGTCTACCCCCGACCCAATGCCGGACCCCTGGCTGGCGGTGTAGGTCATGCCGTCGTCATCGGTAAACGACGACAGGCTATTGGTGCCGGCAAGCTGCGAGACAAGGGTGCGACCTGTATCGTGATCGGTGAACATAATCGGGTCCAGGCTCTGCTGCGACGTGGGCGCGCGCGTCTGATCCCAGGTCGCTACGGCCGGCGAGGAGCAGGTGTCCAGGCTAATGCGATAGGTGTCCAGGTACGATTGGAACAGGATCTTGCCGGTGCGCCAGTCGGAGCCGATTGACGGCTCACCCGCATCCGTGGCTTTGCCGGCAGGCGCGGGGTAGTTTTCGTAGCGCGGCGCGATGAAACCGGGTTGCGGTGAAGGAGTGGCTGTGGCCGCTGCCGGCGGGTTCAACGTGGCTATACCGTTGTAGGTGGTGGCGCCGGCGAAGTTGACCACGACCACATAGTAGTTCCCTGCGGGCGGGCTGTTGACCTGGACTTCTTCCGACTGGCCGCCGCTGGTGGCCGACACGGCTACCTGGGTGGTGCAAGGCGCGGCATCGGTGCCCTGGCATAGATACAGGTCAAGATCGGTACCCACTGTGGTCCACCCAATGTGGACGGTCAGTTTGTTTGTACCGGGG
>JBBRPH010000123.1:0-9253 GCA_038228295.1 Chloroflexia bacterium | reverse complement strand
GCTTCATCGGTGTGTATTACGCACGAGATTCCATAGCGCTCAATGACATTGGAGCGGTTAGCTATTTTACGAACGCAAAAATATGTGATCTAGCAGGATTGGCAACCCTCGAAACAGCACGCGCACTGAGTAAGCACACATTCAGCACGGCGAAGATCGCAGCCCTAACACAGGCGCAAGGTACACACATAGCGCTAGTCTATGACAGTTGGTATACGACAGTTGGCGGTCTCCCGGCCACTTGGATCAAAGTCGGGGAATGGACCACACCTAACTGTGTAGTATGCGGTGATGACACAGTCTCCATTTATGCGGTAGATCCAAGTGTAGCGCCCGACCTAATTTCTCACTTACAAGCTTTTTCCAGCAACTTGCCGCAGACTGTCGTGCAAAAAGGACTCTATATGAATACCGACAAAAAGCTACCCGGCGAGTAAGCAAGCACACAAGCACTGTTCCCAGCGCAGCAAGCGACAATTCGCTGTGATCAGCAGTCCTGATCCGCTCGATCTGGTTTAGCGGCTATTCACGAATTCCTAACCGAGAGGCGTAACGCATCGTGACCCATTCCCCCCTCGCATCCGACTCCACAACTCCAACGACCGCCCAGTTGCTGCACGGCCTCAACCCGGCCCAGCAAGCGGCCGTGCAAACGGTGGAAGGTGCGGTCTTGATCATCGCCGGCCCCGGCAGCGGCAAGACGCGCGTGCTGACCCATCGCATCGCCTACTTAATCGCCACTGGCGTGGACCCCTACCACATTTGCGCCGTGACCTTCACCAACAAAGCGGCCAAAGAAATGAAGCACCGCCTGGAAGCCCTGTGCGGGTCGGCGGCGGCGCGCCTCACCGTCGGCACCTTCCACGCGCTGGGCGTGCGGATGCTGCGCCAGGATATTGACAAGCTGGGCTACGACCGTGACTTCGCCATCTATGACGACGATGACCAACTAAGCGTCGTCAAGCAAGCGCTCAAAGACCTGAACTTCGATGAGAAGCAGTATGCGCCGCGCGCCGTACTGTCGTTCATCAGCAAAGCCAAGAGCGCGCTATTCGATCCGGCAGGGGCGGCCCAGGCTACCGAGAATTATTTTCAGGAGATCGCCGCCCGCGTCTACCGCCGCTACCAGGAGACGCTGACCCGCAACCGTGCGGTGGACTTCGACGACCTGATCCGCCTCCCGATCCAACTGCTGGTCGAACAGCCCGCCGTGCGTGACAAATGGCAGCGCCGCTTCCGCCATATCCTGGTAGACGAATACCAAGACACCAACCACGCGCAGTACATCATGGTCAAGTTGCTGGCCGAAGCCCACGGCAATTTATGTGTGGTCGGCGACCCCGACCAATGCCTGCCGGCGGGCACCCGTGTCCGCACGCCGCAGGGCGAGGTGCCGATTGAAACGATCCGCCCCGGCGATCATGTGATGAGCGGTGCAGGACGTGGCACCAACACAGAAGCCACGGTGCAGGAGGTCCATACCCGGCCCTATAGCGGCCCGCTAGTCCAGGCGACGCTCCGCAGTGGGCGTGTGTTGTGCGCCACCCCCAACCATATGTGCTTTGCGCGGCTCGGTGTGCGGACGGATGTGCATTATGTCTACTTGATGTATCGGCAGGATAAGGGCTATCGTATAGGAATAGCGGTCGGTGCGCGTGCTGATGGCTATAGCGCCACTCTAAGCAATGGCTTGCAAGTACGGACTAATCAAGAACACGCCGACAAAGTGTGGATTCTGCGGGTATGCCCTACACGCGAAGCAGCCTCCTACTACGAGCAGTTTTATGCCTTTGAATACGGTATCCCTACGACCATTTTCTATGTAGCCGGACGTGGAAAGTTGACTGTCACGCAAGAAAGCATTGATCAGCTATTCGCCCGCATAGACACGCGCACGCGTGCGGTGCGATTGATGGAAGCCTTGGGGCTTTATGCCGCCTATCCCCATTACCGGCCACAGGGTATCGCCAGTGGCGATCAAGCACATCGGATGGTTGTCCATCTAACGGCCTTCGGTGGTCACCCGCCGTCTGGGCAAACACCTTGGTGTCGTCATCGTGTGTGGCTAAACACCAGTGATCGCATTATGGAGCAGCAAGTCATTCACGGTGGTGTTGCGACGCGGGCAGGAAGCCGTGGCACATGGCGCGTAGAGCGTGCGCTAAGAGATTTTGCCGAGAGTGCCGGAGTAGCCGAGGAAATAGCCCAGGCCGCAGGCGGAGCCGAAATTGCACGCTGGGCCGTATTCACCAGCGGCGACAAGTTCGCCTTCCAACCGGCGGGTAACCTGCGCCCAACGATGATCGTCCCGGTTTGGCAAGACGGCGCGATTGTCGAAGATGAGGTGGTGAGCGTGGAGACGGTGGGTTATAGCGGCACCGTCTATGACCTGGATGTGGCGCATCTACACAACTACATCGCCGAAGGCGTGGTGGTACATAACTCCATTTACGGCTGGAGACAAGCCGACATCCAAAACATCCTCAACTTCGAGCGTGACTATCCCCAGGCGCGGGTGGTGCTGTTGGAGCAGAATTATCGCTCCACGCAGACGATCTTGGATACGGCTCAGAATGTGATCCAGGCCAACACCGAGCGCAAAGACAAGCAACTCTGGACGGAGAACGCGAAAGGCGGACCGATCACTGTCTACGAAGCGTATGACGAGAACGACGAGGCGGCCTATGTCGCACGGGAGATTTCACGTGTGGTCAAGCGGGGCGGTGGGCGCTGGCGCGACTACGCGGTGATGTATCGCATGAACGCTCAATCACGGGCGGTTGAGCAGGCGTTTCTCGGCTACAACGTGCCTTATCAGATGGTCGGTGGCGTGCGCTTCTACAGCCGTAAGGAAATCAAAGATGTGCTGGCCCTGCTGCGGCTGGTACAAAACCCGTTTGACAGTGTGGCCTTTATTCGCGCCATCAACAACACGCCGTTGGGCAAAGGCATCGGGGCCAAGACGCTAACCGATCTGGAAAAAGCGGCGGGCACCCGTGGCGTGCCGATCTATACCGTACTACAACTGCTGGCGGAGGAAGCCGAGACCCAAGGGTCTGCGGGCCCGGCGGGTCTGAGCCTGCCGACGGCGCGCCTGCTGCCGATGCTCAAGACGCTCGACAGTTTTATCACCGCGCACGAAGAACTGAACCTGCCCGACCTGCTGGACCGTGTGCTGGAGGGCGTGCGCCTGAGTGATGCCCTGCAAGACGGCTCCGATGAAGGGCTAGAGCGCTGGCAGAACGTGCTGGAACTGCGTACCCAGGCCGGCAATTATGCCGATTTGCCGGCCGCCGAGGGGCTGAACCGCTTCCTCGAAGATGTAGCCCTCATCTCCGACCTGGACAACATCCAGGAGGAGAAAGATGCCGTCACCCTGATTACGCTGCACGCGGCCAAAGGCTTGGAGTTCCCAGTCGTATTCATGGTCGGCGTGGAAGAGGGCTTGTTGCCGCACAGCCGGGCCGTGGACTCGCTGCACGAGTTGGAGGAGGAGCGACGGCTGGCCTATGTCGGCATCACCCGCGCCCAGCGGCAACTCTATTTGCTCTATGCCTTCCGCCGCACCTTCTACGGCGAGACCCGCACCGCCACGCCGTCGCGTTTCCTGTTGGATGTGCCGAAAGACCTGGCGACCGGGCTGGACAAGCTGAAGCGTACTCCCGTGCAACCCGCCCGCGACGTGTGGGGCAACGCGCCCCCGCCGAGCAGCAGCGCCGCCCGTCGCCCGCCGAGCGCCGCCGCACCCCGCGCTAGTGAGATTAGCGGCCGGGTGTTCGGCGGCAGCGGCACCCGCAACACGGGTCGCCCCGCTGCCGATGGGCGACCCGTGCCCCCGCCTGCCCGACCGGTGCCCGCGCCGGTGGTGCCGCCGCGCCCGCTGCGGCCCGCCGGCACGACCCTGTGGAAAGCGGGTGAGAAAGCGCGCCACGCCAGCTTCGGCGAGGGAATCGTTGTGCAGAGCAAACCGACCGGCGGGGATGAAGAAGTAACAATTGCTTTCGCCGGTCACGGTATCAAACGGCTGCTCGCCAGCCTCGCCCATTTAGAACGAGTGTAGGGAGTGCGGCGATGGACATCAGCGAGTTAGTCCTGTTTGAGTACGACAGCCGGGAGAACATCCTGACCGTCCTCTACCCGCAGGGCATCATGCTGGATAACGAGGCGATCATTGACCACTTGTGCCGCTACACCCTAGAAGTGCTGACCGGCATCGGGCGGCGGGTCTATGTGCTGGTAGACGACACGGGGGTGTATTTTGATATGCAAATGCTAGAATATTTCAACCAGGCGTTCGCCCCCTGCCTGAAGCGCATCATCGGCACCACGCGCTACGGCGCGGTGGATTCCAGCACGCGCGCACTGGTGGGCCGCCGAGCGCTACAACGGCGCGATACCAGCAACATCTATCCCACCCGCGACATGGCCCTGGTCGCCCTGCGCCAACTAATGGCCCACGATGCGCTGCGCAAGCAAACCACGCCGTTACCCTAGTGTTTTTGATCCACAAAGAGACAGGAAATCGTCTCTTCGCACAGGCGGCGTGGATCAACGCCGGCACTGCCTTGCCGATCCGCGCCGCCTGTGCTAGAATCCGATCAGCTATGGCCTAACCAATCCTCTAGCCCCCGAAGGAGAGTCGCATGACGACCACCGCAAATCCACCAAAGACTACTACACCCACCGATACCACGCATAAATGGGTCTACCTCTTCCCTGAAGGCAACGGCAAGATGAAAGAGTTGCTGGGCGGTAAGGGAGCCGGCCTATCCGAGATGACCAACGCCGGACTCCCGGTGCCGCCGGGCTTCACGATCACCACCGAAGCTTGCCGGGCCTACTACGACCACAACAAACAGTTCCCGCCGGGGATGTGGGATCAGGCACTGACCGCCCTGCATGAGGTGGAAGCGCAGACCGGCAAAAAGCTGGGCGACCCGACCAACCCACTGCTTGTCTCGGTGCGCTCCGGAGCCAAGTTCTCGATGCCCGGCATGATGGACACTGTACTGAACCTCGGCCTCAACGAAGAAACACTCAAAGGCGTGATCGCCGCCACCGGCAATGAGCGATTTGCCTACGACTCCTACCGCCGCTTCATCCAGATGTTCTCCAAGATCGTACTGGACATCCCGGCGGAAAAGTTCGAGCATAAGCTGGACGCGATGAAAACCCGCGTCGGCGCACGGTACGACACCGACCTGACCACCGATAACCTGCGCGATTTGGTGAGCGAATTCAAGGCACTGGTACGCGCAAGCACGGGGCACGACTTCCCCGATGATCCGCTGGAGCAAATGCGCCTAGCGGTTGAGGCGGTGTTCGCCTCGTGGAACAACAAGCGCGCCTTTACCTACCGCGATCTGAACAAAATCCCACACGATCTGGGCACCGCCGTCAACATCGTAACCATGGTCTTCGGTAACATGGGCGACGACAGCGGCACCGGCGTGGCCTTCACCCGCAACCCGTCAACCGGCGAGGACACGCTCTACGGCGAGTTTCTGATGAACGCGCAAGGCGAAGACGTAGTAGCCGGCATCCGCACACCGCAGAAAATCTCGCAACTGCGGGACGTGCTGCCCGCAGTGTATGCCCAGTTTGAGCAGATCGGTAAAAAGCTGGAGAGCCATTACCGCGACGCGCAAGACCTAGAGTTCACCGTGGAGCGCGGCAAGTTGTATATGCTGCAAACCCGCTCGGCCAAGCGCACTGCCGCCGCCGCCGTCAAGATGGCCGTGGACATGGCAAACGCCGGTCTGATTTCCAAAGAAGAGGCTATCCAACGGGTCGAACCGGCTCAGGTGGTGCAACTGCTGCTGCCGCGCTTTGCCCCGGAAGCGATTGCCGCTGCACAAAAGGAAAGTCGCGTGTTGGCGAAAGGGCTAAATGCCTCGCCCGGCGCGGCCAGCGGCAAGGCCGTGTTTGACGCCGATCGCGTGGCCGAGATGGGCGGGCGCGGCGAAGCGGTCATTTTGGTACGCCAAGAAACCAACCCCGACGATGTGCATGGTATGATCGCGGCGCGCGGCATCCTGACAGCGCGTGGTGGGGCCACCAGCCACGCCGCTGTGGTGGCACGCGGCATGGGCAAGCCCTGTGTAGCCGGCACCGAGTCGATCAAGGTGGACGTCGAAGCCCGCCGCTTCACCACCGCCGACGGGCGCGTGATCAATGAAGGCGACGATCTCTCGATAGACGGCACCAGTGGCGAAATCTACGCGGGCCTAATCCCCACCACCGAGGCGTCGTTTAAGGCCGAAACCGACCTGGTGCAACTGCTGGCCTGGGCTGACAAGGTGCGCACGCTGGGTGTGTGGGCCAACGCCGACTACCCCCGCGATGCCGAGCGCGCTATCGAGTTCGGGGCCGAGGGCATCGGTCTCTGCCGCACCGAGCATATGTTTTTCGAAGAAGTGCGCCTGCCTATCGTGCGCCGCATGATCCTGGCCGCCGGCAAAAAAGGCCAGGAGGATGTGTACCACAGCGCGTTGGCCGAACTCGAAGCGTTCCAGACTTCCGACTTTCACGGCATTCTGGCCGCGATGGGTGAGCGCCCGGTGGTGGTGCGCCTGCTCGACCCGCCGCTGCACGAGTTCCTGCCGTCGCACGACGAACTGCTGGCCGAGGTCAGCGAGATGCGCGGCGCGGGTAAGGCCGACACCGCTGCGTACCGCGAGAAGTCCGACCTGCTGCACGTCGTCGAGGGAATGCGCGAACAGAACCCTATGCTAGGCTTGCGCGGCGACCGCTTGGGCATCCTCTACCCGGCCATTTACGAGATGCAGGTACGCGCGTTGCTCAACGCTGTAGCCGATCTGGAGCAGGCGGGCACGCACGTCCATGTCGAAATCATGATCCCGCTCACCGGCACCACCAAAGAGCTGGAGATCATGCACGATCTGGTCAAGCGCGCCGCCGCCCAAGTGGAAGCGGCGCACGGCGGGCCGGTGGCCTATAAGTACGGCACTATGATCGAGGTGCCACGGGCCGCCCTGATCGCGGGCGCGTTGGCCGAACGGGCGGAGTTCTTCTCCTTCGGCACCAACGACTTGACGCAAACGACATTCGGCTACAGCCGCGACGATGCCGAAGGCAAGTTCCTGCTGCAATATGTGGATATGGGTGTGCTGCCGCTCAACCCCTTCCAAACGCTGGACCGCGAGGGTGTGGGGCGGTTAGTCGAACTCGCCACGCGCGAGGGTCGTGCGGTACGCCCCGATCTCAAAGTGGGCATCTGCGGCGAACACGGTGGCGATCCCGACTCCATCGCCTTCTGCCATCAGGTGGGCCTGAACTACGTCTCATGCAGCCCCTTCCGCGTTCCTGTCGCCCGCCTGGCTGCGGCGCAAGCAGTGCTGGCCGCAACGGAGCATGATCGGTAAGTCAAAGGCAATAGACAAAGAACGACCGCCGCATAACGGCTTCGGTATTCTATGGGTAATGGAACGAACAGCGCACCTTGTTTGACACAAGGTGCGCTGTTCCACTTGTGAGGAGTTGCTAAGGATTCAGCCTACAAAATCCAGCACGGTGATCGCATCTTTGCCGCCGTAGAAATCCCACCAGGGTTTGGCCCCTTGCGCGAGGACGGCGTTGAGCGCCTCGATGTTTTGCACGCCGCGATCCTGCAACCAGGCGCGCAGGGCGGCGGGGCCGTCTTTGCCGTAGATCGGCATCCCGTCTTGCCAGGTGGCGCGCCCGCACAGCACGCCGGAGAAGGGCGTGCCCGCTTCGGCGGCCAGTTCGAGCGTCTCGCGGAAAACCTCGTCGCTCACGCCCGCGCTGAGGTAGATGAAGGGCACCTGCGTGGCGGCGGCGGCCTCGCGGAACAGGCGCTGGGCATCGGCGCGGCTATAGGCCACCTGGCCGTCGGGGTTGGCGCGGCTGCCCTCGACATAGCGGATGTTGACCGGCACCTCCACCTTCAGCACGTCTACGCCGTAGCGCGGCTGCGAAAACTCGCGCATATAGCCCATCACTTTGTTGGGCTTGACGTTGGCGAACTCGATGCTCTTTTCGTCGGGAATGTCGTCGTCGTAGGTTAGCGGTTCGAGGAAGAAGGGCACGTCGCAGCCCCGGCACTCGGCCCCCACGCGCTCGATAAACGCCTGCTTGATGCGGTTAATCCACTCCGCGTCGTCGGGGTCGTAATAGAGCAGGATCTTGATCGCGTCGGCCCCCGCCTCCACCAGCCGGCGCACCGACCAGTCGCTCAACAGGTCGGGCAGGCGGCCTTTGGCGGTGGCATCATAGCCCGTCTTCTCGTAGGCCAGCAGCACGCCGGTGCCGGGCGCGCGGTGGGCCAGCGCGGGCAGCCCATACTCCGGGTCCATCAGGATGGCCGTGGCATAGGGGGTCAGCACTTCGGTGACGATGGACTTGAACTCGGCCAGGTCGGCATCGCTGACTTCGCCGCCTTTGGCTTTGGCAATCGCCTTTTTCAGCGAGCCGCGCTGGTCCATCGCGGCGGCGGCGATCACGCCGTTTGGCCCGGCAATCGCGTTGATGCCGTTAAACTTGCCGCGCGTCATGCGCGTGCCCGTGTGGGCGGCAGGCGCGCTAGGCGCGGCGGGCGCAGCGGGCGCAGCGGGCGCGGCGGGCGCAGCGGGCGCGGTCTGGGTGTCAGTCATCGGGTAGCCTCCTCTGGGACTGCGTTGTCCCTTCCTATATATATGTCACGATTGCCGGCTGCCGGCACGGGCCGGGTCACGCGCCCTTGTCGGCGGCGGCGGCGGCGGCCTCGGCGGCCTCGGCCGGCGGGCGCACCGCCGCCACCACTTCGCCCTCTTTGGCGTGGCGGCCCAGCGCGGCCTTCGAGAAGACCCGCCGCTCGTCTACGAACACCTCGAAGCGGCCATCTGTCGCCGGCACCAGGGTCAGCGATTGGATCAGCGGTTCCCAGTGCATCAGTAATTCATCCGTCACCCGGACGGCACGCGCGCCATAGTTTCAGACGTGGCAATATTCGATGCGGATCTGCATGGGGCAGCCTCCTGGGCCTGGGGCGGTCGTCCGCCGGGTTGTCTAACACGCACGCCTCGATTCAGCAAGAGCCATACCGCGACGGAGTTCTGAATTCTGAATTCTGAGTTCTGAATTCGGAGTACGGCGTGCGGTCGTTTTTCACCACGGAGACACGGAGACACGGAGCGACGGAGTTCTGAATTCTGAATTCTGAGTTCGTGAGTTCTGCGTTCTGCGTTCTGCGTTCCGCCACCCGCCCGCCCGTCCGTAACTCAGAATTCAGAAT
>JBBRPH010000122.1:0-9321 GCA_038228295.1 Chloroflexia bacterium | reverse complement strand
GTGCAACAAAAGCAATAGGTGTGGTTTTGTTAATTAGATTAGCACCATCTTCTGATAAGAGCAGTAAGTCCTCACTAAATATATAGTCAGATACATAATCAATAATACCACTAGCACCGTAGTATGGGTATTCGCCTTTGAAACCTTCTCTCTCAGTCGCACTCAATGGTCCACGTTGGCCGTCTAAAAAATCCACTATAGTATCTAATGTTCTAATCGGATAGTTTGTTTCTCGAGCTATACGACTTAACGTCTTCCAGAAGCTTCTTGATGAGCCATTAGTTTGGCTCTTGAGTCTTCGCGCCTCCTCGATCTGCGCGGCCAGTGCCTCAATGCGCGCCACGATCCGGCGCTGGTTTTCTAGAATAGGGGGCAATACGCCTGTTGTAGTGTGCTGAGGGTTCGCATCAATCCTATTAAAGTACCCTACAATTATTCTTTGAGTTTCTAAATCAGGCACAGGTATAGATTGCCCCAAGAACTCTTTTGTCTGTAGGTTCCGCAATCCTACAGCCGTCTGTTGACTATCATAACGCCATAGGAGGGATTGGGGAGACCGAAGATACCATGCAAGAAATTCCGGTAACACTCTCCTATTACTCGGTCGTAGCCTTAGAATAAAGTTGGAAAAAAGATATGTGTTTCCATCATCAGGATGCGTGAACAAAGTTGCTTTTCCCACTAAATCGCTACTACCACTTGATTTTGTTACAAGAATATCACCTGTAGCTAAAGCGTATGTTTCAGCTTGTGTTTGTGGCACGTCACGCCAAGCAACATTACGCACATCTGTTTGCATCCCTCTCATATTTGTGCTGCGAAGGATTGGGTAACCATGTCCTACAAGAGCGTCTTCTCCCCATATACCTCCTCTATAGGAATCTAGCGTATCAACAAGAGTTACATTATGTACAACTTCACTAAGTTTTTGGAATATCAGCCCCGTGGCTGCAACTAAAACTGGTTTCTCTCGCTTAGTTAGATCTATAGCAGCGTTGACTAATAAGTCATTCATGTGCTGCCTCCGCTAACGCTTGCTGCACTTCGCGCAGAATCTCGACGATGCGCGCCTCTTTTTGCAGAATGTCGGCGACCAGTTGCTCTGGCGGCAGGTGTTCAAAGTCCTGGCCGGCCCTGGGGTTTTTCAGGTCCAGGTTGTAGCCGTTCTCGATCAGGCGCGCCACCGGCACACGCCACGCCTGGGCGGTTTCTTCGCGCCCATCCCACCACGCCTGGCAGGTGGCAAACTCTTCGTATTTCAGCGGCTTGGTCTTGCTGTAGCTGTTGCGGCCTGCGGGCAGCGCCAGTTCGTAGTACCACACCTCGCGCGTGCAGGGGGTGGTGCCGTCGCCCGGCGCGCACGCCTCGAAAAACAGGATGTTGGTCGGGATACCGGTGTAGGGCGCGAACGTGCCGTTGGGCAGGCGCACGATGGTGTGCAGGTTGAAACGCTCCAGCAGTTGCTTTTTGATCTCGGCGGCGATGCCTCCGCCGAACAGGAAGCCGTTGGGCAGCACGATACCACAGCGCCCACCGGGTCGCTGGAGCATCGCCATCACATACTGGAAAAACAGCAGCGCGGTCTCGGCGGTACGCATCCCTTCCGGGAAGTTGTTCAGCACGCCGCGCTCCTCCTCGCCGCCGAACGGTGGGTTGGTGGCGATCACGTCCACGCGGTCGGCCTCGCGGATGCCCCGCAGGTTGGTCGCCAGCGTGTTGCGCTCCACCACGCGCGGCGTGCCGATGCCGTGCAGCAGCAGATTCATGATCGCCAGCAGGTAGGGCAGCGGCTTCTTCTCGCTGCCCAGCAACGACGCTTCGAGCAGCGCCCGCCCATCGGGGATGCGCGCCGCCTCACGCATCTGCTCATAGGCTTCCACCAGGAAGCCGCCCGTACCGCAGGCCGGGTCCAGCACCCGCTCGCCAAGTTGCGGGTGCAGCCGGTCCACAATGAAGCGCACCACCGGGCGGGGCGTATAAAACTCGCCTGCGTCGCCCGATGCGTCGCGCATCTCGCGCAGCATCGTCTCGTAAAACACCGACACGGTATGGATGTCGTCGGAGGCATTAAAGTCCATGCCGCTCAGTTTGTCCACCACCTCGCGCAGGATATAGCCGGACCGGATACGATTGGCCGTGCCCTGGAAGATGGTGCCGATGATGTTGCGGATGTCGCCGTCGCCAGTGCTGCTGATACGGCCCAGGTACGGCAACAAGTCGCCGTTCACCCATTCGAGCAGTTCATCGCCGGTGCGGCGCGCCGTGCGGTCGGGGGTGGCGGCCCAGTCGCGCCAGCGATACGGCGCGGCGATCACCGGCTCGTAGGCCGGCCCCAGTTCCTCTTCGCGGGCATATTCAGTATCGTCAAAGCTCTTGAGAAACAGCAGCCAGGTCAACTGTGGCAGGCGGTCGGCATCACTTGATGTGCCGGAATCTTTACGCAGCAGATCACGCACGCTCTTGATCAGGCTACCGAGTTGCTGCTTGCTGGTGCCCGGCTCGGCGGCGCGGCCCGCGCGGCGGCCCCGGCGCTGCGGTTCGGCAGCGGGCAGCAGGCTTAATTGTTCGGCAGCTTCGTCCATCGGCGGCAATGCGGGTCTCCTTGCGGTGTAAGCGGGTCAGGCGCTATAGAGCAAATCGCGCAATTCGGTCAGGGTGCGGCGGAACGATTCGCCATCGCCGAAGAGGCGCATCAGTTCAATCGGCGTGCCCTGCGTATCAAGCGGCGGGGTGCGCAATAGCGTGGTATCGGCCACGTTGGGCGCTTCCCCGGCCACATATTTGTCGAGAATGGTGTCGAGAATCGCGCGGGCTTTGGGGCCATGCGCGTCCAAAAACGCGGCCCGTTCGCGGCGCAGGCGGTCCACCCGGTCGGCGCGCGTGGGCACGGTCGTATTCCAGGCCGCCGCCACCAGCACGTCGAACGGGTCAGCCGCAGTCAGGCGCAACGCCTCGGCCAGCGCCCCGATCTCCACGCCCTCGGCGGCCAGCAGTTCGCGGATCTCGGCCTGCTGTTCGGGTCGCAGCCAGCGGGCGCGCAGGTCGGCGGGCGAATCCAGCCCGGCCAGCGCCTGGCGCGTATAGTCGCGCACCGACAGGCTGCGCAGCGTGGTGCCGTCGGGCGCGAGTTCCCACAGAATCTCGCCCAGCACGCGCAGCGTATTGCCGGCGCGGGTTTTGCCCACCGGCACCCCTTGATCGGGGGTCGGGGGCCGGGGATCAGGGGCCGGACGATTCAACTCTGAGTTCTCAGTTCTGCGTTCTGCGTTCTGCGTTGAATCGCCGGCGGGAAGCGGGGCCGGGTGCGGGCTTGCGGAGCCTGCCGCCCCGACCGCCGGGGTCTCCGGCGCACCGCCTGCGGTAGGCTGTGTAGCCGGGGCGGGTTGCGGGGGCACGGTGTATTCCGCCTGGGGCGCGTTGACCTGCGGCCTCGCGGCGGATGGCCCCTCGCCACCCGGCCACGGCGCTACGGGATCGCCCGGCGTGACCCCCGGCTGTGGCTCCTGTCTGATAGCGGCCGGTGCCGCTCCCGCCCCCGCCGTGCCCACCGTGCCCAGCACCGGGCTAACCCAGGCCGATTCGCCGGTCGCGGGGCCGTCCCCCGCATTCGGCGATTCGCCATGCACCACGATCGGGTCGGGCGCCGCCGGTGCGGGTATCAGCAACTCGCGCTCGACAAATTCCGGGTCGCCGTCGAAATCGGGGTCGAAGAACAGCCGCGTCGCCCCGGCATAATCCAGGATCGTGAACCAGGTCTTGTCGGGCGGATGCAGCCGCGTGCCCCGCCCGATGATCTGCTTAAACTCGACCATTGAACCGACGGGTCGGGCCAGCACAATATTCTGGCAGGTCGGCACGTCTACGCCCGTACTCAGCATCTGCGAGGTCGTCACGATCACAGGTAACGGCTGGTCGGGCGTGCTAAAGCGGCCCAGAGCACGCCGCCCCTCGGTGCCCTCGTCCGACACAATGCGCTCCACATAGCCGCGCCGCGCCGCCGGGCCGGTCGCCAGCCGTTGCAGCGCCGCCTCCATTAGCTCGGCATGGGCCTGATCCACGCAGAACACGATGGTTTTGGCGTTTGCATCAGTGCGGGCCAGGTAGCGCATCAGATGCTCGGCGATCACCGGGGTATAGGCCAGCAAGGCGGCCCGGCTTTCCCCCTGCCGCGCCAGGTCCACGGCCGCCGGCGGAGGCGGGCGGGTCTCGCCGTCGA
Organism: Chloroflexia bacterium; assembly: GCA_038228295.1. Taxonomy (GTDB): domain Bacteria; phylum Chloroflexota; class Chloroflexia; order QHBQ01; family JAICKM01; genus JAICKM01. The sequence goes on along the minus strand of JBBRPH010000122.1, from coordinate 5,105 downwards.
GCATGGGCAGCGGGGTCGCATCCTCCGACTCGCCTTGCCCCATCAGCACCCGGCGCACCCGGTACGGGGCCAGGAACCCGTCGTTGATACCCCACCGCAGCGAATAGTGGTACACCGGTCGTCCGAAATAGTCATCCGTCTGCACCGTCTCGTTCGATAGCGGCGTGGCCGTCAGCCCGATCTGCACCGCCCCGCTAAAATGGTCGAGAATCACCCGCCACTGCGAATCCTCACTGGCGCTGCCCCGGTGGCACTCGTCCACGATCACCACGTCGAAGAAATCGCGCGGATAATCTTCGTACAGCCCACCGGCCAGCGCCTGGTAGGTCGCAAACTGGATGTCATGCGCGGTATCAATCGTGCCTTGCACCCGCACCCGCGCTTCCCCGAACGGGCTAAACTCGTTATCCTGCGCCTGACCGACCAGGTACTCGCGATCGGTCAGAAACAGTATGTAGCGGATGGCGCGCGCCTTCTTCAGCTTCCAGATCAATTGGAACGCAACTTTGGTTTTGCCCGTGCCCGTCGCCAGCGTCAGCAGCACCCGGCGGGATCGCTTCCCGGCTTTGGCCTGCAAGACCGCAATTACCGCCCGATTGATCGCCGCCTCCTGGTAATAACGCAGGTGGTGCGCGTCGGATCGGTAGGGATAAAGCAACGCCGAGCGCGATTCGGGGTCGTCCAGCCCGACCGTCGTCAGCCAACGGGCCAACAAGCTATCACGGTCAGGGATACGATCCAGCGTCTGCTCCACCGAGGTTTGCGAGCGGGTATAATCCCACTCTCGCACACGTCCGTCATCGGCCAGCAAATAGCCGAATGGCAAGGCCAACCGCTCATGAGCATACTCGCGCAAGCGGGCGGCGGTGGCGGCTTCCGGCTCCCCGGCGCGGGCCGTGCTCACCAGCGCGATCGGCAGCGAAGGGTCCGCCCGCAACAAGGCATCCGCCTGCAAGCGCACGCCCCGCCGGATTCCCCCGGCGGCTACATAGATCCGGCCCTCGGTGAAATGATAAGGGGTCATAACTCGCTGCCCCCGCCACCCCCACCCCGCCAGCCGTGCGGCCAACGCACTCGTACTGCTGGCCCCGGCAACGCTCTTGGCGACCGGGGGTTCCAGCAACGCCGTCAGTTGCGGATAGTTCTCAATGATCCGCCGGTCGATCCGCTGGCGCACCGTCTCCGGCGACCGGAGTTCGGCCAGGGTATCCACATGGGTTTTTTCGTCGCGCGGGTCCAAAGGGGGTAAATAGCCGAGGTTGGCTTGCTCCCGATTCAGCAGCAGATGGCCGACGGCGTGTCCATAGAGCGCCACCTGGTCGCCAATTGACAGTTCTTCGCGCAGGGCCAGAATCCAGCTATCCGCCAGCGCCCCCGCGCTACGCGCCGGCACCAGTGCCGCATCAAATTGCCCACTCACCTCGGCCCGCAGCTGCACCTCGACCGGCTGCCCTCGCCCCATCCGCGTGACCAACGCACCCCGCAACGTCGCCGTATCCAGATTTGCGACCAGCAGCACATTCGCCGGCAACATCGCCCGGCCGCCCGGCCCGACGGCCGTCCGGCACTCGGCATGGAGCGCCTGAATAGATTCCCCCCGCGCAGCCCCATTCCAGCCGGCGATGAGGGCCTGTAAACGTAGAGTGGGATCCGGTTGAGAGATCGAAGTTGCCTCAGATGATTCTAGCATACGCTTCTCACGCAGTACTGGAGGGAGTGGGCTTGTAGCGAAGCGCACTTACTCCACGAATAGGATAGCAAGACAGCTTATAAAATTGAAATGTCCCAGGAATTGAAATCGAAAAGGCTAAGGATTGGCCTATGTCATGTGGCGAGTTTTAAATACATTTGATCCAAGGTGGACTTACTAACCTCCTCATCCGCATGGTGGCCCTGACGCATTTTACTACGCACCCAAACAGATCGGCTGGAAGCGCTCGCCATCAGCAGCAAAAGCCCAGGGCGTGCCGGCCTGCGCGGTGGTAAGGTGCGGTGCCTGCCACTCATACAGCAATTGCCGGCCGACCTGCCCGGTGTTCTCCACGCGATACGTCAGCTTAACAGTGGCGTGGTTGAACCATTCCACATCAATGACCGTCACGGAGGTATTCGGGACGATGCCGGCGACCTGCGCATCTTTGTGCAAGTCCTTCAGCTCGGCCATGACAACGCAACCTTTCCGTATGGTGGCAGGTGCGGCTATCGCATACACGCTGCGCTCAGCACGGATAGGCCGAAGCCTGCCAGTGGGAGATTTGCAGGCAGCACGCTAAATCGGAAAACCCTGCCACGGGCGTGGACAGGGTTTGTCAATAGAGGGTAGGTATGCTAGAATCACCCTACCGAGCCACTTACCCTGGCCTGGTCACGCGTCGCGGTTGTCCAGACCGGCGACGCTTTATTCTTCCTGTATTCTAGCAGGTTTGTACAGGACCGGCAACCAAGCACGCGGTTGCCCACGGTACAAACCTGCGACTACAGTAGATAGCTATTTTGCAGTGTAACACCATAGCTAGTAAGCTGGTGATGAACCTCAGATCGCTATGAGGATCAAGGGAGAGGAAGGGCAGCTCTGGACAGGTAGATCCAACGCATCGGCTGATGTCTGTGCCAAGTGTGGACGTGACCAGCGCGAGGCGCGTAGGGCTGGCGGCGGACTGGCTCAGGGCGGAATAGAAGTCTTGAAAATCATCGTCTGCTGGGGTTGTGTCGCTGGCAGCAAAGGGCTGACCACAGGTGCAACAAGGTGTTTTATAAGTGGACGTATTTGGCACCAAATACCGTTGCTGTATCTTCTAGCCGTACTAACCCTTATTGCGTCGTCGCTCCTCCGCTATCGCCTCCAGGTAGCCGGCAACCCGCGCCCAATCGGAGGGCTCCAGATACTTGCCCGACCGCCTAGCTGCCTCTAAGACGACCGCTTCCGGCGGCGCAGGCAAAAGCAACGAAGGCTGATCTTCAGATAATGCCACGGCTTCGTCGCCCTTTAGCAGCGAGCTGACAGACACATTTAAGGCGCCTGCTATCTGCTCTAAGCGATCAGCTCGTATACTTTGCTGTCTGCCGGCTTCAAGTGCACTGATGGTGCTGCTCTGAACTCCTGCCCGTCGGCTGAGTTCTGCTTGCGACCATCCGCGCCTTCTCCGACACGTTTGAATTGTGGTGCCTAATATGCTCATAGTTGGGACTGATTATACACTGCCTATCAGAAAAATGATAGTAGGTTTATCGCAGCCACACACGGTTTTGGTTCTTGACACCTGTATATATATCTGCTATCATTTAGCTATGAGAAGATAGGATTAACACTTGTAGCAATTGCGCGGAGGTAGCGGTGAACAAAGTGGGGCGGACTCTTGCTCGTCTGCGCGCCGGCAGAGGCTGGAGCCAATCAGAGCTATAGTCTTCAAGAAAACAATTCCGAAAGGAGGTGACAAAAAACCGTAGGTGCCGTATGCTGGGGTTAATCTCACTCAACCTCAGGAGGCACCCCGATGGCTCTTAGCATAACCTTGACGCGCGCCACTGTCAAGGACCTGCAGCACACGACGCTCACCGCCAGCCAGGCCGGCGATCACGCCGCTGTCCGCCGCTGTCTCGCTCTCGTCCACTACGCCAGCAGTCGCTGCGTCGCGACCGTCGCCGCCGATTGGGCGGTCCATGTGGATAGTGTATATACCTGGTTGCACACCTTACTCGCGGCGGGCGTGGCCGGCCTGCGCTCCGCCCCCAAGGCCGGACGGACCGCTAAACTCAGTGGCGAACAGAAGGGGCAGCTGCGGACCTTGTTGCTGGCCGGCCCGGCAGCCGCCGGCTATCCGCCCGGCGGCTGGCATAGTCCGACCGTGGCGGCCCTCATTGAACGCGCGTGCGGCGTGCGCTTTGCCGTGGGCTATGTACCGGCCCTCCTACGCCGCCTCGGCTTTAGTTACCAGAAGGCGCGCTTTGTCTCGGATCATCTGGATGCGGCGGCGCGGGCCGCGTGGTTGACGCAGCAGTGGCCGCAGATCGTCGCGGACGCGCAGGCGCAAGGGGCGCTCTTGCTGTTTGGCGATGCAGCGAGTTTCGCCCAGTGGGGCAGTCTAGGGTATAGCTGGGCCGCAGTGGGGGCACCCCTGACGGTGCCGACGAGTGGGCGGCGCAAAGGCTACAAACTCTGGGGGCTGGTGGAGTGGTTTAGCGGCCAGGTGTGGTGGGCGGGGCAAGCCGAGCGGCTGACGGGAGTCGGCTACTGCGCGTTTTTAGCCGAGGTACTGGCGCGCACGACGCAGCCGGTGGTGCTGGTGCAAGACGGGGCACGCTACCATACGAGCAAAGCCGTGCAGGAGTGGCAAGCCGCGCAGGGGGCACGGCTGACGGTGTATCAGTTACCGAGCTACTCACCGGATTACAATCCGATTGAGCACTTGTGGCGTGCGGTGAAGGCGGGCACGCATAATGTCTACTTTGCGACGTTTGCGGCACTGGTGGAGCGGATCGAGCACCAGTTGGGGAAGTTACAGGGCGCACCGGCGCGCGTGAGGCGGTTGTTGGGCACGCCGCTCGATGCGTATGCCGCCCCCTACCGGCGCGCAGCCTGATTCGGAATCTTTTCCTTGAATACTATAGCCTAATCGGAAAATGTGCAAAGTCGAGCTAAGTAGAGGCCAGTAACAGCGCGACGAAAGAGGTCGGGCCAGAGGCATTTGGCGGTTGTAAAAGACGGTAACGTGCGCTTCCCTAGCCGCCCCTTTGCCGATCTGCCGCCGCTGCCCGCGCGTATTGCACTATATCGCCGCCCAGGTCGCTGCCGCCGTGGACGAGTCGACGCTGCGCGTAACCCTCACCACTTCCCAGCGCCTGCTCCGCCGACGGCGATTCCCGCGACCTGATCGAGGAACTGTATCAAGGGGCTATAAAAAGACGGAGGGATTCCAGATATATAGGAAAATATTCTACAACAACATCTAAAGTTGATAAATGTTGGCTCTTTGAGGAATAATGTGGTGCCACTGCGATGAGCATGGGTTTGGCTATGTGACCTACTCAGTGGCACACAGGACTTACAGAACAGGTAAGCTGCAAAACACTAATACGCAAGCAGGCGACCACATTATTCCTCAAAG
>JBBRPH010000121.1:0-9374 GCA_038228295.1 Chloroflexia bacterium | reverse complement strand
GGGCCGGGGGGGGGACCAGCGGCAGGTTGAAGGCCAGGGTGACGATTTTGGTCATCTGGCCGCGGGTGGTGTTGTTGAAGGGCTTAAAGGTGCCGTCATTGTAACCGGAGATGACGCCGCGGCAGGCCAGGTAATAGACGCCGGTATAGTAATAGGCATTGGTATCAATGACATCGGTGAAGCGGATGGGGCACGCGGTGGCGCTAGCGGCGACGGTAGGGGTAGCGCTGGCGGCCGGGACCGTGCTGGTGGCGGTGGCGGCCACAGTAGTTTGGGTGCTGGTCGCGGTGGCTGCGGCAGTGGTCTGGGTGGCCGTGGCGGTGGCAGGCACGCTGGTCTGGCTGGCGGTCGCAGTGGGGCTAGGCGGCGCAGCAGTCGCTGTGACCGTCGCGCACGGCACGGCCGAGTGGTAGATTTCCATAGTGTTGGTGGGGGTCGTCGGCGCGTAGCCGCCCACCAAATAGATGTTGCTGCCGTCACTGGCGGCCGGGAAGTTGCGCCGCGCGGTGACGAACGGCGTACCTAGCGTCCAGCCGGCCGTGGCCGGATCGTAGATATCCACTTCATTGTTGGGGTTCGGGGCCGTGCGGCCGCCACCCAACACCCACATTTTGCCGTTCACTGTGACGGCGCGCGTTTCCGCCGTGACGCGCGGAATGTTGGCGATGGCGGCGATGGTGTTGGCGGCCGGATCGAAGCGGAAGGAGTCTGCGGTGTCTACCGGTGCTGCCGCGACAAAGTCGGAGCCGCCGCCGGTATAGATCACGTTGTTGATCGTCGTGGCCGGGATGTAGCCACGCGCTACCGGCAGATTGACGCGCTGGAGCCAGCGCGAACCGGCGGCGGCGTTCGGATCATACTCCCAAATCTGGTTGGTCATGCCCACGCCGATGTTAAATCCGCCTAAAATGTAGAGCTTGTTATTCGCCACCGCGAAGCCACCGGGCAGCGTGGTGCCGTTCATGTCGCCCGGCCACGGATCGCTAGCGACCGTAGTCAGCATATCGGTAACGGGGTTGTAGAGCCGCACAGCGGAGGTCGCGGTGGTTGCGCCGGCCGCCGAGCCGCCGACCGCCACGATGAAGTCCACACCACCGATGGTGACGACCCCGCCGCCCATGTTGTTCACTTGGTTGTCGGGCATTATGGCCGTTTTGGTGGTCCAGCTATTAGTCACAGGGTTGTACTCATAGATGGTCTGGAGGTCGCTGCCGGCAGTATCACTAGTGCGGCCGCCCAGCGTGTAGACGCGCCCGTTGGCCGGGTAGTACAGACCCAGGCTGCGGACGACACCCGTCTGCGGGAAGTTCGGTCCCGCCGTCCAGCCGGCGGCGGCACCGCAGGGTGTGGCTGTCGCGGTGGCCGTCGGTCCGCTAGTTGGGGTGCGCGTGGGCGTGCTGGTTAGCACGCTGGTCGTCGCGGTGCGTGTGACCGACGGCGTGGTGCTCGTATTAGTTGGGGTCGCGCTGGGGCCTCCCAGCGGCACCGAGTTGACGGCGGCCAGCGCGTCTACGCGCCCATAGCCGAAGGAGTTGTTCGGGATTTGGCTGCTGGGAATGCCGCCGCAGGTCTCGGCAGCTACGTTCACATTGGGGTTAGCGGTGTTTTGCAAGATAAGGCGCGTCTGGTTCACATCACGCGCCAGTTGCGGGCGGGCCGACCAGAGCAGGGCGACCACACCGACGACGTGCGGACCGGCCATGGAGGTGCCGGAGATCGTGCCGTAGGTGTTGGTCGGGAAGCTGGAGCGCACGTTGACTCCCGGAGCCGAGATATTCGGCTTCATGCGCCCGGAGCTGTCCTGAATGACCGGGCCACGACTGCTGAAGCTAGCCAGGGCGTTGCTGATGTTATACGCGCCGGTCGAGAAGGCGGCAGCGTACAGCGCGGGCGGGTCTGATACAGTAGAACAGCCCGGCCCGTTGTTACCGGCGGAGGCTTCGACGAAGATGCCCGCTGCTTGTGTGTTTTCGACCACGGTTTGCAACGTCAGTACCGCGCAGCCTTCGCTAGTAGGGCAGCCCCAACTGTTGTTGATGACATGCGGCCGCTTAGTCGGGTCAGGGTTGTTGCCGTTCAGGTCGGTCGGTGCGATGAACCATTGGAACGACTCGGTATAGCGCGCCGGCGTGCCGTTGCCTTGATCCATATTGCGCGTCCCGATCCATCTGGCACCAGGCGCTACACCAATCTGGTTGCCCGCGCCGTCATCGCCTGAGGTGGTGCCGGTGGTGTGGCTGCCGTGCGAATTGTCGTCGCAAGGCGCTACGGTGCTGTTACCACACGGGTTGCCGGTGGAGTCGTGGATGGAGTCGTGCCAGTTGTAGTTGTGGTCGGCGGTGGTGCCGTTCCAGCCACGATAATGCGGCTTGAGGGCGGGGTGATCCCATTGCATTCCGGTGTCGGCATTGCCGATGATGATGCCCTGGCCGGTGAAGCCCATGGCCCACACCTGCGGCGCGTTGACGTTCTGCACACCCCATTCGACCGCGCTCGGTGAGTTAGTCGTCGGTGCAGTGGTCACCCCGTAGTTTGCCACCGTCGTGGGTTCGATGCCGCGGATCGCATCATTCGGCTCAATGGCCTTCACATCGCTGCGGGCGGCAAGACTCTGCACTGTGGCTGCATCAGCAGTGGTGACGATGATATTGGCCGCCCAATAGGCTTGATATGGGTGACCTTGCGCGGCCAGCAGGGTTTTGAGCGGACCTTGCGTCGCGTCGGCCTTATTTTTGAGCGTGTTATAAACATACAACCCGCGTGCGTCCTGATCCTTCATGCTGTTGGCCGAACTGACATCGGCCTGATCGGCTAGCACGAGGATGACTGAAGCGCTGTGGCCGTTCGCGGTGTCGGTCAGCACGGTTTGGCTGATCTTGCCGGCTGGGGCGACAAATGCGCTGTGATCCACTGCGGGCCGCGCCTGTACGCCGGAGCCGACGGCTCCGACCGCTGCCGCCACGGCTCCGGCGAGCGCCAGCGTGAGCAGGGCTTTACTTTGTGCAGGTTTCTTCATAGCTGCTTAGAATCCTTCCTGAATAAAATTGAGGTTTAACCATCGTGGACCGCGGGCTGGGTGTGCGGGCCGCCCAACGGTACCAACCAACAAGCGTTGCGGCTGGTATGGGAATATTACCCCTTCGATAGGGTTGCTGTCAACTCGTTGACCCTTTAATGGGGGTAGCCTTTCCCCCTCACTGCGGCGCTAGAGGGGCGCGGAAAGCGGCTCATTCGGATTCGGGTGTAAAGTCCGGTTATAGCTCCGCAGATAGAATGCGGAGCTATAACCGGCGGCGCTAGAGGCGTTACTCTACGTCTAAGGCGCGGCCTTGTTGGGCCGATTGGAGGCAGAGGTCTAGTAATTGGTGGGTGCGGAAGGCATCGGCGTAGTCGGAGCGCACTAGCGCCGGGTTGTTGTCGCGCACCGCGTTGAGGAATGTGTTATCCTCTTCCCACACGGGGTCTATCTGCGGTCGCCATTCTTCGCGGTTGCCGTGGCCGTGATCCACCCAGACCACGTCCTGGTTGCACTCATAGACTACGCCCTCGCAGTAAATATCCAAGCCGACGCGATGCCCGCTATTGAGGATGCAGGTGGACGCAATATTAGCAATAGCGCCGCTCTTGAAGTGCAGGCTCGCCAGGCTCACATCGTCTACGTCGGAGTCGGGAAACCGCTCACGTGGCGTGAACGACGCTGCGCCGTAGACTTGGCGCACCTCACCCAACAGATAGCGGGCCAAATCGAACAGGTGCGTAGTCTGCTCGATCATTTGCCCCCCTGATTGATCACGCTTGCGCCACCACGCCGGCGGCGGCGTAGAGTCGGTCCAGAAACCGAGCGCCATGCGTGGTGCGTTGTGAACTAGGCTATTTTTCACCCCGGCGATAGTGTCGAAATAGCGCCACTGGTAGCCCACGCCGGTGATCAGCCCGGCGCGTGCCACCGCCTCAGCAATACGGGCGACTGTGTCGCGCTGCGCGGCCAACGGCTTTTCGACAAAGAAGGGGATTTTGCGCCGGATCAACTCGTCTTCGATCTCGCCATGCGCGAAAGGCGGCACGGTAACATAAACAGCGTCGGGCTTGGCTTGGTCGAGTAGTTCCTTATAGTCAGTGTACACCTCGGCTCCGTGTCCGGCGGCTAGGTCGGCGGCGCGGTTGCGATCCACATCAGCCAGCGCGATCACGCGCACATCGGGTAGGTGCTGAAATACACCCAAGTGCCGCGCGGCGATGCCGCCGGCTCCGATAAAGCCCACCGTGAGTGGGGTAGCCATGCTTAGGTCTCCTCTAATGGTTAAGATAGGGCCGAAGGCCGTGGTTGGTGATCAGGATGGTCGGTTAGACGACCGGTACCTATGCTGCAATTCTCTTGCCACGGACACTGCACGCAGGCAGCAGGATACTCCGCCTGCCTCCTGTGACCGCATGGTTGCGGAGGGAGCGGGACGCGGTGTATAATGAGTAGCACACTCGGGATGCACTGATCACCAGTAGGTGTGTTTTATTCCAAAATTTGGGCTTAAAGGAGGATGGGCCAGGATGTCTGGACATTCTAAATGGGCAACCATTAAACATAAGAAAGAGCAGACCGACCACAAGCGTGGTCAGGTGTTTACCAAGTTGACGCGCGAGATCACGGTAGCGGCGCGTGAAGCGGGCGGCGATGCCGATACGAACTTCCGCCTGCGCATCGCGGTGCAGCGTGCCCGCGCGGAATCAATGCCGGCCGAAAACATCAAGCGCGCTATCGAACGCGGCGCGGGCGGGGCGGCCGGTGGCGCAGCCTGGGAAGAAGTAACCTATGAAGGCTACGGAGCAGGCGGCACCGCGCTAATCGTGTCGGCCCTCACCGACAACCGCAACCGCACGGTAGCCGAGGTGCGCGCAGCCTTCCAGCGCGGCGGCGGCAGTATGGGCGAGTCGGGTAGCGTCGCCTGGATGTTCGACACGATGGGTCTGATCACTGTGCAACTGGACCCTAAAGGGAACATGGACGAGGCCGAACTCCAAGCAATTGATGCCGGCGCACAGGATGTGCAGCGCGACGACGACGAGCGCACGCTGGAAGTGTATACCGACTTCACCGATCTCAAAGCCGTGACCGATGCCCTGACCGCCGCCGGGTTGAATGTGACCGGTAGCGAAAAGGCGATGGTGCCGAAGACAACTGTGGAACTGGATGAGGACAAGGCCCAGCAGAACTTGAAACTGGTGGACCGCCTGGAAGACCTGGACGATGTGCAGCAGGTTTACAGCAACCTCGAATTGAGCGACGCGCAAATGGCGACGCTCGGTTAGGCCCGCTTGTCCACCGTCCTCTATCCGCTGCCCCAGGTGAACCACGATCTGGTGCTGGGCATCGATCCCGGCACGGCGATCATGGGTTACGGCTTGGTGGGGCACAGCGGCACGCCGGACGGTGCACCGGGCGCAGCGGCTTGGCTGAGTATGGCCGGCTTGACTACGCCGGAGTATGGTGCGCTGCGCACGCCGGCCCATATGCCGCTGATTGAGCGCCTGCCGCGGCTGTATAACGGCTTGATCGAACTGATCCGCGAGTTTCAGCCGGGCGTGGTCGCTATCGAAGAGCTCTTTTTTGGTCGTAATGTCACCACCGCTATCTCGGTCGGCCAGGCGCGCGGCGTGGCGGTATTGGCGGCCGCCCACTGCGGCCTGCCGATTGCCGAGTACACACCGATGCAAGTGAAGCAAGCGGTGGTCGGTTACGGCAAAGCTACTAAAGATCAGGTGCAGAACATGGTCCGCATGATCCTGAACCTGGAAACGATTCCGCAGCCCGACGATGCCGCCGATGCGTTGGCGATAGCCATTTGCCACCTGCACAGCCGCGGCCACGCGGCGCTGTTGATCCAGGCCGAGCGCTAAGGGCCGGAGAGTCATGTCGAAAGCGAAACAACGCCTCGATCTGTTGCTGGTGGAGCGTGGCCTGGCCGAGAGCCGCGAGCGTGCTCGCGCCTTAATCATGGCGGGCGTAGTCAGCGCGAATGGTCAACGGGCCGACAAGCCGGGTATGGCCTTCCCCACCGATGTGGCGGTCGCAGTCAAAGAGGCGTTGCCCTATGTCAGTCGTGGCGGTTTTAAGTTGGCCGGCGCACTAGCAGCGTTCGACTTGACATTGCGCGTGGCCGGGGCGGTCGCGCTTGATGCCGGGGCTTCGACCGGTGGCTTCACCGATGTGCTGTTGCAGCACGCCGCGCAGCGGGTGTATGCGGTGGACGTGGGTAGCGGTCAACTGGCCTGGAAGCTCCGCAGCGACCCGCGCGTGACAGTGCTGGACGCGACCAATGTGCGCTATCTGGAAGCGCTGCCGGAGCCGGTGGATTTGGTGACTGCTGACCTGTCATTTATCTCCCTCAGCCTGGTGTTGCCCGCTTTTGTGCGCGTGAGCCGCCCCACGGCCTGGATGCTGGTGTTGATCAAGCCGCAGTTCGAGGCCGGCCGCGCCCAGGTGGGTAAGGGCGGTGTGGTGCGCGATCCGTTGGTGCATCGGGCTGTCTTAACCCGCATGGCCGCTGAGTTCGCAGCGCAGGCGCTGACCCTGTGTGGGCTGGCGCGTTCCCCGATCCGGGGGCCGGCGGGCAACGTGGAGTTTCTGGCCTATCTGGAACGCATCCCGCCGCCCACTGCGGCCTTGTTCGATCTTGCTACCGCTGTGGATGCGGTGCTGACTGCGCCTGCTGCCGAGGAGGGTGCATGACCGCTGTGCAGCGGGTGGGTATCGTCGCCAACCCCACCATCGCTACGGCGGCGGCTGTGACCGCCGAAGTTGAGACGCTGCTGCACGATGCCGGCGTAACCACGGTCGAGTGCCCCGACTCGCTGGACCCCAATGTGTGGACTATAGAAGACGGCCTGGACCTCATCTTCGCCTTTGGCGGCGACGGCACGATTCTGCGCGCCGCACGTATCGCTGCGCCACTGCAAGTGCCGCTGCTCGGCATCAATCTGGGTCGGGTCGGGTTCCTGAGCGAACTGGGGCCGGAGGTGGTGCAGGAGCGTATCCCGCAGGTGCTGGCGGGACACTACTGGGTGGAACGCCGTTCGATGCTGCACGCCGAACTTTGGCGCGGCGGGGAACGCATTCACCAATTCGATGCCCTGAACGATGTAGTCGCTAGCCGGGCCTCGTTGTCGCGTGTGGTAGACTGCACGCTGATGGTTAACGGCCAAAAGGTGACTACCTATGTGGCCGACGGCGTAATTCTGGCGACCCCTACCGGCTCAACCGCCTACTCGATGGCGGCGGGCGGGCCGATCCTGCATCCCGAATTGCGCTGCATCGTGGTCACGCCCATCGCTCCCTACCTGACAATTATTCGCAGTCTGATCTTACCCGACGACAGCCAGATCGAACTCGACATTACTACCGACGACGCAGCTTTTCTGACGGTGGATGGTCAGCAGCACGTCGCCCTAGCCGACGGCGACGCGCTCCGCATCACCACCAGCGCCACGCCTTCGCTGTTCGCGCGCCTGCAACCGCGCTCGTATTTCGCCGCCACGCTGACGGGCCGCTTACAGCGCAAGGACGGCTAAGGGTGGTGTGCAGTTTGTGCTAGAGTTGCGACGCCGACAAACGGGGTCGCCGGCAGGAGTATTAGACGCTGACTGGGCAGCGGAGTAAGGATTGCACTGTGGCGAGCAGTTGGGGGAGGTCCTGTAGGGGTTGCTGGATCAGGAAAGCACCTTGTGTACCGGCGGCTCCCATTGTTTGCGTGGTCGTGAAGCGCAGCAGCGGCGCGTCGCGTAGCGTTCGCATCAGGGCGGTTAAGCCACCGCAGTGACTGCCCGCATAGCGCAGAGTGCCTACATCGGCTAATACTAGGTCGAAGGAGAACAGGCCCAACAGATCCAATGCCTCCTCGGCATCGGCCAGCGGCATGACAATCAATCCAGCCTGCACCAGCGTGTGACCTACTTGGACCTGTACGGCCGGATCATGTTCAATAAGCAACACGCACTGCGCCATCCCCCTGCTCCTCCTTCAGCCCGCCCAGCGGCAGGTTTAGTGTTCACCAAGCTCATCCGTAGCCTTAATTATAACGGAGCGCGATTAAGAGAGTTTTAACAGCGCCCCGGCAAAGGTTAACGTTTGGCACGAAAACTAGGCGCGTCGGCGCAAGAGGGGGCCGGTCTGCGGCACTTCTTAACACCTTCTTAACACCTCCATAAAATAACCCTGTTATGCTTACTACACGGAATGTGTATCCCGCCGGGAGTCGTGTGCCTGACGAACAGTGGTCATTGTAAAAAGCGGCTGAGTTTGCTACAGTGGGCACGGCGTAAACAAAATGGTGATCGCGTATTTACTTGAGGAGGATAGGGATCATGGTTTTAATGACACGTAAAGGACTTTCGACGTTGGGCTTGAGCGCGCTGCTGGGCGGCAGCACGCTGCTGGCCGCGTGTGACAGCAACACGGCGGCCCCGGCTGCAACTGCGCTGCCGGCGGGTAGCCCGACCGCCGCGATGAGTGCGTCCACGGCAGCAATGACCGGAAGCACACCCACGGCGGCTATGGCCGGCGGTAATATGGATGCCCTCATCGCGGCGGCGAAAGCCGAAGGTGCGCTAACGACGATTGCCCTACCGCACGACTGGTGCGGCTACGGCGCACTAATTGACGGCTTCAAACAAAAATACGGCTTGAAGATCAACGAACTTAACCCAGACGGTGGATCGGGTGATGAAGTTGAGGCGATCAAGGCCAACAAAGACAACAAAGGCCCGCAAGCCCCCGACGTGATTGACGTGGGCCTGGCCTTCGGCCCGCAGGCTAAGAAAGACGGCCTCATCCAAGCGTACAAAGTCGCCGGTTGGGACACCATCCCGGCCAGCGCCAAAGATGCCGACGGCTTCTGGTACGGCGACTACTACGGCGTGATGGCGCTGGAAGTCAACACCGATGTCGTGAAGAACCCGCCGAAGGAATGGGCCGACTTGTTGAAGCCCGAATACAAGGGCCAGGTGGCGTTGGCCGGCGACCCGCGCACTTCCTCGCAAGCGATCAACGGGGTTTATGCGACGGGCTTGGCGAACGGCGGATCGCTTGATAACGCGAAGCCGGGTATTGATTTCTTCGCCAAGCTGAACAAAGCGGGCAACTTTGTGCCGGTGATCGCCAAGCAGGGCACCCTCGCCAAAGGCGAAACGCCTATCATTCTGCGCTGGGATTACAACGCCCTCGCCGATGTGGCTGCCCTGCAAGGCAACCCGAAAGTCACCGTCATGGTACCCACATCGGGTGTGCTAGCCGGGGTTTATGTGCAGGCAATCAGCGCCTACGCCCCGCACCCCAACGCCGCCAAGCTGTGGATGGAATACCTGTACAGCGACGAGGGTCAGAT
>JBBRPH010000120.1:0-9583 GCA_038228295.1 Chloroflexia bacterium | reverse complement strand
TGGCGTTAGTGGCGCAATTTGAGGCAGAATACAACGCGCGACCGCATCAAGGACGGGGGATGGGCGGGTTATCGCCCAACGAGCGCGTGCGCCGCGCCAAGCTCCCGCTCCCGTTTGCAGCATAATCTTGCCCAGTACATACAATAGGGCAATGGATACGTTTCTGCCCCTACTCTGTTGCCCACTCTGCCGGACCACACTGCACCGCGAAGGTGCGACACTACGGTGTGCCGCTAGGCACGCCTTTGACGTGGCTCGCGAGGGTTATGTCAACTTATTGGGCAAGGGCTTACCGGGCGATTCGGCAGCGATGGTGCAGGCGCGCCGGGCGTTTCTAACGCGAGGCGGCTATGCCCCACTAGCCGCAGCGGTCGCCGAAAGGGTGGCACAGCAACTAGCGACGTGGGACGACCCCGCGCCCGCCGTCTTGGATGCAGGTTGTGGTGAGGGCTACTACCTGGACGCACTGCGGAGACACTTGGTGGATCAGGGCCGGCAGGTACGCTTAGCGGGCCTGGACATCGCCAAAGAGGCGGTACGGCCGGCGGCGCGCGCCTACCCCGCGTGCGCCTGGCTGGTGGCCGATAGTTGGGGTCGCTTACCGCTGGCTGACGGCGCACTGGCCGTGTTGCTCGACATCTTCGCGCCGCGCAACCCCGCCGAGTTCGCCCGCGTGCTGGCTCCCGGTGGCCTGCTGCTAATCGTCATCCCCGGCCCCAGCCATCTGGCCGAGTTGCGCGCCGCGCTGCCGCTGCTGGGCATCGAGGAGGACAAGGAAGCGCGGGTGCAGGAAGCCTTCGGCACCGCCTTCACGCCCTTACCGTCGCAGGCACTCGATTACCGCCTCGCGCTCGATGCCGCCGCGCTGCGCGACTTGGTAGCCATGACCCCCAGCGCCCGCCACCTGACCGCCGAGGCGGCGCAAACGCTGGCGGCGCTTGACCACCTGGAGACCACGGTCAGCTTCCGCATCCTGCCGTTCCGGCGAACTTCACCGCCCGACCCCCGCTCCTAAAAGGTACGCGGGAAGTTGTAGCGGCGCTGCTTGCCACGCCACGGGGGAAGATCAGGCAGGTGGTTGCGCCGCCACGCTGGATAGGGTACAATACGCCCCGTGAGTGACATAGCTACCAGCGGGAATAGCGGTGATGTGCCCATCCCAATCTTGGTCAACTTCCCGTTGGACGAGGCCGAACAAGCGGCTATCCAGGCGGTCAGCCCGCGCGTCCGGCTCGACCTGACGATGGTGCCGGAGACAGGTCAGCCTGCGCCCGGCGGCGGGTCACGCCCGGCGCCCGGCTGGCGGCGACGCCCCGAGGCCGAATTGGCACCGCTGCTCACACAGGCCGAGGTGCTGTTCACCTTTCGCTTCGCGGTAGAGTGGCTGCGTGCTGCGCCCGCTTTACACTGGGTACAACTGACCAGCGCCGGCGTAGACCACATGATCGAGGCGGGGATGTTCCAAGTGCGCCCCGATTTGCAGGTCACGACGGCTAGCGGCATACACGCTATCCCGATGGGCGAACACATCATCGGCGCGATCCTGGCCTTTAGCCGTGGCTTCCTGACCGCCGGCCGCGCGCAGGCCGAGGCCCGTTGGGATCGTTATAAGCCCGATGAAGCAGCAGGCAAAATGTTGGGCATCATCGGCTACGGCCCCATCGCCCAGCAAGTCGCCGGCCTCGCGGCCGCGCTGGGGATGCGGGTACAGGTGTTGCGGCAACATCCCGGCCCCGCTGCGCTGCCGGTTGAGCGGTTCTATGGGCCGGACGAGTTGCACACCTTATTGGCGAGTAGCGACTTTGTGTTGCTGGCCGCGCCGTCTACCCCGGCCACGCAGCGGCTGATTGACGCGCCGGCGCTGGCCGCCATGCGCTCCACGGCGGTGCTGATCAACATCGCCCGCGGCGGGCTGGTAGACGAGCCTGCCTTGATCGCCGCCTTACAAGGCGGCCGGCTAGGAGGGGCGGCGCTCGACGTGTTCGCGCAAGAGCCGCTGCCGGCGACCAACCCGCTCTGGGCCATGCCCAATGTGCTGATCACGCCGCACCTGGCCGGCGCTAATCCACATTACAACGCCCGCGCCACGGCGCTATTCTGCGCCAACCTACGCTGCTATCTCGCCGGCGAACCATTGCACAATGTGGTCGATCCGGCGCGGGGCTACTGACGGAGTGTTGAGCGTTGAGTGTTGATTACCCATAGTACGCAATACGCAGTACCCACCTACCATTTACGCATGACGCATTACGCACGCTAGATCGGAACCAAACCACCTGTGGGGCGCATCTATATCGCATTAGACACCGAGGCCACCGGCTTGCGGGCGGAGACCGACGAGATCATTGAGATCGGCGCGGTGCGGTTCCGCGATGGGCAGATCCTCGAACGCTGGCAGAGCTTTGTGCGACCCGGCCAGCCACTCCCCTATAAGATCACCGCGCTGACCGGCATCACAGCAGCGGATGTGCGAGGCGCGCCGCCGCTGTACACGTTGGCTCCCGCGCTACTGCGCTTTGTGGCCGACCACCCCATTGTTGGGCACTCCATTGAGATCGATTTGGCGATGCTCAAACGGCAGGGCGTACCGCTACGCAACCGTGCCTACGACACGTTTGAGTTGGCGACGCTGCTGCTACCCGAAGTGCCGGTCTACAGTCTGGCGGCGGTCGCGACGGCACTGGGTATCCACACCCCGATGCAGCATCGCGCCGTGGCTGACTCCGAGATGACGATGGGCGTGTTTGAGGCGCTGCTGGCCCGGCTGGCCGAGTTGCCGCCTCAAGTATTGAGCGAGATCAACCATGCCGCCGGCAGCAGTGAATGGCCCTTACGGCACCTCTTCGCCGAGATAGAACGCGATGCCGCCCACACCGCCTTTAGCCTGCCTATGCCCGGCGCAGATACCGGCAATCTGGGCAGCAAATTGGCCGCCGCCGGCTTCTCGCAAACCGAGTTCGACCTGGGCCTGCTGCGCCCGCCGGTGCTGCCGCCGCCGCTCAATCCGCCCGAAAACGCAACCACCCACCCGCTGGATATGACCGCGCTGGTCGCCGCGCTGGACACTGGTGGTCCTCTGAGCGCCGCTTTCCCCGCCTACGAGGCACGCCCGCAACAGGTGGCGATGATGAAAGCGGTGGCCGGCGCGTTCAACGAGAGCAAGCACCTGATAGTCGAAGCGGGTACCGGCACCGGCAAATCGCTGGCCTACCTGCTACCCGCTATTCGCTACGCTGTCACAAACAACACCCGCGTAGTAGTCGCCACGGCCACGATCAACCTGCAAGAGCAACTCTATAACAAAGACTTGCCCGCGCTGGCGGGGGTGCTCGATAACCCTTTCCGCGCCGCTACACTCAAAGGGCGCAGCAACTATCTCTGCCTACGCCGTTGGGCCGCCTTCCGCCGCAGTGCGCCTGCCACGCTCGATGAACTGCGCCTACTGGTCAAGGTGTTGGTCTGGCTGCCCACAACGGGCACCGGCGATCGGGGCGAATTGCTGCTCACCGGCAGCGAGCCCCATAGCTGGAGCAAAATCGCCGTCAGCGAAGAGGGTTGCCCGCTGCACGAATGCGTTCATAACCAGAAGGGGCTGTGTTTTTTCCACCGCGCCAAAAAGACCGCCGAAGCCGCCCACGTCCTGGTGGTCAATCATGCGCTGCTGTTGGCCGACATTGCCACCGGCAACCGTGTGCTACCGCCTTACACTCACCTGATTGTTGACGAAGCGCACCACCTGGAAGACGAAGCAACCGATCAGTTGGGCTATGGCGTGACCGGGCACGAACCAGGCGAGCTAATCGCCGGCCTGAGCAAGCGCCAGGGCGACGGGCACAACGGCCACCTGAGCGACTTGCGCCGCCTCTTCCGCCCGGCCGGCGTGGGTGGGCGCGAGGCCGTGGGCGCACCGCCACGGGTCCGTGTGGGCGCGGCGATGCTAGCGGCTATTGAGGACCACATCGAGCGGCTGCAAGTAATGTGCGAACGAGTACCGGCGGCAGCGCACGAGCTGTTCGACGGGATGCACCGCCTACTCACCGCGCAAAGCGAGGAACGCAACGAATACGACAAACGCCTGCGCCTGACTAGCCGGGTCCGCAAAGATCCACAGTGGGGCGAAGTACAACTGGCTTGGGAAAACCTGGCCCTGCCGCTGACGGCGATCCTTAACGATCTCAATACACTGATCGGGCTAATCGAAGAGTTGGACGAGGGCGAGAACAGCGACTTGACCAATGTGGGGTTGGAAATAGGCAACCTTTGGGGGGGAGTCGAGACATTGCACAGCCACCTGCACGCTGCGATTACCCAACCCAGCGACGGTGCGGTGTACTGGCTATCGGCCAACGCACGCGAAGGCACCACGACGATCCACTGCGCGCCGCTCCATGTGGGCGAACTGCTCGACCGCTACCTATTCAGCAGCAAGCGCACCGTGGTCTTAGCCTCGGCCACGCTGGCAACAGACAGCGATTTCAGCTATATCCGCGAACGGCTAGGGCTGACCGCCGGCCACGAATTGCAAGTCGGCTCACCGTTCGATTATGCGCGCTCCACGCTGCTCTATATCCCCGACGACCTGGCCGAGCCGAACCAACCGGGTTATCAGAAGCAACTGGAAGCGGCACTCCTCGATCTGTGCCGGGCCAGTGGCGGGCGGGCGCTGGTGCTGTTCACCTCGCACAGTGCACTACGGACAACGTATCGTGCCTTGCAACGCCCAATGGAACAGGCCGGGCTACTGCTGCTGGGCCACAACCTGGATGGATCACGCCGCCAACTGCTGGATCGCTTCCGCAGCACGCCGCGCAGCGTGTTGCTCGGCACGTCGTCGTTTTGGGAGGGCATTGACGTAGTGGGCGACGCGCTGAGTGTGTTGGTGATCGCCAAACTGCCCTTCCGCGTGCCCAGCGATCCGGTGTTCGCCGCACGCAGCGAGAGCTTCGAGGATGCCTTTGCCCAATACGCACTGCCGCAAGCGATCCTGCGTTTCAAGCAGGGCTTCGGCCGCCTGATCCGTCACCGCGACGACCGGGGCGTGGTGGCGATTCTGGACCGCCGCGTGGTCAGCAAAAGCTACGGCCACTTGTTCCTACACGCGCTACCGGCCTGCACCCTGCGCGAAGGCCCAGCGCATAGCTTAGGGCCCGCGGCGGCGGAATGGCTGAAGCAGTCACCGACCGGCGGCCGGCAATCGGCAATGGAGGGTGCCGGGTCTTAGCTCGGTTTGGTGCTAGCCGCAGGTGCCGGCCTCGAAGGGCAACTCTTTGTGAGACGCCCTCCAAGAGCCGAGATGCTGCATCCGCAGCGCTAGAGATGGGCGGGTCAGCGCCGGCGGGCTTGCACTAACGACACGATCCCGTCCGTCTGTGTGACTTCGACAGCGGTCCAACCGCTAGCCTCTAACATCCGCCGATAGTCGGCGGCGGTGTAGGAGCGCCCGCCAATAAACGACATCATATACGAGAACACAATTTCTACCCAGCGATCCGTCGCCTGCCGGGCGTCATCGGGCACACAATCGAGGATCCACATCCATCCACCCGGTCGGATGGTCTCAGCGGCCAAGCGGAAAAAGGCTTGCAGTTGAGTTTCGCTAAGTACCTGGCAAAACATGGAGGCGATACAGCCGGCATATGGCCCGCGCGGGCTATGCGGAGCCTCGTGCGTCAGGTCTATCGCCAGGGGCGTGAACCGATCTTGCAACCCAGCCCGCTGCATCTCCGCCGTCGCCAGCTCTAATACGACAGGGAAGTCCGCGCCGGTGCTATGCACTGTGGGCAAGGCGCGCAAGATCAAGGCCGACAGCCGGCCAACTCCACAGCCCGCTTCCAGTAATTCGTAGGGGTCGCCGGGCTGCCCGTTCGTGGCTTGGTCGTGGGCAATACGTTCGATCAGCAGCCCACCCTGCTGTAGACCGATGGGGGCAATCGAAGGGACCACCGATATCCAGCGTTCGCGGGAAGTGACCGCACCCCGCCGCGCGGGCGTGCCGGTTCGCAACACCGCGTCGCCTTGCGCCATCAGAATATCCCAGGTTTCGTTTTGCAGGAGATCAAACCCAGTAAGATCTTGGCCGGGATTCCGACCGCTCAAATAGAGGTTTGCTGCCGGCGACAGCCGGTATTCAGGCGACGCGGTCGTTGTGATTTTCTCTAATACCCTACTCAACGCCAGCATATCCAACAAATCGGCCAGCATCCCCGGCGTGACTCCCATCGCAGCAGCTAAGTCGGCAGTAGTGGCCTGGCCGAGTTGATCGAGCGTCGGAAAGAGGTCCATGCGCAGGGCTTGACGGAACCCATAGGTCACGAATTGATGCAAATAAGCGGCTAAAATAGGACGCGGGTTGCTATCCGGTGAGTTCATTAACAGTCTCCTCTACATCGCGTAGGACCACCTACTCGGGACGGGTCAGCAATTGGATGTTAACCTTGCTTAGAATCATACGGCAGTTGGCGATCAGCGCCAGCACCTGCCGCAGGGCTACCGAGGCGGTCATTGAGTCCACCGATTGCGCGCCGATTAATTGGACTAGCGCATCACCGCCGTGATCTACCAGTTTGATAATGGAGACCGCTTGGATTTTGGTTCGTAGCCGCTCTTCCGCCATTTGCTCAAATGCGGCCGCAGCGGCTTGCGTGTCACCGGTCTCTAAGCCTTGCGCGATCACCCGGTAAAAGCGCAAAAAACGGGCGTGATCCGTGGAGCGATCCGCCGGGAACTCATCTGGGTTGGTAGCGCGGGCCCACAGCACCATTTCGTCGGCCAATGCTTCCAGATTTTCTTGGATCAGACGGGTACACCATGTTCCTGCGGGAGTTTGCATCCCGTACTCCTTGGCCGGTTCGGCCCTCGCCTTGCAAAATAGACCCGGTGATCAGGATTCGCCCCACCTATACCCCGGCTGGTGGGGGCGGCACCTGTGCTGGGAACAATTAACCGCTATTATACACGATTAGGGACGACTTACCATACTGACCGGTAAGTAAGTACGGGAACCGCATAAGTGAGCGTGACCCGCCACAGTCGCCGTAAATATGCTATAATCATCGGGTGACGCATTCTAGCTAGAAACACCGAACTGTTAATGAGTATCGAAACACCGCCCAACTTCAGCCCGCGCCCCCCCGTCCCGCCGCCTGCATCGCCTACCCCGGCCCGCGCTCGTGTGGACGCGCGCCCGCCGGCTCGCGTCTTGCCGCCCCCCCATCGCTTGTCGGCAGGACGCGGTGGCTATGCAGCACGGCGACGAGCCGGCGGGCGCGCGTTGTTCCCGGTGCGGCGGCTGCGACCCCAGGCCCGCCATGCCTACCCCGTCAAGCACGGCAGCGGCGGCTATCTGCGCACCATCTTGGCCGGGTTCCTGGGCAGCACGCTGCTGCTGACTGTGCTGCTGCTACTGGGCGCGGGCGGCACGGCCGGGGCCGCCTGGAGCTACATCACCAGCGACCTGCCACCGATCTCCAGTCTGCGCGTCACCGACTTCCAGAGTACCAAAATCTATGACCGCAAAGGCCGCTTGATCTATGAGTTCAGCGACCCATTACTCGGCAAGCGGACGTACCTCAGCATTGACCAACTGCCGCCCGATCTAATCAACGCGACCATTGCCGCCGAAGATCCGACCTTCCGCGACAATAACGGCGTGGATCTGCGCGGCATCGTGCGCGCCGTCTATATCAATCTCAGCCGCCAGGGCACCAGCGGGGCCAGCACTATCACCATGCAACTGGTGCGCCGCGTGCTACTGCCCGAAAAGGACGAAGCCTCGTGGCGGCGCAAAGTGCGCGAAACGATCCTGGCCCAGCGCCTGAGCGAGGCGTACAGCAAAGACAAGATCATGGAGATCTATCTCAACGACATCTATTACGGCGCGCAGGCGTATGGCGTGCCGGCAGCGGCGCAGGCGTACTACGGCGTGCCGGCCAAAGACCTGGACCTAGCTCAGTGTGCGATGCTGGCCGGGTTGCCGCAAGCCCCGTCGGAGTACGATCCACATATCAATTATGCCGAGGCCAAAATCCGCCAGGAATATGTGCTGCGCCAGATGGTCAAAAGCGGTTTCATTAAACCGAGCGATATGAACCAGGCGCTGGCCGAGGATGTCCATCCGGTGCAGGCGGCCGGCGAGAACGGGCCGACGCTGGCCCCGCATTTCGTCAATTATGTGCGTGCGCTACTCGACAACCTGTATGGTCCCGACATTGTGAACCGCGGCGGGTTGCGCGTCTTCACCACACTCGATCTCGACTTCCAGGATCTGGCGGCGCGCAGCGCGACGGCGCAAATCGAGGCGCTCAAGGCGGACGGCGCGAGCAATGCCGCACTGGTGGCGATCAACCCGCGCAGTGGCGAGATCCTGGCGATGCTGGGTAGTGTGGACTACAGCAACCCGCAATTCGGCCAGGTCAATGTGGCCGTCGCGCCGCGCCAGCCGGGGTCGTCGTTCAAGCCGTTCACCTATGTCACCGCCTTCCATAAGGGCTATACGGCGGCCAGTATGCTGGATGACATCCCGACCGATTTTGACGGCGGCAAAAACCAACCGCCCTACCGGCCCAAAGACTATGATTTGCAATATCGCGGCCCCGTGCTGGTGCGCCAAGCGCTAGCGAACTCGCTTAATATTCCCGCCGTCGAAATGCTGCGCGATGTGGGTATCCCCGATGTAATCGACACCGCGCACCGCATGGGGATTACTACGCTGAACGACGACCCTAGCGCCTACGGGCTTTCGCTGACGCTGGGTGGCGGCGACGTGACCCTGCTGGATATGACCAGCGCCTATGGCACGTTCGCCAACCGGGGCATCCATGTGCCGGCGCAGGCGTTGCTCCAGGTGCGTGACGGCAAAGACCATGTGTTGTTTGACTATCGGCGCGACCAACCCGGCGGCGTACAGGCGATCAGCCCACAGGAAGCCTACCTGATCACCGATATCCTGTCGGATAACGCCGCGCGCACCCCGCTGTTCGGCCCCAACAGCGCGCTCAAACTGAGCCGCCCGGCGGCGGCCAAAACGGGCACCACCGAAAACTACCGCGATAGTTGGACCCTAGGCTACACGCCCGATCTAGCAGTGGGCGTATGGGTCGGCAACAATGACGGACGACTAATGACGAAGGTGGCCGGCTTGCGCGGGGCCGGCCCGATCTGGCACAACTTTTTGGAGGGCACCTTTGCCCGCCCCGAACTGGAGAAGACCCTGCTGCGCGGCGACGAGACGGTACTACCGACCGAGTTTGCCGCCCCACCGGGCATGGTACGAACACAGGTCGGCGCGCTGTCCGGTATGAAGCCCGGCCCCGGCGATACCGAGCTGCGGAGCGAGCTGTTTATCGCCGGCACGGAACCGATTAAAGAGGGCACCCTGTATCGCCTATTCAAGATTTGCATTAACCAGAATCCGCCCGGCTTGGCCGGGCCCGACTACCCTGCGCAGTTTGTGATCGAGCGGCCGTACTTGGTGCTGCCGCCGCAATATGCCGCCTGGACCAAGACGCAAAAGGGGTTGCCGTTGCCGCCGACCGCCGCCTGCGTTATGCCCACGCCGGAGCCGAGCCTGACTCCCACGCCGGCG
>JBBRPH010000119.1:0-9586 GCA_038228295.1 Chloroflexia bacterium | reverse complement strand
GCCACCAACTCGGCCACTACAGCAGGGGTCAACTCAGGCACCATACTCCATTGTACGCAGCCGACGGCGTCTTGGCAAGTCCGCCCACCCTCGGCACTCACGGAACGCTAAACACATACCCTAAGCTTGAGTTTGTACAATTTTACAATTGAAAATCGGGTTACAGCAAGCAATTTCGTGCCTAGTGTAAGTCGGCCACCCCGCTAAACAGCCGATATTTTACACTCACGGTCCCCGTATAAGAGCTCATTTTTGTCCTACCTCTGTGAATTAAGACTTATATTAGGTACTTTTGCTTCGACAAAATTGTACAAACTGAAGCTAAGAAGTTCTCGCTATAGTATTAATACCGGACTATGAGATGCCGATAGTGTTGTAGGGTTAATCGCCAATCAGCCGGGCCGGAGCCTCGTCCACGAAGCGCACCCGCAGCGTCGTTTCGGCCAGCGTGACCTCGTGTAGGATCGCGTTGGTCACTACCACACCCACTGGCCACCCTACGCGCCCCGTTCAGGGGCCGGCGCGGTGTCTGCGGGTAGGATCGCGTTGGTCACTACCACACCCACTGGCCAGCCGTGTGCTTCGTGCTGCGAATCCTCTACTTTTATTCAGTGCGATTCCCCAAGAACAGCGGAGTGCGATAGATTTATACCGTGGGGCTATGGCCTTCTTCCGTAACCAAGCCGGCCATCATGCGCTGTCCCACTATACTCAGGATGACGCACTGCGGTTTGTCGCGTGGGTGGATTTGCTCCTCTCTATGCTGACACAGGCGCAATCAGCAAACCCGCCTGCAACGCTTGTGCCTATTGCTGTAGGGCAAATTTAGTCCGCCCGTATCCAAATCAACCTGCATAGTCGCATCGTCCGTGGGGATGGTATAAGTCAGGGATTTATTTTTGCAAATCAAGCAGCAGCGTTGATAAGCGCTGATTAATAACACGCACTCGTGATTCCAAGGGCGCAGTCTCTTCAACTATTGCGCCCGATTCCCACACCAACGAGTCTACAATAGCTGTCCGCAACCTCCGAGAACTATGCTGAACCTCAGGAGCGGCAAACCAGCGCCCCGCCTGGTGAACAAAGCCGCTAGCGTACAGGATCGCCCGAATTGTCCCCCGATGGATGGCGTGCCCTTGCCGCTCTTCAAGCATACGCAGCAATTCGGGAAAGGGCACGCCATCTGGATTCGCCAGTAATATCACTTGTAGCGAGGCGCGGTACGATTCTCCTACCCCACCACGTAGCGCGGCCAGGGCAGCGACATCGACGAGGCGAGTCTCCTCATGTTGCACTGCTGCGTCGTGACCGACCAGGCGCAAGGCAACCAGAGTAGGGGTCCATTCCACCCGCAGTAGATCGCCGGCTTCACACCCGGCTAACTGGTCGGCCAGCGCCGGGCCATATAACCGATTCGCATCCCGGTCCAGCCACAGCCAGAACTTATCACCGGTGGTAAACCAGAGAGCTGGGAGGGCCGTCACCGAGCCACTACCCGGCGGGCGTGGGGGGTACACATGGCGAGCGCCCGCCGGGACCAGCAACACACCATGTACCAAATGCTGGGTGCGTAGCAGAATCGTCCAATGGGTACGGCCACCGCCCGCCGCTCCGGACGACAAATCGAGCGGCGGCACGGCAGGCAGGGCCGGTGAGTCAGGGGCCGAGGAATCGGGCGCGGCGGGGCCGTCATCCGCCGGTAAGTAATTACCGAACACCGGCAGCACCGCCAATCGAGGTGGATCAGGCGCAGCAGGCAGGGCATCGGCCGGAATCCAGTAGTCTGAGCCGATCCGTGCAATCGCCGCCCACTCCAGCAACCAAGCGCGTACCAGGAGCCAAGCGTTCGGCTGGTCGGCATCGGACCAACCAAGGACACTCAGTCGTTCGGTAATGGCCCGCGTGGTCCATGGTTCCACCCCCACAGCCCGCCAGAACTCTAAGAGCGCGGTTTCCAGGGCAGCGAGAGCCGTGCGGGTCGCCGGGGGAAGGGGGATCGCCTGTTCGCTATCGGAGGGTTCCAGTGCCCCATTCGCCGCAGTAGTGAAGCGCGGATCGGTCGGGCAGTAGACGTAGTGAACCCCATCGGCAGTATCCCAGGCCGCCAGGAGTCCATCTAGATCCCGCCCATCCCAGGTCCTGGCGCGCAAGGCATCCAGCAGGCGTTCGTTGGCGACGGTGTGCGTGATCAGCCGCCAGTGCCGGCGATGCAGGCCGATCCGCTCGGCGACCAGAGCGAAGCGCGCGTCCTCCTGCGGCCCGAAGTCGTAGCCGGCATTCCAGATGGCCTGCAAGGCTTCGGCATCTGTGAAGGTCCGGCGGGTATCCATTATCCGGGCGACAGCGGCATCCAGAAGGGCCGCAAGGCGGGCATCTAGCGGTCGTGACGAGGGCATCATGCGGGCACCTCGGCAAGAGGTGCGAGGAGCGGCACCCCACCGGCCAGGGCATCGCGGCCCAGAGGTGTTAGGGCCAGGGCTTCGTATGTCTGGCCACTGTTACGCAGAGTCCTCGACACTTCGGCCAGAAATCCTTCGCCAATCAGCGCTGTGAGGGCCGCGCCGAGGGTCGAGTCATCCGTACCAATGCCATGCAGTGCGCCGAAGTGATCCGAGTGCAGGGCGGTGGGCGACAGGCTACCGTAGGGGGTTTGAGGTACACCGAGTAACAGCTTCCGCATCGTCCAGCTCCCGAACATCCCGTCGTGATCACGCACGGCTTCCAGAATCGCCTGACGCAGATCGACCGCGATAGGCGCGTTGTAAAGCCGTTGTGTGGCATCCCAGGGCAAGTCGGTCTCCGTCGAGCTGCACAGGTCGCAACGACCGCAGCGCGGGGTATCGGTGGCGCCGATCAGGTAATTCACCAGGTGGGCGCTGCGGCAGCGGTTTCCCCCGCTGCGGAGATCGATATAGGCCAGCATCGCCTGGAGCCGGCGCTCGAACTGGTCATAACGGGCAGCGAAGCGGGCGGCCAAGGCCGCCAGCGGAGCATCGGCCAGCGTCGCGGCGAACTGGAGAGTCATGCCCCGGCTGTAGGACCGATAAAGCAGCAGATCGCGCGCCGCCAGATCCACCAGCAGGCGATCTACCTGGCGCGGATCGATGTTCGCGACGGGCGCGTGCTGGGCCGCGCGATAAGTCACGAGACAATCGGGGGTAGCCCCCAGCGCACCGAACAGGGCGGCCGCCAGCATCTGATGGGCCGGGTCGGACAGCGCCGCCAGGATCGTTGCCACCGGCTGCGTCGGCAGGATCGTCGCTTCGATTGTGGCATCCGGGCCACGCGCCAGCAGCCCGGCCTGCTCGAAGGTGTAGAGCAGCACGCGGCCCAGGGCCTCATCCACCCCAGCGGTGCCCGCGAGGGCGGCGGGATCGCAGAGGATGCCGCCGTCGGGTAAGCGGGTCACGCCGGGGAGATCGGCGACGGCCAGTAGGGCCTGGCGGTAGCCCGCCAGCGCCTGCGCGCTCGGCTGCCCCAGGCGCGCCAGGAAACGCTGGGTGCGCTGGCTTTCGCGGTGGTAGAGCAGGATGGCGTAGGCATCTTTGCCGTCACGCCCGGCCCGCCCGGCTTCCTGGACATAGGCTTCCAGGCTGGAGGGATGGTCATAGTGCAACACAAAGCGGATTTCGGCCTTGTCCACACCCATGCCGAACGCGCTGGTGGCGACCACCACCTCCAGGTCGCCCTGCATAAAGCGCTCCTGGATACCGTGCCGTTCGGGGGTCGGCAGGCCGCCGTGGTACGCCTGGGCCGCGATGTTGCGATCACGGAACAGGCGGGCAAGCTGGGTGGCTGTGCGACGGGTCGCCACGTAGACGATGCCGGCTCCGCCACGCTCGGTATCACGCACCAGTTGGTGGACGATGCCGACCGCCTGGGCATCGCGGTCGGCGCGGCTGCCGGTACGATACACCCGGAAGATCAGGTTGGGGCGGACAAAATCGCCCTGATGCACCGCCAGCGAGCGCGCGCCGGTGCCCATCGCCAGGGTTTGCTGGATTTCGGCCTGCACCGCCGCCGTGGCGGTGGCCGTGAGCGCATGGACCGGCAGGTGGGAGCCGTCGGGGCCGGGCGGCAGCAGCCGGGCGATGTCGAGAAAATCGGGGCGGAAATCATGGCCCCAGGTGGAGATGCAGTGCGCCTCATCCACCACCAGTTGCACCAGCGGCAACCGGGGCAGCACGGCCACGAAGCGCGGGTCGCGCAGGCGCTCCGGCGAAATATAGAGCAGGCGCAACTGGCCGGCGACCGCCTGACGCAGCACATCCTCCTGGCTGGCCGCGTCCATGCCCGAAATCAGGGAGGCGACCTGAGTTAGGCCGGGCACCTCGCGCAGCTTTTCCACCTGGTCGCGGATCAGGGCGATCAGCGGGGAAATAACCAGCGTGAGACCGGGGCGGATCAGGGCGGGAAGCTGGTAGGTGCGGCTCTTGCCGGCCCCGGTGGGCAGCAGGGTCAGCACGTCGTGCCCGGCCAGCACGTCACGGATAATCGCGTCCTGCCCAGGGCGGAAAGCGGCGTGCCCCCAGATCGCCTGTTGCACCGCCAGCAGACGCGGCAAGGCCACGGCGGCAAAGTCGGCCGGGTCGATGATAACCGCAGGCAAGGTGTTTTCGGCCAGGATGCGTGCCACATCGGGCACCGTCGGCGCGGGTAGGTCCGTCGGGTCGAAGTCCTGGCCCATCCACTCGGCCACCCGGCGGAAGAGCGCTGTGTCCGACTCGTAGCCGATGGTCGGGTTGGGCAGCGAGCGCAGTACCTCGGTGCGGTAGAGCGAGTTGCGTAGGCGCTTGTCGAGCAGGATCGCCACGCCGCGATCGTCCACATCGCGCACCAGGCGGCCAAAGCCCTGCTTGAGCAGCAGGATCATCTTCGGCAGCAGATAGCCGGCGAAGGGATTGCCGCCCGCCGCTTCTACCGCCCCCATACGTGCCGCTTCCACCGGATCGCCGAGGCTCGGATAGGGCAACTTTTCGAGAAAGACGAAGGACAGCGAGTCGCCCGGCACGTCCACCCCTTCCCACAGCGAGCGCGAACCGAGCAGCGAGGTTTCCGGCCGTTTGCGGAATTCTTCGATCTGGTTTTTCAGGCCGCCGCCTGACCGTTGACAGATCACCGGGAAGCCGGCGGTGTTCAGCGGATCGCGGATGGCCTGGTAGACGAAATCGCGGCGGGAGTTGGCGGTGAACAGCGCCAGGGTGCGCCCGTGGAAGAAAGGGATAAAGCGCCGCAGCAGTCCAGCCACGGCCTCCGGGAAGGCACGCTTGAGGTCGGTGTCGCGTGGCGCGGGCAGGTCGTTGGGCATCAGCAGCAGGGCGAGGTCGTGATAGGGCAGCGCGTGGGGCAGTTCCTGGGTGCGTACTGTGGCCCCCATAGTGGCGGCGCGCTCCGACTCCAGGCCGATGCGGCCCCGGAAGAAGTCGAAGCCCTGGCCGAAGACGGTGAGGGTGGCTGAGGTGCAGACGGCGGCATCGAGCCGTGACCAGAAGCGCGCCCAGAGGGCTGGGCCGACGTTGATCGGCACACCGCTGAGGCTGACCGGCGCGAGCGGGCGGATGGTGCCGGGCGGGCCGGGCGGCGTGGCGGGCTGGCGGTCGAGGGCGACCACGCGCACGCTGGCACTCGCGTCGCGGAACGACCAGAACCAAGCGTAGGCTTCGCGCTGGGCGCGCAGGTCGCGCAGCAGGCTACGGGCGCTACGGGCCAGCCGCCGGGGGCGCAGCCCGGCCGCCCCGGCGGGAGCCGCTTCAGACAGCCCGACCGCCACGCCGAGCAGAGCTTCCAGCGCCGTGTCCAGGTCGGTCAGTGCCCCGCCCAGCGTGTCGGCGGCGGTGCGCAGGGCCGGGCCGCCTGCCCCTTGCAGCGCGTTCGCGGCGATTGGCACCTGCACGCCGTAGCGTTCCAGATCCTTCGGCGCAACCACCGTCTGACCGCGCACATAGGCGTGCAGGCGGCCGGCCAGGCTGTCGAGCGCGGCCAGGGCCGAGTCGGCGGCGCGGGCGATTGCGTCGAGGCGCGGATCGCCGGCGGGCAAGCCCAGACGGCGGCATTCGACAGCCAGGCCGCTCCGGGTGATCGGGTCGTAAATGGCGCGAATCTGGCGGCGCAGCGTGCGCTCTTCGACGCGCATTTCCAGCGCCGCCGTGGCCGCGTCTTCCAGCGTGTGCGCTTCGTCGCAGACCACCCGGCGGGCCAGGGGATCGTCGCTGGCGGGGTTGAGGAAGTTGCGCAGCAAGAGGGCGTGGTTGACCAGCACCACGTCGGCGACATCGGCGTTGGCGCGGGCGCGGCGGTAAAAATCGGGCAGGCCCCCGGTGGGCGGCTCATCGGGAGCCGAGCGCAACGGGCCAACCAGGCGCTGCACCGCCCCGTCACCGCCCAGTCCCTCGTCCAGCGCCCACAGCGCGGTACCGATTTCTTCCAGGTTGCCCTCGGCGCTGGCGGCGGCGAAGCGCACCAACAGCGCCAGCGTCCAGGCACGGGCCGGGGGCAAGGACGGCTCGGCTAGCGCGTCGGTCAGTTCTTCGGCCAGGCGGGGCAGCGACAGATAGTTGGACCGCCCCTGGAGCAGCGCCACCTGCAAATCGGGTACCAGGGTCTGCACAAACGGCAGTTCCTTGCTGAGGAGTTGCGCTTGCAACACCTTCGTGTAGGTAGAGACGACGACGGGTTGGCCGGTGGCGCGGGCGACCAGCGCAGCGGGGGCCAGGTAGCCGAGGCTTTTGCCGGTGCCGGTACCCGCTTCGACGACGGCGTAGCCGCCCGTCGCCAGCGTCTCGGCGGCCAGTTGGGCCAGTGTGACCTGGGCCGGGCGACGCGGGCGGGGGGGATCAGCACTAGCAGCGCGGTCAAATAGCGCGTCTATAGCTGCCGGGGTGACGGGTCCGTCGGTGGCTGGGGCGCGGTCGGGCAGCAACGGAGTCATGGCCGCGCCGAAGCCGGCGATGATCTGGGCAGCGGTGGGCAGGGTGCGCGGCGGGTGCAACAGTGCGACCCAGGGATCGCCGGCGCGGGCCAGCAGCAAATAGACCGCCGCCCCGCCCGTGTCGGCCGCCAGCAGCCGTTCCAGCCCCTGCACGATGTCGCCGAGCATGGCGATGTCCACATCGGCGCGGTGGGCGTCGGGCCGCAGCACCCCGAAGTATTCGGCCAGGCTGCTGACGGTGTGCTGGGCCTGGGTGGGCAGCAGGGCGCGGGCCAGGGGCAGCGTGTCCAGCACCAGGAAGGAGTCGGGCACCGGCACCCCCTCGCGGGCGGCTACGCTGCGCACCAGGGGGCCGTCATAGCCCACGCCGTTGTGGGCCACCAGCGGCAGATCGCCCGCGTAGGCGAACAGCGCGCGCAGGGCTTCGGCGGGGGGCGCGCCGCTGTCTACTTCGGCCTGGGTGATCTTGGTGAGATCGATGATCTCGGCGGGGAGCGGCACGGCGGGGCGCACAAAGGTTTGCCAGATCGGTTGCGGTTGCCCGTCTACCCAGCACTGGGCGGCGATCTGGATGATCTCGGTGGCTGGGCCGCGCGCCTCCTGGCTGGTAGCTTCCAGGTCGAAGACGCAATAGCAGCCGAGGCGCAAGGGCAGGGCCGGCGCGGGCGCGACCATCGGGGCTAGGGCTTCGGGCATCTCGTCAGGCACGGAAACGGCCATACGGCGCAGGTGCCAGCGACCGTCGGCCCCTTCGGTGAATCGGTTGGGCAGCGTGCGCAGCACCGTGACCAGTTGCGGTGCTGGTAGTAGTTGGCCGATCTGGCTGCCCACCTGCCGTGCCAGCGCCTCGGCGGTCAGCCCCGCTTCGTTGCCCGCTAGAACCGCCTCTGCCGTTGCCAGGATTTGCTCTTTACGCGCCATAAGCGGCACCTCTAGAAGATTATGGGATACGAGGACGCTGCATAATTACTACGACGGTTCCATAGTCGGTGCCTTCCAACGCAGAAAGGCTCGCGTGTTCGATATCCTGACGTATGCCTAGTTTGCTGGCCCACCAACCGTTCGCCAGTTGCCGGGCAACATGGGTGAATTCCCCGTGTGCATCCCCCAACACGGCGATTTTCTCAATATCTGGAACGAGGCTGGTATCAGCACACGGAGTATAACCAGCAGTCGCAAGAGCGGCGACGTAAGTGGCTACACTCTCATCACGAGCAATACCCGGCGGCCAATACCAGTTGGTCAGAACCCGACCAGGTTGCCACCATTGGCGATCATCATGGACCGCCCAGGCCACACAGTTATAGTATAAGCTTGAAGGACTGGTAACTCGGTACCCGGTGATCACCAATTTAGGAAAGTGGTCAAGCAACCAGGCGGAATCATCCATTACCGCAGATATCCGTGTTGCCGACCCCATGCCAGCCACGCGGCACGGGCCTCCATCACATCGCTCTCCAGAGGCACGGGATTTTGACCGGTAATGGCCTCCAGCGCGGTGAACCAGAAATGGGGTCGAACCTCTAATTCATACAAAATCCCCGGCACCGCCGGCCGGCCCAGCCGGATAATGGCTTGGTAAGCGGGGTGGCGGGTCATACGCTGCACGTTGGAAAAGTGCGCCGTGGCGTTGTACCACTCGTCGGCCAATGCCTGGAATACACGGACAAGAGACTCCCCGGTCGCCAGATCCGGTCGGGTAATATCGCGCTCCCAAACAAAGGCGACTGCCGTTGTTGCAGTATTTTGTGTAAAGGCAGATCGCTGGCCGCCCCAATCTTGCCAATAGAGACTCATACTGACTCCCTCCGTAGGCGTGCCGTCAATTCCGCCG
Organism: Chloroflexia bacterium; assembly: GCA_038228295.1. Lineage (GTDB taxonomy): Bacteria > Chloroflexota > Chloroflexia > QHBQ01 > JAICKM01 > JAICKM01. Next base: position 824 of record JBBRPH010000119.1, on the reverse strand, counting down.
TCTGCACAGCGGTAAACACGTCCCAGACATCTTCATGCAGGCGATCCAGGTGTTCCTGGATTGACTCAGCATCAGGAGTTAAATCCTGTTCCATAATACGGTCAATGTCCAAAATAATCGCTGATCTACTTCCCTCGGTAGGTGAGGAAACGGCATCCGCTATCGTCAAAATCAGACGATGTGCAGAGTCCAGTTGGGCCTGAGCGCGCAACAGGAAACCCGGCCCGGATTTTAACAATACAACCGGGATATAATCACAGGCTTGCAATAGAACACCAAGCGGTTCCGTTGGATGCCGTCGGGGAATAATATTGATATAGCGTAGCCCGATCCGGCCCACCACCGAGGGATGAATAATCTCGGCTACATGCTGCCATACATCCAACAGTGCCGATCGCACTCCGGCCCAGCCGGGATAGGGAGGTAGAACATTCAAGGTCAATCGGCTCTCGGTAAACTGTAGCTGATAGGGAGCCGATTTGTGTTTCAAGCGGACCCCCTGCGGAGCCGGGAGCAACTTTTGTTCGATTCCTTGCGGCCCGATATCCAATTGCCAATTCATGCTGTTCAATGGCTCAAGGATCGGATACTCATCGCCGATGCGTTTGAAAAGATCACCCACAAATGCGGGATTCCAACCCACCCCTGCGGGCAGGCGAAAATGAAGGTCACAGACGACTTCTGCGATCGTAGGATTGGGAAATGGAGGATGCTCGTCGAACAAAGGTTACTCCCTGCCAGATTGAATACTGGAAGTCTATCACATCACGAATCCTGCGTCAATTAGAGGACGGCGGGTTAGAGTCGTCGGGCAGGCCCAGCAG
>JBBRPH010000118.1:0-9878 GCA_038228295.1 Chloroflexia bacterium | reverse complement strand
TGTCTAGCATAGCTCACGTAGCAACGGCGGATTTATTGCATATCCCTGGTTGCAGAGGACATCGAATAAGTCCCAGGCACAGTCTTGTAGCCACGGAACCGCAGCCTACCAGCCCAATCGGAAAATGTGCAAAGTCGAGCTCAAGTAAACTACATTATACGATGGCGGTTGTAGGCGTAATATTAAAGGGCTTGTACTATGGATTTCAAGCAGGTACAGTTGGTGCGCACCTCGTTCCAGGCGGTGCAGCCACAAGTGGACGGACTGGCGGCCGATTTCTATACGCGGCTGTTCAGCTACGATCCGACGCTGCGTAGCTTGTTCGACGACGATCTGCACGAGCAAGAGCGTAAGTTTATGACGATGTTAGGGCTGATTATTGACTATTTGGATCAGCCGTTCAAGCTATATGCGATCCTAGCACGACTGGGGGATCAGCATCGGCGCTACGGCGTGCTACCGGCCTACTACGCCACCATCGGCCGGGCATTGATTGCTACGATGGCAAGCGCACAGAGCGCGGGGTGGACCCCCGACATGGAGGCTGCCTGGCTAGCTGTCTACTCTTGGGTAGCGGGCGAAATGCAAGCCGGCGCGGCCGGCTCCGACTAGCCGCCCCACCCTAGCCCAACCGGTGTTCCTGTACCGGGTGCCGATCGGGGGCCGTTTGGGTATGCCTCTTGCTTTACCGTCATCCTGAGCGCACGCGCAGCGACCGGCGACCTACGGGGAGCGCCGGTCACAGCTTACGGTGGCGCCTGAAGGAGAACAGAGCATGGCAGACAAAGCACAACACAGCCCCGACCACAGCCGGGCCGAACTGCTGGAACTACTGAAAAAGTATGATACAGCGATCTTGACTACCGTTTCTCCGGACGGCTCACTACATTCACGCCCGATGGCAGTGCAGAAGGCCCAGCCGGATATGGAGATCTGGTTCTCCGCCGCGCTCGACAGCACCAAAGTGCGCGATCTGGAAGCCGACCCGCGCGTGGGCCTCGCCTTTTACGAGAGCGCGGGCAAAGGCTACGTATCGGTTGCCGGGCGGGTGCGCCTGAACCGTGATCGCAAGCGCATCGAAGAACTATGGCAGCCCGATTGGAAGCTGTGGTTCCCCAACGGCAAAGACGACCCGGAGATTACCCTGCTGGTGGTTGAACCCAAACAGGCGGAGTACATTGACCCGGCCACCAACAAATTGATGCTGTTACACGCGCTCGCCCGCGCCGTCACCGGCGGCGAAGCGTCGCACGGCGAAGGTATTGTCCATCTGGACAAGGCCGAGCTGCAGGGCTAATGCGCCGCTGCTCTCGTAGGGGCGGCAAAGGGGGTACAGCCCTGACGGCTACCCCTTTGACAGCCTGACCCGCTTTATGCTAATATACGAAGGCTGAGCCATGTACACCGCCGCGAGCGGCCAGAAGCAGCGCAGGGAGACACGCGAATGCTACCGATGTTTCGCAAAAAGAGCAAGCAGCCCACCGAGGAGCTGGAGCGCGGCTACAAGAAACTGTACGTCTTGACTGCGCGCGGCAAGCGTGAGATGGCGTGGCTGGAGGCCGACCGCTGGAAGCCGCAGATTGATACGGTGACGGCCGACGAAGCCGGCGCGCCGATGATCCCGGTCAACCTGGGCACCTACGGCAGCGACGGCTTGCGGCGCGACGGCAACCCGGCGGGAGCCTACAGCGCGGTGTACGAGAAGTATCGCAATCGCGGGCTCGATATTTACACCCAAGACGAAGCGCGCCGTTTGAACCAATGGGATACGCGCTACCCCTTCCCCGGCTTTGACCCCAAAGAGGGCAGCATCACGCTTGATATTTATAGCGAAGATTAATCGTGCCCCGGCCGGTGCGTCGGCGGCAGCAGCCGGGCATCACTGCCCGGCTATTTTTTTGGTGGGAGACGACGGATGGCTAAAATGCGGATTGCGGTGCTGGGCGGCGGGCCGTTAGGCCTGACGGCGGCCTACCGACTGGTGCGGCGCGGCGCGGCGGTGACGGTAATCGAGAAAGAGGGCGAACTGGGCGGACTGGCGGCGGGCTTCCCGATTGGTGACGCCGGGGTGTATTTGGAGAAATTTTACCACCACCTTTTTCGCTCGGACAAGGATATTCAGGAGTTGCTGACAGAGCTGGGCCTGGGCGAAAAGCTGCTCTGGCTGACCCAGTTCACCGGCACGCTCTATAAGGGCAAAACCTACAGCACCTTTGGCGGCGTAGGTGACGTGCTGCGCTTCACGCCGATTAGCCTGCTCAGCCGCTTGCGCTTGGGAGCTGCCTCAGCCTACCTCAAAGCGGAGCCGGATTACCGCCGCCTGCGCAAGAGCACCGCCCAGCAGTGGATCAAGCGCTGGATGGGCCAAGAAGCCTATGATGTGGTGTTCGGCCCGCTGCTGGAGTCGAAGTTCGGCAGCACCTACGCCGCCCAGGTCGCCGCGCCCTGGTTCTGGGCGCGCATCCACTACCGCAGCTTCCAACTCGGCTATCTCAAAGGTGGCTTTCAACAACTGTATAACCGGCTAGGCGAAGAGATCGGCAAGGCGGGCGGCGAAATTCGCCTGGGCACCGCCGTCACGCGCATCGCGCCGCAGGCCGACGGACGGCTGCTGGTAGAGACGGCAGCGGGACCGGAGACGTATGATCGGGTAGTCTCCACCCTGCCGACACGCCTGTTCCTGAAGCTAACCGAAGGTTTACCGGCGGACTACCGCAAGCGCTACGACTGGGGCAATGCGCTCGGCGCACATTGCGCGATCCTGGCGCTTAACCGGCCGCTGCTCGACGGCACCTACTGGCTCAACATCAACGATCCCGGCTTTCCTTTCCTGGCGGCGGTGGAGCACACGAATATGATGCCCACCAGCGACTACGGCGGACGGCACCTGCTCTACCTGGGCAACTATCTGCCAATGGACCATCGCTATTTCCGCCAGTCGGATGCCGAAACGGTAGCTGAGTTCTTGCCGCACCTACAAAAGCTGAACCCGGCTTTTGATGCGTCGTGGGTGACGGAACAGTGGGTGTTCAAAGCACCCTACGCCCAGCCGGTGGTGACGCGCGACTACCCGGCCCACATCCCGCCGCTGCCCACCCCGATCCCCAACCTCTACCTGGGCAATATGTTCCAGGTCTACCCCCAGGATCGCGGGCAGAACTACAGCGTGCGCCTGGCAAACAAGCTGGCGGCGCTGATTGATGTGGAAGCCGGCGTGCCTGCCTGACCCGCTACCGGCTGCCGGCACGCAGCCGGGAACCAGGGAGATTAGCGGGAGTTCATGATTGTTGGGCAACGGCCGGCGACCTAATATCCCGATGGAGGAACCACACATGGCGAACGATGTGCTGAAAGAGGGTAGGCGCACCGCGAAACGTGCGGCCCAAGCGGCCCGCAAAGAAGCGATCAAGGCGCTGGGCGCAAAAGAAGCGAGTCGGCGCGGCGATCTGGGCTGGCTGCTATTGGGCATCGGCCTGGGGTCGCTCGTGACCTATCTGATGGACCCCGACCGCGGCCGCCGGCGACAGGCCATCTTGCGCGATAGCGTGGTGCAGGCAAGCAGCCGTGTGCAGGCCGAAGTGCCCAAGATGCTACACGAGGTACAGAGCAAGATCCAGACGGTGCCGCAAGACCTGAGCGCAGTCTTAAATAAGGGCAAAACCGCCGGCCCCGCCGCCGATCTGACAGACGAGGGACCGACCAGCCCAGAGTGGGAAATCGCCCATAACGACGACGGTTCGCTGACCGGCCCGACCTACTAACCCTATGCCCGATCTGGATCTGCCCGGCCTCACCGCCACGCTGAGAGCTGCCGCCGAAGCGGTGGACAGCGAGCGGCGCTTGCCGCACGAAGCGCTAGCTGCGCTCAGCACGCGCGGCTTGTGGGGCGCACGGGTGCCGACGGAATACGGCGGCCTAGAGCTTACGCCCGCCGCTCTGTTCGATGTGTGTGCGGCGGTCGGCGCGGGCTGCGGCGTGACGGCGTTACTCTATGCCCAACACCTGACCGCACTGGCCTTCCTGAGCCGCTGGGGTGGACCGACGGCACCTGATCTGCTGCGCGCCTGTGCGCGCGGCACAGCGATTCTGGGGCTGGCAAGTAGCCAGGCCACGCGCCGAGCCGACGGCCCCACCCAGGCACGGCGGCTCGGTGAGCGCGTGCTGGTGAGCGGCACAGTACCCTGGTTCAGCGGCGCCGGGTTGATGACTCACGCGCTGATTGCCGCCGACGACCCGGCGCTGGACCCGGCCGATGGCCTGGCGCTAGCGGTGGTGCCCTTTAGCCCGCCCACCGTCCGGTTTTCGCCACCGTTTGATCTCATTGTGCTGGGCGGCGGGCAAACCGTCGCCGTCACGCTGGCTGAACTGGATGTAACTGCCGGCCTGCTGACCGCGCCACCGACCCGCGCCGGGGTACGTGCCGTGATGGAGGGCAGCGAAGGCCCCCTGCGCGGCTTCAACGTCGGGTTGGCCCAGGCTGCGCTCGATCTGTGCGCGCAAACCGCCTATATGCGACCGCAGACGGAGGCCGTCATCACCTGGTTGGGGGTACGCCTCGACCACCTGCGTCGCGACCTCTGCACCGGACTGACCACGCCGCCCGCCGATCCCGAACTGGCCGTGGCCGGGATGCTCAACCTGCTGTGGGATCTGGGCCGCCTGGTGATCAGCGCGGGGGCCGGCTCGGCACTCAAAGTCGGCGCCCCGCACAATCGCCTGGCCCGCGAAATCCTCTACTACCAGGCCCGCACGCCCTACTCCTACATCGCCGGACTGATCGGGGTGCATCTCGGCGTCCTATAGCGCACGCCGGGCAGCAAAAAGGAGGCCCGCCGTAGCGAGCCTCCGCGGTTATAAACCAGCCCTGGTGGGCTTTACTGAACCATTTAATAACGCATTGCCGGTACTCGGAGGTCTGTTCTATACAGCAAACAGCCGTCCTTTCCGTCTGTACATGGCCTTGCGCGTATCGCTATGTTAAAGGCAAGTGCGCCGGCGAACCCGATTGAGGGGGTTATGCAGTCAAGCCCGCTAAAAGGGGCTTGATTGATCTAGCCGAAAGCTCACTCGCACTGTTTGGAAGCTACGATCCCTACCTGGAATAGTCGTGCTTCCTTGTGAGAGCCGGCCCCTTTAGGGCCGGAGCCTATCCACCTGATAGCGCATCTCCAACACGTGAGTTTTGACATTGCGCATACGGCAAGTTCCCCTTTCTCACGTCGGCGGGAAGCCTTTGTTCGCCTCCCTATAGCCATTTACCACTGCCCTTATTTTAGCACCAAGCGGCCGCCGTGTCAATACCTCCACCCGTATTTGTGGTAGCGGTTGCACCACTTTCCTTAAGGGGCATTATGTCAACTCCGGCGGCGGCCGAATCGTTATTGACAAGCCAATCTAGCCTGTGCTATACTCTCTCAATAGACATAACATACTGTGTCGCCGCTGTCCGCTTTGCATCGCGGGCGCCGCGACTCCATCCGCCGTCCAGTTGCTTATCAGAGGTGAACTATGCCTATGCTGACCTTGCGGTCCCAGCCCGGCCGGCGACGATTCGCCCCACTAGGTGGGCTGTTGTTAATGGGCCTGAGCCTGGCCGCGTGCGGGCAAGCCGCGCCGGCGACCGATCTGAACACCAGCGCGCAGCAAAACTACGCGCAGCATCCCCTCGCCCAAGTAACGACGGCGTCCCCGTCGGGCAGCGCGACCGCCGCGCCGGGTGATGTCAAAAGTGGGGCTAGCTTCGGCAATGTGGATGCGCTGCCGCTGACCACCGGACCGACCACACCAGGCGCGGCCACCCCCACAGCACTCGGCGCCGCCACCCAGGCGCCCGATACCGGCTTCCAACCGGAGGCGACCAAAGCCGCCGCGCCGGCCCCCGCCGCAGGGGGCACGAAGCAGCCCGCCGATGCGGCCACCGGCGGCGCGACGATCCAACGCAGCATTCCACCGGAGCGGGTAGACAATCTATATGGGCAATTGATCTATGTCGGGCCGGGCGATCAGATCTGGGCAGTGGGCCGCGACGGCAAGAACGCACACGGCGTGATCGGGGTGCCGGCGGCGGGTGATGCCCCCGGCCCGGTGAGCGACCTCAACCTCTCGCCCGACGGCAAGCGCCTGCTCTACACGGTCGGCGACGGCGCGGGCGGGCGGGCCTATTTGCTTGATATGGGCAAATACAGCTTGAACCGCACCAAATACCACGGAGCCTGGGCACGCGATAGCCGCCATGTGGTCGCCTCGGTAGACGGGCAGTTGCATGTCTATGATGTGGACAGCGGCAGCGACGAAGCGTTCGGCGACGGCAGCAACGCCAATTGGACCGCCGACAACCGCATCATCGCCGTCCGCAAAAACAACATTTGGGCTATCCCCTACCCCACAAGCGCCGGCAAGCCCCGCCAGATCAGCTATCTACCCGATACGGGCGACGCGGCGTGGGTGTTTAACGGGCCGTTGCAATATCACTACACCAACCGTGTGCTGTTTGTCGGCGGGCCGCGCAAAGATTTGGGCGCACAACTTAACGGACTGCAACTGCACGCTGTAGACATGAGTACTAACAAAGTGACCGACCTGGCCGCGCGCGGCGGCAACGGGGTGACCGGCTTCGCCGTCTCGCCCAGCGGCCTGCAAGTGGCCTGGGCCGAGCAAGCACACGACAGCGCCTGTGTCTCGCTGGGCAGTGTGCGCTTAGCGCGCGCCGACCGACCCGGCCCCGAACTAGCGATCAAGCTGCCGGCGACCGAGAGCGACTTTTTTGTCCTCAACAACGTGACCTGGACCCCCGACCAATGGGTCGCCTACGGCGGCCAGGAAAAGAGTTGCGCCAATCTCACCGCCAAAGACCTAGGACCGCAACGCATCTATCTGGTCAATCCGGCCCAACCCAACACGCCGACGCTACTGGTGGACGGCAGCTACCCAGTATGGGTGTTGCCGCGCGGCCTCGGCCGCATTGACACCGGCGCTGTCGCGCTGCGCTAGACCGCCTACTCTATGCCCGACATTCACCGCGTAATTGCAAACATGGGCCTGCTCTACACCTTTGTGCTGGGGGTGTGGGGCCTGGTCCTGTTCTTGCGCCGCCGGGGGCCTGACGGCAACTACAACGGCGCGCTGGTTATCGCCGAAGGGCTGTTTGTGATCGAGGCGCTGGTGGGCCTGGTGTTGGTAGTAATGGGGCTAGTGCCGGCCCGTGCTATCCATTACCTCTATGGGGTCAGCGCGGTGTTGGCGCTGCCGCTGGCCTACACAATGGCGCGTAACCGCGAGGACAGCCGTTCTTCGCTGATCTACGGCCTCACCCTGCTGTTTTTGTGGGGACTGGCCGAACGCGCAACCGACACGGCCCTGCACGCCGGCCCCTAACTTCCGCTATTTTAGCCTGACGTTTTAGTTGCTGCCGAGCACGCGGGGTGACGATCTGCGTGTCGGGCAGCGTTCGCGTCTAAAAGGTACCTCCCTGTTATGTCAACTCCTAAGCAGCGGGCAACCCAGCCTGACCGCCTGTTGTTGCTGCCCTTGCTCTGGCTGCTGCTCATGCTGAGCAGTGCCTGTCAAAGCACGCCGGCTGCACAAACCGATGTACCGGCGGCCGACACTACCGAGCTAGTGCCCCGCCCCGCCGGCGCGGACCTGCCGACCGCCCCGCCCCCGTCGGCGACCGCGCTGCCGCCGACGGCAACCCCCGTCCTCTCTCCGCCCACCGCCACGATCGTCCCGCCGACAATAACGCCTGGCCCGCTACCGCAGATCGCCGTGCTGGCCTACCACCATTTCGGCGTGCCCGCCGCCGGCGAATACGATTGCCCGCTCGAAAAGTTCGAGGACCAACTGCGCTGGCTGAAGACGCACCACTATGAATCGGTCCTGCCCCAGCAGTTGATAGGCGCCGCAGCGGGGCGTTCCACCTTGCCGGCCCACCCCGTTATGTTCACCTTTGACGACAACAACGGCGAGCAATACACCGATGCCGCACCCCTGCTCGAACAATACGGCTACCGGGGAGCCTTCTTCATCATGACCGTGACTATCGGCAAGCGCTATTACATGAAAGCCGACCAGCTCAAAGACCTGGAGCGGCGCGGCCATACCATCGGCGGGCACACTTGGGATCATCGCAACGTGGCGATCCTGACGGCGGAGGAGTTGGCAACCCAACTCAACCGCTCGGAGAATGATCTCAACGAGGTGCTCGGTCATAAGCCGCAGTTCATGTCCTACCCCTTCGGCCTGTACACCCCCGATGTGGTGGCCGATCTGCAAAAGCGCGGCTACCAGGGGGCGTTTCGCCTGCGTGACCCTGACGATCCGAAAGTGGCGCCTCAATTCATGATCCATCGCCAGGTTATCCCCGGTACGTGGAGCATAGACGAGTTCGCCGATACAGTCCACAGCATGGAGCCGTAGGCAACGATAAACGAGACGGCCCTACCCATACCATAGATTAGGATCGGCTCAGCAGGATCGTGGGACCGAGTGCGGAGAGGAGTAGGTGATGGATAAGTCGGACCAGCCCACATGGCTGGATCTCTATGACTACCGCCGACGGGTCGCGGCGCTGGGCAGGCAGCGGGCGCGCGCCCTACGGGCGGGTATGGATGCGGCGGCGGTTTGGCAGCGCTTCTGCGCGCAAAAAGATGCGCTCTACGCCCGCCATCCCCAATCGCCATTGCCCGCCGGCCAGCGCGCCGGGTTCGGCGGCCTGCGCTACTTTCCATATGATCCGGCGCTGTGCTGCGACGCGCAATTGATCGCCGAGCCGGCAACCCCTGCCGAATCCTCGGTGCCCGCTCCCGCTTACGCCGTGCCGTTGCAGCGGGCCGCGCGCCTAGCGTTCACCCTGGCCGGCCGGCCGCAGGAGTTGATCGTCTATTGGATTGATGTGTATGGCGGCGGCCTCTTCCTCCCGTTCCGTGATGCCACCAGCGGTAGGGAAACCTACGGCGGCGGACGTTATCTGTTCGACACGGTGAAGGGCAGTGACTTGCTGCCAGTGCCTGCCGACGGGTCACTCCTCGCTGACGACTTCGGCGTGAGCGGAAGCCGAGTGCGGCTCGACTTCAATTATGCCTATAACCCCTCCTGCGCGTATGATGCGCGCTGGGCCTGCCCGCTAGCCCCACCGGAGAATCGGCTGACACTGCCGATCCGGGCAGGCGAACAGCACTTTTTGGATGAGAGCCGGCAGCTCCCAAGCAGCGCATGAGCAGTAAAGAGTAGTCGTGATCAGGGCCGAGCAGGCAAGCGGACCGGGCGATGCTCTTGATGGGCCGGCTGCGGGTGGCCTGCCGGAGCCGACCACGCCGGAGTCAAGCGTACGCTTGGACGCGCGGGCTGCTTAGTGTGTATGAGGCCACCCAGGCGTAGACACCGCCACATTTGACGCGAAGCGCCATGGGCGGCAGTAATGATCCACGTGGCGGAGGGTCAAGCACACGCAAGCGAGCTGCCCACAACACCCCAACCAGCAATTGCTATGTCACTTTTGCGTCTCTTCTTATCACTGGTTCACCGATGAATTAGTGGGCGTAGAGTACCTGTAGGCGTAGGAGGCCGCGCTGCACAGAAGAATGCGCCTTTAGACTAGGCAGAATCAAAATGTAGTTTATATACACAAAGGAGAGCAGCAGAACCCCGGCTTTAATTATGAAATTATACGAACTCAACCTACCAACAGTCTCATTTTAGTATTGACAGTCACGGCAGTTGGTAGTATTATCATACTAAGCTGTGTTAGGCAAAAGAGGGTTGCAGTAGTATAATGGAACCAGCCTCCCCACTGGTGAGTGGGTCCGCCCCCCGTTCGCAAGGAGAGTTCCGATGCCTGCTGCGCGCGCCTACTTCCGCCCGACCACTGCCTCCCAACGCCG
>JBBRPH010000117.1:0-9945 GCA_038228295.1 Chloroflexia bacterium | reverse complement strand
GTAGTGGTGGGATCGGCGACCGGTTCGGTGCTGGTCGGCTTGGGCGTAGTGGTGGGATCGGCGACCGGCTCAGTGGTGGTCGGCTTGGGCGTAGTGGTGGTGTCGGCGACCGGTTCGGTGCTGGTCGGCTTGGGCGTAGTGGTGGTGTCGGCAACCGGCTCGGTGCTGGTCGGCTTGGGCGTAGTGGTGGTGTCGGCAACCGGCTCGGTGGTCGTCACTTTCGGCCCGCCAGGAGTGTCAACCACCGGCTCGGGGGTTGCGGCGGTCGGCTCGCCATGACCGGGTGCGAATTTCATCAGGAAACCGAGGCCGAGGGCTAGGCTCATGTTTGCCAGTAACCCCTGGTCCCACGGTTTGCCGGTGACGACGTTGCTGATTACCGTCAGCGCACCGGTGCCGACGGTAGTGATCGCCAGGGTGGCTCCGAAGCCCACACCGGCCGCCGCCAGCGCCAAGCCGCCGCCGCCCAGGATTGCGCCCATAGCAAAGCCGGTGATCATGGCTTCCGCCAAGCCCTGGTTCCAGGGGCGGTTGCCGGCCACGTTGCTGACGATGGTGCCGACCCCGGCGGCCAGCGCGCCGACCACGCCGAGCAGAATAGCCCCGACGACGATGGCTGCGATACCGCCGAGGGCCAGCGCGGGCAAGATGACCAGGATCACGATAGCGGCCAGCACTAAGCCGACGAGCAACCCGGCCCAGAAGCCGGGATCGGTCAGCATCTTGCCCAACTGTGCAAGCTGGTCGCCCACCCAGTCCCAGGCTTGTTCGTACCAGGGCTTCTGGGATTCGGCCTTCTTTTTAGCAACCTCGGCGTTGATCTTGTTCTGGGCATCCGAGATGCGACCGGCTAGGGTGCCCAACGGTTCGCGCGCTTTGGCGACCACCGGGGCGATTTTGTCGTCCAAGCTCTTTTGGTAGTTGGCGAGGCTTTGGGTGAAGGCTGTTTCTAACTGGGTGACTTGTTCATCTAACTTGCCGTTCACTTGTGTGACCAGTTGGGTCGCGCCCTGCGTGGCCCCTTGCACCGTCTTAGTAAATTGGCCGGTGATCTGCGTCACCTGCTGGGTCACTTGTCCCTGCGTCTGGGCAACCAACTCTTGCGCCTGGGTGCCGGCTTGCCGGCCCAGCGTGTGCAGCGGCGCAATTGCGTCGGTGCCGGCCTGCTGTAGTGCCTGCACTACCTGCTGCTCGGCCCCGGTGATCGTGCTGCTCAGTTCGCCATAGGCGCTATTGACCTGCGCAATGATAGGAGCGGCCGCTTCGCCGGCGCGTTTGGGGTCTACTTGCACCCCGGCGGCCTGGGCCTTGAACTGGGCCAGCTTGGCATCGCCGGCAGCGAGGGCCTTTTGCCCCTGGCTCTGGAAGCCGGCAACGGCTTGCTTGCCGGCATTATCAATCGCGGTGCCTTGCTGGGTCAGCTGGGTTTGCAGTTGCGTCTGGTTTTGCTGCTCCATCGTGTCCAGGCGCGCCGTGATCTGGGTTTGCAGTTGAGTCAGCGCCTGGGTGCCCTGCTGCACTGCCTGTTGTAGCGCGGTGGTAGTGCTTTGCTGCGAGTCGGTGAGTTCCTTCGTAACTCCAGCTAGCCCGGTGCCGATCTGACCGGCTGCGTCTTGACCTTGCTGGTGGAACTGGGCGGCCATATCGGGTGCTGTAGCGCGTAAGCCACTCGTAAAATCGCCCAAGCCCTGCATAATGTTGTTGGCCGTATCTTCGGCCAAGTCATGCGCGGCTTTGGCGCGGGCTTCGGCGCCGTCGGCGTCGCCACTCCCGGCATTGCTGCCCATCTGACGGGCCTGATTAGCGATGCCCTCGACCTGGGTTTGTGCGCTATTGGCCGACGTGTTCGCGGCGGCAGTGGTGCGGCCCGCATAGGTGGTGCCGAGTTGACCTGCTTTCTGCTGATGGTTAGTGAACGCCGTTTGTGCCTGAGTTTGCGCCGTGCTAAAGCCCTGCGTCAGTGTGGTTTGCTCGGTACCTGCGGCGGTAGTCAATTGAGTCTGTGCCTGCTGAAAGAGTTGGGTAATATTGGTGCGTGCGCCGGTGAAGGCACTTTTAATGGCAGCAGACTCAGTGGTGCCGGCGGCGGTTAGCGCGGCATGTTGCTGCTGGACGGCAGCGTTGATGGCGGCCACCCCCTGCGTCACCTGCGTACTGACCTGACTGCGCCCGCTATTTGCGGCGGCCATCACCTGCTCGATCACCAGTTTGGCTCCGGCGTGCCCGTCTACGGCAGGGGTGAGCGGTGTGGGGTGCGGAGTTGCGCCAACCGGACCCCCCGGCGCACGGGTGCCGCCGATGACGGCGTGGCCCCCGCCTGAACCGTTCGCCTGGTGCGACTTCGGTGGGACGGTATTGGGGTGTTTGGGCGCACTCTTTGGCGCGACGGCTTTGTGGGGCGCGGGATGGCCGGCGTTGCTAGGGCCGTGGCCGTTGGGGGGTGGGATAGTGCCGGATTTGCTGCCTTTCGCCGGAACGGCAGTCGTGGTTTCGGCACTCGGGGCACCGTGTTGCCCGTTCGACGTGCCGGGTGTGGGCGTCGTTGCCCCATCGGTCGTGGGTTTGGGCAGGCCCAGCGCTTGGCGAGACGGCAAGTTCAACGGCGGGCGGGGCACGTTGCGGGTGTCTATATCGCTCAGACGCACCGGCGGATCGTTGGGCGAGAGGCCCGGCCCCGCACCGTCCAACTGGGAACCCGCCCCTGGGCCGCCGGTGCGTCGTGCTTCGCTGAGGATCTGCATGACGTAGGCGTTACCGTACTTGCTGCTGACTTGTTGCGTCAGCCGCTGGAACATTTCCCGATTGCCGCGTCCCGCGCCCCCTGCTGCCATGCGCTTTAATAGCGCCACATCAGCCGGCAAGCCGTCGCGGCCCGCTAGGCTGTCAAACTCGCCCGTGCCGTCGCTAGTGGGACCTTCCGGCGTGAGGGTGGCGGCGCGCCCTTCGGGCGCCTGTTGTTGCGCTACCCGCCGATGTTCATCCTGTTTCCCGTCCTGTCGGTTGGTCATAGCAGCGATCCTTTGTTGGGGGAGGCGGCAGTGGTGAAAACTAGAAGGGGGGGGTGCTCAACTGGGCGGCGCTGAAATTTGCGCCCTCCAACTGTGCGCCGGTCAACTCGGCTCCGATCAAGACTGTTCCGGTGAAATCTACATTTTGTAGATTAGCATCGCGGAAGTCGGCTCCCCGGCAGTTGGCATGGGTGAAATCGGCTCCCCGCAAATCAGCGCCTGTGAAGCGCGCGCGGGTGAGGGTGGCTTTGCAGAATATGGCGTTTTGGCCTGCTACGCGGCTGAAATCCGCTTCGACCAGCTCGGCTTTAGTGAAATCGCAACGGTGAATACTTGCGCCGACGAGTGATACGCCACCGGCGAGCGCCCGTAACAGTAGCGCTCCGTCGAGGCGGGCGTTATGCAGGTCGGTTTCTTGTAGCGTGGCTTCGGCGAGGATAGCGCCGGCTAGGTCCAGGTCAGGGTGGGATTCAAAGGCTAGGTAGGCGCGCGTTCCCTGCTTGCCGGCGGTATGATACCACAGACGATTTTGGCTCAGGGCATCGGCTAACTCCGCCGACGGCAAGACGTACTCTTTCATAGCTCTCACCGCTCCCTGTTGCAACGTTCAGGCATCGCCGGCAGCGAAACGTTTGGTTGTTTCTCAAGGCGTATTATACCACGCGGTTCGGGAGAACGCAAAGATTGCCGCTTAGCGGCGTCCGAATGCGCTGAGTTGGAGGTGGGGGTGTGCGTCGAGGTAGCTTTGCAGCAGGATGGCGGCAGCGGTGCTGTCGATCTGGTCGCGTTGTTTGCGCGGGCTGATGCCGGCCTGCGTAAGCAGGCGCGCGGCTTCGACGGTCGTGAAGCGCTCGTCCCAGTATTCGACCGGCACGGCCAGTTGGGTCGCCAGATATGCGCCGAACTTCTGCACGCGGTCGGCTTGCAGGCCGTGCGAGCCGTTAAGGTGCAGCGGCAGGCCGGCGATGACACGCGCCGCGTCATGTTCAGCGACCAACGCGGCGATAACAGCGGCATCGGCGTTACGCCCGCGCGAGCCGATGGCCGGTAGCGCGCGGGCGACCATGCAGAGTTCATCGCTGACCGCTACGCCGATGCGTTTGCGGCCTAAGTCGAGCGCCAGGATTCGCACTGCTTACTTCGGTTCGCCGGTAGCGGTCGGCGTAGGTCCGGCCGGCGGAGCACCGCCGCCGGCGGCCGGCGGTGCTCCGGGCAGCTCCACGCTGATGTTGCTCAGGAGGTCGGGCACACGTGCCTCTTTCGACTGTGTGAAAAGGGACGGCGGGTTGACGGCTTTGACTTTAACCCCGGTGATGTAGGGACGCAAGGTGGGATCGGCCGCTATTGCGGCTTCGGCGTCTTGCGGGGTTTTGCCGCGCGCGGTGTTTTTGATCTGTTCAATGATCTGCGGGTTCAAGGTGACCGTATAGAGCAGCCGCGGGCTGGTTTCGGTGCGGAAGACCACGCGCCCACCATCGCAGCCACTGGCCTGAGTAAGCGTCAGCTTCGTTTCGTCTACGCTGGCTGGGTCTATACCGGCTTGGACAATAGCGGGCAGGTCTTGCGGGGCGGCATCTAGCGCCGACAGCGCTGCGTGGTGGCGTACTTCGGCAGGCGCGTAGATATAGACCCCGGCTGTGGTGGTCATCGCCGTACTCACCGTTTCGCCTTCTGCGCCGACCGCCGGCAGCGCGCCGACCGCATAGTCCGCATCGCTGCTAGGTAGTTGTAGAGTACAAGTCAGCGGTAGGCGATCGGGTGGCACCTTGCCCAGGATTTCGCCGCCGGCGCGATTGCGTAGGTCGTCTTTGAGCGCGGCTTGCAAGGCGCTCAGGTCTTTGGCCGCTACGATTTTGACCGGACGGAGGGTGCCGCCGCCGGTCGTGCGCGTGGTAATGTAACTGGCGTTGCCGTATGCGCCGCCGAGATCGGCTCCGTTGTAGTCCGGTCCCGGCCCATCGGCCTGTACGTCAACCTCGCGCACACCGAACGTGAGGGCGGTGAAGTCGGTGCCGGGCACCGTCACGGAGTTAAGCGTGTGGTACGACCTACCGTTGCTGCCGATCAACTTGGTGCCGCCGGGCACCGCAATCGCGCCGGTGCCGTGGTTGGTGAAGCGGATCGTGCCGACGGCGGTTTTGTCGGGCACCTGCTTTACGCCGCTGGTAGACACGCTTTTCGTGCTACTGAACGTGGTGTTGATACGCTGGGCCTGCACCGGCTGGGCCACGCGTGGCTCGGCGGGCGGGATGGGGGCGATTGTGCCGGCCGGCGGCTGTGTGCCGGTCAACGTCACGGTGGCGCTAACAAGTTGCGGTGCGGCGAGACCCGGCAGACTGCGCACACCGGCGGCTCCCATCAGCACCGGCACATCAATGCGGATAGCTCCTAAGTCGGCAGACTGGCGCGGCGTGATGATGATGTCCGCCGTTGCCAAGCCCGGTGGATTGAAGACCAGGATCGCGCTGAGGCCGACGAGAATAACGATCACACCGAGCACTATGAACAGGGCTGCTCCCCAACGGCGGGTGCGCGGGCGCGCAACTGTGGGCGTAATTGCACGCGCGGGAGTACTAGGGCGGGCTAGCGGCCGGGCGGGCATGAAGCCGGGCGTGGCAACATATGCGGCGGGTGCTTCGGCGAGCACCGTAGGCGCGGGGCTAGCGGCGGGCGCGGTGGGAGCGCCCGCCGACGTAGCAACATAGGCGGCCGGCGCTTCCGCGATTGCGGTGGGTCGGATTACCGTGTTCTCGTAGGAACCGTTGCTGGGCAGCGGGCGGTTGCTCATGCCGGCACGCTCGGCCTCCGTGGGCGGCGCGGGCGGCGGGCGGCGTTCTAATACGGCTCCTGCCCCCAGCACAGTGGCGGCGGTGGCGGTCGGCGCAGTGCGATCCACAAAGGTGCGCCCACCTCTGGTCGCCGGCGGTGGGACGGCTTTGCCGTTGCTGTTATCGCGCCGCCCAATACCGCCGAAGCGCCCTTTGCTGACGACACTGGCGGCGGCGGCAAGTGGTGAGGTGCCGTCGTCTACCGGTGTGGGCGCGCTAGGGTCGGGCAAGCCGGCGGCAGTGCGCTCGGCGGATCGGGCAGCGGCTTGCGCGGCTATCTCCTGCCGGTAGCCGGCATCCTGCGCTTCTAGATCGGCCGCATCGAAGTTCAGGCTATCCAGATCGTTTCCATCGTCCAAAGCGCCCCGATCAGCGGCCACGGTGGGAGCCGGCGTTGTGGGTACTGCGCCGGCGCTGCCCGCGCCGCCCAGGCCGGTGGGCGCGAAGGCGCGGGTAGGCAGACTCACATCCGGCGGCGGTACGGCGCTGCGTGCGGCGGTGTCTTCGGTCGGCAGGGTCAGGTGCAAGCTATCTTCGGGCAGATCTGCCCCAAACAGCCAGTCGTTGTCGGTTGGTGTGCCGGCGGGGGCGGCGGGGGTGGGCGTGAGGTCGGCCTTAACCCCTCCGATCGACTTCCCGCCGAGAACGAGCGGCGTCACCAGCGGTGTAATCTCTCCCCGCCCTTTAGGCGCGGGGTCGGCGGTGAGGTCGGCGGTCCCATAGAGCGGCCATTCGGCAGCGGGCGGTGCGGCGGGCGCGGCCGCCGGGTCGCGCCGGCCCCATTGCGGCAGTGCTTCGTCGGACGCGGCATCCGGCACGGGCACAGTTTTAGGCGCGCCGCCTTTGCTGTTCTCCACCTCAAAGCCGAGAATGCGGGCCAGCCCCTGAATGGTCGGTTCGGGAGTGACTACGGTGATCTGCAAGTTGCGGCGCTTTTGCAGCGCACGCAGCTCATTGTAGTCTTCCAGAGTACGCAGCGTGACGGCGCTGCGCGGCACATTGAGGCGCACCGCTGTGCCGTTCGGCACGGCCTCCAGTCGCTTGATCAGATCGCCGGTCGCTTCTTTTAAGCCAACGTCTACCGTGTAATCGCCCGATTGCATCGGTCGCCTCCCTGCCGCCTCTACTGCCCGGTGAGTTGCCGGGCCAGGGTGTCCGGCACCGTCGCCAGCGCGGCATCTAGCTTGGTCGCGTCGCGCCCGCCGGCCTGGGCCAGATCAGCCCGCCCGCCGCCGCCGCCGCCGACTACGGCGGCCACGTCTTTGAGCAACCGGCCCGCGTGCGCGCCCCGTCCGACGGCATCTGCGGTTGCCATTGCGACTAACGACGGTTTCCCGTCAATCACCGTGCCCAGCACCACGACTCCGCTGCCCAACTTATCACGCAGATGGTCGGCGGCTTCGCGCAGGCTGTCGGCGCTGGCGGCTTCGCTGCGGCCCACTAACACTTGTACACCAGCCACTTCGCGCACCTCTTCGGTGCGGCTACCCGCCGCGCCGGTGGCGATTTGGCGTTCCAGCAGGGTGATGCGCTTCTGGGCGGCGCGCAGATCGGTTTGCAGCGTGGTAAGCTGGGCGATCAGACGATCGGGCTGGGCCTGCACAGTAGCCGCCGCTTGGGCCAGCAAAGCGTTACGGCTCTGGACCCAGGCTACCGCCCCGCGCCCCGTGACACACTCGATGCGCCGCACATTACTGCCGATAGATCCTTCGCTAATGATATAGCACGCCCCGATCTGCCCGGTGCGCTGCACATGGGTACCGCCGCATAGTTCCCGGCTCTCATAGCCGGGGATCTGCACCAGGCGCACTTCGCTGCCGTATTTTTCGCCGAACAGCGCCATCGCGCCGGTGGCAATGGCCTCGGCGTAGGGCATGACCGTCCAATCCACCGGATAGTCGCCGATGATGCCCTCGTTGACGATGCGCTCGATCTTGTCGAGTGTGTCGCGCGAGATGGGCGCGTTGTGCGAGAAATCGAAGCGCAGGCGGTCGGGCGCCACCAGCGAGCCGGCCTGTTGCACATGCGTACCCAACACATCGCGCAACGCTTTGTGCAACAGGTGGGTAGCGGTGTGATTGCGCATAATGTCCCAGCGCACACCGCCTTGCACCGTGGCCTGCACCGGCTGACCGAGCACCAACCCCCCCTCGGTCACGCCGACATAGTGGACAAACACGCCCGCGATGGGCTTGCGCGTGTCACGTATTGTGGCCCGACCACCTTCCCATTCCAGTACGCCGCTGTCGCCGACTTGGCCGCCGCCCTCGGCATAAAACGGGGTGCGGTCGAGGATGACTTCCACTTCCTGCCCGGTCTCAGCGCGCTCCACGGGCTTGCCGCCTTGCACTAGGCCCAACACGCGAGCTTCGGTGCTGAGCGTGTCGTAGCTGTAGCCCAGGAACTCGGTCGGCTGCGGGCTGAGCTGCTGGTAGATTTCACGCCCGTCTTTGCTGCCGCCCTTGAAGCCCGAACTCAGCTTGCTTTGCTCTTGCTGGCGGCGGAAGGCGGTATCGTAGCCGGTCCAGTCCCCGGTCAGCGCGCGCTCATGGACTAGTTCTTCAATCAGATCGCGCGGCAAGCCGAAGGTGTCGTACAGGCGGAACAGATCCTCGCCGGCCACGGTTGCGCCTTCCGGCAAATCGGCGGTCAACGTCTCAAAGCGGCTAATGCCCGCACCAAGAGTACGATTGAAGCCCTCTTCTTCGGTACGGATCGTTTGCAAAATAAAGTCGCGGCGGGCCAGGATTTCGGGCGCGTAGCCGCCCATCTGGTCCAGCACTACGGCGGCGACCTCGCCCAGGAAAGGCCGTTTAATGCCTAGTAGGCGGCCGTGCCAGAGGGCACGGCGCAGCACGCGGCGCAGCACATAACCGCGCTCCGTCGGTCCCGGCTGCACACCATCACCGATTAGAAAAGTGACGGCGCGGCTGTGATCGGCGATGACGCGGTAGGAGACGATGCCGGCTTCCTGCTCCACGTCGCTCTGGCCGCTGACGGCCCGGATCGTAGCCATGAGCGGGGTGAAGATATCGGTCTCGTAGTTACTGTCTTTGCCTTGCAGGATGGAGGTGACGCGCTCCAGGCCCGCGCCGGTATCTACCGAGGGACGGGGTAGGGGCACCATTACGCCGCCGGGCTGCTGATCGAACTGCATAAAGACCAGGTTCCAGAGTTCGATAAAGCTATCCTCATCGTCGCCGGGATTATGGCCGGGTTGCCCGGCGCGTTCGGGATGATAGTCCCAGAAGATTTCGGAGCAGGGACCGCAGGGGCCGGTATCGCCCATAGCCCAGAAGTTGTCCTTGGCCCCCAAGCGGGTGATGCGCTCAACGGGTACGCCGGCTACGCTTTGCCACAACTCAAAGGCTTCGTCATCGTCTTTGTAGACAGTGGGCCAGAGGCGGTCGGCAGGTAGTTCCCAGACTTCGGTAAACAACTTCCAGGCCAGGCGGATCGCATCGCGCTTGAAGTAATCACCGAAACTGAAGTTGCCCATCATCTCAAAAAAGGTATGGTGGCGGCGCGAGGGGCCGACATTTTCGAGATCGTTGTGCTTGCCGCCGGCGCGCATACAGCGCTGCACCGTGACGGCGCGCTTATAGGGGCGCTGCTCTGCGCCCGTGAATACATCCTTAAACTGGTTCATGCCGGCGTTGGTAAATAGCAACGACTGATCTTCGCCGGGCGGCACCAGAGAGGAAGACGGCACCAGACTGTGGCCTTCCTGCTCGAAAAACTGAATAAAGCGGTCGCGGATCTCGCGGCTAGTCAACATCGCCAGACCATCCTTCTAGTGTAATACCCTTCTGCTCCAGAACATCTTGATTTTATGTCAAACACCCAGCTCTGTCAACGGGAACGAATGTTCGATTCTGAAATCGAAGACATAGCAATATTAGGGGTAGAAACCCCCACATTGAGTATAAGAAATAGTACAGAAGGTGTCAAGGGCACGCTTAGGGTTCAGCAGGGCTTACGCATCTAATCTGGAAGGGGGTCAGCGGCGGGTGGGGGCGCGGATTTGGTAAGATTAGGGTAGCCTTTAGCAAAGGAGCTACCATGCCATCTACTGACCAGCAGTTCGCCACCGTACTCGAACACCTGCG
>JBBRPH010000116.1:0-10390 GCA_038228295.1 Chloroflexia bacterium | reverse complement strand
CTATATGTACCGCGCCATTGACACCGGCTTGCGGGCAATGGATGTCCGCAGCCTGACTGAGGCGGCGCAAAGCCTGGGCGCACGCCCCCCAACCATCTTGTGGCGCGTGATCCTGCCCAACTTGCGCGTCTCGCTGATCAGCGGCGCGTTCCTGACCTTCGCTACGGTGATCGGTGAGTTCACGATGGCCGCGTTGCTCAATTGGCCCGCCTTCGGCCCCTACTTGGCCCTGATCGGTGGGGATCGGGCCTACGAGCCGGCGGCCCTCGCCATCCTCAGTTTCGGCCTTACTTGGGTCACGCTGGGACTGATCGGGCGTATCGGGCGCGGCGCGCCGGGCCAGACTCCCCCGGCGGGCGGCCATTAAGCGGGGAAGCGTAGAAGATTGCAATCTTCTACCTCATATATTACGCAGTATGTAACAGGCTCAGGAGACGATTATGTTTGACTTTATTGAGGCCCCGTTAGCGGCGGGCGAGTCGTGGCGCGACACCCATCACCTGGGGGTGCAGATTCAGAATCCGACCGACGGCTGGACCACGCTTACGCTGCGGTTCGGCAAAGGCGACATTTGGCTCGATCTGCGCCTCGGTCCCAACGAGGTTGTGCGACTGAGTGATGAGCAAAGTAGCGGCGTGCTCGTGATCGAAAACACCGGTACGGTCGGGCTGCGTGTCGAGTGGAAAAAGACCCGCGATTAACACTGGTCGTTGCAGCGATCAGACACATCTGATCCTTGACCTCTGATCCCCAGGAGAACTTATGACGTTTTTAGACCTAGCGGCGGTCCGCAAGCAGTTCGGCGCGACCGCTGCCGTCGAGTCGTTTACCCTAGCCGTGGCGCGGGGCGAGTTTGTGTCGTTCCTCGGCCCCAGCGGCTGCGGCAAGACGACCACGTTGCGCATGATCGCCGGCTTTGAGGTGCCGTCGAGCGGCACGATCCGGCTCGACGGCACCGACATCACCTATACACCGCCTAATGCGCGACACGTCGGCATGGTGTTCCAGTCTTACGCACTGTTCCCCAACATGACCGTGGCCGACAACATCGGCTTCGGCTTGCGCGTGACCCGCCGGCCGGCCGCCGACATCCGGCAGCGGGTGCGCGAGATGCTGGAGCTGATCCAACTGCCGGAGTTAGGCGCGCGCTATCCGTACCAACTGTCGGGCGGGCAGCAGCAGCGTGTCGCGCTGGCCCGCGCCCTGGCGATCCAGCCGCAGGTGCTGCTGCTGGATGAGCCGCTGTCGGCGCTTGACGCGAAGATCCGTGTGTCGCTGCGACGCGAGATCCGATCCATCCAGCAGAAGTTGGGCATCACCACGATCTATGTCACGCACGATCAGGAAGAGGCGCTGTCGCTATCCGACCGCATTGTGGTGATGAACGCCGGGCGCGTGGAGCAAATCGGCCCGCCCGCCGCGATCTACAACACGCCGCAGACGGCGTTTGTCGCCGGTTTCGTCGGCACGCTCAACCTGCTGACCGCGACCGTGCGCGATCCTGCTGCCGGCCTGCTGACGGTGGAGGGGCAGCCGATCCAGGCCGGCGGCTCCCTGACGGCCGCCGCCGGCACGACGGTCCAAATCGCCTTGCGCCCGGAGATGATCGCGCCGCTACCCGCCGCCGCGCCCGCAGGGATCAACACCTTGCCTGGCACCGTGGTAGATACCACGTTCCTGGGCGCGCTGGTGCAGGTGCGCGTGCGGGTGGGTGGCAGTGTCCTCGTCTTCAACCTGTTCAACAACCCGCATCTGGCCCTGCCTGCGGTAGACACGCCGATCCATGTGACCTTCCCCCCCGCAGCCGTGTTGGTGCTGGCGGAATGATCCCCGCGCTGTGCTGGTGCTAGAGAGTGATTCCGTCACCGCGGAAACACAGAGACACGGAGGATCGAGGGTTTTGATCCATCCTGTTAACAGCCCTTCTTATCAAGTTAATCAAGAGTCAATTTACTGTAGTTGGACATTTGTGTATAACGCTGAGAATAGGTGCGGGCCGCAATTTATTGCGGCCCGCACCTGCCCTTTCTTCTTCTCCGTGTCTCCGTGCTATCGTCCGTGCTGACTATCTAAGCGGCTGCACGATTGCTGGGGTGTGGATAAAGCAACAGGGGCACGTGCTTACGTATACTGGCGGAACGCGCCGTTGCTGCCGACATCAAAGGAGACTGATCTATGCACCGCTATGTACGCGCCGTCCTAGTGGCGGCATTAGCTGCCCTGCTGGCCGCTTGCGACAGTGGGGCCGTCGCCCCGCCGACTGCACCCCCGACCCCGCTCCTGATGGGCGCGCGGATTACACCACCGCCGGCCGCTACTATGCCGCCGGCTGTTGTTACTGAACAACCTACGGCTGCGCTGCCCGCTACGGTCGTTCCACCGACCACCGACGCACCGCGCAGCGGCGGCAGCGCTGTCAAAACCGTGCAGCAGTTGCGGCCGGTGCAGATCACTACCACCGCCGCGCAGCGCACCGGCGCGTTTGCGGCGGCACGCACGCTGAACCTGCCGCCGGGGTTCGCGGTCAACCTGTATGCGGGCGACCTGAGCGGGGTGCGCTGGTTGGGCCTGGGACCGGATGGGCTGATCTATGCCACCGCACCAGGCGCAGGCAAAGTGTACACGCTACCCGATGCGAACGGTGACGGTGTGGCCGATGCGGTGCAACTGTTTGCTGACGGTCTGCCGGGGGTGCATGGTATTGCCTTCCACAATGGTGCGGTCTATGTCGCCACGCAAACCGACATTGTGCGTCTGAGTGGCCGGAATAGTGACGGCACGGCGGCACAGCGCGAGGTATTGGCTACCGACTTGCCGAGCGGCGGCGGGCATAGCACGCGCACTCTGCTGTTCCAGCCTGACGGCAGTCTGCTGGTGGCGGCGGGGTCGTCGTGCAATGTCTGCCGAGAGAGTGACCCGAAGCGGGCTGCTGTTTCGCTCTATAACGCCGACGGTAAATTCCAGCGCATCTTCGCCTCCGGTCTGCGGAACGCGGTGGGGCTGGTCCTGCAACCGGCCGGCAACACGCTCTGGGCGACAGTTAACGGGCGCGACGGCCTGGGCGACAACATCCCGCCGGAAACGATTTACCAGGTGCAGGACGGACAAAATTACGGTTGGCCCTACTGCTACGGACAGCGCATCCCTGACCTGTCACAGTCGCCGCCTGCCGGCTATTGCGCACAGACCGGCGTGCCGGCGGTCGAAATGCAGGCGCACTCCGCGCCGTTGGGCCTAGCGTTCTACGACGGTAAAATGTTCCCAGCGCAGTTCGCCGGCGACCTGTTTGTGGCCTTCCACGGCAGTTGGAACCGCAGCGTGCCGACCGGCTATAAGCTGGTGCGCGTGCGCTTCGCCAATGGGCAACCCGAATCGCAAGCCGGCGCTGCCCAGGTCGAAGACTTCGCTACCGGCTGGAACAACGGCGGCAGCGTCTGGGGTCGCCCGGTGGATCCGTTAGTCGCCCCTGACGGGTCGCTGTTGCTGACTGACGACCGGACAGGGGCGATCTACCGCATCACTTACACGCCGTAGCTGCGTCACTAAATCTGGCAACAAATCGCCGTCCCGGTGTAGAATGGGGCGGCGATTGTTATTGTTGTGCTAGCAGGGGAGGGGAATCATGGGCAAGCAGCCTTACGATGTGGTGGTGATTGGCGCAGGAATTGTCGGGTTAGCGACGGCGCGCGAACTGTTAGCCCGCTATCCGCGCTTGCGGCTGGCCGTGCTGGAGAAAGATCCGCAGGTGGGGATGCAGCAGACCGGCCATAACAGCGGCGTGATGCACGCGGGCATCTATTATAAAGCCGGCTCGCTCAAGGCAAGGCTATGTACCACCGGCGTGCGGCTGTTGTTCGACTACTGTGCGGCGAATGGCATCCCGGTGGACCGCTGCGGCAAGGTGATCGTGGCGACGGCGCCGGAAGAGGTGCCGCGCCTGGACGATCTATACGCGCGCGGCCTCGCCAACGGCGTGCCGGGCCTGGAACGTATCGGGCCGCAACGCTTGCACGAACTGGAACCGCACGCTGCGGGTATCGCCGCGATCTGGTCGCCCAACACCGCGATTGTGGACTACGGCCGCGTGGTCGAATCTTATGCAGCCGACGTTCGTGCGGCAGGCGGCGTGATCGTGACCGAGTGTGCCGTGCGGCGCTTGCGTGCTTTGCCGGAGGGCATCCGCGTGAGTACAGAGCGTGGGGGGCTGTGGGCGCGGGCGGTCGTCAGTTGCGCGGGGTTGCAATCCGACCGCGTGGCGGTGATGGCCGGTGCGCCGCGTGATTCGCAGATCGTGCCGTTTCGCGGCGATTATTACGTGCTGAAGCCGGAACGGCGCTACCTGTGCCGGGGCATGATTTACCCGGTGCCTGATCCCGACCTGCCGTTCCTGGGCGTGCATTTCACCAAACGCATTGACGGCGCGGTCTGGGCCGGGCCGAACGCCGTATTGGCCTTCTCCCGCGAGGGCTATCGGCGCACCGACTTGGTGCCCGGCGATCTGACCGAACTGGCGCGCTTCCCCGGCTTTTGGCGCATGGCACGCACCTACTGGCGGACGGGCGCAGACGAGATGGCGCGCGACTATCTGAAGCCGCTGTTTGTGCGTGCCTTGCAACGCTATGTACCCGACTGCACCGCCGCCGACGTGGTGCCTGGTCCGGCAGGCGTGCGGGCGCAGGCCGTAGGGACCGACGGCGCGTTGGTAGATGATTTCCTGGTCTATGCCGCCGACAATATGGTCCATGTCCGCAACGCACCCTCGCCTGCCGCCACCTCATCGCTCGCTATCGCCCACCTGATCGCGGATCGTGCGGTGGAAGCGTGTGCGGTGCTGCGCGATCAATCCGTGCGCGTGGCGGCATAAGGAGATCGGCTAGGACGCCCTGATCCACATTTGGGCAAGGAGGTCTAATGATCGCAACCATTCGCTACGGCAAGCGGCAGGTGACGCTCTACCGCACCTATGCCGCGCCGCTGACGGGCTTGACTCTCATCCCGGAGTCGGCGTTTACCGGGCGCACAAACACGCTGTTCGCGCTGGACGTGGATGTGGAGGTGCTGGGCGATAACTTTCTGCCCGCCTATACGCAGGGTGATAACCGCAACGTGGTCGCTACCGACTCAATGAAGAACTTTGTGCTGCAACAGGCGCTGGTTTATGACGGTGCCACAATGGAAGGCTTTCTCGCTTTCCTGGGGCGGCAGTTTTTAGCGACATATCCCCAAATCGAAGCCTTGAGCCTGAATGGAAGAGAACAACCGTTTGCAGCGCCGATGGTGCCGGACGGATTGGGGGCCTTTGGGCCGAGCGACAAGTTGTTCAGCCGTGGGCACGCGGATTACGCCTACGCAGCGCTGGACTTCACGCGGGCAGGCGCGGACGTGATTGTGCGCGGGCATGAGTGCGGGCAGTTGGGTTTGCAATTGATCAAGCTGACCGGTAGCCGGTTTACCAGCTTTGTGCGCGACGGCTTCACCACGCTACCGGAGCGGGTGGACCGTCCGTTGTTTATCTACCTGGATGTAACGTGGCGCTACAGCACGGTGGATGATCTGCTCGCGCCGGACCACCACCGCTATGTGGCGGCGGAGCAGGTGCGCGATCTGGTCGGCGTGGTGTTCCACGAGTTTATCAGCCTGTCAATCCAGCACCTTGTCCACGAGATGGGCCGGCGCATTTTAGCGCGCTTCCCCCAACTGACCGAGGTGTCGTTCGCGGCGCAAAACCGGCTCTGGGACACCGCTGCCGTGGCCGAGACCGACCCCACGATCAAGGTCTACTGCGATCCGCACCCGCCCTATGGCGCGATCAACTTAACCTTAGCACGAGATGGGCACAGCGGATGAGCGGCCGGTTGACGACGCACGTCCTCGACACAGCGCACGGCTGCCCGGCGGCGGGGTTGACGGTCGAACTCTGGCGGCTTGATGGTGCGCGACGGCAGTTGCTCACGCGCGTGCAGACCACCAGTGACGGACGGACCGCTACACCCCTACTGGCGGATACGATGATGGTGGCGGGTATATACGAATTGGTGTTTGCTGTGGGTGCCTATTTCACTGCGTGCCGCGTGTCGGTAGCCGATCCGCCGTTCCTTGATCAGGTGCCGGTGCGCTTCGGCTTGAGCGACCCGACCGCGCATTATCATGTACCGCTGCTGGTGTCGCCGTGGGCTTACAGCACCTACCGGGGGAGTTGAGGCGGTGACCGCACGCGACCGGCGGGCTGCCGACCGCATTATGGCGCGTATCGCTACGCTGGCCGCGATAAGCGAGGAGCCGGATCGCCTGACGCGCCGCTGCTTGACCCCGGCGTTAGATGCGGCAATGGCGACGGTGGCCGCTTGGATGCAGGCGGCGGGCATGAGCGTGCGCCGCGACACGGTCGGCAATCTGATCGGGCGCTATGAAGCCGATCACGATCCCGCACGCACGCTGCTAATGGGATCGCACCTGGACACGGTGCGCGATGCCGGCGCGTTCGATGGGCCATTGGGCGTGCTGCTGGCGCTGGCGGCGGTCGAGGATCTGCACGCTCAGGGTCGGCGGTTGTCGTTCGCCCTCGAAGTCTTGGCTTTCAGTGATGAGGAAGGGTTGCGCTTCGGCACGGCCTATTTGGGTAGCAAAGCGTTCACCGGGCAGTTGGATCCAGCTTACCTGGATCTGCGTGACGCGGACGGCGTGACACTGGCGGATGCCATCCGCGCCGCTGGAAGTGATCCGGTGACATTGGCGCGCGACCGGCGGGCGGCGGACGATCTGATCGGCTACTGTGAGTGGCACATCGAGCAAGGGCCGGTGCTGGAAGCGCGCAACCTGCCGGTGGGTGTGGTTACGGCCGTTGCCGGGCAACGGCGCATGGCTATCGAGTTTATGGGTCAAGCCGGGCACGCGGGCACTGTGCCGATGGCTGGGCGGCGCGACGCGCTGGTCGCGGCGGCGGAGTTCGTGCTAGCAGTGGAGGCGCAGGCGCAGGCGCAGCCTGGCCTCGTCGCCACGGTAGGTCGGCTGGTCGTGGAGCCGGGAGCCGGCAACGTGATCCCCGGTCGGGTGACCCTCAGCCTGGATGTGCGCCACGCCGAGGATTGGCTGCGCGTGGCGGCCTGTGCCGGCTTGCAGGCTAAGGTCCAGGCCATTGGCTTGCGCCGCTCGGTCGCTGTGACGTGGCAGGTGCTGCAAGATACGCCGGCGGTAGCCTGCGCGCCGGGGCTAACCGATCTGCTGGCCCAGGCCGTCGCCGCCACCGGCACCTCGGTGTGCCGCCTGCCCAGTGGTGCGGGCCATGATGCGGTGGTGCTGGCAGCGATCACGCCGGTGGCGATGGGCTTTGTCCGTTGCCGGGCCGGTCTCAGCCACCACCCCGCCGAGTGGGTCGCCCCAGCGGACGTGGCGGCGGCGACGGCCGCGTTGCAGCGGTTCCTGGAGCTGCTGGCAGTGCGGAAAGTGGTGGGCACTACGGAGGCTCGGAGCCACAGAGATTTCTGAGGGTTAAAGCGCATGGTGATCCGTCTGCCGACCTAATCTGATCCGCCTTTCGACCGATTTTGCGCGCGGCTGCTCCCTTTCTGATCCATAATAGAAGCACAGTTTGGTCGCTCCCTTTATGCACCTCGAAAGGACGGCTATGGCCCCTGACACCCCACCTAACGGGTTTCGCACTTTTGTCATTATCTGGCTCTCGCAATCCGTGTCGGTGCTCGGTAGTGCGTTGACCTTTTTCGCCACCACGATCTGGTTGACCCAGACACTCTATCCCAAGCCGGAGCAGAAGCCGGAACTGGCAGGAGCGTTAGCGGCGATCAGCCTCTGCTTTGCCCTGCCGTCGGTGTTTGGTGCGCCGATTGCCGGGGCGTGGGCCGACCGCCACGACCGCAAGCGCACCATGCTGGTCTGCGACACGATCAGCGGCGGCCTCAGCCTGACCTTCACGTTGCTGCTGATCAGTGGCGGGCTGCAACTCTGGATGGTGCTAGGGCTGATGCTGGCGTTCGCCGCCGCCGGCGCGTTCCACGGCGCAGCGTTCGACACCTCGTATGCTATGCTGGTGCCGGAAAAGCATTTGCCGCGGGCCAACGGCATGATGCAAACCATCTGGTCGCTCTCCGGCATCGTCTCGCCGGCGATCGCGGCTACGATTATCGCCGCGCCGGCGCTGGCCCGCCAGGGGCAGTTGCTGGGCGATCTGGGTGCGGGCTTGCGCGACCTGCGCGACGGCACACCGTTGGCGACGGGGTTAGACGCGCTGACGTTTTTCTTCGCGGCAGCCGTGCTACTGTTCCTGCGTGTACCATCGCCCAAGCGCACCGACCTAGGCGAACCCGGCGGCAAGCCGCAGAAAAGCATCTGGGCCGACATCGCGGAGGGCGCCCGCTACATCCGGCGGCGGCCCTCCATGCTCTGGCTGCTGGGCACCTTCTCGGTCGCCAACTTCGCCGGTTCGCCCATCGGTGTGTTCGAGCCGTTGCTGATCAAGTTCAACTTGGCCGCCGATTGGCAAGCGCACGGCTCCACCTTTGAGCAAGCGCTGGCCTTACTGGCTTCGGTCGGGGCGGTGGGCGGCGTGATCGGCGGGGTGTTCATTAGCACCTGGGGCGGGCTGAAGAGCCGCCGCATTTACGGCGTGCTGATCCCGATGATCCTGTCGGGTATCGCCCAAGTGCTGTTTGGGCTGTCAGGGCTGCTCTATTTCAGCGCGGCAACGGCTTTTCTTATGAATGGTATGAACCCCATCCTAAACGCCCACTCGCAAGCTATTTGGCAAAAGCAAACACCGCGTGAGTTGCAGGGCCGTGTCTTCTCGGTGCGCCGCGTGATCGCCCAATTCACCTTCCCGCTCAGTACCGCGCTGGCCGGCATCGCCGGTGGCCTGTTCAATCCCGGCTCGGTCGTTGCGGTGCTCGGCGTGATCCTGACCGTGTTCTGCGTAGCCCAACTGTTCAACCCCTACTTGCGCCGTGTGGAAGACAAAACCTGGCTCGATCAACAGGCCGGTGAGGGGCCCATCCCCATACTGCCCGATCAGGCGTTGCCGCTCACCGGCAGCATTGCGCCCGACGAGGAGCCGGTCCATGTGCGGTAAGCCCGGCCCATGAGCCGCTACGACTTGATCGTGCGCGGCGGCTTGCTCGTCCTGCCCGGCGGTGTGCATTCGGCTGATCTGGGCGTGGCCGATGGGCGGATTGTCGCTATTGCGCCCGATTTAGAGGGCAGCAGCGCGGCGACGCTAGACGCGCGTAGACTGCACATTTTGCCGGGCGTGGTGGATGCCCATGTCCATTTCAATGATCCAGGCCGCAGCGATTGGGAAGGCTGGACCACCGGCAGTCGCGCGTTGGCGGCGGGCGGCGGTACGTTGGCCTGTGATATGCCGCTCAATGCACATCCGCCGACCGTAGACGCGGCGGCGTTCGACGCGAAGCTGGCAGCGGCAACGGGAGCGGCTTGGACCGATTTTGCCTTTTGGGGCGGGCTGGTGCCGGGCAATCTGGACCGGTTGGACGAACTGGCCGCGCGAGGTGTGATCGGCTTCAAGGCATTCATGGCGAATAGCGGCATTGCCGACTTGCCGCTGTGGACGACGGCACGCTCTACGAAGGGATGGCGCGGGCCGTGCGACTGGGCCTGCCGGTGGCGGTCCACGCCGAAAGCGACGCACTGACCGGCACGCTAGCGCGGCGCGCGGTCGCGGCGGGGCAGCTTGATATGCGCGCCTACCTTGACTCGCGCCCTGCTGTAGCCGAGTGGGAGGCGATTAGTCGGGCTTTGCTATTTGCCGAGGCGACAGGCTGCGCCGTGCACATCGTTCATGTCAGCACCGGGCGTGGCGTGACGCTGGTGGCCGAGGCGCAGGCACGCGGCGTGAATGCCAGTTGCGAGACCTGCCCGCACTACCTGGTGCTGACCGACGCGGATGCCGAGCGGCTGGGCGCGGTCGCCAAATGCGCGCCGCCGCTGCGCCCAGCGTCCGAACCCGCCGCGCTCTGGGACCACTTGGCTGCCGGTCGCCTGCCCATGATCGCCTCCGACCATTCGCCCGCGCCGGCTACCATGAAGACGGGCGACGATTTCTTCCGCATCTGGGGCGGCATTTCCGGCTGTCAGTCGCTCTTGCCGCTGCTGCTGACTGAGGGCCACCACGCTCGCGGGCTGCCGCTGCCCCTGATCGCCGCCGTCACCGCGACTTTTCCGGCCCAGCGCTTCACCCTGTCCGGCAAAGGCACCCTGGCCGGCGGCGCGGATGCCGACCTCGCGCTGATTGACCTCGCCGCCGCCTCACCCCTGGCCGCCGCCGATCTGCACTACCGCCACGCGCACAGCCCCTACGTGGGCCGCCTCCTGCGCGGGCGTGTCGTCGCTACGTTGCTGCGTGGGCGCGTGGTACAGCGCGCTG
>JBBRPH010000115.1:0-10765 GCA_038228295.1 Chloroflexia bacterium | reverse complement strand
TGGCGTTAGTGGCGCAATTTGAGGCAGAATACAACGCGCGACCGCATCAAGGACGGGGGATGGGCGGGTTATCGCCCAACGAGCGCGTGCGCCGCGCCAAGCTCCCGCTCCCGTTTGCAGCATAATCTTGCCCAGTACATATTATCATACTAAGCTCTTTAATTATTGCTTAGGGAAGAACAGATCGGCACCGGCAAGGGGGCTTGTGTGTTGAGTTCGACACCTGCACTTCAACGAGCAATAGTGCCTGACGGATCCCGCAACTCCGTTTATGCACAGTCCCTGCTTGCTCGACCCCGCCACCGCATCTTGCCCGCCCAGATCCAATCCCGCCGCGCCGCTCGGCGATCCACGCTCTGCTTACCCCTTACTTGCCCGTGCCAAGTCTGCGCGCCCGCGCTCCTGAAAACTTGGTCTGCCGGTAAGCCGTATCCTACTGCGCGCATCTCAGCTCGGCGGCTTCTCATCCGCAGCTAACTCCCGCAGCGACCGGCCTGCGGTTGCTCAAGGAGCCAGGTAATCACGACAACGGTACGCACCTGGAGATCGGCTTGTAGTGTTGTGAGAGGAGAGAGATCCGTGGATACAGAAACGGTTCCCTACGGGAGAAAAACCCAACACGCCCCTGCGGTCAAAGAAGTACATATTGTCTGGATGACTACCGGCTTGAGCTGCGACGGCGATACGGTTTCGATTACTGCCGCCACGCAACCGAGTGTTGAAGATGTCGTATTGGGCGCCATTCCAGGGTTGCCCAAGGTGCATCTGCATAACCCGGTATTAGCCTATGAAACCGGCGACGATTTTATGCAATGGTGGTACGATGCAGAAGCCGGCAAGATCGATCCTTTTGTGCTGGTGCTGGAAGGCTCGGTCCCCAACGAGGACATCAAGAGCGAGGGTTACTGGGCGGCGATGGGCACGGACAAGAGCACCGGCCAGCCGATCACGACTAATGAGTGGATTGATCGCCTGGCCCCCAAAGCCTTTGCGGTAGTCTGCGCCGGCACCTGCGCGACCTACGGCGGCATCCATGCGATGGCAGGCAACCCGACCGGCGCGATGGGTTTGGCCGATTATCTAGGCTGGTCCTGGAAGTCGAAGGCCGGGCTGCCTATCGTCAATGTGCCCGGCTGCCCGGTCCAGCCCGATAATTTCATGGAAACGCTGCTGTATTTGCTGTATCAGGCGGCGGGCTTAGCCCCCATGATCCCGCTCGACTCGGCGCTGCGGCCCACCTGGCTATTTGGCAAGACGGTCCACGAGGGCTGCGACCGCGCCGGCTATTACGAACAGGCCGACTTCGCCACGGAATACGGCTCGCCCAAGTGCCTGGTCAAGCTAGGCTGCTGGGGGCCAGTGGTGAATTGCAACGTGCCCAAGCGCGGCTGGATGGCAGGCATCGGGGGCTGCCCCAACGTCGGTGGTATTTGCATCGGCTGTACTATGCCCGGCTTCCCCGATAAGTTCATGCCGTTCATGGACGAACCACCCGGCGCGCGTATTTCCTCGGCCGCCATTGGGGTCTATGGAGGGGTCATTCGCCGGCTCCGCAGCTTCACCAATGAGACCGCCAATAAAGAACCGAAGTGGCGGCATCGTGGCGCCAAGCTGGATACGGGCTACCGCCCGACGACCTATGGGAAGAAGTAGCAGGAGGATCAGCCCGATGACAACGCTCATGGACCCTAGCAAAGCCCCAGCTACCCAGCCCCCGAATCTGGTCGAGATGTCGTGGGATCCAATCACCCGCATCGTCGGCAGCCTGGGCATCTACACCAAGATTGACTTTGCCAACAAGCAGGTAGTGGAGTGCCACAGCACCTCGTCGATCTTCCGCGGTTATAGCATTTTCATGAAGGGCAAAGATCCGCGCGACGCGCACTTCATCACCAGCCGCATCTGTGGCATTTGTGGCGACAACCATGCAACGTGTGCCTGCTACGCGCAGAACATGGCCTTCGGGGTGCGACCACCCGCGCTGGGCGAGTGGATCGTCAACCTCGGCGAGGCCGCCGAGTATATGTTTGACCACAATATCTTCCAGGACAACCTGGTGGGGGTGGACTTTTGCGAGCAGATGGTCCGCGAGACCAACCCCAGCGTCTGGGAAAAAGCCCAAGTGACTCCCGCCCCGCACGTCGGCGACCACGGCTACAAGACTATCGCCGAAATCATGACCGCCCTTAATCCGTTCAGCGGCGAGTTCTACCGCGAGACGCTGCACATGAGCCGCGTGACGCGCGAGATGTTCTGCCTGATGGAAGGCCGCCACGTCCACCCCTCCACGCTCTACCCCGGCGGGGTCGGCACGGTGGCGACGGTGCAACTGTTCACCGACTATCTCGTGCGCCTGATGAAGTATGTGGAGTTCATGAAGAAGGTCGTGCCGCTGCACGATGATCTGTTCGACTTCTTCTACGAGGCGCTGCCGGGCTACGAACACGTCGGCGAGCGCCGCATCCTGCTCGGCTGCTGGGGCTCGTTCCAAGATCCCGCCGTGTGCGACTATGAGTATCGCAACATGGACAAATGGGGCAAGGCGATGTACGTCACGCCGGGGATCATCGTGGACGGCAAGATCGTCACCAACAACTTGGTGGACATCAACTTGGGGATGCGAATCCTGCTCGGCAGCTCGTATTACGACGACTGGGCCAACAGCGAGACGTTCGTCAAGCAAGATCCGCTCGGCAACCCGGTGGACCAGCGTCACCCGTGGAACCAGTCCACCATCCCGCACCCGCAAAAGCGCGACTTCAACGGCAACTATACCTGGGTCATGTCGCCGCGCTGGTTGGACAAGCGCACCGGCGATCACCTGGCGCTCGACACCGGCGGCGGCCCGCTGGCCCGCTTGTGGTCCACCGCCCTAGCCGGCCTAGTAGACATTGGCTACATCAAGGCGACGGGCCACAGTGTCAAGATCTATCTGCCGCAAACGGCGCTGAAGCCGGAAGTGGAGTTCGAGTGGAAGATCCCGCAGTGGAGCAATACCATTGAGCGGGACCGCGCGCGCACCTACTTCCAGGCGTATGCCGCCGCCGCCGCGCTCTATTTCGTGGAGCAGGCGCTGGCGGAACTGCGCGCCGGCCGCACGGCCACTTGGTCGGAGTTCAAGGTGCCCGACAACGCCATCGGCTGCGGCTTCCACGAGGCGGTGCGCGGCGTGCTGTCGCACCATATGGTGATCCGCGACGGCAAGATCGCCAACTACCACCCTTATCCGCCGACTCCCTGGAACGCCAACCCGCGCGACAGCTACGGGACACCCGGCCCCTACGAAGATGCCGTGCAAGGCTGCCCGCTGTTCGAGGAGAACGGCGCGGACAACTTCAAAGGCGTTGACATCATGCGGACCGTCCGCAGCTTCGATCCCTGCTTGCCATGTGGAGTCCATATGTATCTGGGCAACGGTAAAATCATCCAAACGCAGCACTCCCCGATGTTCGGTCACCCGCCGAGCACCACCCTCTGAGAAAGGAACGGGTGCGGCTATGCCGGTGGACCCAGACGTACAACAACAAATCGGGCGCATCGAGAGCCTCGTCCTGGCAATAGACGGTTGGACGGACCCGGCGGCGCGCGCGGGCGCGGCAGAACTGCTCCAGGCCACCCTGACGTTTCACGGGGCCGGCCTGGAGCGAATGCTAGACTTGGTCTGGGAGTCCGGACCCGCCGGCCAGGCGTTGGTGGACCAGTTGGCCGGCGATCCGTTGGTCAGCCGCTTGCTGCTACTGCACGACCTGCATCCACTGGATCTGGAGGCGCGTGTGACCCAGGCGCTAGACAAAGTGCGCCCCTATCTCGCTTCGCACGGGGGGAATGTCGAACTACTCAACATCAGCGGCAGCACAGTGCAGTTGCGGCTCCAGGGCAGTTGCCACGGCTGCCCATCATCGGCCATGACGCTGAAGCTGGCAATCGAAGAAGCACTACAGGAATATGCCCCCGATATGACGGATCTCGTGGTCGAGGGCGTGGTGGAACAGACGCCGCCGCCGATTAACGGGTTTGTGCCGCTGACGATGGTCAGCGGGCCGAAGCAAAAGCGCCCCCCCGCGCCGAGCGCCGGCTGGGAAAATGTGGCGGGCGGTGACCTGCGCGCCGACGGCGTGCATCCGCGCGACGTGGCTGGGCAGCGTGTGCTGTTCTGCCGCGCCGCCGGCCAGCTATACGCCTATCGTCCGGCGTGCCCCGCGTGCAACCAAGCACTCGACACGGCCCGGCTGACGGGCGGCACGCTGACCTGTCCCGGCTGCGCCGGCAGCTACGACCTTATGCGCGCCGGGCGCGGTCTGGATCGCCCGGAGCTACACCTGGAACCGGTTCCGCTCCTTGTGGAGCAAGGGCAGGTCAAAGTGGCCCTCGCGGTCCTGGCGAGCTAAGACAGGAGACTGGATGAGCGACGATACGGAGCGGGCGCGTACCCCAGCGGCGGCTTTCGGCGCATTGCGTCGTTTTGTGCGCGCCCCTTCGCCGGTCGAGACCTGTGAACTCTGCGGGGCGGCGCTGACGGAGCAGCATACCCACTTGCTGCAACTCAGTGACCGCCAAATCCTGTGTGCCTGCGATCCGTGTGCCATCCTGTTTAATCATCAGGAGGGCACCCGGTTCCGGCGGGTTTCGCGCCGGCTGCTGGGCCTGACCGACTTTCAGCTATCTGCTGCCCGCTGGGATGAGTTACTGATCCCGGTCGGCATGGCCTTTTTCTTCTACAATAGTACTGAGGAGCGGGTCGTTGCACTCTACCCTAGCCCGGCCGGCGCAACCGAATCGCTGTTATCGCTGGAAGCCTGGCAGGGCATCGTCGCCGACAACCCCGTGTTGGCCGGGCTAGAACCGGATGTTGAGGCGTTACTGGTCAATCGCATTCGCGGCCGACAGGACTACTATATCGCACCGATTGACGAATGCTACCGCCTGGTGGGGTTGATCCGCCTGGGCTGGCGCGGCTTGGCGGGTGGCAAAGAGGTCTGGCAGCAGATTGACGGCTTCTTCGCCGGATTAGAGAAACGTTGTAGCCGCCGGCCTACGCCGGAGCGGGACGGTGCCCATGCCTGATCTGCAACTGGCGATGCTGGACGTGGAGATCGTGCCTTACGCGGCGGCCCCGCTGCTGGCCTTCAAGCTCCAGGTGACGAACGAGCCGGCGGCGCAGCCCATCCAAGCGATAGCGCTGCAATGCCAGATTCGTATCGATCCCTTACGTCGCCACTACGCCTCAGGGGAGCAGACCGACCTGCATGATCTGTTCGGTGCGCCGGATCGCTGGAGCCAGACCATGCACAGTCTGCTGTGGACCCATGTGACTACCAGCATACCGTCGTTCGCAGGCAACACAGTAGCGACCCTTGCGGTGCCCTGCTCCTACGACTTCAACATTGCGGCAACCAAATATTTTTATGCCTTGGAGAGTGGCGAGATCCCACTCACCTTGCTGTTCAGCGGCACCATCTTCTACGAGGTCGCCGACGGCACGTTACAGGTCACACAAATTCCCTGGGATCGCGAAGCGAGCTTCCGCCTGCCGGTCGCCACCTGGCGCGCGCTGATGGATCACTACTATCCCAACAGCGCTTGGCTGACCTTGCGGCAAGACGTGTTCGACCGCCTCTACCGCTACAAGATAGCACACAGCCTGCCTACCTGGGAGCAAGTCTTCGACATCCTGCTGCCGGCGGGCGAGGCGGAGCGGCGACCATGACTCCTGCACATCACTCCGTCGGTGCGGCGGCCCGTCGCGATCAAGCGACGCGGATCGCGGATGCCGTCCTGTACGAGGGTTATATCCTCTACCCCTACCGACCGTCATCGGTGAAGAATCGCCGGCGCTGGACGTTCGGCGGCATCTATCCCCAGGCGTACAGCGAGGCGCAAGGCGGCAGCGATGCCTGGACGATGCAGACAGAGTGCCTGGTCGAAGGGGATGCCGCCACCTGTGTGACCGTCGCGGTGCGCTTCCTGCACATCCAGGATCGCGTCGCGGGCGTGCTGGACACGCCGTTGCCCGACCTCCCCGCCGACGGTACACCAGCCTACCGGCCTGTGGCGGCGTTGCAGGTCGGCGCGGAGATGATCCATACGTGGCAGGAAGTCACCGCACGCGAGATCCTGCTGCCGCCTTTGCAGCCGACGACGCTCAGTGCGCCCTACAGCGAGACCTTCACTTTCCCCGCAACCCGTGCGGTGGAGGCGGTACGCGGGCCGGATGGTTTGGTGACAGGTGTGATCGTGCGCGTGCAACGGGCGCTTACTGGGCAGATCGAGGTCAGCGTTGCTGCGCTAGAGGCGGGTCTGTACAAATGGACTGTGCAGATCCGTAACCTGACCTCCTGGCTGCCGTCCCCGGCCGGGGCACGGGAGCGTGACGACGCGGCACCGCAGGCATTCGTCTCCACGCACACCCTGCTCCAAGTGCAGGACGGCGCGTTTGTCTCTTTGACCGATCCGCCAGCGGCCTTCGCCGTACACGCCGCCGCCTGTCACAACGTCGGCGCGTGGCCGGTGCTGGTGGGCGTGGAAGGCGATCGCGATCTGCTGCTGGCATCGCCCATTATCCTGTACGACTATCCGCAGATCGCACCGGAGAGTCCGGGCGATCTGTTCGACGGCACAGAGATCGACGAGATCTTGAGCCTGCGGATCTTGACCATGACCGATGCGGAAAAGCAGGAAATGCGGCAAAGCGACGCGCGTGGCCGCGCCCTGCTTGAACGGACCGAGGCGCTGTCCGCTGAGCAGTTCATGAAGTTGCATGGGGCGCTACGTACCGTGCGGCCGCTGGAGACCGAGCGATGACCGAGTGGGAGCAGTTGACCGAGAATACGCACCTGGACCTGATCCAGGTGGGCGACACGGTGTTTCGACCGGGCGATCATGTGCGCTTGCACCCGGCGCGTGGGGCCGACGCGCTAGACCTGATCCTGGCGGGACATTTAGCGATCATCGAATCGATTGAGCAGGACTATGAAAACCGTATCTATTTGGCGGTGGTCATAGACGAAGACCCCGGTCGGGATTTTGGCCTCATGCGCCAGCCGGGCCACCGCTTTTTCTACACACCGGCGGAAGTGGAATGGGTCAGCGCAGCGGACAACGCGCCATGATGCCCGTGCCGCGCGTGCTGGTGGCGGGCATCGGCAACATCTTTCTCGGCGATGATGCCTTTGGCGTGGAAGTAGCCCAACGCCTACTGTGCCGGCCGTGGCCTGCCGATGTGCGTGTAGTGGATTTCGGTATTCGCGGCTTCGACTTGGCTTACGCCAT
The DNA here is from genome assembly GCA_038228295.1 of Chloroflexia bacterium. Lineage (GTDB taxonomy): Bacteria > Chloroflexota > Chloroflexia > QHBQ01 > JAICKM01 > JAICKM01. The sequence continues at coordinate 3,496 of JBBRPH010000115.1, read as the reverse complement.
CCTCGACGGACCGGAGTTGAGCATTTTGATAGATGCCACGCCGCGTGGCGCGTCGCCCGGCACACTCTATGTGATTGAGCCGGATCTGGACGAGGCGGACGTGGTGGGCAGCCCGGCCATGAATGCTCACGGCATGGACCCGGTGACGGTGCTGCGCCTGGTGCAAACGCTCGGCGGGCGACCCAAGCGACTACTGGTCGTGGGCTGTGAACCGGCGACTTTTGGCCCAGAGGATGAGGGCATAATGGGCTTAAGCCCGGCGGTTGCAGCAGCGCTAGAGCCGGCTATGCGCCTTGTCGAGTCGCTGGTAGCCGAGGCAATCGGCAGCAGCGCGGAACCGGTCTACGCCAACTCCTTAGCGGCCGAAAAGGCGTGATGGGGATCAGCTACCGTGCATGAGATGGCCGTGATGAGCTATTTACTGGAAACCGTGCAAGAACAGGCGCAACAGGCCGGCGCGGTCCGTGTACGGGCCATTAACTTAGTCATCGGAGAGCGCGCCAGCGTGTTCGACGACTCGCTGCTGTTTTACTTCGACCTACTCACGCCCGGCACGGTAGCCGAGGGCGCAAGGCTCAACGTCCGCCGCACCGCGATGCGCTTCCATTGCGCGACTTGCCGGGAGAATTACAGTCGGGTGGACGATACCTTTTGCTGCCCTCGCTGCGGTACGGTCGGACGGGTCGCGGCGGACGGCAGCGAGTTGTTGATCGAAAGCATTGAGGTCGAGTCATGACCACGATTCATACGGTGGCGGTCGGCAAACGCCTGTTAGACGGCAATGATCAGCAAGCGGCGGTCAACCGCGCCCGCTTCCAGGCGGCGGATGTTCTGGCGGTCAACATCATGGCCTCGCCGGGAGCGGGCAAGACAAGCGTGATTATCCGCACCATGGAAGTGTTGCGCAGTCACGCCCGCGTCGGCGTAATTGAGGGCGATATCGCCGGGCGCATTGACGCGGATCGAGTCCTAGCGGCCGGGGCGGCGGGAGCGGTGCAAATCAACACCGGCGGCAACTGCCACCTGGAAGCGCATATGCTGGCCCCGGCCCTGGATGCGCTTGACCTGTCGGAACTGGACCTGGTGTTTATTGAAAACGTGGGCAACCTGGTCTGTCCGACCCACTGGGCGCTCGGCGAAGCGCTCAAACTCTGTGTGTTGAGCACGGCCGAGGGTCACGATAAGCCGGTCAAATACCCCGAAATCTTCGCCGTGAGTGATGCTATCGTGCTCAACAAAATTGACCTGATCGACTTAGTGGACTTTGAGCGGGTGCGCTTTTACGAGTCGGTGCGCGTGCTCAATCCCCACGCGCCGATCTTTGAAATCTCGTGCCGCACGGGGGCGGGTGTCATCGCCTGGGGGGATTGGCTGCGGCAGCAGTTGCCGGCCCCGGTGCTTAAGCGGAAAGAGAGGTAGACCTATGAAATCTCCAGTGGCCGTCGTCGGAATTTTGCTACTCGTTGTAGCAGGCGGTATGCTCAAAAGTTTGCTGCCCGATATCACTCGCTATCTCAAGATGAAGAATATGTGAAAATCCATCTGCGTGGCGGGACGGCAGTCCGTCGCCGCCGGCAAGGAGGCATGAGCATGGATGAGCAGAGTTCGACCGGCCCCGCGCACCAACCCGGCACGCACAAGGGCGAGGAATTAGACAAGGCTGAGGGGCCGGAAGCGGGCCGCGAGGAGAAGCATGAGGATGCGCACGGCAGTCCGGTCGGCACGTCGAATGCGCGCTACTCAACCGGCATCAACTCGGAAGCTGAAGATCCGATTGATCCGAATATGCCGAATATGCCGCCGGCCTGAGCAGACCGGCGTTCGGGATACAGGGTTGCCGACGCGCACGCCACCCTGCTACAGAGCGGCCGTTAGCGGGTGGTTGCGGCGGCGGCGGGTTTGTGCCGCCATGCAGGCTGGAAAGGAACAGGCGTATGTGTGTAACAGTGCCGTGCAAAGTGATTGGGATCACACCGGGGCGCGCCGAGGTACTCTATACCGGTCAGCCGCGCTGGGTGGCGGTAGTAGGCGTCCCCGATTTAGCAGTGGGAGAGTATGTGACTGTGTATGGCGGCGCGGTCCTCGACCGGATGCCGACCGATATGGCCGAGGAGTTGTTAAGCCTGTTTGGTGAGCTTGCGGATATGCAGGAGGCCGGCGGATGAGCGACATCCTGACCCCAGCGCGATCATTGGCCGGCGAATTGCGCTTCATTCGCTATGGGTTCATGCCCAACCGCCTCCAGTATTGCGGCGGCGACAACAATGCGCTGCTGCTGGATTATGGCACCGCGCAGGTGGTGGATGCGGGCCTGCCGCCGCTGCTGCACAAGTTCACCGGCGCATTGCCGTATCTCCAACTGATTGCGCGCGCTAACGGCCTGGCCGATCCGTTCGATAGCCGGGTGGTGGAGGCGTACTGGATCGGCAACGAACTCCTGGAGCAGGTGGAGGTGCGGCAATTATACGACGCGCTGGCGGCCCGCTTCGGCAAACAATTGCAAGGCCGCACGCGCGAGTGGGTGCTGGGCAAAGCGCCGGCCGGCGCGCATCCGCATCACAATTTTCATGTATTAGATGTCCATAGCCGCGTCGGCGAGGTAGCGAATAAGCTGGAAACGATGGACCAATGTTGTGTTACGGCGGCCAAAGTGGTGGCGGTCGAAGGGGCCGAACTGCTGGTAGATCGCCAGCCGATCACGCTGATCGAGGGTAAACTGGCGCTCGGCCCCGCGCAGCGCACACGCGTGGTGCGGCAGGTGGAGGCGCGCGGCTTTGCCGATGCTGCCGCGCCCGGTGACTGGGTGGCGGTGCATTGGGGCTGGGTGTGCGAAGTGCTGACCCCGCCGCAGCAAACCCAGCTGGCGCACTACACCCGCTATCATCTGGCACTGGCAAATCAGACTATTTGACGGGCGCGAAAGGATGCCTCCGATGTTGCGTAAAGCCTTCCTATCCTCTGGAGTCTCCTACCATCATGACCTCGTGCAAGCCGGTGGTCTGTTGGCGGATTTTGAGGTTATAGACCTGGGGCAGTTAGAGCAGGTCAACTTGAACGACTACAGCCTGATCCTGGTGCCGCGCTCGGCGGACGGCGAGGTACTCCAGGCGCGGCGCTATCAGATTGCGCGCTTTCTCGACCACGGCGGGGTGCTGATCGCGCTGGGCGAGCTGTGGGCCAACTGGTTTCCCGGCTGCCGTTGGCAGGGCGAGTGCCATGAAGACACGCTGGAGCCCGTGGTGACGAGTGACCACCTCATTGTCGCCGGCTACACGAGTCACGATCTCCACTGGCACCCAGCCAAAGATCGTTGGTGCTGTCATGGGCACCTGGCGACCCCCCCCCACGCCGAGGTTTTAGTCCGCAACACGCGGGGAGATGCCTGGCTCTACATTGATCGACACTCGACCAACGGCGTGATCTTGGCCTCGTCGAACTTAGACCCCGACACCCACCTGTTCCACGGCCAGACGATTGCCGGTGCCTTTTTCACTCG
>JBBRPH010000114.1:0-11078 GCA_038228295.1 Chloroflexia bacterium | reverse complement strand
TGATCGAGCGGGTCTCGCGCCAGATTTCGCGGACAATCTCGGCTTTGAGGCTGGCGGGATAGGTTTTACGAATGTTGGCCATCGGATACTCCTACTTTAAATCAGGCCGTTTCGCTGTATGATCCATTGGGTACATTATACGTGGCGGCTCCCTTGATCTTGGTCAGCAGCCAGTTCGCCACGAAGTCAATGACCGCCACGGCCCCGGCGGCGACGGCCGCGCCGAAGGCAGGACCGGAGTTGCCGCTCTTGACGGCTTTGAGGAAGGCGATGAAGCGCTGCATGGCTTGCAGGATGCGGCTGGCGCTGGCCCACGCCGCCCGCAAGCCTTCGACGATCGCCATGATGGCCCCGGCGGCGGGTACGATCATCGAGACGAGTTTCTCGACGAGGATTTGGATCAGCGCGGCGGGAATGGCTGCTTTGAGCGCTTCCCAGGCCATCTTGCCGACCTGGGCGAGGCTGATACCGCCTTTGGTCAGCACCGCCCAGATGGTCTGGCCGATCCCTAGCAGCCCGTCTACCTTGCTGTGGAACCAGCCCTGCACTGCGCCTTTGAGCGCCGCCCACAGGTTGCGCCGCTATGCAGTTGTTAATGTACTAACTAGCTAGAGTAGCACAACTAAAAACACGACCCACCCAGGCTAGGAGCAAGTCATGCAAACGGTAAAATCTATCGTGAGGGATGTTTTAACTAATATCCTCACTGTCAAAAGCAGCAAGTACAGACTCCGCATTCTGTCGAACAAGATGATGGGGATCATTTTCTTTAGCCTGTTCTAACAGGGGTCTCAATTCAGGCCAACCGACGTAGGTAAACATCCAAATAGCTGCTCGTCGAACCTCTGGATCTTCATCGGCCATAACGCGCTGAAAACGTGCAAAGAAATCCTGATCGTAGGTAGAAGGAACCCCTACACCTAGATGAGATACTGCCCATTTCTTCTCTAATTGCGTGTTTGCTGAGTCTATTAACTCTAATAGTTCTTCTTTAGTATAGACATCCAACTTTTCTTGAATTAGAGAAATTATCTTGTCTCGTTCGTTTCCGAGCACAACAATATAGGGAAACTTCACATAGAGATCATCTATGTAATGAATTGTTGTTTCACCATCAGCACTCTCCCAAATTAACTCAAATGGAACTTTATTTTCTAAGTCCTCAGGTATCTCTTCCGCGAGAAACCAGTCCCAATCACCCATTAACCGACTTAAAGAACGGTCTTTTTGCGGATCCTTAAAAATGAGACGTGGCGAATGCGCTACCATTGTAAACCTCCTGTTTTAAATAATATTTAATTCAGCTAAGAGTGATGCACTTCAATACCAGTGACAGCCTGAAACCTTCTGCGAATTTCCTGTTTGAATTGTTCCTTTTTGGCTTCGGCTGATGCTTTGCTATCAAATACGAGATTTAAAGTTCGAATCCAGGCTTCCATCCAAGCGATTTCCCGACTCATCATCTCAGCAGCACTGCGACGAGTTTCACTCACTCCTCTTTTACGCTTTTGATCATCTGACCTCTGTGCTTTAGTAAGTAAGTGATCTGGCGGCATCCATGTAGCGATGCTATCGTCGGGTTTCCATGTATCTAAGTAGCTATTGAGTGCATCTGCCTTCTTTTGAGCACTACGCGGAGCCATTGGAAGCATATCAATTGTCTGTAGCCATCCATGTTGTCGCCTGCCATTAGAAGCCGTAGGATCGTCAATATAAGCAGTGGCAATATCTCCCGCCAGCACATTCATAGTGAGCGCGGCAGGATTGCGATGGGGTTCTGTCGCACCAAGTAAAGTGCTCAAGAGACCAACCTGATGGATGTCAAAGCCTTTCGGAACAGTGTGAGAGCGAGAAAATCTTCGAATTGCTTCATCAATAGCTGCGGGGCTTGCCTGCTGCCCATCAATTCTAACGCTTTCTAAGGTTCTAGCAATCGCTTTATAATCTAGACCATCTTGCTGTAATGATCCATTTATCATAGGAGTAACTATTTTGTTGCGTACAAGCTTTGCACTATCATCTTCAGAACGTCCCCTTCCCTGACGACGGTACTGTTCGGCAGTTATGCTTTTATCAGGGCCTTCAAATGACACAACCTCACCCGTACCAAGACCACGATGTTCCATTTGCTGTGCCTTCATCAAAAAGGCCGGATACCCTACGCCATGAGGTACATGAATATGGGGCTGCACCGTATTGCCTGGGTATGCCTCGTGTGTTACTGTGATACGTTCTGCGCCCTTACGCACCTCCTCCTGAGCCATTACTTCGGTGTGAACTTCACGCACAAACTTCAGTAGTTCTTCTTGTTCTACTTCGTATCCTTCACCAATCTTCGTCTTAGGATTTACAACAGCCGTTATAGTAGCTGGATTTTTACCTGTGACATCCAAGCTGGTTAAACGGTACTGGACACGCCAAAAAGCTAACTGGGCACGCAAACGAAGTCCTGAAACACCGCGTTGCAGCAATGCTTGTACTTTAGGTTGGATTGCGGCCACAGCCTTGTCCAACCGATCCTGCTTCTCCGCAGCTTCCTCCGCCGGGGTCTTGGGCTTTTGGGGGTCTTTGCTACCATTACGCCATGTATCAAACCGCTCCTTGCCCTTGTTCACTAGGTTGGTGACCCGCTCATAGCCCTGCTTGATCACTTGGCCCACTTTGGTGTTGCCGAGGGCGTTCATGACCCGGCCAGCGCCGCGCTTCACGGCCCCGACCACTTTGCTGCCGACCTTCTTGAGGCGGGCCAGGATCTTTTGCGCGATAGACTTGATCTTATCGCCGACCTTGCTGGCCGCGCCTTTGATCTTGGTCAGTAGCCAGTTCGCCACGAAGTCAATCACCGCGACAGCCCCGGCGGCGACGGACGCGCCGAAGGCGGGACCGGCGTTGCCGCTCTTGACGGCTTTGAGGAAGGCGATGAAGCGCTGCATGGCTTGCAGGATGCGGCTGGCGCTGGCCCAGGCGGCGCGTAAGCCTTCGATGATCGCCATGATCGCGCCGGCGGCGGGCACGATCATCGAGACGAGTTTCTCGACCAGGATTTGGATCAGCGCGGCGGGAATGGCCGCTTTGAGCGCTTCCCAGGCCATTTTGCCCACCTGGGCGAGGCTGATGCCGCCTTTGGTCAACAAAACACAGGCCCATGTACAGTTGTTAAGGTGCTGTACTTGTTTAAAACTGCCGTTACTCTACAACTAACAACCCGCCTGCGTAGAGGCGGGTTATCTTGCGGCAAGCAGAAAACGTGCCTGTCAGGAAATAGTTACTGGGCTTGCACCCGACGTTGGCAAGATTCTAGGGCGCGTGTGGCTACTGTGCGTACATGGTCATCGCTCGATCTTCGGAGTAGAGCATCCAAGTCGGCAACAAACTCCGGCCACTGCAACAACCCGGCACCGAAGGCTGCTGCATATTGTACGGAGGGATCGAGGTGTTGCAAGCCCGCCTGAACAACCTCATAGGTCGTGGAAGTGTATTCCTCTGGACCACCACTCGCTAAACGGATCAAAGTCGCGGGACTTTCCGCCATCTGCTCACGGGCCTGCTGTTCCAAGTCCGCTAGGGGGATGAAGTCCAAGTACTCGCCTAACCACGTTCCAATTCGCTCAACTTCTTGCGGAGTCATTGCGTCGATGATCAAGTAGCGCACTGGCGTGCGAAAGTCGTCCACCAACGTAACAACAGCGCGTTGATTTTGATCGACCCAGCCGTAGTGGGTTAAGTCTGTGTCCAGTGCTTCTCGAAAGGGGAAACCTAGATAAAGATCATGCTCTTCCAAACGTTCTAATGATACCTGCACTAACTCTGCGCCAAATTCGTCACCCGGCGCGCTATCCAACACATGATGAGTACTGCTCACAAGTTACCCCCTACCATGGTAGGCAGTCAGGAAGGCCCGAATTTCCAAGCGGAGTTGTGTTTCTAATCGAGCTAGGGTACGCGCATCCTGATTGCTACTAACTTTAGTTCGCAGCCATGAATCTACTGCCGTAGCCAAGTCATTCAAGTGGTAGTTTTCCCCATCAACATACATATCTACCTTCTTAGCCTCGTTTAGCAGATGGATCATAATTTCGCCGACTCGTTGATGGCGCGCTTGTTCGGCTGTTTCGCGGTGTGGGTGTTTGGGATCATTGCTCGCTGCACCTAATGGGGTCATGGGGGCCATGCGCCCATCCGGTCCCAGCAAATCACCTAAGCCAACATCCCCATACTCAGCAAAAGTGTACGCCAGAGCCGTAGGCGTTTGCACGCCAGGGCGACGCATTGTTTCCAGCGATTGCGTCAGGAAAGAAGCGCGCCGCAATGTCGGTTGGAGACTACTGCGTAGCTTTTTCGCTTGTTGCGGCTTTAGCTTGGCAGCCAATTGGTCCACTAAACTGTCCATCGTAGTATGATTGCTACTCAAGATAGCCGAGACTTCAGCTTCATTAAGACCTAATTCAGTGGCTTTCTTTTGTATGGAAGCCAGCATTGTAGCATAACGACCTACACCGCCCATCTTGACTTCATAAGCTGCCGGATTGCCGGATTGTCCAATCCGCATCTTAACTCCCGGTTCGATCTCAATGGTTTCCCCAACAGGTGGCGTACCATGCCGCAACACTAGGTTTTGCAAATCACGCCGCATAGCGGGGACTGGTTGCCCGCTGTTAAAGCGCGTCAACGCTTGATTATACTCTGCACGAACCGCCGGATTTTGGAGCAGAGCAGCTTCATACTCGCGCTCGGCTTTCTCAAACACAGGACTGAGGATGCGCCCCAATTCTTCGGCAGATAGCTTTTTACCCCGACCAACAGTGAGTTCAGGATTAACCTTTGCGATGATCTCACCGCTTGATTGTAAGGTCAATGCGCTCAGACCATAGCGGACCTTCCAGAAAAACAATCGTGCCATGAGATATAATTTATTAGTACCCCCAGAGAGCAGTTGCTGCAATTGGGGTTTGATCGCATCCCCAGCCTTATCCAGCCGATCCTGCTTCTCCTGCGCGATCTCCTCCGGCGTTTTACCCGCATTCTTCTTGGCCGCGCGGTCCTTCTGCCACTGCTCGACGTGCGCTTTGCCCTTGTTCACGGTGTTGCGGACGGTGTTATAGCCTTGCTTGACGACTTGGCCGACGCGGGTGTTGCCGAGGGCGTGCATGACCTTGCCTGCGCCGCGCTTGACGGCCCCGCCCACTTTGCTTCTGTATCAAGTTAAATCGGCTATTGGGCAAGGCCAAGTTCTTGCAGATCAAGGCACTGGCCTTCCCTAACTAGCACATCGCCCTACTACAATTCAGGATTCCGTGACCTGACCGATGCCACCGATGCCAAGCAGAGCGCGGGGGTACAACATCCATACCGCTACTACAATTCAGGATCCGGCACCCCAAATTTGTTGTATGTTTTCAACGCCTCATGCGCGTAATGGGCCACCTGCGCGTCCGAATCCTCGTTCGCCCGCTGCCGAAGCAGTTTCCGTATTTCCGGCCAAGCGACAAACACAGCAGCATGGATCGCCGCCTTGCGAACTTCGGGTTCAGTGTGAGTTAACGCTGCTTGCAGATAGCCAAAATATATGGAGTCGTATGTAGCGGGAGCTAAAATAACAGCATGGTAAATCGCCCAGATAGACTCATCTATCGTCCGGGCAGTCTCGATCCAGTGCTGGATGTCTCCCTCACTATACGTGGGGAGTGCCTCCCGAATAGTCTGTACATGATGGGCCTGATTAGCTCCACTCACCGTGCAGTACTGTACCCCCATGAATGGGTTGTGAGTGTATTCAATGCGGGTTTCTTTATCGTGTGTCATCCACACACATTGGTAAATGTCTCCTTGAATAGTGGGCGTGAAATCAGCAAACCACCAGTCAGGATTGTCTACGCCCATCAAACTGATGGCCCCACGACGAACATGATCTTGCAAGAGAACACGGCTAAAGTCCATCCAGTAACCCTCTTCAGCCTGCTATGGCCGATTATGCGTGGATATTATCCGTCGTAGCCGCGCTTCGAACTCATTAGCAATATATTCTTCTATCTGCGCTTGCGTAGTGAAGTTCCTGCCTACTGTTTCCATACGGATCAAGGTAGCTACTAGATCGATCTGCTTTTGTTTATACACTGCCAAGGCTTTCTGTGCTTCTTCATGATCCTTACCATACATCTTCCGGTCTTGTAAGCCAGGTTCAATAGCGGGGAATCCTGCCTCGCTCGTCATTGCACGCATACTTCGCATGGCCTTCTTATTCGCTGAGGGTAGCATTTTACGCTGGAATGCTTGATCCAGACTTACTTCGCCACCCAACACGAGTCGCATGAGGATGGCAACATTGGAGCGGGCTGCATCGTTGCGGCCCGCTTCTAAATGAAGCAGGTGAGTTACCTCACCGATCAAATGAACAGCGGCTGGATCTCCTGCCAAACTAGCTGGTAGCGCCTGCCCGCGTTGCTGATTGATAATAGCCCGTCCAATATCGATATCACTTACGTTGGGCAGTTGGGTCTTGAGTGCTTTGATGCTCCGCGCCAAACTGCGGTATGAGCGTGGTTTACCATTCGCTCCTAGTATCGTAGAGGCTCCTAACCGTGTAGACGTGCCCTGTGCTTCTTCAATAGCAACTGGCAGGGCAGAATTGCCTGCTGCGGGTTTGATAGCCTTGAACTCGGTAAACTGTGGAACGAGAGCGCCGTGTTCATCACGTACTGCTGGTAAACGGGAACCGACGTTGTTCTGCCAGTCTAATTCCATCGCGAGACCTGCGGGTCCACCAGTCTGGCCCACAATGATAGGGTGGGCCGCATCTTGTCCAATAAAACGACTCGGGTTATCTACTTGCGCGGTGTGCCGTTGCTGGGCGATACTCGACGCTTCGCGACTTACATCATCATGCGGCTCGCCCCAGGTTCCAGTTGCTTGATCATATTTACGCAGTTGCTCACGCCCAACTTGATGCAAGATGCGATTTACTTCTGCGAGTTGCGCTTCAACTGCTTCGAAGAACATATCTTTTGGATTGACTACTGCTTCGAACTGTACACGCCCACCAGTAGACTTTGCTTCTAAGGCTGTCAATCCGTAACGGACACGCCAAAAAGCCAAGCGGGCCTTCAGAATGAGACCAGCGACTCCTTTGGGTTGACTGACCATCCCTTGTAGGGCGGGACGGATTGCATCCACTGCCCGTTTCAATTTATCCTGTTTCTCTTGCTCGATCTGTTCTGGGGTCTTGCCGGCATTCTTTTTGGCCTCGCGGTCCTTCTGCCACTGCTCGACCCGTGCTTTGCCTTTGTTGATGGTGCTGCGGACGGTTTCATAGCCGCGTTTGACCGCTTGGCCGACTTTGGTGTTGCCGAGGGCGTGCATCACTTTGCCCGCGCCGGTCTTGACCGCGCCCATCACTTTGCTGCCGACCTTTTTGAGCCGGGCCAGGATCTTTTGCGCGATGTTCTTGATCTTGTTGCCGACAGTCGTGGCGGCTCCCTTGATCTTGGTGAGCAGCCAGTTTGCCACGAAGTCAATGACCGCGACGGCCCCGGCGGCGACGGCCGCGCCGAAGGCGGGACCGGCGTTACCGCTCTTGACGGCTTTGAGGAAGGCGATGAAGCGCTGCATGGCTTGCAGGATGCGGCTGGCGCTGGCCCAGGCCGCGCGCAAGCCTTCGATGATCGCCATGATTGCGCCGGCGGCGGGCACGATCATGGAGACCAGCTTTTCGACCAGGATTTGGATCAGCGCGGCGGGGATGGCCGCTTTCAGGGCTTCCCAAGCCATTTTGCCGACCTGGGCGAGGCTGATGCCGCCTTTGGTCAGCACGGCCCAGATGGTCTGGCCCAGCCCCAGCAGCCCGTCTACCTTGCTGTGGAACCAGCCCTGCACCGCGCCTTTGAGCGCCGCCCACAGGTGGTTCTTGAGGCCGTCCATGACCCCCGCCGCCAAGTTGTGCAGCCACGCGCCGGGGTTGCCCGCGATGTCGCCCACGAGGCTGGCGAACTCGCCCAGCGCTTCGATGGCCGCTTTGGCGAAGTCAATCGCACCCTTGACGGCGTTCTTCACCGTGTCCAGCACCGACAGCAGCCCCTGTTGCAGCAGGCCGAGGGCCGCGTTGAGCGCCTTGCCCAGCAGGTTCAGTGCGGCTTGCACGCCGTCTTTGAGTTGCTGGGCCAGTTTGTTCACAAAGTCGGTGGCCGCCTTGACCGCCTTTTCGATCAGGCTGTGAAAGCGGTCGCGCAGGGCGGGGAAAGCGGCCAAGAGCGTGTCGGTGATCGCCAGCAACGCCTTGCCGGCGGCTTCGATCAGGCCAACCACCGCTTGGCGCGCCTTGTCAATGACGGCGGTCGCCAACTGGCGCGCTTTGTCTATCGCCGCCGTGACCAGCTTGCGCGCCGCGTCGAAGATGCCGACGATGGCGTTTTTCAGCCCCTCAAAGAACGACGACACTTTATCCGCGATCCAGCCGAACACCCCGCCGTCGTCCGACTTGCCTTTGGCCTCCTCGCGCTTGGCCCCCGCCTCGCGCTCGGCTTGCGTGCGGGCGTTGGCGATCTCCTGGTTGCCGGCATCCACATGACCGGCGGCCTCGCTGTCGGCGCGGGTTTGCTCGGCCTGCACCTTGCTGTTCGCGTCGCGGGTGACGGTGGTCGCGTCGGTGCCCGCTTTGGTCGTCAGGTCGCGCTGCTCTTTGGTCCAGTCGGCCCGCAGCTTTTGCACGCCCGCCTGGGCTTCGGTGCGCTGCTGGGCCTGCGCCGTGGCGTTGTCGGCGATCAGCTTGTCCACCGTTTGCTTGTTCGTGGTCTGTTCTTTGGCGACGGCAGCGGTATGCTCTTCCCGCTTGGCGGCCATTGCCGCCTGCCCCTGCGCGATAGCGGCGCGGATCTGGTCGCCGCGCTGCTGCTGGGCGATAATCGAGACCGCATCGTTCCCGGCCATGCCGCCCGCCGCGCCGGCCAGGGCCGCTCCGTCCCCGTGTGCGCCACCTGCTGCGCCGCCCGCGCCGCCCACCTCGGCTTTGAGGATTTCGTGCGGCACGTCGGGGTGGATGTTGTCTTCGCCCATCGGCACAGCGGCATCCTGCGCGCCCTGCTGTGTCATTTGGGCGGTGGTCTGCGTCACCGTGGCCTGCTGCTGTTGCACGCGGCTGGGGTCGCTGTCGCCGCTGAGGGTCAGCTTGGGCGCGGGGCCGACGGTCACGTTGAGGGCCGGGTCGCTGGTCGGCAGCCCGTCCACGGCGGCGCGCACCTGGGCGGCGGCGGCGGGCGCGGCTTTGCCGTCGGCGCTGGGCGGTGGCACCTGCGGCGTGCGAACGGCGGCCCCGACTTGGGTGGGCGGCAATTGGGCGGGTGGCAGCTTGGGCGTGGTCGTTGTCGGACCGGCGGGCGCACCGGTGCCGTTAGCCCGTCCTTCGGCGCGCTCCAAGCGAGCTTCGGCGCGTTCGGCGCGGCTCATGGGGCTACGCGAGCCGGCGGCAGGGGTGGGTGGGCCGCCAGGTCGCTCCAGTTGCGGCGGATGGGCGGCGAGGTCCGCCTGCTCTTTACTGACCGTGTGACGGATCGCGCCGCCCACGCTACCCAGCGCATTTGCCAGCGCCACCGGCGGCAATGCGCTCAGGCTGCCCAGCGCAGCGGCGGGTTCGGCGTTCGACACATCGGGCGGAACCGCCGGCTTGGGCGGATCGGGCACCGCTCCCCCGCCGCCGCCGCCGCCGCCGCTATAGTCGCCCACGCCCGCGTCCAATTGGGCCAGTTCCGCCTGCGCTTCGGGGTCGGGACCGGCGGGTGCCGCTGCCTCCGTTTCCGGCGCGGCTGCGGCGGCGGCGTCGGCGGCGGGCGGGACAGGAGTCGCGGCGGTGCGCTGGATCATGACCGGGGCCGCCGGCGCGCTATGGCGCTGGAGGAAGCGTTGCACCGCGCGGTTGCCCTGCGTGCGTTGCATTCGTTGCAGGGCCGCTTGGCGCCCCGGCCCATTGCCGCGCCCCTGCGCGCCGGCCAGCCGCTCGGTCAGCGCTGACCCCCCACCCAGCAGTCCAGCGCTGTCCAGGCCGGCTGCGCGCTCCAGCACCGGAGTAGCCGCCTGGGGCCCCGCCGCGTGGTGGTCGGGGGTCTTGCGCGCGCCTTGCTGTCCTTCGCTGCTATCGGCCATGATCGCTCCTGCTGTAGTGGCGTACCGCTACTACGGTGCTATTATAGCGTATGATCCTGTCAACAAGCAATAGTTTTTCGGCCCGATTGCGGGGGATTTTTGCCCCGTCACCACGCCCCTAATGACCCCGGCGAAAGCAGATCCCACGGCGTAAGTTTTGTGCCACCAGGGCCGGAAGGCCCGTGAGTAGATACGGTATTAAATGTCAAGTACCTACGGCCTGAGTTTCGTACCCCTTTTGGAATCCGTGCTGGAGCCGCACCCCGGCGCTCCCGGCGCATGGCCCGGCTACGGCCCAGCGGCCGGTGGGCCGGGCATAGTGCGGCCTGGCCGGCTGGCCCCCCTCGTCGTTGCGCCTAGTGTGCCCCATCGCCGGTGGCGGTCCCGTTGGCGTTAGGCTGCGACGGCCTCTGCGGGGGGCTGGCCGTATGCGGCAGCAAAGGTTTGCTGTTTAGTGACCAACGCCCAGGCCAGATGCAGCAACTTGCGGGCGACCGCACACAAAGCCACTTTGGCCGGCTTGCCGGCCGCTTTCAGCCGCGCATAAAACGTGCGGCGGATCGGATTACCGCGTACCGCACTCACTGCCGCTATATAGGATGCCATTCGTTTTCGGGGGCTGGGACCGCCCTGCGGGTTACGCCGTCCGTAACGGTTCACTCCGCAGCTCACTCGCCGGCATTCCGGGGTACCACCGCCGGAAGGTAGGCTGGCGATCGCCATCCAGCACCTGGACCCGGATCTGAGGTACCCGCTGTGCCCCGGCTTTAGTCCAGCGCATTTGCTGCTTTTCCACCATCCGTTTGCTGATCAGCTCATTCACGGTGGCCTCCACGAAACTGCTCGAAATATGTTCGCCGTTGCGATACCGATCCCCATAATTCACCAGAAACGCCCGATTGGCCCCAATATACCCCGTAAATTCCCGCACCGCCGTGTCCAGCTTTTTG
>JBBRPH010000113.1:0-11172 GCA_038228295.1 Chloroflexia bacterium | reverse complement strand
TGGCAGACGGCCGTCTCGATGAACGGATAGAAGACGTTGGTCGTCGCCACGTCGGTGAAGGTCGGCGTGGGCGGGTTACGCAGCGGGAAGGCCGCGCCGATGACCACGATCTTCGCCAGTTGGCCGCGCGTCACGAAGTCGGACGGGCGGAAGTAGGGCCGGCGGCCGCTGTCGCACGGCTCGCTTTGGCCGGTTTGCGGGTCCACGCCGCCGCAGGTGTAGCCGCTGACGATGCCGCGCGCCGCCGCCGTCTCGATTAACGGATAGAACACGCTGCCGGGGGCTACATCGGCAAAGGTGCCCGTGGCCGGCGGGGTGACCGGCGTGATGTTGAAGGCCAGGGTGACGATCTTGGTCATCTGGGCGCGGGTGGTGTTGTTGAACGGCTTGAACGTGCCGTCATCATACCCGCTGATCACGCCCCGGCAGGCCAAGTAATACACGCCCTGGTAGTAGTAGGCGGTCGAGTCGGTCACGTCCGTGAAGCGGATCGTGCACGGCGTGGGCGACACCAGCGGCGTGAGGGTCACCGTGGGGCTGCCGGGCGTGGCCGTGGCGGTCGCCGGGCCGGGCGTGGCACAGGGGTCCGCGTAATGCTCGGTCAGCGTCTGGCTGGGGCCGGTGTAGCCGACGGCCCACACATCCCCCGCCGCGCCTACCACCCCTTGCAGTACATTGTCGCCCTCGCTGACCAGATTCGGGTTTGTGACGACGGTCCAACTACTGCCGTTCCAGTGCTCGGTCAGCGGCTCAACTGCGCCACTGGCGGTCGCGCCGACGGCCCACACATCCCCCGTCGTGCCCGCCGCCACGCTGTAGAGCACGTTGCTGCGTGTGCCGGGGCTGGGGCTGGGTACGCGCTGCCAGGCGCTGCCGTTCCAGTGCAGGATCAGCGTCTGCACCAGGCTGTTGGTGTAATCAGAGCCGACCGCCCACACGTCATTCGCCGTGACGGCTGCGACACTCTGGAGGGTATCGCGGCCGCTGCCGCCGTTAGGGCTGGGCACGATGGCCCAGGCGCTGCCGTTCCAATGCTCGATCAAGGTCTGATCACTGTTCACGTTGACGGAATAATAGCCGACGGCCCAGACGTCGTTCGCGGCGACCGCCGTTACGCCGAGCAGATAGTTGCTGCTCATGCCGCTGTCGGGGCTGGCGACTATGGCCCACGCCGCGCCGTTCCAGTGCAGGATCAGCGTCTGGATCGTGCCGCTGGCGGCCACATAGTCGCCGACGGCCCACACATCGTTGGCCGCGACGGCCGTGACCGCGCGCAGGCGGTTCCGGCCGCTCCCGCCGTTGGGGCTGGGCACGATGGCCCACGCCGCGCCCGTCCAATGCAGGATCAGCGTCTGATCCACCGCCCCGCCCAACCGGTAGCCGACGGCCCACACGTCATTGGCCGCGATGGCCGTCACGCCGGTGAGGATGTTGTCCAGATCGGGCCGGCTGTCGGGGCTGGGCACCACCGTCCAGGTCGCACCGTCCCAGTGTTCGGTCAGCGTTTGCTGCACATTAAAGCCGTCCGACTTGCTGCCGACGGCCCACATATCGTTGGGCGCGCTACGGGCCACGGCGGCGAGGCTGTTGCTGTTCGTTCCGCCGTTGGGGCTGGGCACCACCGCCCAGGCCAGGCCGCAGAGCGGGGTGGCCGTGGCCGTGAGGGTTATGGTAGGGGTTGTGGTGGCGGTGGCGGTAGCCGTGCCGGTCACAGTGACCGTGGCGGTGGCCGTGGCTGTGCCGGTGGCGGTGGCCGTGCCGCCGGCGGTGGCCGTGCCGCCGGCGGTGGCCGTGCCGCCGGCGGTGACCGTGGCGGTGGCCGTGCCGGTCGGGGTGACTGTGGGCGTGCCGCCGGCCGGGGTGAGGGTCCAGGTGGGCGTGGCGGTCAAACTCGCGGTAGGTGTCGTCAGCGGCACCCGCGCGGTGATCATCCCCTCCACGATGCCGCTACTAAGCCGGGCGACCGGGGCGGCACGCAGCGGCACCGGGGCCGTCAGCCAGTGGCCGAGCGTGTAGAGACCAAGCAACCCGAGCAATACGAGCAGATACTTCATGATGTGTACCTCCTGACTAAAGAGTGTCTACCAACCTCCCCGCGCCCCGGATACAGGGCCGCCCGGCGCGCGGGGCGCGCTAACGCTTCCTATATTATATACCATAGCACCGCACCTCACCGCACTGGGCAGGTGCCCGCCGGGTTGGTGACGGCGAGATAGACGATCTTGGCGATTTGGCCGCGGAAGGCGAAGTTGTTGGGCCGGAACGTGCCGTCGCTATAGCCGCTGATGACCCCGTGGCAGACCGCCGTCTCGATGAACGGGTAGAACACGCTGCCGGTCGGCACATCGCGGAAGGTGGGCGTGGGCGGGGTGCGCAGCGCCCAGCCGGCCCCAAGCACCACGATCTTGGTCAGTTGGCCGCGCGTCACAAAATCCGACGGGCGGAAGTAGGGGCGGCGGGCGCTGTCGCACGGCTCGCTTTGGCCGGTTTGTGGGTCCACGCCGCCGCAGGTGTAGCCGCTGACGATGCCGCGCGCCGCCGCCGTCTCGATCAACGGATAGAACACGCTGCCGGGCGCCACATCGGCAAAGGTGCCGCTAGCGGGCGGGGTGACGAGGGCGAGGTTGAAGGCCAGGGTGACGATCTTGGTCATCTGGGCGCGGGTGGTGTTGTTGAACGGCTTGAACGTGCCGTCATCATACCCGCTGATCACGCCCCGGCAGGCCAGATAGTACACCCCCGCGTAGTAGTAAGCCGCCGGATCGGTTACATCGCTGAACCGGATCGCGCACGCCGTAGCCGTGGCGGTGCTGGGCACCGCCGTAGCCGTAGCCGTGGCAGGCACCGCCGTCGTCGTCGGCGTGGCCGGTACGGGGGTCGCCGTCGGCGTCGCGGGCAGCGCCGTCGCGGTCGCCGTCGGCGTGGCGGTGGTCGGCCCTGTCGTCTGCGTCGCCGTGGCCGTGGCCGCCGTGCTGGTCGTCGTCGCGGTCGGGATCACGGGGATGAACTGACAACTGCTCACGCCCAGCGTGTAGGCGCCGCCGGCGGCGCCGCTCGTGGGATCATCCACCACGACGACCACATTCGCGCCCGGCGCGACGGTGAAGGCGGCCTGGGTGCTGATCCCGGCCCCCACGCTGCCGCTGCCGTCGGCCAGATAGTTCATGCACGCGCTCGTCGGGTCGAACGCCCCGGCATAGACCGCCAGTTGCACCTCATCCGTCTGCGAGCTCCCGCCGGTCAGCACCACCGTCACGCATTGCGCCGTCGTGCCGCTGTTGGTGAAGAGGTAACTATCGTAGTGGAACGCCCCCAGGCCGGAGTTGCCGGGGCACGGATTGGGCGCCGCACAGGTCGAGCCGGTCCCCATGCGGATCAGCCGCCGGCTCGCGGTCGGGTCGCTCGCATCAATCGAGCCGTTGAGGGTGAGGCAGGGCGTCACCGTGGCCGTGGCTGTGCTAGTGGTCGTGGCCGTGCCGGCCGGCGCGGTGCTCGTCGCGGTCGCGCTGCCCGGCGGCCCGGCGGTCAGGGTGGCCGTGGCGGTGGTCGTACCGGTTCGGGTGGCGGTGCCGGTAGCGGTAATCGTAGACGTGCCCGACGCGGTGGCGGTGCCGGGCGGCGTGGCGGTGCGCGGGGTGAGGGTGCCGGTCGGCGTAGCCGTCGGCGTGCCCGTGGCGGCCGGGCAGGTGGTGTAGTGCTCGATCAGCGTCTGTCGGTTTGTCGTGTTGCCGGCATAATAGCCCACTGCCCAAAGATCGTTCGCGGTGAGCGCCGCTATCCCGTAGAAGCTATTGAAGGAGCTGACGTTAGGACTAGGAAAGATAGTCCAACTAGTGCCGTCCCAGTGTTCGGTCAGTGTTTGATGTCTACCCGCCCCATAACCGACCGCCCATACATCATTGGCGGCGGTTGCGGCGGTCGCATAGAGAATACTACCGCTATCCACGTTAGGACTGGGTATAACACTCCAACTGGTGCCGTTCCAGTGTTCTGTTAGGGTGTTAATATATGTGGAACCTACTGCCCACACCTCGTTCCCTGCAACAGCTACAACCCCACGGAGAGTGTTATTAAAAGGCGATGGATTAGGGTTGGGTGCAATGGCCCAGGCAGCACCGTCCCAATGCTCAATAAAGGACTGCTGACCACTCGTGTTGTTACCGAAGCCTACCGCCCAGATGTCCTGCGGCGCAACAGCGGATACACTATAGAGATCTCCGCTTGGCGAGGGGCTGGGCACAACAGTCCAACTCGCGCCGTCCCAATGTTCAGCTAGTGGCGAACTAGTGCCGTTAGCATCGGTTGTCCCCCCGACCGCCCACACATTGTCCGCCGCCAGCGCTACCACTCCCCGCAGGGTATTGTCCCTAACGCCGGGGCTGGGGCTGGGCACCACCATCCAACTAGTGCCGTCCCAGTGTTCGGTCAGCGTACCGTTGCCTACGCCCACCGCCCACACGTCATTGCCGGCAACGGCGGCGACCCCGTAGAGATAACCGGCGGCGCTGGGTACTATCTGCCAGGCGCTGCCGTCCCAATGCTCGATCGTGGAACCCACCGCCCAGACATCGTTCGCTGCGACGGTTGCTACCGCCTGTAAGAGGTTGTTGTCGGTGTTGGGGCTGGGCACGACCTGCCAGCAGAGCGCGGCGGGCGCGGGGACGGCAGCCGCAGGCGCGCTGTGGGCGGCGGGCGGGCGGGTTTGGGCGATGCCGGCGGCGAGGAGCGCCGGCAGGATGAGTAGCCCGTAGCGGGCCGCACGATAGGAACGCATGAATGGGTCTCCTTTGCTGATGGGGCAAGGCCCGGCGGCCGGCCACACGAGCACCGACCCGCCGCCGGCTTGCGCGGGCGTACTGTGTTAGTATACTCGATCCGGGGTAAACATCCGCTAAGGAACCCCGCCCGCGCCATAAGAAAAGTATAAGCGACGGGCGGGCGCAGGCGGGTTTAGGGGCTGCCGAAGGGCGAGTCGTAGGGCCAGGCGAAGCCGCGCACGCCGTGTTCCAGCGTCACGTCGCCGCTGCCGTCGTAGTGGCGGGCGTGCAGGTCGCCGTTGGGCGTGACATAGGCCAGCCACGCGCCGCCGGCGGCCCACGGCTGGGCCGGCGCCGGGTCATAGTCGGCCGAATGGGTGCCGCTATAGATGCGGCTGGGCTGCACCCCCGGTGTGTCGAACGCCGTCAGCGGCAGGCTGTAGACGTTGGCCGGTTGCTCCCCCTGCGGCGATTGGTAGAGCTGGGCATCGGTGTAGACCAGCCGCCCGTCGTGCAAGGTCGCGAGCGGCGCGCTGCTATAGGTCAGGTCCGCTGCTTGAAATTGGTGGACGGCGAACGCACGGTCAATGTAGGTAAAGACAAGCCCGGCACTCGAGTCGGTCCCATTAGCCTGCCCTGTGATGAGCAGGCCGCCCTGATCATCTTGCTTGACATAAAATCCACCATAGCTGCGTTGCGGCAAGCGGCGCAGGCGGATGGGCCCCAGGTGAGCCGGGTCGAGCAGGCCGACTTGCTCGTTCGTGCCGTCGCTTTGCAGCAGCAGGATCTGCCCGCGATACGGCGGCCGCTGCAAGAACATGCCCACCAGTTCGGGCGCGGGCTGCTGCGGATTCCGGCTGTGGGCGAGCGTTGCCAGGGTCTGCGGCGGTTGCGTGCCTTGCAGATCGATCAACACGACGCTCAACTCGACATTGACTGGGCCGGTGGTCCCGGCGGCGCTGCTGTTGTCAAGCATGAGCAGGCCGTAGTGCCCATCCGGGGTGGTATCGTTGGCATAGAGCCGCCCGGCAAAGGTGCCGACCGCCCGCCGGTTGCTGCCGTCGGGCGCGCTCCGATAGAGGTGCGTTTGGTAGTTAGCGGCGGTCACGCCGGTCGTATCCACCACCCAGATCGCTGTGCCGTCCGCGGTGGGGAAGTGGACAAACCAATCGGGGCCGGGCAACACCGGTGTCTGGGCCTGCGTGGCGGTAAACACCTGGTAGGTCGCCGTGAAGACGGCGGGTGCGTAGCCGCTGCTGGGGTGCGGCACGCGCTCGACGTAGTGCATATTCCAGACTTGGCGCGCATCGCAAAAGGTCCAACTGCTGCCGTTCATCCGGGCGTCCAGGATCACGCGCGGGCTGCCGTCGGCATTGACGACGGCGAAGCGGCGGCCCTGCAAGCGCCCTAGCCCCTGCGCGCCGCCCGACGCAGCGGGCGTGGGCACGCCCGGCGGGAGCGCGGCGGCGGGGATATCGAGCAGCCACCCGCCGTCGGGACAGCGCTGCGCGATCACGCTCTTGGCGTCGCTGCCGCTCAACCAGCGCCGGCCGCCGGGGCGATAGGTGTACCAGCCGGGCGGCTGCGCGCCGGCGAACAAGGCCACGGTGCCGCTGAGGGCGGGGGTGTAGACTTGCTCATCCAGCACCTGGGCGAAGTGGGCCGTGTCGCGGTAGGTGGGGCCGACGCCGCGCAACAGGGCCAGCGCCGGGATCAGGCTGCCCCAGTCGCTGCGCCGCACCGCGCTCTCTGCCGTCTGATACGCACCGTCGCGCGCCGTGATAATGCCGCTGATGCGCGTCACGCGGGCGGCGGCATCGCCATAACCGCCTGCCCGGCGATAGGCGGGCAGCGCGGCCTCCCAATCCCCGGCCGTCTCGGCGCGCACACCCGCTCGGTAGGCCGTGATCTCGGTGCTAGCGCTCCACCACTGGCTCAGCCCCCAGCCCACCACCGCCAGCACCAGCACGATGCCGATCCGCCGCTCCCACGCCCGGCCCCCGGCGCGCGCCGGCGGGTCGGGGTCCAGCAATTCCATCGTGGCGGGATCGGGCGGCGTAGACAGATGTGGCTGTGTCATATCCCAGTATACCACAAAAGTGGCAAGTGAAAAGTGGCGGACTCCCGCGCCGGTGATCCAAGCCGCGTCCCCTACGCCAAACTAGGATCACCGACCGCTGAGTCACTCACTTGCCACTTGCCACTTTTCACTTGCTACTTGCTACTTGCTACTTGCTCCGCGCCGCCTTCCGCCCCCGGCGGGCGACGCCGCCCAGGACGAGCAGCAGCAGCGCGACCGGCAGCGCGGCCCACGGCCACAGCGCCGGCACGCCGGTGGTCGGCATACCGGGCGCGGGCGCCGGCGGCAGCGGCGCGGGCGCAATCAGCGGCACCGCTGTCGGGGTCGGCGGCGCGGGCAGCGCCGCCGCCGGCGTGGGCAGCGCCGTCGGCACGGCGGTCGGGGCGACCGTGGGCACGGCGGCAGGCGCCGTGTTGCTCATGCGCCCGTCCAGTTGCGCGCTGATCGGCCCCGCGCTGATCACGGCGGTCAGCAGCGTGCCGATGTCCACTTTGGTGTCGGTGACGTTAGCCGCTTTGGCGATCAGGTCTTTGTAGCCGGCGGCCACGTTCGACATAAAGTTGGTCACGCCGATCTTGTACGTTTTGCTCAGGTCCAACGGCACATAGGTGAGCGGGGTCGCCGCCGGATCGGCCGGCACCTGCACATTGGTCGCCGTGCCGTTGCTGATCGCAAAGCGCACGCCGCTTTCTTGCAAGAAGCTATCGCTGCCGCGCTTGGACACCGCCAGATTCAGCAGGTCCAGCAACTGTTGCCCCGTCATGTCGGCGGTGACGATGCTGTTCTTGTAGGGGATGGCGGTAAAGAAGCCTTCGACCGTGACCGGGCCGGGCGGGATGGCGGCGCGGAACGACGAGGTGGTGGAGAAGAAGGCATAGGTGCCCGCCTGCTTACGCACCGCATCCATAGACCAGTTGCCTAGCGTGGTTTCGTCGTTGTTGAGGTTCGCGACGTTCAACTCGCCGGCCGCCTGGCCCAGCACCTGGAAGCGTTCCGGGCGCTTGGTTTGCAGGTCGCGCTGCATCTGCGCCACCTGCGGGCCGTATTGCGCGTCGGCGGGGCGGGCCGCGTCCATCTTGACCAGGTTGCCGCCGACTTTGCTCAGTTTGCCGTCGCTGAAGGTCAGGTCCACCTGCGACAGATAAGTCAGATACTGGAACGGCGAAATATAGTAGGTTTCGCTGCCGGGGATTTTGTTCAGATCGATCTTCAGGTGCGAGTGGGTGCCGAGGATCAGGTCAATGCCCGGCACGGCCTGGGCCAGCGCAAAGTCGTCTTCGCGCGAGGCGTGGCCGAACAGCACCACCGCCTGCACCTTTTCGGTGTCGCGCAGCAGCGCCACGGTCGCTTTGGCCGTCGTCACGCGGTCGGCAAACGTCGCGCCGCTGGCGCGGTTCGCGGCCGGGATCAGCTTGTCGAAGTCGCCGCCGGCCAGCGCAAACGCGCCGATCCGCACGCCGCCGACCTCTTTGACAAAGTAGGGCCGCCCGTCGGCGGTGTGCAACAGCGGTTGCCCATCGGGGCCGACATAATTGGAACTGATCACCGGATAGTCGGCGCTTGCTTTACAACCGTTGAACACGTCTTGCCCATAGTCGAATTCGTGATTGCCCAGCGCCATCGCATCAATCAAGCCGTTGTACCACGGCCATTCGGCGCACTTATATTCGTCGCTCCAGGTGGGCGTGCCCTTGTTCAGGGTATCGCCGCCGCTGAGGACCAATAGATTCGGCGTGCTGGTGCGCGCCGTCTTGAGATACGCCAGGGTGCGCGCCACCCCGGCCTGGTCAGGTTGGCCTTCCGAGTAGAAGGGTACCGCGTGCGAGTGATAGTCGCTCATTCCGATCAACGTGACGGTGGTGTCGGTCGCCGCCTGTGTCGGCCGCGCCGTCGCCGCCAGTCCTGGCAGCAGCGCCAGCGCCGCCGTCCCGACCAGTAATCCCCGTTTCCAGAGTGTCATAACCGTTTCGCACCTCCCAATGCAGCAAAAACCCGGCCCGGCCCAAACGGCCGACCCGTCCCGGTGGGCGCTGTGCGGCCCGCGCCGCCGCCCGCACCGCCGAGCATTGTAACAGGTTGCGCCGCCGGATGCAATACGCCGGCGGCGGGGGGTAACTGTTTAGTCGGTAGCGCACTTGTCCGAGACCACCGCTTGACAGCCAATAGGAGCGGATTATAATGGACCTATCCCGCTTCATCGCCCAGGCGCGGCGGAACGTGAAGCGCTGCGGGCTAGAGGGAGAACCGATGAAACCGCTACAGGTCGAATTACCGGATAAGCCGGCCGCAGAACTCGCAGCGCTGGTACAGGCGGGCTGGTTCACCAGCGAGTCCGAAGTGGTACGGCCGGCGCTGACGGAGTATGTGCAGCACCATCGCTATGCGCTACTCGAACAGTTCCAGCGCGAGGATATTGCCTGGGCGCTGCAACAGCAGTCACCCGACGCATGAGATGTGTCGTTTGCGACCCCGGGCCCGTGCTTCATCTCCAGGAAGCCCAAACGCTCGATTTGTTGCCTTTGACGGCTGCTGCAGGGCCAAGGAGACCAAATCATGGTAGCTACCGGTGCTGCTCCAACCCCGGCGCGCCGGCGCGGCCGGCAACGGCCGCCCGGCCTACCACCCCTCTCGTGGATAGTCCCCTTCATGCTTGTGCTGGCGATCTTCGGCTTTGAACTGTTCGCCTGGTTCCACTTTATCCATCAGTACGGTGATCTTCGTGGTTACACCGCGCAAACCGATTTCATTTCCTGGTTTGCCGCCGCGCATCTCCTGGCGCGCGATCATGGACAGCAGTTGTACGACATTGCGGCCCAGCAAGCGATGCAAGACAGCCTGATCGCGCCGTACCGCCATACAGAAGGGGCGGATGTCTACCTCTGGTGGCCGATCTTGGGCGGCATCCTCCTGCCCGTTGTGAACTGGTCGCCCGCAGCGGCGCTAACCTTGTGGCTGGGGATGAGCGCGGTAGCCTGCACGGTAGCGATCCTCGCCTTGCTGCGCGGGCTGGGGTTCGCTTTTCGGGATGGACTGTTATGGGGGACGGCCGCTTGGACGTTCTTACCGCATATCTATGATCTGGAACAGGGGCAGACGAGTAATTTACTCCTGCTACCGTTAAGCCTGGGGCTGCTGGCCTTGCGGCGGGGTGCCCATTTCCAGGCCGGCTGTTGGCTGGGACTCCTCTGCCTCAAACCGCAACTCGCACTCCTGTGGGCGGTGGCGCTCCTCGGCGGGCGTTGTTGGCGCGCCCTGGCGGGCGGCGCGTGTACGACGCTGGGCTTGCTACTGGCCTCCACGCTGCTTACCGGCGGCCTGGCGTGGCTACCGGCCTGGGTCGCGATCAGCCGCCGGGGTGTGCAAGCGACCACCGGCAACGGCTGGGAGGCGGTGTACAGCCAGAACTTCAAGCCGCTGTTCGCGCTGATCCCCGGCGTGGGGGGCGACGGGGCGAACCTGTTGCAACTGGGCATCGGCGCAGTCCTGCTCGTGGGCGTAGGGTGGCTCTGGTGGCGCATTCCCGGTGCGGGCCGCGCCGGACGGGCCGGCAATCAGTTAATGGCGTTGACCACGCTGATCATGCTACTCGCGACCCCATTTCTGAATGTCCATGATCTGACCTTCTGGATTATCGGCGCTGCCTTTCTCCTGGCCCCGGCCCCGGAGCCCCGCGCCGCCCACACTCGGCCAATCGCCACCGCCGTGTGCTGGCTCGGCTGGCTCATCGTTTGGCCGACGATTACTTTGTGGCTGACCAGCCCCTTTAAGCTGACCGCGCTGTATATGCTCGCCGTAGGGGGGGGGCTAGTGCTAACGCTGCTGCGGGTTTCCCGCGCGGGAGCGACCCCCGCGCTAACGAGCGCGGATACGGCCGTAGCCTAACAGGGCACCTTGTATCGTATTGCCGGTTTCATGTTTCACACTGCGCGTCCGCCCCGCTACGTGTCGCGCTGCCCTGCGCTCCATGGGAGCAATTCCAGCGCTGACGAGTTACCCACGTTTCACGCTTCGTGCTGCCCGCCGCCCGCCGCCCGCGCCGCGTTCAGCGCCAGCAGGCGGGCCAGGATGTCGGCGGCGGGCAGGGCGGCGGGCCAGCCGTAAGCGGCGGCCACGGCCCCGACGAGCGCGGCATGGGCGTGGGTCAGCCACGTCGGGGCTTGGTTATACAGGTTGGTCAGCGTGCGCGTCTTCAGGTCGGCGGGGCCCGCGCCCGGCGGGTTGAGCCAGCCGTCGCGCTTCGTCACCAGATCGCGGGCGGCGGCGGCAATGGCCTGCACCCGCGCATCGTCCGCCGGCTCCTGCCCCGGCGGCCAGGGGAAGGGGAAGGTCTCGAAG
>JBBRPH010000112.1:0-11214 GCA_038228295.1 Chloroflexia bacterium | reverse complement strand
CGGCCGGCGCGTCGCGGCACAGCGGATCGAGCGTGCTTTTGACGAGGTACTCAACCACAAAATCCGGGGTGTAGTAGCTGCCACTCGTGTGGCGGGCGCTGACACGGGTGCCGGCCTGCGTCACCAGCACGACGGTGCCGCCGTCTACGGCCAGCCGCTTTTCGAGTAACCCCTCATAGATGCTGCCCAGATGCCGCACACTCAGACTGCGATAGTCTACCCGCCGGCGCGTGGCGGTCACACGCGCCAGTTGATCCAGTGCCTGGGCCAGATAGAGGTCGGGGACGCTTGCGCCGGCCAGCCGTCCGGCGCGGAATAGACCGCCGTCGTAGGCGTAAATGTCGGCGTTGGGGTCGCCGTGATCAATCGCCGCAAAAAAATCCGCCAACTGTCGCCACGCGGTGGGCGCGCTGGGGCTGAGTTGGATCGCCGGGTTGTCCAACTGCGCCAAGAGGTCGTCCTGTAGCCGGGAGAACCCGTAGCGCGCGGCATAGGTGGGGTTGTGAACGGGCAAGACCTCCCGGTCCTCGGCGTACTTCACAAAGAGCAGCCGGTAGAGGATGATAATCGCCTGCTCATAGAGGGTCGGTAGGGGCGTAGTGGGAGCGGTGGCATAGAGCCCTTGCGCCAGCGCCTCAACCACGGCGAACGCCTGCCGCCGCAGATTCTCTTGCACTTCGACGGCATAGCGGCTACTGGCGGCCCGCACCCGATCTAAGAAGCCGCGGGTCGTCCCGCTGCTGAAGGCTAAGGGGCCAAAGAACGCCCAGAACCAGCCGAAGGCGCGCTGCTGGGCGGGGCCGGCCGGCAGCGTGAGAATGGCGGCCAGATTGATTTCGAGATAGGTGTCCAACTGCGGCGGGTCGAAGCGATAGTATAACCGCCAGCGTGCGCCGTCGGTCAGGATGCCCCAGGGCCGCCCGGTGTAGGTCAGGTAGGCGACGATCTGGTAGCTCGGATTGCGGTTGTCGGCTCGGCGTGTGTCGAAGTCCGCCCCCAGCTTTTCGACCTCCATGACCGCCAGGGCATCCCGATAGAGATCGGTGGCTCCGGTGGTGTGGGCCGCCTGGGTAAACGCGGTGGCGGTGGCCGCATCGCCAAACAGCGTGAGGTCAATACGCAGGGTAGATTGGCCTTTGCGCCGCACCCGGCTCTGTTCGCTGGGTACGAGGCCCAGCCGCAGACATACATCGCGCACCAAGGCGCTGACGTTGGCTTCGCTCCCCGCTAATCGCCCCTGCTGCGCTTGCCACAGGGTCTGCACCTCGGCCAGGATACGGGCCAAGTCAGGACTGGCAGGGAGGGTGGATTCTAGGCGCTGCTGTAGATAATAATCCTCGAAGAGACCGTGATTTTCGATGCTCGGCGGTAGCGCGGGTGCATTCAAGCCAGTCTCCGTCTATTACGTAGCGTAATCCCTACCGTGCAGGTGCGTAAGCAGGCCGACACGGCGGGGATCAGGGGTAAGTTCGTCGTTCGCGGTCCGCGAACGTCTTGCGGAACCAGGCGACGATCTGGGAGAGATGTGCGCCTGCCCAGAAGCGCACCAGGGTCCAGAGGAGTTTCAGGAGCAGGCCGGGCTACCCTTTTGGAGTACGGTTGGTGGGAACAGGCGCTTCCTGCACTAATCGTTTGGCGAACCCGACTGGTTGCACAGCCGGGTTCGTCATTTTTGTGGCTGCTCCGCCACGTTTCGCCTTTCGCCTCCTAGCCCAGCTTCTTGGGACAATAGCTACGGAATAATTGGGACAATAACTCCGACATACGGGACAATAAGCGTGAAATCCGACAGCTGCCTGTCGGTGCGGCGCTTACCAGTGCGTCGTCACGGAGGTGCCCATGGGGGCCCAGTTGAAGATCCACTTGGCGGCATCGGTCGGCAGGTTCACACAGCCGTGGCTCATCGGGTGGCCGAAGTTGTGGTGCCAATAGGTGCCGTGCAGGGCGTAGCCGCCGTAGAAGTACATGGTGTAGGGCACGGCGGGCAGGTAGTAGTATTCGGCGCCCTGGCCGCCGCTCATATCGTCGGCGGTGTACTTGGCGTAGATTTTGTAGGTGCCGATCACGGTCGGGTGCCAGGAGACCCCCGACGAGACGAGCGTGCTGAAGACGGGCGTGTTGCCTTCGTAGGCGGTCAGCGACTGCGTGCTGATGTTCACGTCAATCCACTTGTCGGGCACGTTTTTGTCAATGGCCGCCGGCGCGCGGGTCGATCCCGGCTTGGTCACGGTTTTGCTCATGGACATCGGCGTGGGCGACGGCAGCGCGGCGTTCGCGGCGGGCTTGCTGATCAGATCGCCGACCAGCAGTTCCAGCGTTTGCCCGGCGCTGATCGTGTTGGGGTCTTTCAGGTTGTTGCGCGCCACAATCGCGTCTACCGTGGTGCTGTTGGCGGCGGCAATGCCGTAGAGCTGATCGCCGGGCTGCACCACATACTTGAGCAGCTTGCCGGGGGCCGCGACGGCAGGCACCACTTTCTCTTTTTGCGGCGCGGCGGTGGGGGCCACTTGCAGGGTCGGCGTGGCGCCGGCCGGGCTGCCGGCGCCGGCGGGTGGCGCCGGCCGGCGGGTCGGGGTGGGTGCATCAAAGCTGGGCGGCGCCGGGATCAGGGTCGGCGGCGCCGGGGCAGCGGGCGCCGCCGTTGGGGCGGCGTCGCCTTTGGTGGGGCTACCTTTGGCCGGCGGCGCATCCCGACCGGGAATGGTCAGCTTTTGGCCGGAAAAGAGCAGATTAGGATTGCTGATGCTGTTGGCCTGGGCCAACGCATCCACGTTCACGCCGTAGCGGGCGGCAATATCGCTCAGGTTATCGCCGGCTTGCACCGTGTAGCCGGAGCCGGCGGCGGCCGGCGCGGCCACGACGGGGGCCGGCGCGGTGGACGGCGCCGGTACAGCCGGCGCGGGGGCCGCAGGAGCCGGCGCGGCTTGGCCGGGGATACTCAGATGCTGGCCGGCCCAGACATAATTCGGGTCGCTCAGGCTGTTGGCGGCCATGAGGCTGTTCAGGCTGATGCCGGCCTGCGCGGCGATGGTGCTGAGGTTATCCCCCGGTTGCACCACATAGCCGCCGCCGTCGGCCGCTCGGCTCGGGGCGGGCACACTGCCGCCGATACCGCCCGGCAAGGTCAGCGTCTGCCCGACAAAAATCAGGTTGGGGCTGCCGATGCCGTTCGCGGCGGCCAGTGCATCAACCGATACGCTGTTCTGCGCGGCGATGCTAGTCAACGTTTCGCCGTATTGCACCGTGTGGCTGCGCCCCGCAGCCGCCACGAAACTGGGAACAACCAGCGCCAGGGCCAGGATGAGGCCGAGCAGTCCTAAAGCGCGCCGTTTCATAGCGAATCCACCTCCCGCGTGGCGTGACCCTGCCCGCCCCTGCGCGTCCACCGGCCTACCGTCTTTCCGCACACCGGGCAAGATCGCCCCGCGCTGGGTACGCCTGATTTTATGATAGCACTGTGGTCCTGTTATGTCAATAGGTGTAGCGGGGAATTATCTAAGTAGAACGTGAAATATAGAAAGTGGAAAGTGGACGGTAGTAGCGTATAATTGACGGCTCACGATCCCTGTAGCGCCGGCCCACTTGGCGCTTGCTCTTTTTCACGTTCTACACCACGCCAATGCCGCTGCCCTCGGCGACCTCGCCGATGCGGTAGACCAGCACCCCCGCCTCGCCGAGATCGTTGCAGAGGGCGGCATAGGCGGCGGGAGCCACGGCCGCCAACAGCCCGCCGGAGGTTTGCGGGTCGAGCAGCAGCGCCCGCAGTGGGTCGGGAATGGCGTCGGCGATCTGCACCCGTGCGGTGCGGTGCCCGGCGGCTGGGTCGGGTTCGAGCAGATAGGCGGCGTTGCGCCCGCCCCCACCGGTGGTCAGCCCGGCCTCAGCGTAGCCCCACGCGCCCAGCAGCAGCGGCACCTCGGCGGCCTCGATCAGGAAGCGCACTCCGCCGGCTTCGGCCATCTCGACGGCATGGCCCAGCAAGCCGAAGCCGGTGACATCGGTGGCCGCGCGCACGCCGTGGGCCACCAACGCCTCGGCGGCAGCGCGGTTCAACTGCGTCATGCCGGCCACAGCATCGGCCAAATGGGCGGCAGCGGCCCGCCCGGCGCGCGCCGCCGTGGTGATCACGCCGGTGCCGATAGGTTTGGTCAGCACCAGGATGTCGTTAGGCTGGGCACCGCCTTTGGTCAGCAGGTGCTGCGGGTGGACCAGGCCCGTCACCGCGAGGCCGTATTTCGGCTCACGGTCGGTCACGGTGTGCCCGCCGGCCACCACGGCCCCGGCTTCGGCCACCTTATCGGCGCCACCCTGCAACACCGCCGCCAGCATAGCCGGATCGAGGTCTTCGGGCCAGGCCGCGATATTAAGCGCCAGAATGGGGTGACCCCCCATGGCGTAGATGTCACTCAGCGCGTTGGTCGCGGCAATCGCGCCGAACTGATAGGGGTCGTCCACAATCGGCGGGAAAAAGTCGAGCGTCTGCACCAGCGCGGTGGTGGCGTCTAGCTGATAGACGGCGGCATCATCGCTGCTGCCCAGCCCCACCAACAAGGCCGGGTGGGTCGGCAACTGCAAGCGGCGCAGCACCTGCGCCAGGTCCAGCGGACCCATCTTGCCCGCTCAGCCGGCGCAGGTCGCCAGGCTCGTCAGCCGCACTGTCGCGCGTGTGTTATCCATGGGGGATCACCTCCTTTCGGGCGTCGGGCGTCCATTCGTAATGCAAAGCTAAGCGTCGTCAGGGGCGCTCGGCCAGGGTGACGGCGAGGGATTGCGTTTTGCCGGCGCGGACGAGGGTCAGTGTGATGCGCTCGGTAATGCCGAAGTGCGTGAGCGCGTTTGCCAGCGTGTTGGTCGCGTCGAGTGCCTGGCTGTTGATGGTGGTGATTACGTCGCCGACGCGCAGGCCCGCGACTTCGGCAGGACTGCCGGCGGTGACCCCAACGATGACTACGCCCTGGTCGAGCAGGCCGCTTTCATCGCGCAGATCATAGTACGAAGCAATGGCGCGGTTGATCGGGCGGCTGTCCACGCCCAAATAAGGGCGGGCCACGCGGCCTTTACTTGCGAGTTCGGCCGTAATCGTTTTGACGGTGTTGACGGTGATGGCGAAGCCCAGCCCCTCGGCCACATCGGTGCCGGTGCCGGTGGTGCGGACCACGGCGGTGTTGATGCCGATCACTTCCCCCTGGAGGTTGAGCAACGGCCCGCCCGAATTGCCGTGGTTGATCGCCGCGTCGGTCTGGATCAGGTTTTCCATCGTGATGCCGTTGTCGCCGGGCAACTTGCGGTTCAGGCCGCTGATAATACCGGTCGTCACGGTGTTCTGGAAGTCGCCCAGCGCCGAGCCGATCGCGATGACGCCCTGGCCGGGGTGCAGATTGCTCGAATCGCCCAGGACGGCGACCGCCGGCACCGTGCCGCTCACGCGCAGCACGGCTAGGTCGCTGATCGGATCGGTGCCGACCAGGGTGGCGTCGGTTTTGCGCCCATCGGCGAAGATGACCTGGAGCGCGCTGGTGCCGGCCACCACATGGTTGTTGGTAACGATCAGGCCGCTGCGGTCCATGATCACGCCGGTGCCGCTGGCCTCGCCGCTATAGCCGCGATTGAGTTGCGGGTCCAGTTTGTTGATCACCGTGACAACTGCCGGGCCGACGCGCTCCACCACCTGCACAATCGCTTCGCCGGCGGGTAAGGGGCCGTTGACCGGCGGGGCGCCGGTGGGGATGCCCGCGCCGGGGCCGGCAGTGCGGGTCGGGCCGACAGTATCGGTGGGGAAGGCGGCGCCCGCCGGCCCTGGTGTCGGGGAGGCGGCCGGCTGGAACGCCGCAGCCGTTTGCGCCGGCAACACCGCAAACGGGGTAGCCGTGCCGGCGGGGACGACGGAGGGGCGCATGGGCGGGGCCACGGTCGCGGTGGGCGTTAGCGCGGCGGTTTGGAGATTGCTCAGGGTGCAACCCGCCGTCGCCGGCAGCAGTAGCCCGATCAGCGTCCAGCCGGCGATGCGCTCGGCCCAATGCCCCGGCCCCGTATGCGCGTAGTGTCTACTCATCATGATGTAACATCCGTCCCTTTCCCGTGCCGTATAGATCGGGATGCAGCAAGGCGCGTGCCGCGCTTTACCCGCCGACACGCGGCGTAGCCGCACCGCTTACGCCAGATAAACACTGCCGTCGGGCGCCACCGTGAGGGCAATGGCCGACAACGGGCGGCGCGCCGGACCGCGCAGGGCCACCCCCTGTGCGGCCGGGTCGAATTGCGCGCCGTGGCACGGGCAGACTAAATGCTGCGCCGCTGCCCGATAGGCCACGGTGCAGCCGTCGTGTGTACACACGGCGCTATAGGCCACATAGCCGCTCGCCAGCCGCACCAACACACCGGGATTCCCGTTGGGCGCGGTAAAGGGCAGGCTTTCGTCCACCGCCAGTTGATCGGCGTTCGCCAGCAGCGTCTTGCCGGCCACCGCTGTCGGCGCGGCGGTCGGCGCAGCAGTTGGGGCTTTGGTCGGGGCTTTGGTCGGTGCCGTGGGCGGCGCAACCGGGCGGGCCGTCGACGCAGCCGTGGGCGGCACCTGGGCCGGAGCCTGCGTCGGTGCAACGGTGGGGGCCGTCGTCGGCGCGGCGGGCGGTTGCGCGGTCAGCGTAGCCTGGGTATCGGGGGACAGGCCCGGTGTACTATAGGGTACGTCCGTCGCTGCGTTCACGGGAGCCGGCGTCGGGCTATCGGCCACGGCCGCCGTCGGGCTATCCGTAGCGGCGGCCGTCGCCGTGGCGGGCGGATCGGTCGGCGCAGCGGTCGGCACGTCAGCGACCGCGACCGCGCTGGGCGCTGCGCTGGTGCCGGGCACAGGTGAGGGCGTGAGCGCCCGACCGGCGACCGCCCCAGCGGTGCCGCCGTGCAGCAGGAACCAGCCCACGATGTCCAGCCCGCCCAGCAGCAACGCCGCGATACCCCCGCCCGCCAGCGCGTTAAAGCGCCGCCGGCTAATCGCTGCGGCAGGGGTCGCGGGGCCGCTCACCACCGGCCCGGCCGCACCCGGCGCGGCTTGGCGCAGCCACGCATCCACACTCAACGCGCCCGGCCCGATCAGCAGCAGGGTAAGCCAGCCGCAGGCATACGGCAGGTCGGCGCCGAAGTAGAAGGGTTGCACATCCCAGGTGATGGTCAGATAAAACATCAGGTTGATCAGCAGGCCCAGCACCGCGCTGAAGCGCGTATACCAGCCCAGCAACACGGCCAACCCGATCAACCCCTCACCGGCCATCACCAGCGCACCAAAGAACTGCGCGTTGGGCACGATCAGCGCGCTGGTCAGGCTGCCGAGGGGCGAGGCCGCCGCGCCCGCCGCCAGTTGATGCCCCACATAGCCGGCGGCGCTGGGGTTCAAGAACTGCGGGTCCAAGAGCTTGTCCAGACCGGCCCAAATGAACGACCCGCCGAGAAAGAGGCGCAGCGGCCACGGTGCCCAGGCGGGCACGACGAGCGATTGGGCCGGCGGCGGGCGCTTATCGCGTTCCATCCTCTAGTTTCTCTCCTAATTATAGGCAGTATGCACCACGGAAGGGAGCAATACACTGCGTTCGCCACGTGCGCTCGGCAGGAGCGCGCGCTCTAGTATACAACGTGTCTCGCTAGGTGATGGGTTCCACAGTCGCTGTGGTCGGCTCGTCATTGAGGGGGGACCAGGCACCAAGCCGGTCTAAAGTTCCGAACCGGCGGATCACCCCTTGCGTGATCCGCCGTTGTTCGTACTCCCCCATTATGCCACGCGCGGTTCAGAAGCACTGCAAAGGTTGCTCAGAATTAGGTAAGAGTCATGGCGCAGCAGCGGCGGCGGGGCAGACCGGCCACGAATAGGCCACGAATACCCGAATGCCGGGTCGCTCTACCCCAACCGCCCCGCGACCCCCGCAGCGCGACTGCCGCAGCCGGCCGCCCCCACCGCCTCGATTTATTATGGCGCAGCAGCGGCGGCGGGGCAGACCGGCCACGAATAGGCCACGAATAGGCCACGAATAGGCCACGAATACCCGAATGCCGGGTCGCCCTACCTCAACCGCCCCGCGACCCCGCAGCGCGACTGCCGCAGCCGGTCCGCCCCCAACGCCTCGATCTATTCGTGTATTCGTGCCCCATTCGTGGCCGGTCCGCCCCCACCCCGATCTATTCGTGTATTCGTGCTCCATTCGTGGCCGGTCCGTCGCGCCGAGCAGCGGCGGCCTGAACTAGAACAAAAGTTCCGAAAAACTGGCTATTTAGCCGCAAATCGGGTATAATACTAGGTATTACTAGGTACTGTGACGAACTACGGCGAACTACGCGGGTGCGGGCCGGTACACGAATTTAAGGGGTAAACGGCAGGAGGAACGATGGAAATTGGCCTGATTAAACCGATGAATCTCGACAGCGAAATGCGGAGTTCGTACCTCGATTACGCCATGAGCGTCATCGTCTCGCGCGCCTTGCCCGATGTGCGCGACGGCTTGAAGCCGGTGCAGCGGCGCATCCTCTATTCGATGACCGAAATGGGGCTGCACCCGACCACCCCGTTCAAGAAGAGCGCCCGTATCGTCGGCGAAGTCATGGGCAAGTATCACCCGCACGGCGACTCGGCGGTCTACGACACGATGGTCCGCATGGCGCAAGATTTCAGCCTGCGCTATCGCCTGGTGGACGGCCAGGGCAACTTCGGCAGCGTGGACGGCGACAGCGCGGCGGCGATGCGCTATACCGAAGCGCGCCTGACCCATATCGCCGAAGAACTGCTAGCCGACCTGGAAAAAGAGACCATCGAGTGGTACGACAATTTTGACGGCTCGCTCAAACAGCCGGTGTGCCTGCCCGCGCGGCTGCCCAACCTGCTGCTGAACGGCAGCGCCGGCATCGCCGTGGGCATGGCGACCAATATTCCGCCGCACAACCTGAACGAGATTTGCGACGCGGCGGCCCTGCTGATTGACGACCCCGACGCGACGGTGGAGGCGCTGACGGAGATCGTGCCCGGTCCCGACTTCCCCACCGGCGGGCTGATCATGGGCCGCGAAGGCATCAACGCTGCCTATAGCACCGGGCGCGGGCGCATCATCATGCGCGCCAAAGCCTACGTCGAAGAGGGCCGCGGCACCCGCTACAACATCATCGTCACCGAACTGCCCTATCAGGTCAACAAAGCCACCCTGGCCGAGAAGATCGCCGAACTGATCAACAGCGACAAACTCGACGGCGCTTCGCTGGTGCGTGACGAGTCGGACCGCGCCGGGATGCGCCTGGTGATCGAACTGAAGCGCGATGCCCAGCCGAAAAAGGTGCTGAACCAACTGTTCAAGTACACCAGTATGCAAAGCACGTTCGGCGCGAACATGGTGGCGCTGGTGGACGGCAAAGAGCCGCGCGTCCTCACGCTGAAGCAGATCCTCCAGCAGCACATTGAGTGGCGGCACCAAGTCATCACCCGCCGCACGCGCTTTGAGCTGAAGAAAGCACGGGAGCGCGCCCACGTCCTCGAAGGCTTGAAGATCGCGCTCGATAATCTGGACTTGGTGATCAACACCATCCGCAGCAGCCGCACGACCGAGACCGCGCGCCAAAACCTGCGGACCGCGCTGACGTTGAGCGAGATCCAGGCCAACGCCGTGCTGGATATGCGGCTGGCCCGCCTGGCCGCGCTGGAACGCCAGAAGATCGTGGACGAGCTGGCCGAAGTCATGAAGCAGATCAACTACCTGGAAGCCTTGCTGGCCGACCCGGCCAAGATTTACACGCTGATCAAGGCCGATCTCTCAACGCTCAAAGAGAAGTACGGTGATGCCCGGCGCACGCGCATCGTCGGCGAGGCCAGCGGCGACTTCAACGAGACGGATCTGATCCCCGAAGTGCGCGTGCTGGTGACCGTGACCGACAAGGGCTATATCAAGCGCCTGGCCCACGACACCTACAAGCGCCAGCATCGCGGCGGGCGCGGCGTGACCGGCATTGTGACGCGCGAAATGGATGCCGTGCAGCACATGATCACCTGCAACACGCTCGACAATCTGCTGTTCCTGACCAATAAGGGCCGCTGCTTCACGCTCAAAGCGCACGAAGTGCCCGATGCGAGCCGCCAGGCCAAAGGGCTGCCGCTGGTCAACCTGATCAACTTGCAGCCCGGCGAACTGGTCACGGACATGATCGCGGTGCCGGAGCAGATCGGCAAGGGCTTCCTGGTGCTGGCGACCAAGCAAGGCAAGATCAAGCGCACGCCGCTGGAAGCCTATAGCCGGGTGCTGTCGAGCGGCATCATCGCGCTGAACCTGGAAGACGGCGACGAACTGGCCGGGGCGCGCATCACGCACGGCAACGGCACGCTGATCCTGATCACGCGCAACGGCCAGGGCATCCGCTTCAAGGAAGAGGAACTGCGCCCGATGGGCCGCGACACCACCGGCGTGAACGCGATCCGGCTGGACCCTAAGGACTATGTGATCGGCTTCGATGTGGTGGTGCCGGAGTGCCACCTGCTGATCGTCAGCGACCGCGGCGTGGGCAAGCGCACGCCGCTGATCGAGTTCCCGGTGCAGGGCCGCGCCGGCGGCGGCGTGCGGGCGATGGCGCTCACCGACCGCAGCGGCCAGGTGGCCGTGGCGCGCGTGGTCCATCCCGACGATGACCTGGTGGTGATCAGCACCAAAGGGCTGGTCATCCGTATGTTCGCGCAAGACATCAGCGAACTGCGCCGCCCGGCGCAAGGCGTGACGGTGATGAACATGAAAGCCAGCGACGGCGTTGCCAGTATTGCCCGCATTCCGGTGGATGGTGACCCGGCCACCAAACACGACGGGGCTTCGCAACTGGACGAAACCTTCGGCGGCACCAGTGCCCCGCCGGCGGTAGGTGCCGGGGTCATGAACGGTAACGGGGCGGCAGACGACGACGAGTAATCCGTGAACCGTGAAGAACGCCGCGTGCTGCACTAGCACGCGGCGTTCTTTGTGATGTAATTAAGCAACATGAGCGCAAGTCCTATCGTGTCAGGACCGAGTTCACTTTAGCCGAAGGCGCTTATCCTATGGCCCAGTACGCACGATTCGCGGATTATCAGCCGGTGCGGTTGAAGCACGACAGACTTACTATCTCCGATCATCCTTTCACCCAACTCGACGTTCCACGGGCGGTGACTACCACAGATCGCGGGATAATCGTAGATGTCCATGATGTGCAGGAGCCGGGCTATGAGGT
>JBBRPH010000111.1:0-11297 GCA_038228295.1 Chloroflexia bacterium | reverse complement strand
TGGGAGGTCAAGAAAAGGCGCAAAACTGGGGCGAGAATATAAGTTCTGGTCCCAGTTTTACCCGTTCCAGGCTGTTTTGCGAGCAATCTATGTCCTGTAGTTTGTTACCGTGCTAAATTTGCCGGAAATTATTGTGACCCCTTATACATATCTTGCATTGCCTCCTTAACACTTTTACCAGCAGCACGCGCTCTTTCGGTCGCTTCGTCGATAAGCTCTTGCACATTGCTGGGTTTTATATTTTGTTTTCCGCCTTTGGCAAAGACATTTGTGTCGCTGGTCGTCATAGACTGCTCGGCCAATTGTGTTACGCAAGCCGGATTGCTGGCCTGCTGCCGCTCCCAAGCATCGTGGATGACCACGACCACCTCGGCCGTAAGAACCACCCCGACTGTGACCAGTAGCCCGCCCAGCACGCATTCGGGACAGAGGACACTCACGAGAACGAGTTCGCCGATGCAGGCATCCTCCACGCAGTGCCCACTGGGATCGCGCCAATTGGTGGGGTTGCCGTTGATGTAGGAGTAGGGCAACTGGGTGAGCATCGTATCTTTGGTCAGGAACTGCTGCGTCAGGGGGTCGTAGTAGCGGGCGCGCAGGTAGACGAGGCCGCTCTCCGCATCGGTGTATTCGCCACTGTAGCCGAAGGGCGTGCGGACGCTGCCGCTGGTCACGGTGGGGTTGCCGTAGCCGTCATAGTCGCGGCTGGCGACCACCGTGCCGCTGCCGTCGGTCAGCGCGCGGATACTGCCGAGCTGGTCGGGGTGGTCGTGATATTCCGTTAGAAAGGTGCGTGCTGCGGGTCGTGTAACGGAGCACAAAACCTCTTATTGGGATTGTTGTGCCGCGGGATCCACTCTGGCCCCGGCGATCACCCGTTGCACCGCCTCCTAGGCGCGTTAGATTTCATCTGACGTAAGCCGCATTTTAGTTGCTATCAACGCTTCTGCTATACGCCGTGCTACCGTACACTCTTTCTCTTTACTAAGGGCTACTTCCAAGTGTGCTTTTGCCTCTACACTAGCAAGCTCTCCCAGTAATCGCGCAGAGGCGATTCGTAATTGAGCAGATTCGGAACTTAAGTTGGTTGCTAGTAATGTTAGGACCGCAACTACGTCAGTAGCTTCTTTAACATCACTGATTAGTTCTAATGTTGTAAGAGTGCCTTCAATTTGTGTTTTCACAAAGCGAACAGATTCATGGAAATCGGCATCCCGTAACGCACTTTCAGCTTCTTGAGCACCTAGCACGCCCAGTGACCATGCAGCAGCGCTACGGATGGACGGGATACCACTTTGCAGCAGATTAATTAATCGTGGGACTGCTGTATAGCATTGCACCGATCCTAGTGCAAGAACAATAGTGGAACTAATGTCATTCTCCGCATCCTTGTCATTAAAGTAATTCAACAAGGGCATCGTGGCACGTCTATCGCCCAGATGATATAATGCATCAATAGCAACTGCGCTAACGGCAGATGAAAGATCTTGTATATAAGGTATTATTGCTTCTGCCACCGTGTCCTCACACCGCGTCCATAAAATCTGCAAGATGGTTTGAATCACCATAGATTGTGTAGTGTATTTCAAAGCTTCGATTAAATCTATCGTTTTTACCTTTCTACTCAGAAAACGTGTCAGATACCACAATCTATCGGGTCTCCCCGGTACGGTCGGACGTGGATCATTATCCGCAAGTTCTATTAGCTCAATAATTTTCATGTAATGAACGGCTATCATAATTGACTACTTTCTTAGCTCGACTTTGCACATTCGGCGAAATAACGGCAGCGGGCAGTCTATCCAATCGGCGCTACCCCCCAGCCTGACAATGCCGGGAGAGGGGCTGGATAGCCCCATCCTGGGCCACTGCTATTTCGTGTCTGGGATTTATTTGATAGGCCGCTTTCCGGCCCATATAAAAATAATCCGTGCCTACACAGCGGCGAAGAGCGGCCATGCACGAATGCGTCTGCTCTCCAGTTCGCATTGGCTTTGCCAATGTGCAAAGTCGAGCTAAGGCAGGAGTATTTGCGGACGAGACTTATTATGGTCCCTCATCTTCACCTTGTATTGTTCCATCGAGTTCGACATTAAGATACTTTTTGCCGAACAGCTTCCGTAAGTTTTTGTTCAATTGTACGTCCCAATGACCACCATGCGCCTTATCTGGTTGCCACTCGTTTCCGTCAGCGTCCATGAATCCATCTCCTCCTGGTACTTTGGAACTCCTTTCTGTCGGGTGGTCAGAGGGGGGATCATAGAACATTTTCCCTGGTACTGGCGATTGGCCCTTCCGTTTCCATGGTAAGTCCTCCCAAGTTGTTATTGGCCGTTGGGTAGCACATAACTGGTTACTTGCCTGCTGGTGTATATAATGATCGATGATGACATACAGTATGACCCCAGAGACTGCCCCCGCTACCGCCCAACACACCGGCCCACAAGCAATCAGCGCTGCTCCGCCAGCTGCAATAGGGATGGCTAGGAAATGCCCGCTGGGATCGCGCCAATTGGTGGGGTTGCCGTTGACGTAGGAGTAGGGCAACTGGGTGAGCATCGTATCTTTGGTCAGGAACTGCTGCGTCAGGGGGTCGTAGTAGCGGGCGCGCAGGTAGACCAGGCCGCTCTCGGCATCGGTGTACTCGCCACTGTACCCGAAGGGGCTGCGGGCGGTGCCGCTGTTGACCGTGAGGTTGCCGTAGGCATCATAGTCGCGGCTGAGGACCACCGTGCCGCTGCTGTCGGTCAGCGCGCGGATACTGCCCAACTGGTCGGGGTGGTAGTAGGCCGGCGTGCTGCCGGCTACCTGCTCCACCACCGCCCCGCCGGGGCCGTAGATGTAGCTGGTAGTGATGGTCGTGCTACCCGTCGTGATCTGCTCTTGCAACAGCAACGGCAAGCCGCTCGCACTGTCCCAAACAAAGTTCGTCGGGCTGCTCGGCGGGCATAGCACATTGCAGAGCGCGCCGCTCTTCGCCAGCCGTAGGCCGTCGCCGTTATAGCTATAGGTGAAGTCGTTGTTATTATTCACCAGATGGGTCAGGCGGTTCGCTTGGTTATAGGTGTAATTCGTGGTGGATACGGCCCCGACCGTAGTGTGTCCATTGGTACGGTTGCCCTTGGCATCAAAGCTATAGCTCCAGCTGCTGGTTGTGCTGCCGTTCTGCTGCTCGATCCGGCTGATCAGTTGGTTGGCGGCGTCGTAGCTGCGCGTGCCGCTCGTCGGCAGGTTCGTGCCTTGCTGGTAGCCGGTCGTCGTGATCTGCGTCGCCGCATCATAGCCCCAGGTATTACTCAACGCCGCCGTCGCGTTCAGACTATCGCCGGTCAAGCGATCCAACGTATCATGGGTGTAGCTGTGCTTGCCGCTGCTACTGTCGCTCACGCCGCCTAGCAGCCCGGTCGGATCGCGGCTGTAGCTCAACTTCAGGAACGTACTTGCCCCGCCGTGCGCGATTGATTGCACTTGGCCGGCCGCATCATAGCCCACCGACATACTCACGCTGTTGGGATAGCTGCGCGTGGTCAACTGCCCGTCGTGGTCGTAGCTAACGCCGATCGTGTTGCTCAACCAATCCTGCACGGCGATCATCTGATTAGCAGGATCATAGGCATAGGTGACCGTCTGGCTGCCGGGGTAGGTCAGGCGGGTGCGGTTACTCGCCAAGTCGTAGCCGTAGCCGGTGGTCTGCCCCGCCCCGTTCTGAATGCTCGTCGCCCGGCCCAGCGAGTCATACGTATACGTGGTGGTGCCGGTGCCGTCGGTCATGGCGGTCCGCACGCCGGGGGCGCTATAGCTATAGCTGACATTGGCGGTTACCCCGCCGTCGTGGTAGCGGATCGTTCCCAGCTGGTCGGCGCTGTCGTAGCCGAAGGTGGTCGTTAAGCCCACCGCATCGGTCAGCACCGTCAGGTTGCCCACCGGGTCATAGCCGTAGCCGGTGGTGCGCGTGAGGGCATCGGTGGCCCCGACTACGCGGTTAAAATCGTCATAGCGATAGCTGGTGGTCTGGGTCAGGCCGTTGGTGGTGGTGATCACATTGCCGTCCCCATCGTAATACGTATCGCTATGGGTGCCGTCCGGCTGCGTCACGCGCGTGGTGCGGTTCGCCAGGTCGTAGGTGTAGCGGGTCGCGTGCCCGTTGGCATCGCTCACGCTGTTCACGTTGCGGTTCGGGTCGTAGCTATAGGTCGTGGTGTAACTCAGGCTGTTCGTCACCACGGTCGGATCGCCGTAGCTATTATAGGTGTAACCCAGCGTGTGGCCGAGCGGCGTGCGGGCGCCGGTGACCCAGCCCAGCGTATTGCGCTGCACACTGGTTGTTTCGGTCAGCGGGTTGGTGGTCGTCACGATGTAGCCGGTGAGGGCATCGTGCTGTAGCGTCCAACGCTGCGTGAGCGGATTGGTCACCGTCAACAGATCGCCCGGATGCAGCGGGTCATAGGCCAGGGTGGTGGTCAGCAGCTGCTGAGTTTGCGTCAAGGGCTGCGTGATGCTGGTCAGGTTGCCGTAGGCATCATAGCCCAGCGTCGTGGTCACGCCGCGCGTATCGGTTATCAGCGTCGGGTTACTGGTCGCATCGTATTGCGTGGCGACGGTGCGCCCCAGCGGATCCGTCGTGCTGCTGATGTTGCCGTTAAGATCATAGGTGGTGGTATATACGTGCCCATTCGGATCCTGGGTGGCGGTGCGGTCCCCCGGATGCGACGCATCTTTATAACTAAAGAGCCACACCGCCTGATCCGGCAGATTGGGGTTGATCGTCGCGGTGATGATGCGGTTGTCATAGGCAGTACAGGGCGTGGTGTACTGCCGCACCAAGCCACGCGTATCGGTCACCACTCCCGTCGTATAGCTATTGAATCCGCCGCAATTAGTGCCGGCAAACTCAAAATTGAACGCATTCCCCAGCGGGTCCACTTGCCGACTGATTTTCCCATCCGAGCCACTGTAGGTATTGGTGACCACCCCGCTGCGCGGATCAGTCAGCGTGAGCAGCTGATGATAACTATCGTAGGTATAGCTACTTTGCTGCGCGGCGACATCGGTCGCGGTCCGCAGATTATGGGCCGCATCATAGCTGTAATCCACATGGCGGCCGGTCGGATCCTGCACGCGGGTCAGCAGCCACAGGGTGCCCACTTGGCTATAGCTGAACTGGAGGTTGCGTCCGGCGGGATCCGTAACCGTATTGAGGGACCCGGCCAGAGTTCCCGTGCTGGTATAGGCCAGCGTCGTCGTGTAGTTGTCGTGATCCACGCTGTGCTCAAGTTTGCCGGCGAGCGGATCGCTGGTGTTGGCACAGGGCCCGTTGCCCCCATCACAGTGATGGAAGTAATATTTGGTTTGCCCGGCGTTGCGCGTAAATACGAAGGACCCTAGCGTATTGCTGATAAGGGTCGCGTGCGCGCCTTCGCGGGCCGGGTAATTAGGACCCCCCGTATCATTGAACAGCGCCGTACTACCGTTTTCCTGAGTGACAATCCAGCGCCGACCATAGCACTGAAAGTAGTCACAGGTGAAGCTGACGCTCATATTGTAATTGTCGGTCCAGCCGGGACTGCCCAGCCGGCCGGGCGGATTATTAAGGTTCGCGGGCAGGGAGTTATAGGTCCGGGTGAACTGCAAGGCGGCGCCGCGCCCCGCCACCGTGAGATCGGCGAAAGTGCGCCAGAAGTTCCCCGTCGGCATGGTTACCGGATCGGCCTCGTTGCACGTGCTTTGGCCGCTACTAGGGTTGCAGCCGCCTAACTCGCTCGTCTCGTACTTGGGACTTAAGGGCATATAGGGTGACTGGCCGGCCGCGGCGGCCGGGGCCCGATCCGGGGCCGCCGCCGGCAGAGCGGGCACCGCCGCCGGCAGAGCGGCCGCCTGCAGAACGAGCGCCGCCGGCGCCAGGCGGGGGCTAGGGGCCGGCGCAGTAGCGGTAGCGGGACCCGGCGCGGCCGCGAGCGCCTGCGCCTCATTGGCCTGCCGCACCGGGGCGAAAAGATTTTGCGTCAGAAAGCCAAGCAGGACCATGACGGTGCAAAGACGGTTATACATGGTGGGTACTCCTAGAGGCCGAAGGTAATTTTCACACAGCGCGGTCAACCACGCGCAGGATACTATACTTCATGCAGCGTATCAAGTAAGTTTTCCATCATTCGTGAATTTCAAGGTTAGAGCGGCGCGACACTAACTGTTCCGGCAGGCGGATCAGGGCATACAGGAGACGACTGACCCGCTGAACAAGTTTATCGCAATGTACCCAGCCCGGTCGAAAAACGGTCCGGGTGCGGCACAGTGGTAGCCTACAGAGTCCACAACCGGGCCGCCCCGCGCATCCGCAATGCCGCCGCCCGCCCGGCGCTGGAACGCTTGCGCGCCGTGCCAGCCGCCGTGCCCCACCGCGCCGGCCAGGCGCCGCAGTTTTGGGCGCGGGGCGGGCGGGACCGGGCGCAGGCCCGCCGGCAGTTGGCCCAGGCGGTGCATAGTGCGTTCACCGCCG
Source organism: Chloroflexia bacterium (assembly GCA_038228295.1). Taxonomy (GTDB): domain Bacteria; phylum Chloroflexota; class Chloroflexia; order QHBQ01; family JAICKM01; genus JAICKM01. Next base: position 4,804 of record JBBRPH010000111.1, on the reverse strand, counting down.
ACCGGGCCGTGCTGCGGACCGCCTGGCAACGCTTGCAGGATGCGGCCCCCGGTACGGTCAACGAGGGGACCATGACCGAACGGCTGACCGCCTACAAGCGCATTAAAGAGCGCGCCCAAATCTACGCCGACCTGTTGGGGATGCAGCAGGAGCGCATCCAGGCCGCGATCGCGGCCCTGACCGAACAGGCGCGGGCGGTGGTCTTGGCGGAACCCGCGCCGGAGCCGGCCGGCCCCCCCCGCCGCCAGGGGTAGCAGCGGCCCCCGCCGCATAGCCGGTGCGCTCCCCGGCGGATACGGGCGTATCCGCCGGGGGTAGGCCGACAAGGAGCGTCAGATGGACATCCGCGATTATTGGGCGCTGCCCCCGCCGCGCAAGCGGCGCTACGCGCGGCCGTGCTACTGCCGGAGCCGCGCCGATCCCGTCAGCCCGCCGGTGCGGTGCCGGAGTATCCGCCGCTGCCGGATCGCCCCGCCGACCCGTTCGGCTATAAGGCGATCTATGCCCGCGATTTACTGCACAACCTGGGCGACGTGGAGAACGTAGACGGGCGCAGCGATGCGGACTGCATCGAGGCGGCGGAACTGCTGGGCTTTGTCTGGACCGGCAACGGCTGGGTGCCGGAGTCCTGACCAACCCCCCCGCCCGGCGGATACGCCCGTATCCGCCAGGGCAATTAGTGCTAGGATAGATCCATGACCGCTACAGAAATCATCCGCTGCTTGGTGGCCGCCCGCCCGCCCGCCCGGCCCTCAGGGGGCGGGGGGCTGCGTCAAGCGGCGCAGGTTCACTTCGCTGAGGATCAACCGGATCGTCATCAAGAGCCCGGTGAATTGCTGCGTCGCCAGGCTCGCGTGGTCGGGCTGCGTCGCCCGTTCCGCTTCGATCAGCCCCCGCACCCCGCCGGTGGTCAGCTGCGCTAAGGCGATGAACTGCTGCGCTTCCACCCCCGCCGCCAACCGCACGGCCACCACGGTTGTCAGATAGCTCCGCAAGGGGTCTAGATCGCCTGCCGCAGCGGTCGCGAGGGCCGCATAGAAGCGGGCGAAACTGGCTTCCAGGGTCGCGTGCGGCGTGCGGTGATAAAAGGGGATCGTCTGCTGGGCCACGGCAGCGAGTTCCGCCGCCAGCGCCGCCTGATGGCGGCGGATGAGGGCGGCGAGCCAGGGATCGCGCGGGGCGAGCAACGCAACGTCCTTTCCGGGCGGCGGTGCGTAACCGCCCATGCCCTACACCATAGTCACAGCCCGTGGCCCGCCGGGCCGGGCGGCCTCTGCGCCGCCCGGCCTCTATAGGGCCGGGGCCGGAGCAGCTAGAGCAAGGCGAGGGCCATCGCTGCGGATGGGGGCCGGCGCACCCTGCGGCAGGAGCGCACCATGCGTACTGCGGTGATCCTGAGCCGCCGCCCGCCGGCGATGTAAGACCTACCCCTTGTCGTTGCGCGCCGGCGGAGCCCCACCCCCGCCGGGTGAGCGTAGCCAGAGCAGCTGTTGCCCTGACTATGGAGTGCTATACGCACTACTGCGGCCGGCATAAACTAAACCACCGATCACCACAAGGGGGGCCAGACCCCAACGTCCGCTGCCATTTACACGCCGGGGCCGCCGCACCGGCGGTATGAAACGTGCGGTCCGGTCGTACACCCGGCCCCGTCTGCCGGGACCCGCCGCCGCACGCAGGAGAGAGGACCCGCCCCGATGGATTCGTCGCCCCCGCCCCCCCCTGGCAGCCCTTTACGGCGCCCGGCTACGGCAAAAGCGCCCCGCAGCCCGCCGACGGCCTCTACGCCACGGTGCAGGCGGCGGGCGTGTTGCGCTTCAGCCCCGCCGCCCGCACCCACTTAGGCTACTGGGTGCCGTTGATCTGGGACGCCCCCCGCCGGCAGGTGCGCTTTGTGCCGGCGGCGGCGAAGGCGCCGGGCGCCCGGCGGCTGCGGGGCTGAGCGCAGCCGCAGTATTATGACTTGGCGCTAACCGGCCGGCTACAAAGCTGGGGCATCGCGGTGCGCGCGTGTAGCGGCACCTACCCCTTACACGCGGCGGGGGCCGACCTATGGTTGGGGCTGGACGAGCGGCAGGCGCGCGCGTAAGCGGCAGCCCGCACCGCCGACCCGGCGGATGCGCTCGCCCCATGTCACCGGGCGCGGGGCGCTAGCCCGGCGCTGGTTTGTTGCCGCCGGCACACGCTTTGCTGTACTCCCCCCTGACGACTTACCTTACCAGAACGGGCTGAAAGGAGCGGGGACGGATGGTAAAAGTTGCCCAAGTGGGGGCGCAACTGGTCGTGAAGCGGAAGTACCAGGTTGTCACGTATGGGGCGGTGATCTTGCTCAGTGTCCTCATGGTGGGGCTATCGGCGTTGCTGGCCCTGGGGGCGAGCGGCGGCGGTGCGACCCTGCTCTGGGTGCTGGCCGGGATCGGCGTAGTGCTGGCCGGGCTGGGTATCTGGGGCGCCGTGACCTACTGGAACAAGGCGGATACCTATGTGCTGGATCGGACGGCGGACCGCCTGAGCTATAACGGGGTGCCCGTCAGCCCGTTGACGGCTATCCGCAGCGTGCTGATCAAGAAAAGCACCGTGCTGATCGGCTTTGCCGGCGGAGTGCCCATTTTCGGGCCGCAGTATGATGTGCTGCTACGGCTGGCCGACCGCGACCTCAAGATGGACAGCAACGGTCGGCAGGCGGACTCCAGCCAAGTCGCTACGGCCCTGGCCGACTACGCCAGTGTGCCGGTGGAGTCAAGCTGACAGCGGGGGTCCGGGGACGAGTGCTGAATTCTGACAGGATCTTGATCTTCCGACACGAAGCGACCTATGCGCAAATGGCCGCGCCCCGGCCTAGCGCGCAGCGTTGCGGGGGCCACAAGAGCGAACGTTTTGCGTTTGCCCGCACCCGTGCAGCCCTGGCCTCCGCCGACTATGCACCGGCGTGCATGACTTGTGGCGAGAAAACGGCGCAGCAGTGTGCCTAATTCTGCCCCCATCCGGCGTGCGGCTCTGCGGTTGTTCCGCCACCGCTGCCGCACGCCGGCATAGCGCAGGGTGGGGCTAGGTGTGCCGCCCCTGGTCGCGCCTTCGCCGGCCTAGTGGCGTACCCACCCGGCCCCGGCCACCCGCTTGAGCGCGGCCACCATTAACCGGGCGCTTAGGCGCCCCCACCGGCCGCCCCCAGCACCCGTGCGACGGTGGTGAGGAGCGTGTCCAGATCAAACGGCTTGGGCAGAACGGCCGCGTACCGGCACCCCGCGTGCGTCGCTAGCGCGGCCACCGCGCTCATCAAGATCACCGGGATAGCTTGCCACGCTACAGCGGCCTGCAGCTGCCGACACAGCTCCGACCCGTCCATTTGCGGCATCATCAGGTCCGAGAGCACCACATCCACCGGAGCTTGCGCCAGCCGTGCCAACGCTTCGCGGCCGTTGCCCGCGCGCAGCACGCGATATCCATTGTCCTCGAACACGATGCTCAGAACCTCGACAATGGATCGTTCATCATCTACGATCAGGATCGTGGGCATCGGCTACCTACCTACGTCCGTGCGGCGGGCGGCTCCGCCCGTGCCGGGGCGGGAGGGTCACTCCACACGGGGTACGCGCTCCCTAGCGCACCGCTAGGCACAGAGCGTGCCACCCCGGTCAGGATCGCCTCCGCGCTCTCGAACGTACTCGCGATGGTGATGCCGGTCGCGCTGATCGTAAACTGGCGTAAGGCCGGGTCGTGCCCGCTGCGCCGCGTTTTCAGCACCGAGATCAGCCGGTAGAGGTGCGACCGCAGCTCCACATAGCGCAGGAAGATGATGTTCTCCACCAGCGCCGACAAGCCCTGGATCGGCAACTCCACCGTGGGGCCGAACAGGTACGGCAACTCGACCGAGACGAGCGTGGTGACCCCCCGTGCCCGCAGCTCCGTCGTCAGCGCGCTGAAAAACGGCGCGAGCCGCTCGGCATAGAGGTTGAGGTCGCGGAACGCATCCAGCCCGTCAATAAAGATCCGGCGGATCGCGCGCGCCTGGACGCGGGCTAATAACTCCTGGGCCAGGACATCTAACGCCACCTCGGTCGCCATTTGCCAGACGACCTCGATCTGCCCCGCCGCCACCAGCCGGGTGAAGGGCAGTCCGATCTGCTCGCCCGCGTCAATGAGCACGGGCGGAGGCTCATTAAGGCCGAAGTAGAGAGCCGCCTCGCCCCGGCGCGTGCCTTCCGCCAGGAACAGCAGCCCCAGGATGGTCTTGCCACTACCCGACGGCCCGAGGAGCGCTGTGGTCGAGCCGCAGAAGACCCCGCCCTGGAGCATCGCATCCAGGGGCGGGATGCCGAACGCCGTCCGCTCCCGACTCGCCGCCGCCGGGGGTCCCCCGCCCGCCGGTGCCGTGAGCAGGACCTCCGTCCGGGGGTAGACCGTGAGGCCCGTCGCCGTAATGTCCAGCACGTGCGGGCCGGGCAGGTAGTTACTGCCGCGCAACTTGACGACTTCCAGCTCCCGCACCACCCGCACGCCCCGCCGCTGCCGGCTGAGGTCGATCAGCCCATCCACCGTCGTCTGGAGATCAATCTCCTCCCCGGCGGCGGCGCGGTTCTCCCGCGAACTCAGTAGCAGCACCGTGCAGCCCTGGAGTTCCGCAGATTGTTGCAGCCGATGGATGAACTCCTTCACGCCCAGCTAAAGTGATCCCGTTTGTCAAGACAGCAAAAGGGCGATTTGTTAAGTGAGATCGATCCTCCGTCACAGCACATCGAAATCGAATCGAATCGTCTTAGCTCGGCCGATTCGCCGGCGCGTGGTAGACACTGGCCGGCGTGCG
>JBBRPH010000110.1:0-11352 GCA_038228295.1 Chloroflexia bacterium | reverse complement strand
TCAGCCGGTGCGGTTGAAGCACGACAGACTTACTATCTCCGATCATCCTTTCACCCAACTCGACGTTCCACGGGCGGTGACTACCACAGATCGCGGGATAATCGTAGATGTCCATGATGTGCAGGAGCCGGGCTATGAGGTGGAGTTTTTCGATGCCGACAATCACACTATTGACCTTTTGACGCTGTATGAAGACGAAATCGAACCCTGGACATGAGGTGCTGATCGGGGGCCGGAGCCGGCCGCTACAGGCGCAGGCAGGGTGAACCGTGAAGAACGCCGCGTGCTAGTGTAGCACGCGGCGTTCCTGTGGGCAGCGGTAAGACCCGTGGATGTTTAAGCTGCTATATTGACAATCTTCAATTCTTGTGCTATACTGAGCTTAACGCGAATAGGCGGGTCACTTGCGCTGCGGCAGTGGCCTCTTTTTTCGGCGGCTATATCGAATATTATCAATGCAAATAAGGGAGGTTTCTCACTATGACGACTGATAGTACGACGGTGGAACCGGGCATCCGCGAGCAGGTGCGGCAGCGCTACGGTCAGGCGGCGCTGCGGGTGAACGCGGACCAGGGCTGTTGCGGGGCGGGCGCGGGCAGTAGTTGCTGCACGCCGACGGCAGCGGCGGACCCGATTACGGCCAACCTGTATAGCGCGCAAGAGGCGGGCGAGATCCCGGCGGCGGCGCTGCTGGCTTCGCTGGGCTGCGGCAACCCGACCGCGCTGGCCCAACTGCACCCCGGCGAAACGGTGCTGGACCTGGGCAGCGGCGGCGGCATTGATGTGCTGCTGTCGGCCAAGCGCGTCGGGCCGACCGGCTTTGCCTATGGGCTGGACATGACCGATGAGATGCTGGCCCTGGCCGAGCGCAACCGCCAGGAGGCGGGGACGACCAACGTGCAGTTCCTGAAAGGTTATATTGAGGCCGTGCCCTTGCCCGACGCGGCGGTGGATGTGATCATCTCCAACTGCGTCATCAACCTGGCCGCCGACAAAGCGCCGGTGTTGCGCGAGGCGTTTCGCGTGCTGAAACCGGGCGGGCGCTTCGCCGTCTCCGACGTGGTGCTGCGCGGCACGCCCGACGCGGCCATCTTGCAGAGCGTGGCCGCGTGGACCGGCTGCATCGCCGGCGCGCTACACGAAGACCGCTACCGCACCTTGTTGGCCGCAGCCGGCTTCACCGACATCGGCATCGAGATCACGTGCTCCTATGGCGGCGCGGACTTGGCCGGGGCCGCAAGCTGCTGCGGCAGCGACACCCTGCCCTCCGCCGCGCTGCAAGGGGCTGACGGCCTGTTCGCCGGGGCGTTTATCCGCGCCCGCAAACCCTAACGCGCTGCCCGCTACCCGACAGGAAAGGAGGTGAGACCCATGTGCTGCGAAACCGAGTGCCCATGTGACTGCGATTGCGATTGTGAGAACGGCGGCGGCTGCTAAACCGTATAGAGAATCCCCGCCCCGGCAATTGCGATTGCCGGGGCGGGTTGTTGAGGAGCGCGATGACCACAACGTTATGGCGCCGCGCCGCCGCCGGCCGTGGCTCCGTGCTGCGGGTCCGCCGGACTAGCTCTCGTCTGCCGGTGCCGGCGGCGCGTCATCAAGCGCGGCGGTGTCGGCGGTGATGAGGGTGTCCTGGGCGTATTCATAGGCCGCGAGAGGCTCGGCTTTGCCTTTGAGTTGGAGCAGGCGCCGGCTATGGTAGCCGGTCGGCTGCCCGGCGGCCTGGAACGTGGCATCGCTGATCAGCACGGTGTCGGGCGTGGCGGCGCTTTGCAGGCGCGCGGCGGTGTTGACGGTATCGCCCAGCACGGTGCGGTCCTGGCGGTCGGGGCCGCCGATGGTGCCGACAATCGCCCGCCCGGTGTTGATGCCGATGCGCGTTTGCAGCGGCTGCCGGCCGACCGCGTTGCGCTGGGTGTTCCACTCGGCCAGCCGGGTCAGCATTTCGACCCCCGCCACCAGGGCGCGGCGCGGGTCGGGGAACACGGCCAGCACGCCGTCGCCGGTGTATTTGTTGATCTCACCGCCGTACTGGGCCACGATGCGGCTGATCCACCAGAAGTAGCCGTTGAGGGCCGGCACGACTTCTTGCGGACGGTGCGCTTCACTGAAGCGGGTAAAGTCTACCAGATCGGTAAACATGACCGTCATCAGGCGCATCTGGCTGGGCGTGTCGATCCCGTCGCGGCTGCTGCGCTCAGCCTCTTCCCAGGTGGAGCCGGCCACATAACGCCGCACGATGGCTTGCAGGCGCGTGTTTTCGCGGTTGGTCGCCTGCACCTGCTCGTACATTTGGCGGATCTCGCGGCTGCCCCGTTCCAGACTGCCGACCACTTCGCTGATCATGCCGGCGGTCAGCCGTTGCTGCTGCTCATAATCGCGTCGGCCGATGGGCGGGGAGGGCAGATCGAGCGCGGTTTCGAGCGCCGTCCGCAACGCCTGCACGACCTTTTCCTGAAAGGTCCAGGCACCCTTGAACACCCGCTGGGCACTGGGCACCGCCAGGCCGGTCAGGTCGTGCGCGATCAGGCTGGTGAAGAAGCCCGGCGTGTCGTAGACCAGAAACCACTCTTTGACCAGCCCGGCGGCCGGGTCCAGCGGCACATAGGTCACGCCTTCAATGGCGGGCGGGGTCCAGTCGGGGATGCCGAAGACGTAAATCTGCCGGCAATGGGGGGCCAGTTCGCGGTAGCGGTGGATCTGGTCGGCAAAGCGTGAAAGCTGCTGGAACGAGGCGTAGAACACGCCACGGGTGGCCGAGGCACGGATGCCGCCTTCAATGCGATAGCTGATCTCTTGCATGGTGGCCTGGCTGTTGGAGGCCACGGTTTCTCCGCCGGCTACGATAATGTCGTACAGTTCCAGTGTGTCAAGCGTAGGTTGGGCCATTCGTCCTTGTCCTGTGACGCACGGTTAGATCCGTGCGTAAGCGACGCATCGGCGGCAAGGGATACGCGCGTAGATTACGGTCCATTTGAGATAGTAAATAGGCTTGCTTAATTATAGCAAGGCACAGCGGCTTGTCAATAGCCTATTGGTCAGCGGCGCGGAGGCAAGGGGCACAGCGCACCGAGTACGAGCCCCAGCGCGAGGTGCCGCAGGTTGCCGACCAGCCAGTCGGTGCCGCCGGTGCGTAGCGGGCGGATGGTGCCGTCCTGTATGGCGGGGTGGACGCGGTTGATCACCGGCAGGCCGGGGAACCAGAGGCCGTTGTTTTCGGCCAGGGCCAGGATGACGCCGCGCAGCAGCGGCGGCCCCGGCAGGCGCGGGCCAATCACACGCGCATAGAGCATGGCAAAGCCGATGGAATTGAGCAGGTGCCAGGGCAACGCGACGGCCCAGTAGGCCGGGCTTTTGCGCGTGACGGCCATGCCCAGCAGCTTCATGTCGCTGTAGCCGTCGGGCCAGACGGCCTGATCCACCAGTTGTTCGGCCACAAAGGCCAGGCCGGCCAGTATACCGGCCTGGACGATGCGCCGCGTGGCGGTGTTGTTATCGCGCATGGGTCAGGGTACTCCTGTGCCGCGTCGCCCTAGTGTCCGTCATCGGACCAGTGCGGCGGGTCGGATGCCAATTTGTGAATGCTAAAGTGGGCGGCTCCCACCTGCCAGAGCGCGCTGTTGGTCTGGCCGTTGCCGCCGCCGAGGTGGGCGGTGGTGCCGTCAGGCAGGGTCAGCGTCTGCGGTAGGTTGGTGATCGTCATATCAATCGCGCGGCCTTGCGTGTGGCGCGACTGGAGGGCGGCGATATGCTGCATCGAGTAGCCGTCCACCATCGCTTGCGCCGCCGCCTGCGAAGCCGCCGCGCTGCCGTGGTCCCAGTTGATGCCGATGCCGAACGGATCGGTGGTGGGATAATGGCCGTAGGCGATTTGGCCGTGGGCGATCTGCCAGGCATAGTGCATCAGATAGGCCCGTTCGGGCGGGCGATAGGTCGCGCTGATCGAGACGGTCGCGCCCGCCGCCCGCAGGATCTGGATAAACGACTCGACATGGCCTTTGAACGGCTCGTGCAGCGTATCGGTGCTGCTGCTGGTGGGATAATGGGCCACCCAACTTGCGCCGCTGGGCGTGGTGCCGGTCGGCGCGGGGTGCGTGCCGCCGGTGTGCGTGCCGCCGGTGTGCGTGCCGCCGGTGTGACCGGCCGGCGCCGGGGTGCCGCCGGTGTGACCGGCCGGCGCGGGCGCGGGCGCGGCGGCGGGCGTGTGGCCCAGCGCGGCGGTGCCCTGGCGGAACAGCGCGGCCTCTTGGGCGCGACGGTTGGTGAGGCCGCGACTGACGCGCCCGCCCGCATGGTTCCAGCGCTCCATCTGCGCGGGCACCTGATCATAGTGCCCGGCGTTCAGCACCCGCAACAGCGACGAGCCGGTGAAGCCGCCGGTGCCGACATTGTAGGTGAAGCTGACTAGCGCATCGAATTGGTCCTGGCTCAGCGGCACGCGGACGTGGCTGTTGATCGTGCGCGTATCGCCGGCGGTTTCGTGCAGCAGCAGTTCGAGCGCCCGTTCGCGGGTGATGCCGCGCTTGAACTCGGCCGGCTCGCTGCCGTTGATCGGGCCGCGATGGACCAGCGTGCCGTAGCCGATGGTGCAGTGGCCGGCGCTGTCGTTGTAGAGATGCGCGTCGAAGCCCTCGAAGCTGGAGATAAGCTGCACGCCGTTATGGCTGAGTTGCCGCCCGCCGGTGTCGGGCGTGCCGGTCGGGGCGGGCGCAGTGCCGGCGGTGTGCGTGCCGGCGGTGTGGCCGGCCGGGGCCGGGGTGCCGCCGGTGTGACCGGGCGGCGCAGGCGCGGCGGCGGGCGTGTGGCCCAGCGCGGCGGTGCCCTGGCTGAACAGGGCGGCTTCTTCGGCGCGCCGCGTGGTCAGGCCGCGCATAACCCGGCCGCCGGCATGGTTCCAGCGTTCCATTTGCGCGGGCACTTGGTCGTAATGCCCCTGGTTGAGCACGCGCACCAGCGTCGAAGTGCTGAAGCCGTTCTGCCCGACGTTGTAGGTGAAGACCACCAGCGCGTCAAACTGGTCCTGGTTCAGCGGCACGCGGACGTGGCTGTTGATCGTTTCGGCATCGGCGGTGGTCTCCTGGCGCAGCAGTTCCATCGCACGGGCCTCGCTGATACCGCGCTTGAACTCGTCCGGTTCGCTGCCGTTGATCGGGCCGCGATGGACCAGCGTGCCGTAGCCGATGGTGCAGTGGCCCGCGTCGTCGTTGTAAAGTTTGGCGGAGAATTTTTCGTACTGGGCGATCATCCGCACGCCGCGCGCGCTGATCTGCCGCCCGCCGCCGCCGGCCGTGGTTGCGGGCGTGGCCTGCGAGCTGCCGGCGGGGGCGGGCGTGTGGCCGCTGTGACCGCTGTGACCGCTGTGGCCGCCGGCGGGGGTGCCGCCGGTCTGCGTGGCGGGGTCGGCGGTTTGCGCGCCGGGGGTGCCGTGGCCGCCCGCCCGCCGCACGATGTAGAAGCCACGCGCATGGGCGGCCAGTTCGGCGTGGGTGATCGTCTCAATGTCGGTGGCCTCGCGCCGGCCGGGGTCGAGCACGTTGAACACGGTGCCGCTTTCGTTGACCCCGCTCAGGACCATGAAGTGCCCGCCATAGGGCTTCGACAGCTTGCCGTCGTGCCGCGTGCCGCGAATATTGTGGCCGCTGAAAATCACCGGGTTGCCGTTGCCCAATTCGGTTACGGCCTGGCTGAGGCTGATCTGTTCGCCGTGGAACCGCTCGCCGTGGAACTGCCGCCAGTTCTTGTGGTCGAGGTGCGCGATCATGGTTGGGCCGGAGGTGCCGACGTTGGGCACGCGCGCCCCGGCGGCCAGCGCATAGCCGGCGGTTTCGTCGGGCCGGATCTCTTTGGGATGCTCCGGGTCTTCCTGGTTCAGGTAGTTCAGCACAATCGCCAACGAGGTGGGGCCGCAGCCGGAACCCTTGATCGTGTTGGTGCCGTATTGCTCGCCGCCCCAGCGCGAGTCGAACTGCTTGTATTCGTGCGCGGTGGCGAGCAGGGCGTGGGCCAGCACGGCCTTCTTTTGGCGCAGGTCTGCGATCTGGGCCTGCGAGCCGCCGGCGTGTTGCAGGCGGGCGATTTCGCTGTTGAGGTCGCCGATCTGCCGGCGCATCTCCAGGCGGCGGGCGACGGTCGGGCTAGGCGCGCCGGCGGCGGCGACGGCGGGCGCATCCGGCTCCACCGTCGGCGTGGCGGCGGGCGCTGTGTGGCGCACGGTGTGCGACGTGCTGGGGTGGGCCGGCGTGGCGGCGGGTGTGACAGGCGCGGGCGGGCCGTCGCTAGTCGTGGCGGCCGTGGGGTGGGTGGCGGCCTGGATCTCGCCCAGCGTGGCGTGGATCTCGGTTTCCAACTGGCGACTGTGGTCGCTGAGGGCGCTGATTTTGGCGCTCTCGGCGCGCAGTTGGGCGTTTTCCTGCTCCAGTTCCTGGTTCTGTTTGGTCAGCTTGTCGAGCAGTGCGGCCAGCTTGGCGTCTTCTTGCGCGGGCGCGGCGACGGGCGGGGCCGGGGCGCGGCTGACGGTGAGGCGCTGGACCAACGCGCGAGTGGCCTGGTTGCCGTAGGTGGCCTGCAACCGCTGGATGGTGGCGACGTTGGAGGCGGCGTTACCGCGCTCGCCCAGGCCCGTCGGCATACTGAGGTTCGCGACGGCGGGCGGAGGCGCTTCGTGGCGCGCGGCGCCGGCCTCGGTTTCGCGCCGGGCGGGCCGGTGCGCGTCGTGATGATCCTCGCGGCGATGGTCAGCAGGCATGAATACGGCTCCTTTTCGTGTGACGGCTAATACAACGGAGCACTAATCAAGAACTATGCCATTCGGAACGGGCGGGCCGGCATCGGGGGGTCGAGTGCCTAGCGCCGCAGGAATACGGTATCTGCTTTTATTATACGGCCAATTGCGGCAATATGCAATAGGCAAAGCTGCACAGTTATCCACCAATTTACCGTCCGTCCGTCCAGGAGCCGTGCCTCGCGCGTAAGCGCGTGAGAGAGAGAGAGCGTTCTTTCCTTTAAGTCTAGTTAATATACGTATAGTTTGTCTATCGCTGGTGATACCCTCCCCCTAGCGCCGGTGATACTCTCCCCCTAGCGTCTGATCCCCTCCCCCTAGCGCCTGATACCCTCCCCCTAGCGCCGGTGATACCCTAGCACTCTTCCCTGTCACCTTAACCCCGACCCCTGATCCACAGCCGGCACCCGTCCTTAGCGGCGCGGCGGTAACAAATACGCCGTCCCGCCCTATTGACAGGGTAAGAACATCTGTGCTATAATAACAGCATCTAGCGGAGAGCAGTCGCCTAACAGAGGGGGTTCTGTTGGGACGACGGCGCAGGCCGCTAGGGTGAATGTGTCGCGTGCCGTTTAACAGCTAGGGTAGGGGCAGCCGCGTCAGCAGATCGAGCGCATTATCCGTGGCGGCGCCCGCAGCGGTGTTGTCGAAGATGCACCAGACCGGCCCGGTCGGTAGGGCGGCGCGGACGGCGGCAGCCAGCGTGTCCAGTGTCGCGGCGGGATAGGTGGAGTAGTAGATGCGCGGCGAGCCGTGTAGCCGGTAATAGGTTAGGCTGCGTCCGCCGCCCGGCCTAGCCGCCGCCGCAACGACCGCCGGGTCCGCCGCCACCCGCGCCACCTGAAACGCGGCTAGCAGCGCATCGCCTTCCGCCCCAAACCAGCTCGCATGGCGCGGCTCGCAGACCACCGCGCCGGCAAAGCGCGCCCGCAGCGCGGTCAGGAAGGCCGCCGCCACGGGCGCGTCGAAAGCCAGGCTGGGCGGCAGTTGCACCAACAGCGGCCCTAGTGCCGGCCCCAACGCGCCGCACTCGGCCAGGAATGCGTCGAGCGCCGGCTCGGCGGCCACCAGCCGTTGCGTGTGCGTGATCGCTTTGGGCACTTTGACCGCGAACTGGAAGCCGGGCGGCACCGTGGCCGCCCAGCGCGCATAGGTCGCCGGGCGATGGGGGCGGTAGAAGCTCGAATTGATCTCCACCGCCGCGAAGCGCGTGGCATAGCGCGCCAACCCGCTCGGTCCCGCGCCAAACGCTGCCGCCGCCGCCGCCGGGATGCCCCACCCCGCACAACCCACCCGCAACCCCGCGCGCCCGTCCGCCGGCCTTTCGTCGTCCATACTCGTCCCTCCCCACGCGCTGTATACCGCCCGGCTACGCATAATGCGGGCCTAGAACTAACGACCGAGCCGCGCCTCCGTCGAAAGCAGGTTGCGGGCGCAGGCACGGGGGCCGTATAATGGGGCTAGACCGTGCGCCGCCTCGGCGGTGCCGCATACTCAACGGCGTTGAGAGGGACAAGTACCCGGCGGGGCGTGGCCCCCAGAGAGCCGCCTGCGCTGTGACGCGGCGACCGCCCCCACCGGCGAAATGACCCTTGAGCCGCCGGCCCAACCGATCCGCCTGGGATCGCAGTAAGCCGTGCCGCTTGGCCCCCGTTAGCGGGCTTGGCCCGCCCTGCCCCGCGCACGGCCGGGCCGGTGAGGCCGCCCCGGCGACGGGCCGGCGAACTCAGGGTGGTACCACGAGCGGCGCTCTCGTCCCTGGTGGGATCGGAGCGCCTTTTGTATTTTATGAAGGAGGTACCACCATGACTCTAGAACCCACGGCGGCCCCGGCCGACGACGCGCCCGCCGCGCCCCGCCCGGTCTACTACATCACCACGGCCATCCCCTATGTCAACGCGCGCCCGCATATCGGCTTCGCGCTGGAGATCGTGCAGACCGACACCTTTGCCCGCTACCACCGGCAGATCGGCCACGATGTCTACTTTCTGAGCGGCAGCGACGAAAACAGCCTCAAAAACGTGCAGGCTGCCGAAGCGGAGGGCATCTCCACCGCCGAACTCGTGGCGCGCAACGCGACCGTGTTTGCGGGGCTGAAACCGCTGCTGGACCTGTCGTTTGATCAGTTTATCCGCACCAGCAGCGACCCGCACCACGCGCCCGGCGCGGCCAAGCTGTGGGCGGCCTGCGCGGCGCGCGACGACATCTACCGCAAGACCTATCACGGCCTTTACTGCGTGGGCTGTGAGCAATTCTACACGCCCACCGAACTGACTCCGCAGGGGCTGTGCCCGGAACACCTGACGCGCCCCGACGAAGTGGACGAGGAGAACTACTTTTTCCGCCTCGCGCGCTACGGCCCGCAACTACTGGACCTGATCGAGTCGGGCCGCCTACGCATCATCCCCGCCGGCCGGCGCAACGAAGTCCTCAGCTTTATCCGCATGGGGCTGGAAGATTTCAGCATCTCGCGCTCGGTCGCGCGGGCGCGCAACTGGGGCGTGCCGGTGCCCGGCGACCCCAGCCAGGTGATGTATGTCTGGTTCGATGCGCTGGCGAACTATATCACGGCGCTGGACTACGCCGACGACGGGCCGCTCTATCGCCACTACTGGGGGGCCACCGCAGAGCGCGTCAACACCATCGGCAAAGGCGTGATCCGCTTCCACGCCGTCTACTGGCCGGCGATGCTGCTCTCGGCAGGCGCGCCGCCGCCCAGCACGCTGTTTGTCCACGGCTACATTACCGCCGACGGGCAGAAGATCAGCAAGTCGCTGGGCAATGTGATTGACCCCTATGAGTTGGTGGAGCAATATGGGGCCGCCGCCGTGCGCTACTTCCTGCTGCGCGAAATCCACCCGACCGCCGATGCCGACTTCACCTACGCCAAGTTCGAGAGCCGTTATAATAGCGATCTGGCGAACGACCTGGGCAACCTGCTCAACCGCACGGTCAGCATGATCGGGCGCTACCGGGCGGGCCGGGTGCCGGCCCCCGCCGCGCCGACCGCGCTGGACCGCGAGGTGATCGCCCTGGCCGACGCTTTGCCCGCCCGCGTGGCTGAAGCGATGGACCGCTACGACCCGCAAGATGCGCTGGCCGCGATCTGGGAACTGGTGAAAAGCGCGAACCAGTATGTGGAACTCAACCAGCCCTGGACGCTGGCGAAAACGGCCAAAGACGATGCTGCCGCCGGCAGTCGGCTCGACAGCGTGCTGTACAACTTGGCCGAAGCGTTGCGCCTGCTGGCGGTGCATCTCACGCCCTTCCTGCCGGCCACCGCGCCCGCCCTGGCCGCGCAACTCGGCCTCGCGGAAGCCCCTGTCTTGCCCTACGCCGCCGCCACGCGCTGGGGTGGCCTGCCCCCCGGCACCGCTGTCGGCCCCGCCCACCCGCTGTTCCCACGCCTGGAAGCGAAGGCGTGAAACGTGAAACGTGAAACGTGAAACGTGAAACGTGAAGGTACTGCATCAACCGCAGTTACCTCAGCACTGAGCTAAAGTAATACGCGATACGCAATCTGTCATCACGCCTCACGTTTCACGCCTCACGTTTCACGTTTCACGTTTCACGCCTCACGTTTCAGGTCCGCGCCGCCCGGCTATACTCCGCCGGGGCGAAAAAGACCAGCACCGTCAGGTCCACCGTGATGCTGTGGAAGCGATGGGGCACCCCGGCGGCCACCAGCACCACGCTGCCGGTCGTCACCGGCTGGTCTTCGTCGCCCACGCGCAGCACCGCCCGCCCGCTGACGACGTAGTAGACCTCATCCTCCGTGTGCGGCTGCTGCGGGTCGCTGCTGCCGGTGGGCAGCGTATACAGCCCCACACTGAGCGCCGGGATGCTGATGAACTCGTAATAGGCGCGCCCCGTCGCCGCTTGGCTCGCTAACAGTTCCGCGATCTCAAATGCCTGCATGGGTGCCTCCCGTGGTCGGTGGTCGGTGGTCCGTGGTCCGTGGTCCGTGGTCCGTGGTCCGTGGTCCGTGGTCCGTGGTCCGTGGTCCGGTCGTCGGTTGTCAGTCATCAGTCGTTAATTCAGAACTCAGAATTCAGAATTCAGAACTCGGCGCACGCCGCCGCGCCCAGGCGACGCAGCAGGCGGCGAACAGCGCCGTGTTGGCGGCGGCGACCGCCACGCTGCCGTCGAAGCCGAACCAGAAGCGAGGCAACGGGTGGGCTTGCCCGTCGCCCAGGCCGTAGAACAGCAGCAAGTTCGCGCCGGCGACGGCAGACAGCGCGGCATAGAGCGCCCACAGGCGACGGGCCGGCGCGCCTTGCGCCGTGGTCCAGCCCGCCGCGAGCGCCAGCAGCGGCAGCGCGCCCAGCAGGTGATTCTCATGGATCGAGGTCAGCAGCATCGTCGCCCCATAAAGCTGCAACGCCAACAGCAGGATCGCGTCAGCACCCCCCGGCGTGGCTGCCAGTCGGGGGCGGCGCGGCTGCCACAGCCACGTCAGCGCCACAAACACCGTGAAGCCGGCGAACGCCAGCAACGCCCAGAGGTCCAGCGGCCCCGCCCCCTGGCGCGCTAACTGCGCGACCGACAGAATATGCGTCGGCACGCCCCAG
>JBBRPH010000109.1:0-11459 GCA_038228295.1 Chloroflexia bacterium | reverse complement strand
TTCCGGCCCAACAACTATGCCTTCCGCGGCCAGATCGCCAAGATCGTCTACCTGGCCGTCACCAATCCGTTGAGCACCTGCCCGGCCAACACGCCGACGCGGTAAGCCCGGTGGGGCCGGTGCACAAGATGCGCCGCCCGCCTAGCCGACCGGCCCGTGAGCAATGCTCACGGGCCGGTTGGTGTCTGGGGCACGGGGCGGTCAGTCGGCGGGGCGGGCGCTGCGGCGGGCGTGCTGGGCGGGCGCGGGCGGCGCGGGCGGCGCGGGCGGCGCGGCGCTGGGGATCTCGGTCATGTGGCCGGTGACGAGGAAGGCGACCCGTTCGCAGATGTTGGTCACGCGGTCGGCGATGCGCTCCAGGTTATGGCCGACCGCGAGCAGGTGGGTGGCGGGGCTGATGGTGGCGGGGTCGGCCAGCATATAGGTGAGCAGGATGCGGTAGCTCTGGTCGTAGAGCTGGTCTACTTCATCATCGCGCAGGGTGACCCGATAGGCGGCCAGCGCGTCGGCGGCGACATAGGCGGCCAGGGCGGCCTGCAACATCTCTTGACAGATGACGGCCATGCGGCTAATGTCGATCAGGGCGTGCAGGGGCGGGCGGTTGCCGAGCAGGAGGGCGAGGCGGGCGTTGCCGGCGGCATGGTCGCCCATGCGCTCCAAGTCGGTGACGATACTGAGCGCCGCCGCCAGCCGCCGCAGATCGCCGGCCACCGGCGCTTGGGTGGCGAGCAGCAGCAGCGCCTGCTCTTCGATGCGGAAGCGCGCCTCGTTGATCACCGTATCGGCGGCCAGGACGGCCTGGGCCAGCGCCGGGTCGCGCGTCTGGAGTGCCTGGGTCGAGCGCGCCACGGCCGCGTTGACCAGGCGGCCCAGGGCCAGCACCTGGTCTTGCACCTCTTGCAACTGTTGTTGGAATGTTTCACGCGCCATCGGGGTCTCCTTTTGGCCGCGCGGCCGGTTACGAGGCCGCCGTTAATAGACGCGGAGTCCACCCGCCCGGTCCGAACGCCGCACCCCTCCTACGATGGGCACACCCCAGGTGCCGGCGCCGCGCGGCGAGAGCTTCCCATTTGTAGCTGACCTACTATAGCACGGATGCGGGCTGCACGGCAAGGCCGGCGCGGGGTAGGGCTAGGGCTTGGGCAGCGCGGCGCTGGGCAAGCCGTAAGCCTGGTAGAGCATCTTGCAGAACTGGGCGCGCGTGGCGTTGTTGAGCGGGCGGAAGGTGTAGTCCGCGTAGCCGCCGACGATCTGATGGGCGGCGGCGGTCTCGATGTAGCCGTAGGCCCAGAAGTCGCGCGGTACGTCGCTGAACGTCGGCCTGGCCGGGGTGACGAGCGCGTAGCCCCGCGCCAGCACGATCAGCTTGGTCAGTTGCGCGCGCGTGACGGGCACCGCCGGCCGATAGGTGCCGTCGCTGTAGCCGCTCAGGATGCCGTGCGCGTAGCCCACTTCGATATAAGTATAGAAGGTGGAGCCGGGGGCCACGTCGCTGAAGTGCGGCGCGCCGGGGCCGGGCGTGAGCGGCCAGCCGGCGGCGAGGGCGATCATCTTGGCGACCTGGCCGCGCGAAGTCGGGTTCTCCGGCCGGAACGTGCCGTCGTTGTAGCCGCTAATGATGCCGTGGCAGTAGGCCCATTTGATGTAGCCGAAGGCGTAGTATTCGACCGGCACATCGCTGAAGGGCAACGGGCACGCGGCGGTGGTGGTCGCGGTGACGGTCGCGGTGGCGGCGGCGGCGGTGCCGGTGGCGGTGCTAGTGGCGGTGCCGGTGGCGGTCGCGGTTTGCGTGGCCGGCGGGGTGGGCATGATCGTCTGGGTGCCGGTCGGCATGATCGTCGGCGTGCTGCTGATCGCCGGGCTGTTGGTCGGCGTGACGGTCACGGTCAGCGTGACGGTGGCCGTGGTGGTGGCCGTGGTGGTGCCCGTGGTGGTGCCCGTCGGGGGGGTGGTGGCCGTGGTGGTGGGCGTGACGGTCGGCGTGTTAACGGCCGTGTTGGTGACGGTCGGCGTGGCCGTCGGCGTCAGGCTCGGCGTGGTCGTGACGGTGGCGGTGGGCAGGTCGGGTTCAAAGTCGTAGCTGATGGTAGTGCCGTTGATGCCCAGGGTGAGGCCGTCGGCGGCGCCGATAAAGTTGGCCCAGCCTCCCCCCGACGACTGGCCGGCGGTCAGGCTCACCGCCTCGCCGTCGGAGCGTGCGTACCACTGGGTCAGCCGGGCGCCGGCCGGGCAGTCGGTGATCCACTGGCTCAGGGGCAGGAAGTCGCTGCCGGCCAGGTGCCCACAGACGGCGCGGGTACTCCACCAGATGCCGGCGCGCGCGTTCCAGGTCTGCCACACGCCTTTCGGCAGCGGGTTACTGCCGTTGGTGTAGAACGGCTCGAAGACCAGGTTCGTATCGCGCGTGCCGCTGCCGGTGGTACTCAACTGGAAGTTGAGCGTGGGCGCGAATTGGGGGCCGGCGGTGGAGGCGGGGTCAATGTAGGTGCTGTAGCTGACGACGGTGAGGCTGGAGAGCAAGGTGCCGCTGTAGTTGGTGGTGCCGAAGTAGGTCTTGCCGCCCAGGCCCGTGCCGTTGCCGCTGCCGGTGAGCAACTGATAGCTGCCGCTGCTGCCGTTGGGCGGGGCGGCGGGGCCGGTGATAAACGCTTGCGTACCGGTGTTTTCATCGTAGGGCGGGGCGAAATTTTGCAGGGCGGCGGGCCGCACTACGACGGTGGTGACCGAGCCGCCGTTGGGGCCGGGCGGGCGGGCGAGCGCGCCGAGGTCGCTGTGGCTGAGCTGGGCCTGGGCGGCCCCGCCGCCGAGTAGGATCAGGATGAGGGCGGCCACGAGTGCGCCGGCGCCGATGAGTTTGCGTTGCATTATGGCTAGTTACTCCTTCTTGACGGTACCCTACTCCCCGCGTTGCGCCCGATCGCTAGCGGACCGGAGGCCGGGCGCACGGGCAGCAGGCCGGCCGCCGGCGCCGTTAGCACGCCGCAGCGGGAGCTGCGGGGCCGGGGCTGCGCCGGCGGCCGCTCTGTCTTACCCGGTGCGTCTGACATGGAATGGGTGTCTGTTGACTTAGTATACCACAAACGAGGCAGCGAATGCAACAGAGTTTGACCCCAGAGCGCGGGCGGCGGGCGGCCCTTCCCCATCCAGCCGCCCGCCCAGAGCGTTAGCGGGTCGGCTTATTCGCCGGGCAGGTGCCGAGCGGGTTGGTGACGGCGAGGTAGACGATCTTGGCGATCTGGCCGCGCACGGCAGAGTTGGTGGGCCGGAAGGTGGTGTCGTTGTAGCCGCTGATGATGCCGTGGCAGACGGCGGTCTCGATGAACGGGTAGAACACGTTGCCGGTTGCCACGTCGGTGAAGGTGGGGGTCGGCGGGGTGCGGAGCGGGAAGGCCGCGCCAAGCACCACGATCTTGGTCAACTGGCCGCGCGTCACGAAATCCGACGGGCGGAAGTAGGGCCGCCGGCCGCTGTCGCAGGGTTCGCTGTGGCCGGTTTGCGGGTCCACGCCGCCGCAGGTGTAGCCCGACACGATGCCGCGTGCGGCGGCCGTTTCGATCAGTTGATAGAACACGCTGCTGGGGTCCACGTCGGCGAACGTGCCCTGCGCGGGCGGCGGGACGAGGGCGAGGTTGAAGGCCAGGGTGACGATTTTGGTCATTTGGGCGCGGGTGGTGTTGTTGAACGGCTTATAGGTGCCGTCGTTATAGCCGCTGATCACGCCGTGGCAGGCCAGATAGTACACGCCGGTGTAGTAGTAGGCCGCCGGGTCGGTCACGTCGCTGAAACGGATGGTGCAGGGCGTCGCGGTCGGCGGCGGCGTGATCGTCAGCGTGGCGGTGGGCGGGACGCTGGTGGCGGTGGGCGGGAGGGTGCTCGTCGGGCGCGGTGTGGCCGTGGTCGTGGCCGTGGCCGTGGCGGTGCGGATGCCCGTGGGCGTGACCGTGGCCGTGCCGGTCGGCGTGGCGGTGCGGGGCAGGGTGGCGGTCGGCGGGGCGGTGTTCACGGCGGTCGCTGTGCTGGTGGCGGTGCGCGTGGCCGTGGCGGTGTTCAGGGCGGTGCCGGTCACGGTGGCGGTCGGCGTGGCGGTCTCACGGCGGTGCTGGTGCGCGTCACCGCCGCGGTTTGCGTGACCGTCCGCGTGGCCGTGGCGGTTTGCGTGGCCGTCGCGGTAGCGGTTTGCGTGACCGTCGCGGTAGCGGTTTGCGTGGCCGTCGCGGTTTGCGTGGCCGTCGCGGTTTACGTGACCGTGGCGGTCGCGGTTTGCGTGACCGTGGCGGTCGCGGTTTGCGTGACCGTGGCGGTGGCCGTGGCCGTGGCGGTGTTGGTGACGGTCGGGGTCGGCGTGAGGCAGGCGTTGAGGCCGCTGACGGTCATGGTGTAGCTCGCGCAGCCGAGGTTCGCTTGCACTTCGTTGATCACGATCACAAAGGCGGCCCCGGCGGGCACGGTAAACGAGTATTGGTTCTGGCTGGGCGGGCTGTCGCCCAGGTCGGCCAGATAGTTGGTGCAGGGGTTGGCGGGGTCGAAGCTGCCGAGATAGGCGGCGCTTTCGATGCTCAACGGGCAGCCGGTGGTGAAGGCGACCGTGACACAGACCGGCGCGCCGCTGCTGTTGGTGAGGGCGTAGCTATCATAATGATAAGGACCGGCGCCGCCGACCGAACCGGGGCAGGTTTGGGGGGTGGCGCAGGTGCTGGGCACGCCGTTGCGGTTGAGGCGGTCGGAGGCGCTGAGGTCGCCGGCCGTGATCGCGTCGGTGACGATGAAGGGCACACCGCAGACTGTGGCCGTGGCGGTCGGGCTGCTGCTCGCCGGGGCGGGGACGGTGGCGGGCGGGCTGCTGCTCGCCGGGGCGGGCGGGCTGCTCGCCGGGGCGGTGGCCGTGGGGGTGGCCGTGGGTCCGCCGGCCGGCCGCAACGCGGCGGCGGGCGGGTGCGCGCGGCCCGCGCTGCTGCTGAGCAGCCCCGCCGCGCAGAGCAGGGTTAAGAGGGCCAGGGTCCACCAATAGGAACGTCGCATGAACGGACTCCTTGCCGGGTCCAGACCGGGGTCGGCCCGGCGCTAGCGAGCGAGTGCGTAAGCGGATCAGCATTCGACGCGCGCGGGCCAAGTTCCGTGGGGCCGAACCAATGGAACGCCGTGGCTGAGCTGAAGGGCAGGGCTGATCGTAGCTTACTCCGTGTGTCCCGCGCCGCGCTAGCGACAGCGACAGTAGCCGCCGTTGCCTATAGGCCAGGCACGCCGACGCTACTGCCGGTACGAGGCGCAACCACGGAGCGGCGGGAACACGGCGGTGTGTTAAGCAGAATCTGCACCACGGCGGCGGGCGGCGGGGAAGGGAGCGGCGGGGCCACCGGCGGCCGTGGTTACGGGCGGCGCGGCGCCTAGCGGCCGGCTAGTGCGCGATCTCCCAGATGTGCCCGGCGGGATCGCTGAAGCTCGCGGTCCGCACGCCCCACGGCCGATCCAGCGGGCCGTTCAGCAACACCACGCCGCGTGCGGTGAGTTCGGCGCACAGGGCATCCACGTCGGCGACGGTGATGGTGAACATCAGGCGGGCGCCGGCCGTGCGCGCGGCGACGGGGGCCGGGGTGATGAGTTCGGCGGCCTGGCTGATCTGCAGCAGGTTGATGAGCGTGGTGCCGAGCTTGAACACGCACGAATTGGTGTCTTCAAACACCACGGGCAGGCCGAAGACGGTCCGATAGAACTGGGTTGCGGCCGCCAAATCCTCGACGAACAGTGTGACGGCTGAGATGCTCTGGGGCCACGCCCGGTCGGCGGCGGCGTTTGCGCTGCGGTGATCCATCCCCGGTCTCCTCTGTTGTGCTTGCAGGCGCCCCATAGGGCGGTCGTTGTGCCCCTGGCGCTCGTGCGCCGCGCCTGGTCTACCCGGCGCACTGCATAATCAATGCCGCCCGTCGCCCACCGCCAAATGGGGTATAATGGCGGGCAAGGAGAGCCGTATGAATGCGGAACGTTGGCCTTTATTGCCGGTGCGCCCTGCCGCGTCCCCGCCCGCCCGGCGCGCGGCGCGTCTCAGCCTGGCGGGCCTGGGCGGGTTTACGGCGTTGGTGGTTGTGTTACATGGGCTGCGGCCCGAGTACAACCCCGTAGCGCGGTTTTTGAGCGAATATGCCATCGGGCCGTGGGGCGGGCGGTGGCCGGCGGCGCTGCGCTGCCTGGCGGGCGGATCGCCGGCCCTGGAACGGGCGCTGCGCCAGACGCGCGCCCCCACGGCCTGGGCACGCCGCGCCCGGCGCGGGCTACACATCTGGATCGCGGGCACCACACTGGCGGCGCTGTTTCGCACCGACCTGGCCGGCACGCCGTTCACGCCCGCCGGCATCATCCACGGGCGGGCGGCTACCGTGGCCTTCGTGGCCCTGATAGGCAGCCTGGGCAGCCTAGCGCACGCCTATGCCGCCACGCGCCAGGCCGCCGCCCGCCCCACCGCGCTGCTAGCCGCGCTCACGCTGCTGCTGCTGATCGTCTATTTTGTCAGCCCCGTCGAAGTGCGCGGCCTGACCGAGCGCCTGTTTGTGGGCGCGGGGGTAGCCGGCCTGGCGCGTGTGGCGGCGCGGTTGGCCCGCTAAATCTTACCCTTCCTATATATCCCTTCCTATATATATAGAAAGCGAGACCTGCACAATGGATCCCCTCCCCGCTCCCCGCCGTGCCAGGCGCGGCCCCTGGCCGCTGCCGGCGGTGCTGGGCACGCTGCTCTATCTGCTGAGCGCCTGTAGTGGGGGATCAGGGGGAACGGTCGGACCCAATTACGGCACCGCCGCCCCCGAAACGCCGGGGCCGGTTACGCCTCAGGAACAGCAGTATATGCAGCAGGCGCACGACTACATCACCTATCTCGTCCCGGATATTCCCGAAGGAGTAGGAGTACGGTTTTCGGTCGATCCGTTTGATGAGACCTTGCGTGCGTCGCGGAACGCACAGTACACGCCGGTGCCTGATTGGCAGAGCCGAGCTAAACCGGTCCTTACGGAGTTAGAGGCACACTGGAGTCAGGCTGTGGCGTTACCCGTCCCGTTACGGTTGCAGGCCATTAATGAACATTATCAAAACCTCCTGACCCATTACCGTAACGTCCTGGGTTTACACCAGCAAGAGATCGGACCCGGTCAACCATTCCCGGAGATCGGTGCTAGGGAAGCAAATGATTGGCAATATGTCACGGACGAAAGATACCAATTTACTGATCTGTTAACGGGCTTCAAGCTACGGCATCCGTAGCGACCACGCTGACCACAGCACCTAACAGTGCGGTTCCGTAGGCGGAATGGGTAGCTCGGCCCCGCGTGATCGCCCAAGACCAGTGCGGGGACCGGGCGGATTGCGGCTTGGCGACCGGGCGCAACTAGCGTGCGCCAGCCAGCGCGCCGGCGCGATTCCGCCGCCCGCCGCCAAATGGGGTATAATGCGGGCAAGGAGGGCCGGCGGGATGGATGAGCGGGAGCAGGCGGACGCGGCGGGCGGGTTCGGCCCTATTTTGCGCGCGCTGATGGCCGAACACGGCTTCACCAGTTCGTATCAGTTGGCGAAAGCGTCGGGACTGAACGAGTCGTATCTGGGGCGCTTGCTCAAAGGCACGGCCCACCCCGGCCGCGAGACGCTGACCAACCTGGCGACGTTCTTCCAGGTGAGCACCGACCACCTGACTGGGCGGCTCACGCCGGGGCAGTTGGCCGCGGCCGAGTTGCAGCAGTTTGCGCGGGCGCTGACGGCGATCCCCGGTGGGGGGGCCACGGTGCAGCAATTGGCCGCGCTGCCGGCCGACGATCAGGCGGCGGTGGTGGCGCTGATCGGCAAGCTGGCCGCGCTCCAGGCACCGGCGCGCCGCCGCAAGCCCGCCGCCGCGCCCACCGTGCGCATCCTGGGCGACCGCCGGCGCGCCGACCGCCCCGCCGCGCCGCCGGCCGACGGCGACGCGACCCACCCGCTGCCGACAGAGTGAGCGGGCGGCGCGGCCGCCGCCCGGCTCAGCGCCCACCGGCGCCCGGCGGCGCATAGGGGCGCAGGTCGTAGCCGACCGAGGCGTGGTGGAAGCGGCCGTGGGTCAAGGCCAGCTTGACCGCGCCGTAGCCGCGCCCCAGCGTGAGCACCAGGGCCAGCGGCGCGACGGCTTCGAGCAGGGCCAGCGCCGCCGCCTCGTGTTGCGCCGCGCTCAGGCTGCTGCCCGCCGCCTGCTGCACGATGCGGCCCAGCAACAGCAGGCTCT
This sequence comes from Chloroflexia bacterium, assembly GCA_038228295.1. Classification (GTDB taxonomy): domain Bacteria; phylum Chloroflexota; class Chloroflexia; order QHBQ01; family JAICKM01; genus JAICKM01. The sequence goes on along the minus strand of JBBRPH010000109.1, from coordinate 3,226 downwards.
GCTGCCGCTGCTCCGGGGTCATCGCACCACCCGCAAGTAGGGCGCGCCCGGCGGCGGCGGCTCCGGCTCCGGCTCCGGCGGGGCGGGCGTGCCCAGGCAGGCGACGAGGCGGGCGGCGGCGGCAGCGTCGGTGAGCCGGCCGATCAGCGCGCCGTCGAGCAACAGGTCAATCGCCGGGGGGGCGGCGGCGGCGCGCAGGCAGAGCCGATAGCCGGCGCCTTGCAGCAGGGTGGTCGGGAAGCGGCTCATGCGGCGGCCCGCCCGCGCCGCCCGCGCCGCGCCGTCCAACTCACCGCCCGCGCCAGCCAGATGCGGAAGTCGGCCTCCGCGTCGCACGACCGGCTGCGCCGCCCGGCGGCCAGCGCCGCCAGGTAGAGTTCGACCTGCAAGCTCAGGTCCACCGCCGTGGCCGGCAGGCGGGCCGCCGTCAATTGCCGCTCCAACCAGCGTTGCATCGCCGCCAGGTCCACGTACTCCGCGTCGCCGTCGGCGGCGGCGGGGGCGGCGGGGGCGGCGGCGGGGTCGTCCGGCTCGTCGTCAAGGTCGTCGCCCGGCTCGCGCGCGCCCGCGCTGAGAGAGAGAGTCGTACTTTCCTGTACCGTCTGGTTCTCTACGTCTAGTTCAGTACGTTTAGTTCGGCTATCGCTGCTGATACCCTCCCCCTGCGGCGGCAGACACCCCGCCCCTGCTACGGCGGCGCCCCTCCCCCTCGCCGCAGCGCTACCCGCGCCCTCGTCCGGTGGCGACCCCGCCCCTGCCACTACCGCTACCCGCGCCGTGGTGCTAGCCCCGCCCTGGCGCTCCGGATACCCCGGCCGCTTGGCCTGGACATCGGCGTCTGGTTGCGCCGGCGCGGCAGCGGGCTGGGTCGCCAGCAGGGTGTAGCGGTTGCTGATCTGCCGGCCGGTGCGGTCGTATTGCGGGCGCACCGTGATCAGCCCCAGCGCGGCCAACTGGGCCAAGCGCCGCCGCACCGCGCCGCTACTCAGGCCGCTGTGGGCCGCCAGCGTCGCCAGCGCGGGGAAGGCGCTCTGGTCGCTATTACCGGCATAGCGCGCCAGCAGCAGATAGACGGCCAGGCCGCCCGCGCCGAGCTGCGCGCCGAACTGATCAATCACCGTGTTATCCACCCAAGACCAGGGGTTGTGTCGTTGATCGCGCACCTGCATCGTGTCCATGCGTTGCCCTCCGTGCGGCGGCGGGCGGCGGGGGCCAAGGCGCCGCCGTCGCCGTCTTATACTGTCGAACTAATGTTCTGCTCTGGGGTAATTATAGCACCAATACGTGCTAGTTAGCAAGTAGTTAGGCGGGCCGATTGGGCGCTCGTTTGCGCGGCGCGCCAACTACCGTCCGGCCGTCTAGGGGCGCGGACCGGCCGGCCGCTTGACAGGTTACGCGAAAGTCTTATAATACGCTGTGATTGTAGAACATCTGTTTGATAGTGGAGAGGAGCCGCAAAATGACCGCCACCCCCGCCGCCGGCCTGCCCGCCGTGCCGGCTATGAAACTGGAACTGGTGCCCGTCCCGGTGACGGATGTGGACCGCGCCAAAGCGTTCTATAGCGAAAAAGCGGGCTTTACGCTCGAGGTAGATGTCCAGCCCAGCGCCGGGATGCGCGTGGTGCAACTCACACCGCCGGGATCGGCCTGTAGCATCGTCTTCGGCACGGGGCTGGGCGACATTACGGCCATGCCGCCGGGATCGGTCAAGGGGCTGCACCTGGTGGTCGCCGACATCCAGGCCACGCGCGCGGCCCTGCTAGCCCGGGGGCTGGACGTCGGCGCGGTCAGCGACATGGGCGGCGTGCAGTATGCCGGCTTCGCCGATCCCGACGGCAACGGCTGGCTGCTACAGCAATTCCCAGCCGACCTGCGGCGCTAACCGGACGCGGCGGCGGGCGGGCTAAATCGCCGGGCGGCGGGCGCGGACTGAGCGGCGCCGCCCGCCCGCCGCTTGACACGCGACGCGCAGCAGGGTATGCTGGGGGCAAAGATTATATGACCCCCAGGAGCCACCCATGCCCGACCCTGACCCGCTAGACCTGACCCCGCCGCAAGTACGTGCGTTGCACGCCGCACTGCTGGCGGCCTTCCCCACGCCGAGCAGCTTAGAGCGCATGGTGCGCTTGGGCTTGGGCTGGCCGCCGGCCCACCTAGCCGCGCCGGGCAATTTGCGCGATGTGGTGTTGGCGCTGCTCCAAGAAGCCCACAGCCGAGGCCGCGTGCGCGAGCTGCTCGATGCCGCCCACGCCGCCAACCCCGACAACCCCGCCCTGCGCGCCTTCTGCGAAAGCATCGGCTACATCCCCGCCGCCCCCGCCGGCGCCCGCAGCCTCAACAATCTGGCGCTGCTGCTGGCGGCACAAGGCGACTACGCGGCGGCGCGCCCGCTGTTGGAGCGCACCCTGGCGATCCAGGAAGCCGCGCTCGGCCCCACCCACCCCGACACCGCCGACAGCCTTAACAGTCTGGCCGGGCTGCTGGATACGCAAGGCGACCCCGCCGCCGCCCGCCCGCTGTACGAGCGCGCCCTGGCGATCTACGAAGCCACACTCGGTCCCACGCACCCCACTACGGCCACCAGCCTCAACAATCTGGCCGCGCTGCTGCACACGCAGGGCGACTACGCCGCCGCCCGCCCGCTGTACGAACGCGCCCTGGCGATTATGGAGCAGGCGCTGGGGCCGGACCACCCCGACACGCGCTTGTATCGCGCTAACCGGGACGCGCTGGTGCGGGACATGGACGCGGCGGGCGGGGGTTAGCGGCCGCGCAGGGGGACCGACCGGCCACGAATGGAACCACGAATACACGAATAGGGGAGAGGCCGGGAGCGGGCCTGGGTGCGGGGGGCGGGCAGGTGGGGCAGGCAGGTGGGGCGGGGCAGGACACCCGCGCTGGGGTCCGCCCCTCCGCATTCGTGTATTCGTGGCCCCATTCGTGGCCGGTCGGTCTCCCGTCGCCGCCCCCTTGACGCGCCGCCGGGCCTGTGCGATACTGACGTGAAACGTGAAACGTGAGGCGTGAGGCGTGAGGCGTGAAACGCACTCCGCAGTCCGCAGTCCGCATTCAAGGGAGCGTTGATGGCTGACCCCGATTTGTCGCTGGATAGAACCCAACTGGGCGTGTTGCACGCCGCCCTGATGGATGCCTTCCCCAACCAGGGCGAACTGGCGCGCATGGTGGCGTTTGGGCTGGGCTGGGCGCTGGCCGAGATAGCCGCGCC
>JBBRPH010000108.1:0-11559 GCA_038228295.1 Chloroflexia bacterium | reverse complement strand
TGGAGTCAGGGACCCGTGGAAGGCCAGGTGAATCGGATCAAAATGCTGAAAAGAACGATGTTCGGGCGGGCGAAATTCGATTTGTTGCGGGTGCGCGTTCTCACGACATAAGTACGGTTTCATCAAATTCAGCGCTGAACCGGTGGAAAGCGATCCCGGCCGGGGCACGGCGGTCCATCTAACGGTGCCGGTACAGATCAGCCGCCCCGACCATGCGCGCGCCGCCCTGCCGAACGACGACGCCGTCGGCCGCGCGATTAATGAGAGAGATCTGCTAGATGGAGAGGACGGCGGAGCGGAACCGGCACTGGACCCATATCTGAGTCGCACCCTGCCGCTGCGGATTCTGCTGGCCGATGATAACGCAGTCAACCAAAAGCTAGGGCTACGAATCTTGGAGCGGCTGGGCTATCGTGCCGACACAGCGGCTAATGGGCACGAAGTGTTGGCCGCCCTGGCGCGCCAGCCCTATGATGTGGTGTTGCTGGATGTGCAGATGCCGGAAATGGACGGTCTGACCGCCGCGCGCGAAATCTGCGCCGCCTGGGCGCCGCCGGCCCGCCCGCAGCTTATCGCGATGAGCGCGGGCCTCCATCCTAACGACCGGGAAGCTTGTCAGGCGGCGGGCATGGTCGGCACAATCCACAAACCGATCCAAGCCGCTGCGGTGCAGGCCGCGCTATGCCGCTGGGGCGTGCGACGGGCCGACCCCGCACGCATCCCCCCCGCCGGCCACGCCACACCGAAGCACGGCGAGCAGGACGGTGACCATCCCGCCCACCTCGGCGCTGCCGAAGGTGGGGACCGCCCGCCTTTTTCCCTCGTGGAGCAAAGGGCAGGCGGGTTAGGGTCGGCTATAGACCATACAGTGATCGCGATGCTGCGGCGCGAGTTGCAGGAGCCGGGCGAGACAGATGTGGTGGCGGAGTTAGTCGGCTTATTCCAAGCCGGCGCGCCGCCATTGATCGCCCGCATCCACGCCGCGCTGGCCGCCGGCGATGTGCGTATGCTACGCCAGGCGGCGCACACACTGCGCAGCAGCAGCGACAACCTGGGGGCCAAGCCGCTAGCCGCGCTCTGCGCCGATCTCGAACACCATGCCCGCGCCGGCAACCTCGCGGGATTGGCCTTGTTACAGGCGCGGCTGGATGCGGAATACGCGCGCACCGTGGCGGCCCTAACCACCGAGCCGGCGGCCGACTAAGCCGCTCCGCAAGTCCGGCCTACGGCGCGATCTGCCACTCCGTCTTCGATCCGGTCATGCGGTTCTTGTATTGCCAGCCGCCGGCCGTCAACTGCTGCACACTGATAATGCCCAACGTCGTGTCGCCGTTCGCGTCGAACTGCCAGGGCGGGCCGAGAATGGTGCCGTTGGGTAGATCGCTAGACTTGGTGGCGGCCACAGCGGCGCGGATCGCCTCACGGTAGTCGTCTAAGTTGCGACTGCCCTGCGGCCCAGCCTTGCCGATGGCAGTCACGGCGACTTTGCCCGCCTCATAGCCGAACGGAGCGAAATCTTCGTTAGAATCGTTGGGCCAGCGTTGCTGATAGGTATTATACCAGGGCTGTAACTTTTTGGCAGGCAAGCCCACCAGCGTAGCATACACATTAGCGCGATTACTGGTGCCGACTTCAGTGACAAATTGATCGGCAACAATCGCATCTGCGCCCATGAACACTCCCTGGAACCCCTTGCTCCGCAGCGCGCTCAACACTTGGCCGGGATGGTTCGACGCATCGCCACCAAAGTAGACCAGATCGGGGTGGGCCGTGATGACCCGATCCGCCAGTGCATTTGCCAGATCGCTAAAGTTGCCTGCCTTGCCGTTCAACCCTTCAGAGCCACTGCCACCAGCGTTCTTAGAGATCAGGCCCAATTGGCGCGCCGTGCTGTCGAAGATCACCGCTACGCCGTGACCGTAGAGTTCGGTATCGTCGAAAGTATAGAACGACTTGGCCCCTAGCTGCTTGGCCGCATAGGCCGCGCCTGCCGCGCCTTGCAGGTCGTCGGCCGGCACCACCCGGAAATAGTTGCGCGTGCCGAGCGGAAAATAGGCCCACGGTTCGCCCGCCACTCCGGTATTCGGCTTGGTCAGACCGGGATAGGTGTTACCGGGGCTGATCATCGCCAAGTGAACGCGGTTGAGGACTGGGATGCTGACTTTAGCCGCGCCGCTGTTATAGGTACCGATATAGGCGACGGCCTGCGAATCGGCGACGGCCTGGCGGGCGTTCGCCAATTCAGTATCGGCGGTCCAGTGTTCATCGGCACCCGGTGGCACGGCATCGTTGAGCGGGCGGAACTCCAGCGGTATACCCCCGGCCGCATTGCCGGCTTCGTCTAGCGCCATTTGTACGCCGTGGATGATGCTGGCGTACTTGGTGGCCGGCACGCTGGCGTAAATCCGCAATACGCCCGCCTTCGTGCCTTGCCCCAAGCCGAAGCCCGGCGACAGCAGCGCCACGATGATCGCGCCGATCAGGGCTGCCCCTACCACCGGCACGGCCACCGGCATCACGATATTTGCTCTGCGTGGAGTCATGCGTCGTCTCCCTAGTACGAGGTGCCGGCAGTTATGTTAAAGAGCCGCTTCTGCTGCCTGCTGCCTCGTGTGTAACATCTCACTCGCTATTACGTAGAATTAGCGGACGCGGTTACAAGAGGATGCCGAAAGGCAGTCCCTACCCAAGCATCCACATCTCGTTTATACTAATAGCGCCAGTATAATCGCCTAGTAGGCGCCGTGCAAGGGAGACGACCTCTCCCCCGCCCTCTTAGAAGGGAACGGGACAGAACGGTAGGAGCAAGATGTAAACTCCCCTCCCTTCATCGGGAGGCGCAAGAGGTTCGCACGTCGGAACGCAGAACTCGTAGGAAAGGGATTACTCGTGGCTCAAACGCAGTCGGCCGGCACCGGTGTGCCGCAAGTGTGCCCCAGTTGCAGGCAGACGGTGGTGGCACAGGACGGCTATTGCCCGGAATGCGGCTACCCGCTCGCGGGCGGACCGCTCCCGGCCGCCGGCCCGACCGGCAGCACGGCCGCCCCCGCCGGCACCCCGGCTAATTGCCCGGTCTGCGGCACCGCGTTGCGGCCGGGGGCGGAGTTCTGCCCCAACTGCGGGGCCTCGGTACCCGATGCGGTGCGGAGTACGAGTTTGCCCGCGCCGGCGAGCGTAGCGGTGCAGACGGCTAAAGGCCCGGCGACCGCAGTGACGTGCAGTGTCTGCGGCACCCTGATCCCGGCAGGCGAAGATTATTGCCCGTCGTGCGGCGCACCGGCCGCCGCCAGCGCACCGGCCGGCGTGATCGTCGCCGGCACGACGACCAACAGCCCCAATTCCGGTCCGGTCGCACCTGCCGCCTGCCCCAAGTGCGGCGCGCCGCAGCGGCCTAATGCCAAGTTCTGCAAAGAGTGCGGCTATCGCTTTAACGAAATCGCCGGCGCGCTGCCCACGGGAGCCGGGCCGGGCACGGGTCTGCGTGAGGGTCAGGTGCTGGCCGGGCGCTATAAGCTGGTCAAGATGATCGGCGGCGGCGGCATGGGCGCGGTGTTCCGTGGCGCAGATATGAACCTCAAGACGCGCGAAGAACCGGAAGGCCGCGAGGTCGCTGTCAAAGCGATCCTCAACACCGATGATCCTGAGCTGTTGGCCGCTGCCGTCGAAGAACGGGAAATGCTGATCCGCCTCGACAATCCACAGATTGTGCGCATCTACGATATTGTGGAACAGGATCGCGTGCCGTATATCGTCATGGCCTTTGTGCGCGGCACCAGTTGGAAGCAAATGTATGACGACAACGGCGGGCCGCTGTCCGAGTCCGAGGCATTGCGCCTGCTGCTGGGTATTCGCGGCGCGTTTACGTACCTGCATCACCGCATCCCGCCGGTGGTCTATCGCGACTTTAAGCCGGGCAACGTGATCCAGGTGGACGAGCCGGGCGGCGGCACGCGCCAGGTGTTAATTGACCTGGGCACCGCGATCCAATATGTGCCGGGGCAAAAGAGCGAAGCCTGGGGCACCGAAGGCTATGCGCCGCCCGAAATCGGTGGCATCTGCGAACAAACGCCCTCGATGGACTTGTTCACCCTGGTCAGTACCCTGGCCGCACTGTTGGGCGTGGACGTGGCCGAGCAACGGATTTTGGCGCCGCCGCACAACGAGTGGCGGGTGTCGGATGAAATCTATAACTTTGTGCTGCGCGGGCGCGATCCTGATCCGGCCGTGCGCTTCCAGACGGTGGATGAACTGTTTGACCAGTTGGAAGGCATCAACCGCTTTATCCAGGGGGCGGAACGGGCGCGCGTAGCCGGCACGCCGCAGATCGGGAGCCGTAGCACGGGCGCGCTACAACAGACGCTGGTGCCGGTGCAAAGCACGTTGTTCACCGGTAAGCTGCTGACCGGCAGCACCGGCAAGATCAGCGCCCTGCCATCGCTTAGTATGGGCGATCCGGCGTCCCCCGCGCTGCAACCGGCGCGCGATCTCATGTCGGCAGGCCGCTACGACGAAGCACTGACCCAGATCGAGGCCGCGCTCAAAACCAATCCGGCTAGCATTGACGGCCACCTGTTGCGCGCCGCCGCTATGACCAACCTGGGCCGCGCCGCCGAAGCGCAGACCGAACTGGAGCGCGCCCAACGCCTCAGCACGCCGGCCACACGCTGGCGCACGCTGCTGGTGCAGGCCCAGACCGCCGCCGCCACGCGCGATTATCCGCAAGCCGAAACGCTCTACGGCGAATTGATCAAGCAGGTGCCGGGCGAGATTCTGCCCAAACAGGCGTTGGCCGACATCTACCGCCAGACCGGGCGCTTTGCCCCCGCCGCCGATCTCTACCATCGCGTGGTGGCCGCCGACCCGGCCAACGCCGACGCGGTGCTGGGCTGGGCCGACAGCCTGGTGGAACTCAACCAGATGGACCAGGCCATCGGCGTGCTCGACGCGGTGAACGAGAACGCGTTGCGCTTTGTGGACGCGCAACTGCGCCTGATCGAACTCTATCTGCTGCGGATTGATACCTATCTCACCCAGCAACGGGCCACCCTGCGCGGCAGCACTCCACCGCCCGGCCTGGGCGACCTGCTGCACGACCTCGGCCTCGCCGCCCGCGCACTGGCCGGCCTCAACGACCGCACCGAGTCGCGCCACTTCTATCTCCTGATTGCCGACTGGTGGTATGCGGCCTATCGCCTAGCCCGCGCCAAGCGCCTGCCGCCTAACCTGACCTGGCCCGACGGTCGCCCACACAATGCCGCCGCCGCCGACATCGGGACCGCCACCCGCGCCGCCTACCGCCTGTACCTGCGCCGCGCCCCCGATGCCCCCGACCGTGAGGACATCCTGGCCCGCATCTACTTCGACGTGGCGGAGTGGCAATAGTCGAATAGAGAACAGGGCAACCGGATGACCAATTTTTACCACATCATAGACCGCGTCGAGTGGCAGCAGGCCCAAACCGCCGGCAGCTACCGCCCGGAGTCGCTGACCAGTGAAGGCTTCATCCACTGCTCCTACGCAGCACAAATCCTGCTGCCCGCCAACGCGCTCTATCGCGGTCGCCCCAACCTCGTGCTGCTAGAGATCGACCCCGCGCAGGTGCAAGCCGCAGTCCGCCACGATCCCGTCGAAGTCGTCCGCGACGGCATCCCGTTCCAAGAAACCTTTCCGCACATCTACGGCCCGCTCAATCCTACCGCCGTCGTCCGCGTTCTCCCCTTCCCACCGGAGGCCGATGGTGGGTTCCGGTTGCCGGCGGAACTGGCAGAGAGTAGCAACAATAGATCACATGGCACCAGTTGAGCAAGGACCGGAGCAGCACAGGGACCAGTGGCAGTGGAAGCTGGGGCTGAGTTGGATAGCCGTCACGTTCGTTGTGATGAGCGCGAGTTTGTTGATGCCCGGCGCATATTTACGAACTCTACCAGACGACGCGTTTGTAGGCGACAATGGCATCCTTCCATTGGGGGTGCTGGGTTGTGGCTTGGTGCTAGGAATTGGACTGTTGCTGGGGTTGGCACAAGGCGTTGTCTTGACGCACGCTGGAGTCACCAAAAACGCAAGCTCGTGGGCAGCAGTCAGCGCGTTAGGCGCAGCAGTCAGTCCGAGCACGCTAGGGTATGGAGTGAATGGTAACGTTATTTTTGCGACTGCGCTCTTAGGCGTGATGCAGTGGTTGGTGCTAAGGAGGTATGTACTACACGCCTATTGGTGGATCGGTGTAAATGCCATAGGCGGTGGCATAGCTTTGCTGATCGGCAGAGTGATAGCAGAAGCGCTTTTCCCAGATGATCCAGTTGGATTCGTGTTCCACTCGGCGCGATCCGCTGACCACTGGAGTGTACTCTAGATTAGCGCAGTGTTTATCTACAGCCTACTCACTGGCCTGACTCTCGTAGGGTTGCTCCGCAACCAAACCGCACCGCAAGGAGGCGGGCCGTGGTGGACGTGATTGCCGACCGACTAGAGATTATCGGGTTGCTCCGCAACCAAACCGCACCGCAAGGAGGCGGTGCCACCCGGCGTGGTTGATGTTAGCAGGATCTGCCCCGTAGACCATCCAGGATGGGCTAGATCGAGCCGGACCGCAAAGATCGCGATGCGGCGACCGTCGCCGGGTGGCACCGCCTCCTACAGTACGCCAAAATCGGGGTAGGGCTGGTGTTGCCGGGTGGCACCCTACTCCCACCGAGTAGGGGAACACGGCGAATGCTGCCCATGCAATTGGGCAATAAGTCTGATGACGACTGAAAGAGCGATCATCACGTTTCACGTTTTACCGCTCACGGTGAGATACAAAGGAGACCGACCAACCATGGTAACATTTCGCGTAACCCCGCACCCCGCCGAGGCGCAGGTGCTGGACGGGCAGGGACTGGCCCGCACGTTGTATAGCGTCGGGGCCGACCAGGGCACGGGCGGCGAGGCCGTGCCGGTGTTTCTTAGCGTGGCGATGGACCAGTCGGGCAGCATGGGCGGCAGCAAATTGGACGCGGCCAAGCAAGCGCTGCTCACCCTGCTGCATCAGATCCCGCCGACCGACGACACGGTGGTGCATATCGCCCTGTTCAGCAGCAGCGCGCACGACCTGATGCCGCCGCTCACCGGGCGGCAACTGGCCGGTCAACTGCCCGACCTCACCCACCGCATCCAGCGCATCGAGGCGGGCGGGGCCACCTCGCTGGGCAGCGGGCTGCGCCTCAGCCTGGCCGCCGCTGGGCGCTATCCCAACTATGAACGCCGCGTGCTGATAATCACCGACGGCAAGCAGGAGGGCGCGGAGCCGATCAGCGATGCCTACGAGACCGCGCAGAACCTAGCCCGCGCTCGGATGCGCGTAGATGCCTGGGGCGTGGGCAACGGCTGGGAGGCCGACCAACTGCGGACCATCGCCCACAACACCGGCGGCGAAGCCGATGTGATCCCCGATCCTCGCCACCTGGGCGAGGCGGTGGCGGCACTGTTCGCTGATGTTCGCAGCACGCGGGCGACCGATGTGCGGCTGATCCTCAACACGCCCAAAGGCACGACGATCCGCAGCGTGCGCCAGGTCTATCCCTCCGTGCAAGAGCGTGCCGCCCAGCAAGTAGACGAGCAGCACTGGGCCATTCCCATCGGCGCGCTGACGCAAGAGGAGCCGAAGTTTGTCATCGAATTGCAAACCACACCGCGCAACGCCGGCATCCCCTTCCGCGTGCTGGTGCCCACGATTGCTTACTCAAAAGGCGGCGCCGCACAGACCGACGAACTGAGCCGCGATAGCTGGTTCTTCGTGCGCTGGGTCGCCACGCCCGCTGAGATCCGCAACGACCCGGAACTGTCGCGCTTTACCGGAGAAGAAGAGATCACCAGCTTGTCGCAAGAGGGCTTCGCCTTGCTCGACGTGGGCGCGGTCGAAGAGGCCACCGCCAAGCTGAACGCCGCCCTGCAAAAAGCCCAGCAGATCAACAGCCCGCAAGCGGCCATCCTCAGCACGGTGGTCAACCCGCAAACCGGGCGGCTTAACTCGACCGACCGTGAGGCAGCGGTGAACAAGACCGGCAAACTGCACACCGGCAAGACGGGCAAGCTGCTGTCGGGCACCGGCAAGCTGCCGCCTAACAGCCCGACGAAGTAGAGAGGATGCTCCTGATGGCTACCGCAACCGTCCCCCGGCCCGCACCTGCGGCGGCGCCGGCCCCGGCCGCGCCCACCGCCGCCGTGTTGATCCCCAACCGGCGCATCGGCGGGCTGCGAACGCAGCTACTCACCCTGATCACCGGCACTATCGCGTTTGCCGTGCTGACCGGGCTGCTGGCCTGGCAGGCCAATCGCATCACCTATGCGCACTACCGCACTGTGGTCGAAGACGGCGCACGCAGCGTGGACGCCGCGCTGGATGCCCGTTCGCTGCTGCTGGCCCATTTGAGTGACACGGCGACCTTCCTGGCCGATCCGAACGCGGCCCGCCGCACGCAGGCCAACAGCACCTGGCTGGCCTATACCGAGAAATCGCGCGTGGCCTGGAGCAATGTCACCGACAAGACTTATGGCGAACCGAGCGTCTATGCCGCCGTCAATCAGGCGGAGACTGATTATAATCGCCAGATCGGCGCGATGTATGCCTACTACGACGCGAAGCAGACCGATTTAGCCGCCCGCGCCTTTAGCGGCCCCGGCGGCGCACGCGAAATCCTGAACCAGCGCTTGTTGCCGGCGCTAGGTGGGCTAGAATCATTGAAGCTGGAAGCGATGACCGCCAGCTACCGCGATGCCCAAAGCCAGATCGCGAACTGGCGCTGGGCCTTGATTGGGGTGACAGCATTGCTGGCGCTCTTTCTGCTGGCAGGACTGCTGGCTGTGCGGCGAATGCACTACCTGCTCTCCTGGCCGGTGGTAGCGGCGCTGGTGATCAGCCTGGGGCTGACCGGCCTGCTGCAATACCAAGCGGCCCAGGCCAGCGCCGATACACCGATCCTGGTCCACCAGGCGTATGAGCCGGTGGCCGGCATCCAAGACTTGGTGGTGGCGCTGAATCAGGCGCGCGCGCTGGAAAACGTCGCCGTGTTCGACAACGCTAACGCTGCCGGCCACCTGACCGACTTCGACAACTACGCGCTGCTGATCAACCAGAAGCTGTGCGGGGTGATCAGCGCACCGAACTGTAGCGCGCGAACCTTCCTCAAAACGCCGGGGCAAATCGCCGACGATGTGATCAGCGCAGGCACGGCGGCCACGGGTGGGGCGGGCGTGCCGCCGCCGCTGATCGCTAACGTCCATTTCGCGCAACAACCCGACCTGCTGGAGAACCTGCGCCTGAACTATCAGGGCTGGATCAGCACGCACGCACAACTGGCGGAACTCTTGCGCGCCAAAAACGTGGACGCCGCGCGCCAACTCAGTAACACCACCGATCTGGCGCGCTTCAACAGCATTCTTGACCAGACCACTGCCTTCAACACCGCGACGCGCAGCGAGTTCGACCGCATCTGGCAGCGCGTCTACAACGAAAGCACGCTCGGTCAGTGGCTGGCCCCACTCTTCCCTTTCGCCGGCCTACTAGCCGCCTACGGCCTGGCACGCCGCCGCAGCGAACTATTTGTCTAACGGGATATGTCGGCGGTGAGGGAAGCGCCGCTTCCCTCACCGCAACCCGCTTCCCTGCGGGAACCTGTAACAAAAATTTACCCCGGAAAGAAGTCCCCTCGGTTGCTAGAAGAGGCGGCGACGGCGTTTGCGCCTAAGAGTACTGACTTCGCCGTATTAACTCGGCACTCGGAACCCACCGCGCTTGACGCTGCCCGCCGCTTGCCCTACAATAGCTAGAACTATTAGCCGTAGCTGTAACGCCCACACCGCACGCACCCGGCAATGAGGCCGGCAGGGGAGGACTGCACGATGACCAGCGCCGCACCGATGGACGGCCACGCGAGCGACCGCTTCCGCGATAGCGAGAGCGCGGGACGCGAGGCTATGCAGTTTCACGCCGACAGCCATATCGCCGGCAAAGACGATGTGGAACTCTACATCCGCACCTATAACACGATGCTGCGCTCGTCGGGCGAAATCAAAGTCAAAGCCCTGGAACAGATGCATATCAGCGCCGACTCCAGCTTGCATATCGGGGCCGCCGATCCCGAACCTGATCTGTCGGCGCTTATGTACTGCGTCCAACGCCTGCCCAATGCGATTATGCGCGTGCGGCGTATTCTGCTCGGCCAGTCGGCGGCGGTGTTTCACCGGGCGGGTTATCGCGTCGAAGAATGGGAGAGCGTCCACGCGCCGGGCCGCCGCCGCCACTGGTTTTTCGACCATCACGACACGATAGCGGTCTATGTCAACAGCGTGTCCGACGTGGACGACCTGGTACCGACGCTGACCGGCTTTCAGATCGAGTGGAACAAACTCTATCGCTTGCTCAACGCCGACCCGACCACGCTCGAACTGATCCGGGCCGGGCAGGATGCCGCCTCGCCGCTCTATCGCGAAATGGTGCGGGTGATCCAGGGCCGCCTCAGCCTGAGCGCCGAAGGTTGGAGCCGCCTCGAAGCGGTATGGGGTACGAACATCTGGACCAACCTACTGGCAATTGCCCAGCGCGAACTCAGCCTGACCCTGCGGATGCTGGGCGGCTCCTATGTCGGCTATGCCAAAGCGACCACCCGCTGGTGGAGCGCGATTGCCGCCAAGCTACACGAGCTGGAACTTGAACACCGGCCCGTCTATTTCGTGTCCAGCAACACCCACAGCCTGATTAACCTGCTGTCGGGCCACGCGCAGCGGCTACGCCCACAACTGGAGTCCTATATCGCCCAGTCCGGCGACCACGAACTGACCCGCGAATACGATCTGCTGCAACGGGGCGCAACGCGGGCGAACTTGCAAAACTTCCTCTATTACGGCCTGCGGAAATGGCAGGCTCATGACCCCGAAAACGCAGAAACCGCCGCTGCCCGGATCGCCGCCGAACACGAGCGCGGTATCCACACCGTGGTCAGTCGCGTCGGCCTACCGATTGACGCGCAGATCATCGAATTGAGCAAGCTCCAGCCCGCCGACTTCGATCCACGCCTGCCCCAAGTGGATGCCGAGCGGCTACGCGCCAGCCGCGCCATCATCATCAACATTGACTACCCGCTGGGCCTAGCTGCCTATCACATCTTTTTGCAGGTGGCCGAAAGCCTGGAAGATTTTCGCGGCATTTATATCATGGGCAAAGCCGCCACGCTGAACGGGCGTATCGGCGACGTGATGATCGCCGACTCGGTCTTCGATGAGCATTCGGGCAATACCTACTGGCTCAACAACTGCTTCACCGCCGCCGACCTGCAACCCTATTTGGTCTACGGCTCGGTGATTGATAACCAGAAGGCGGTCACGGTCAAGGGCACCTACCTGCAAAACCAGCAGTACCTGGAGTTCTACTACCGCGAGAACTACACCGTGGTCGAAATGGAAGCCGGTCCCTATCTCGACGCGCTCTACGAAGACACCTACCCTACCCGCCACCCCGTCGGCGAACACATCAACTTCACCCGCCTACCCTTTGACCTCGGCATCCTGCACTACGCCTCCGACACG
>JBBRPH010000107.1:0-12179 GCA_038228295.1 Chloroflexia bacterium | reverse complement strand
GGTCAACCTAGCCGCGCGGATGCAGGCGGCGGCCCAGCCCGGCACCGTGCTGATCTCCGAGAACACCTACCGCTTTGTCGCGCCGGTGTTTGATTGTCTGGACCTGGGGTTAGTCGAGGTCAAGGGCAAGGCCGATCCGGTGCGGATCTATCAAGTACAGGGTGCGAAAGCGGCGCCGGGGCGGGTGCGCGGGTTGGCCGGTCTCGAAAGCCCGATGGTGGGCCGGGATGCCGAACTGGCCGCGCTGCTGACCGCCAGCCGTGCCGCGCAGGCTGGTCAGGGGCGGGCGGCAACCATTATCGGCGAACCGGGCCTCGGCAAGACACGCCTGATCGCTGAGTGGAAGGCGGCGGACGCAGAGGGCGGGGGCGGGCTGGATTGGGCTGAGGGTCGCTGCCTCTCCTACGGTCAGGGGTTAGCCTACCACCTGCTAATTGATCTGCTGCGCTCGCTGCTGAGCGTGCCGGCCGCCGCCGGTGAAGCTGAAACTCGTGCTGCGCTCCAGGCGCAGATCGATGATCTGTTCGGCGACAACGCGCTCGATGTCTATCCCTACCTGGGCCACCTGCTGTCGCTACCGCTGGAGGGAGCGGCGTTGGAGCGCGTGCGCCTACTCGATCCGCAGGCCTTGCAGGCGCAATACTTGGCCGCGTTGCGCCAGTTGCTGCGTGCGCGTGCCGCGCGCCGGCCGTTGGGCCTGATTTTCGATGATATCCACTGGGCCGATCCATCGTCTACCGACCTGCTGATCAAGTTGCTGCCGCTGACCAGCGATGCGCCGCTACTGTTCTGCTTTGTTACCCGGCCCGACACCGACACGCCCGGCTGGAAGCTGGTCACGACCGCCCGCGAAACGATTGGCGGCGGCCTGACAGAGTTCACCCTCAACCCGCTGTCGCCCGCCGACAGTCGCTTGCTGGTCGCCAATTTGCTCGAAATCGAAGCCCTGCCCGAAGGCATTCGCGACACGATCCTGCTGCGGGCCGAAGGCAATCCCTTCTTTGTCGAAGAGGTGATCCGTATGCTGATTGATCGCGGGGCGATCATCAAGCGTGATGATCGCTGGGCAGCGGGCAAAGAGATCGAAACCGTCGAAATTCCCGACAACTTGCAAGGCTTGTTACTGGCCCGTATTGACCGCTTACCCGAAGACGTGAAGCGCACCCTGCGTGTTGCCTCGGTGATTGGGCGGCAGTTCTCAGTGCGCGTACTGGAAGCAGTGTTGAGCAAGGACTTAGAGGGGTAAGCCCGGCCCTTATACGAAGAAATCGGGAGACACGCCGATGCGAGACCCACAACCGATCACGCTTGATCCGGCGTTAAATACCCCTCACTACCCCGAACCGCCGCCGGCGCCTGGCGCGTCATGATCCAGCCTGCGCTTAGTCAACTAGAAGCCGCCGGCCTGGTGCGGAGTGTCGCCGGCTCCCCCGACGTGGTGTACCTGTTCCGCCACGCGCTGGTGCAAGATGCGACCTACGGCACACTGGTGCGCGCCGACCGCCGCCGACTGCACGGGCTAGTCGGCATCATGCTGGAACAACTCTATCCTGATCGGCGTGTTGAAATGGCTCCGGTGCTGGCCGCCCATTTTCTCGAAGCGGGCGAAGAACTGCGGGCGCTAGCTTATTATAGTCTGGCCGGCAAAAGCGCGTTGGCCGCCTACGCCAACCGCGAGGCCGCCGGCCACTATCGGGCCGGCCTATTGCTGACCCCCGATGAGCGTGAACGCGCCGACCTGCTGGCGGGCCTGGCCGAGGCGTTGGTGCGCCAGAGCCTGTATGCCGAAGCCGCCGGCCTGTGGCTCCAGGCGGCCGACTTTTACGGGGCGGCGGGCGACACCGACGGGGCGACACGCATGATGGCCGCAGCGGCGCGCGCGGCCTGGGAAGCCGGCGACGCGCCGGGCGGCTTACGGCTGGCCCAGCAAGGGCTAGATAGATTCGCCGCAGCGCCGGCCACTCCGGGCCTGGCGGCTTTGCTGCACGAAGCGGCCCGCGCCTACCACTTCAACGGCCTGACGGCGGCGGCCGCCCCGTTGTGCCGGCGATCCCTGGCGCTGGCCCAGCAATTGGGCGAGCCGGCGACCGAAGCCGAAGCCTGGACCACCCTGGCCCTGCTCGCCTCCACTCCTCCCGGTGAGCGCCAAGCGGCACTGGAACGCGCTGTACTACTGGCCGAAGGGGGTAGACTGCTGGCGGTAGCGGCGCGCGCCCACAACAATCTCGGCGTGTTTACCGACAGTGTACAGGGTGATCCGGCGGCGGCGCGCGCGCACTACGCACGGGCGGCCGATCTGGCAGGGCAACGCGGGGCTATCACCCAACAACTATTTTATCGCAACAATGTGATCTATGTCGCGCTCTGGACAGGCGATTTTGTTACGGCGGCGGCTGACTTACGCGAGGCACGGGTTTTGGCACAGCTTGTCGGTCCGCTGAACGCCGGCTTGCGGGCGCTAGCGATCACTGAAGCGGCGTTGTTACGCTACCGGGGCGATCTGGCGGCGGCCTGCGCACAATTGACGGCCGTCATTGTTGCTGCACAGACCGCCGGCGATCTAACCAGCCTCAGCGCGGCAAGCACGTTTCTGGGCGAGGTGGCTTTGGAACTAGGCGACTTGGCACGGGCGGAGGATGCATTGACGTTGGCGATCCCTATCGGCGATCAAGGGCTGGGCTGGGGACCGGTATTGCCGCGCTGCCTGCTAGTGGCCCTCACCGCGCAGACAGGGCGGCAGGACATGGCGGCCGATCTGCTCGCGGCCGCCACCCGTGCTGCCGAGGGAGGGAATGATTATTATGCGTTGGAGGCACTAGCCCTGGCCGAAGCGCGTTTGGCGCTAGCGAGCGGGCAGCCTGCTGCCGCCGCTGTCGCCTACAGTACCACAGCGGCCATTGAAAGCCGCATGGGGCTGCGCTGGTATCGAGCGCGCACCCTGGCCGAGTGGGCGACCTGCGTGGCACCGGCCGCTGCCGCCGGCCTATTAGCCGAGGCGGCGGCACTGTTCCGTGAGATCGATGTGCCCTATTACGTCACCCAGATGCAGCGGCAGCGGGCAACCAATGCACCCTCGTTGAACGTAGATTGATCATGAACCCTCCTGCCCTGACCCGCCTGGAAGCCGGCGGCTTGATTCGGCCGGTGGCAGGCAGTGCCGAACCGGCCTATACCTTCCGCCACGCGCTGGGGCAGGATGCCGCCTACGCCTCGCTGTTGCGCGCTGATCGTCGGCGGCTACATCGCGCCGTGGCCGAGACCCTGGAAGGGTTTTACCCGGAGCAGTTGGACGATTTGGCTCCGGTGCTGGCCGACCACTTTGCCCAGGCGGATGCACCAATGCAGGCGCTCTATTATTTCACTTTGGCCGGCGACCAGGCGGCGCGCAAATGGGCCAACAGCGAAGCGATCCGCCATTACAGCCGCGCTCTAGATTTGGCCCGGCAGGAGGAGGTCGGCAGTTCCACCTTGATCCCGCTGGTCACGCGGCGCGGACGGGCCCTGGAGTTGAGCGGCGACTATACGGGCGCGCTGGCCGGCTATACCGACTTGCACGCGCTGGGCCGGGCGCTAGACGATGCGCCGATGGAACTGGCAGCGCTGATCGCCCAAGCCGGCGCACGGGCCAGCCTCAGTCCTACCCATGACCGTGTAGTCGGCGAAGACCTCTGCCGGCAGGCGTTGGTCTTGGCCCGTGCCCTGAACGACGCCCCGGCGGAAGCGAGAATCCTCTGGATCCTGATGCAGTTGCACAGCGGCAGCGGCGGTCAGGCGGCCGCCCGGCAGGCGATTGCCTATGGCGAAGCATCGCTGATGCTGGCCCGCCGGCTCAGTTTGCGCGAACAGGTGGCGATCACGCTCAACGACTTGGCCTACAGCTACCGTGTGGTCGGGCAGACCGCGGCCGCGCAGTCCGCGCTCGCCGAGGCGTGCGCGCTCTTGCGCGCCCTCGGCAACTTACCGTTGTTGGCCGACAATCTGACACGCAGCGCCACCAATCTCTATTTTGCCGGCGACCTGGCGGGGGCGACGGCCCTGGTGGATGAGGGCTACGCCGTCAGCCAAGCTATCGGCAACGGCTGGGGCCAAGCGTTTAGTCGTATGATCGGGGCAATGATCGCGCTGGAACGCGACGACATCGCGGCCATGCAGCGGTTGCTGGATGAAGCAATCCATCTGTCCGACCAGAGTGGCTTTGTCATCGGCTTGGTGGCGGGGCGCGGTTATCTGGGTTTGGCCCACGCGCTCCAGGGTGATCTCGTGGCGGCGCTGACCCTGGCCCGCGCAACAGTAGCGGCGGCGGCCACTTATATGCCGCTCTGGCAACCGCACGCGCTGCGCGGTCTCGCTCTGATCCAATCGCTGCGCGGCGACTCCGCTGCTGCCATGCTGCTGCTGCGCGAAGCGGCGGACTCACCGGTACCGACCGATGTCCTCACCTACTCGGTCTATCTACAGGCCGAAGGGGAGACTCGCTTGGCTGCCGGTGATGCCGCTGGGCTGCTGACGCTGTTGGACGATCTACTACCCAGCGTACAACAAATCGGTATTCGCCCAGCGGAGCTACAGATCGGTTACTATCGCGCACGGGCGCTGGCCGCTATCGGCCACGCCGCTGCTGCCGACGCTCTATTGCGTGAAACGGCCGCCGCCGCCGAGGCCTTGGGCGCATGGCGGCTGGTGCGACTCTGCCGGGAGTCGCGCGCCGGTTGACTCGTGGCCGCTGTCATAAGGTCGTGATCTACATCTTTAGCCCGATCTTACGCACCGCGCTGCTGAATCATTCCTACCGTTCGAACGCATCGCCCCCCAATATGGTACATTACATACAATGATCCAGCCCATTCTCCGTCAACTTGAAGCTGCCGGTCTGATTTATTCAGCAGACGACGCCAGCGAACCGGCTTTTAGTTTCCGCCATGCGCTGGGACAGGATGCCGCGTATGCCTCGTTGTTGCGCGCCGACCGGCGGCGGCTGCACCGCGCCGTAGGCGAGACGCTGGAGATCCTGTACGCCGACGCACCGACGGAGTGGGCAGCGGTGTTGGCCCATCATTTCTACGCAGCCGATGACTCCCGTGCGCTGATCTATTTTACCCACGCCGCCGATCACGCGCTAGCGGTGTTCGCCAACGAAGAAGCGGAAAGCTACTATCGCACCGCCTTGACCCTGGACTCGTCACCGACGGTGCGTGCACGCTTGCTGGCGCGACTGGCGGAGGCACTGGCCGGGCAAAGCCGCCTGGATATGGCGGCGACTGTTTGGCGCACCGCTATCGCAGCGTACCAAGCGTTGGGTGATAGTGACATGGCGGCCGGCCTCTATGCGTTGGCGGCGCGCGTCACCTGGGAGGCGGGCGATCCGCCCGGTAGCTTGGCGTTATGTGAAGAAGGATTGGTCGCTACGGCCGGCGCCGGCGCCGGCCGCGGGCGTGCCGCCTTACTGCACGATATGGCCCGCGCGCTGCATTTCAATCGGCGTTCTGCCAAAGCCTTACCCCTCTGCCGACAGGCGCTGGCCCTGGCCGAACGGTTGGGTGACCTCGCCACGGCCGCCGACATCTGGACGACCCTGGGCATCTTGCCCGCCAACACCGTTGCTGAGCAACGCGCCGCGCTAGAACAGGCTGTCACCTTGGCCGAAGCCGCAGGCGCACCGTTCATTGCGTTTCGTGCCCACTTCAACCTGGGCCACATGAGCCAGTTGTGGGGCGATCTGCGCGCCGGCCGGGAACACTATCGCCATGCCTATCACGTAGTGCGGCCGACCGGTATGGCCGCACGTGAGCTATTTGCCCTGACCAATGTGGCGGAAGTGTCGCTGCTGTTGGGCGATTTTGCCACGGTCGAAACGCTGCTGCCCACGATGCACGCCCTCACCCCCCCCAGCGGCGGCATGACCACGGCGCTGCTACAACTCCAGTGTGTGGAGGCGCGGCTGGATCGCTATCGTGGTGTTTTACGCCCAGCCCTGGTGCGCCTGTTGGTCTTGCTGGATGAGGATCGAAAACGGGGCGATATCCAGACCGTGATCACGCAAAATCAACCACTCGCCGAACTCTTGTTGGAGCTGGGCGATACGACGCAGGCCATCGCTCTATTAGAAGATGCGGTAACGGTGGGCGAAGCTGCCTTGTGGGCGAACATGGCGAATCGGGCGACGCTGGCGGCGGCCTACGCGCAAGCCGGGCGAACGGCCGATGCGCAAGCGTGTCTGGCTATTGCAGGCACGCAAGCAGGGGCGTCGCCTAACCCGCTGGCCGCCTACTATCTGGCCTATGCTGCCGCCACCCTGGCCTATGTGGTGGGCGACCCCCTTGCCGCCTTGCCGCACTACGCGCAAGCCGTCGCGCGGCTGGCCGAGTTGGGGATGTCCTGGTATCAGGCGCGCACGCTGACCGAGTGGGCCGCCGCCCTGATCGCGGTGGGTGACGCCGCAAGCCGCGTGCAGGCCGGCGCCTTATTGACGGAGGCCGCCGCAATTTTTGACACGTTGGATGTACCCTACTATGCCGCTCAGGCGCGGGCACAACATGCCGCGCTAGGGGCGGTGGGCGATCCGGCCGGATCGGCTGCGCTATGATTGTGGCCGGTGGGGCACTGGCCTGCCTGGAAGCCGCTGGGTTGATCCACGTGGGCGTGGACGTGGAGCCGGGCTATCGCTTCCACCACGCGCTGCTGCAAGATGCCGCCTACGGCACGTTGGTGCGTGCCGACCGCCGCCGCTTGCACGGTGCGGTGGGCACCGCGTTGGAAGAACTCTATCCGGAACGGCGCACCGATCTGGCCCCCGTATTGGGCGCGCATTTCGCTGAGGCCGGTGAGGACACACGGGCGCTCGCCTATTTCCGGCTGGCCGGAGAGGAAGCAGCCCGCAAATGGGCCAACGCCGAAGCAGTCCAGCATTATTGTCGGGCGCTTGATCTGGCGCGTACCGGCGCAGCGGACGACGCGATGCTGGTGGATCTCCACACCCGGCGGGGCCGTGCCCAGGAGTTGACCGGCGACTATGCGGCGGCCCTGGCCGGTTACAGCGAGTTGGTGGCACTGGGTGAGGCGCGCGCTGCCCCGGCGCTCCAATTGGCCGGGCTGCTGGGTTGTGCCAAATTGCGGATGCTGCTATCAGCGACGTTTGATCTGGAGGAGGGTCGGCGGCTGGCGCACCGCGCGCTGGCGTTGGCCCGTGGCCTCGACGACCGCCCCGCTGAGGCGCACGCGCTCTGGACACTATTGCTGTCGGGGCGCTCCGCCGTCGATCCGTTGCGCGCCGAACTGATCGGCTACGGCGAGGAGTCGCTGCGCATCGCCCGCGCGCTGAATCTACGCGAGCAGATGGCGGAGACGCTCAACGATCTCAGCTTTATCTATCAGAGTGCCGGGCAATTGGATCGGGCACGCGCCTACGGAGCCGAGGCGCGGGAGTTGTGGCGGGCATTGGGCAATCTACCGATGCTAGCCGATAACCTCACCAATGCCGCTGTCATCCACTATCGGGCGTGCGAATACGCGGCGGCATTGGCCTTGACTGCCGAGTCGGAGGCGGTCAGCGTGACTATCGGCAACCGTTGGGGTCAGGCATATAGCCGCCTGATCGCCGGCTGGGCGCAGCACGAAACCGGCGCGTTGGGCGCGGCGATTCAAACGCTCGAAACCGCCGCCCAGTTGGGGGAAGGTGGCTTCCTCTGGGCCACCGTCTCCGCCTACATGACCCTCTCACACCTCTATCGCCGTATCGGGGCGCTCACCTGGAGTCGGCAATTAGCCGAGCAGGCGCGGGATTTGGCCGAACAGCGCTTCCCTGCCGCGCGCTCGGCGGCCCGCTTGACGTTGGCGCGCCAGTGGGTGGCCGCAGGGCAGGTTGCCGCTGCACGGCAACTGATCGCCGCCGACCGCGCGGCTCTGGCCGAAGCCGCGCCCGGTACCCTGTTGTGGTTTGACGCGGAGGTCGCCGCTGCCTCCGGCGATCCGGCTGCGGCATTGGCCGTGACGCAAGCGGCCATTCGCCGGCGCGTTGAACGGGCGACCCCCTGCACCCTGCTGGAATGGCGCTGCTACGAAGGCGAACTGCTGTGGCGGTTAGGGCGGCTCGATGCCGCCGCCGCCACGCTGGCCGCCGCCCAGGAGATCGCCGCTACGTTGGGGACCGGGCTAATCCTATGGCGCATCATGGCCGCCCAAGCGCAGGTGGCTGCACTGCGCGCCGACCCGACGGCGCCCGCTCTGGCCGCAGCGGCTCAGGTCCAAATCGCCGCCGTCGCCGCTTCCCTGCCCGCCGATGAGCGGCGCGCTGCCTTCCTCGCCCAACCCCTGGTACAGGCCGTGCTAGACCGTTAACCCTAAAGAGATCCGCATAGGAGAACCGCTATGCCGCCCACCGCCTGCATTGCCGACCCCGCTCTGTTACGTGCCACTATCCGGGCGGGTGCATGGACCGAGCCGACCGCCGGGCAAGCGCCCGGCTATGCGCAGGCCAATCTCGTTATCGTGCCGGCTGTCTACGCTGCCGCGTTTCGTGCGTTTTGCGACGCGAACCCCCAGCCTTGCCCGCTGCTGGAGATGGGTGCGCCCGGCGACCCGCGGCCGCACACCTTCGCGCCGCAAGCCGATCTGCGGACCGATCTGCCGCGCTACCGCGTCTACCGCGACGGTGTGGCTGTGGCCGAGCCGACCGACATCCGCGCCCTGTGGCGCACCGACCTGGTGGCTTTCTTGATCGGCTGTAGCTTCACCTTTGAGCGTGCCCTGCTGGCGGCGGGAGTGCCGGTGCGCCATATCGAATGCGGCTTGAACGTCCCCATGTATCGCACCACCTGTGCCTGTGTGCCGGCCGGGCCGTTTGCCGGGCCGTTGGTGGTTAGTATGCGGCCCATGCCCGCCGATCTGGTGCCGCTCGCCACATCTGTCACCGCGCGCTACCCGCGGATGCACGGCGCGCCGGTCCACGCCGGCGCGCCGGCGGCGCTGGGCATCGCGGATTTGGCGCAGCCGGACTACGGCGACGCCGTGCCGATCCAGCCGGGTGAGGTGCCGGTCTTCTGGGCCTGCGGAGTCACGCCGCAAGCCGTCGCCCAGGCCGCGCGCTTGCCGTTCATGATCACCCACGCACCCGGCCATATGCTGGTTGGTGATCAGACAGATGAAGCGCTGTTGGCGGCGGCGGTGGGCTGATGAGCGGGCGGGCGGCGGCCGTCCTGCTGTTGGGGGCAACGGGCTATACGGGCCGGCTGACCGCTGCCGTCTTAGCCGCCGGCACCCGCCCCTTCATTCTGGCCGGGCGGGATCAGGGCCGCCTAGAACAGTTGCGTGCCGATCTCGGCTTAGGCAATGCGGTCGAACTGCGCGTAGCCGATCCGCTACGCCCCGCCACATTAGCCGCGCTCTTTCCCGGCGTGGGCGTGATCCTCAACTGCGCCGGTCCGTTTACCACGCTGGGTGAGCCGGTGGTGCGGGCGGCAGTGGCCGCTGGGGTGCATTACCTCGACATCAGCGGCGAACAACCCTACCTGGCGCGCATCATCGCGCGCTATGATGCAGCGGCCGCGTTGCGGGACTGCGCTGTGGTGCCGGCCTGCGGCGTAGAGTACGCCCTAACCAACTGGGCTGCCGCGCACGCCGCTGCCGGTCTGGCGCCGCTTGACCGTGTTTGGACGGCAACAGCCGCAACCGGGGTGGTCTTTAGCCGAGGCACCCAACTCTCAGCGTTGGCGGCGCTGGCGGCACCCGGGCGGGGCCGGCACGACGGGCGCACGGTGGTGCAACTGGCCGGCTCGGCAACGCGCCGAGTCACCTTCCCGCCGCCTTTCGGCCCCCGTCGTGCCCTCTGGGTGCCGTTCGGCGAACTCGTGACGTTGCCCCGCCATCTGCCGGTGCGCGACATAGATAGCTACCTGGCCCTGCCGCCTGCCTTGATCCTGGCGGCGCAACTCACTTGGCCGCTGTTGCCGGCTGTGAGCGCTGTCTTAGGGCCGCTAGGCGCTGCCTTGCTGCGCGGTCCCCATGCCGCGACTCCCGAAGTCTCGCAATGGGCAGTGATCGCCGAAGCTGCCGGTCCCACCGGCACTCACCGCGTCACCTTGAACGGTAGCGCTGTGTATCTCCTGACCGCTCGTATTTTGTGCTGGTGCGCCGAGGCGCTGCTGGCCGCCGACTTCACCGGGCGTGGTGTGCTTGGCCCGGCCCAGGCCTTTGACCCCGCCGCCGGCCTGACCTTTCTGCAAAGCTGTGGAGTGTCCTGTCATTTTGATCCCTCTACTATTGACAAACCTTGAACAAAAGATTATAATAGCTCTTAGGCGAAGCGCGACATAGATCCACAACCCAGCTACACCGCAGAGTTATTCATCCGATCCTTTCGTGTCTCTTGGTGTTCTTCGTGGATGAATCGTCATGCGGAACGCTGTTAAGCAAAAGGAGCCACGGGGATGTTGCTAATTGTAGGAGCCACAGGGTTCGTCGGTAGTTATCTTTTGGAAGCGCTGGACGGGACGATGCCGCGCGATCAGGTGCGCTGTTTGGTACGCAGCCCGCAGAAAGCGGCGGCGTTGCGCGCGCAGGGCTGGGCCACCGCCGACGGCGACCTCACCCGCCCGGACACACTGGACGCGGCGCTGCAAGGCGTGGATATCGTGATCAACCTGGTGTCAATCATCCGCGCTAAAGACGGACAAACCTTTGAGGCTACCATGGGTAGCGGCCATCGCCGCCTGGTAGATGCGGCCGGGCGCGCCGGCGTGCAAAAGTTCGTCTACATGAGCGCGCTAGGCACCAGCAAAACTGCGGTTGGTTTGTCGGAATATTACAAGTATAAATGGGCCGGTGAAGAGTACCTGCGGGCTAGCGGCATCCCTTACATTATTTTCCGGCCTTCGTTTCTGATCGGCCCCGGCGGCGAGTTCACGGGGTTGCTGAATATGCTGACCCTGCTGCCGGTGGTTAATATACCCGGCCCCGGCGACTACCCAGTGCAGCCGATGTATGTGCGCGATCTAGCCCGTTACCTCGTCGCCATGCTCAACGATCCGCGTGCCGTCAACCAAACGCTGGAAGTCGGTGGCCCCGAAACTTTTACCTACAACACCATGATCCGCAAGACATTGGAAGCGAAAGGCAAAAGTGCCCTGCTGATCCATATGCCTTTGCCGCTGATGCGCCTGGCTGTGCCGGTGTTGGACAAGGTGCTGCCCGCCTTGATTACCAAAGACCAGTTTAATATGCTACTCAAAGGTAGTGCGACAAGCGATACGCGCCTGGCCGAGTGGGGTGGCTTTACCCGCACACCCTTTGTCGAAGCGATGCGCATCGGCCTGTACGATCAACCGCCCGCTACCACCCCCAAAGCGCAACCGACTTCCGCTTGACCCCCGGCCGGCGGTTCTGTTACTCGAATAGGCGCGGCGCCTGCGCCGGCGGGGGAGACCGGTCGCCTGGGCGGGTGAGAAGGCGAGTAACGGCGCCGGCCTGCGCTGGCGAAACCGGCCTGCCGGCCGGCGGCACCGCCGCTAGGTGGGTGGACAACGCAGGGCTGAAGGCATCCGCCGGCAGGAAACGCGGGCCATGAAACGCGGCTGTCCACGCTACGCCGCTCAGGTCGCGCAGTTGCACATACGGCAACCCCACAGCGTAGCGCACCGTCATGCCGCGCGTGACGGCCCCCTCGCGTAATAGCGCGGCCAGCCCGGCGGCATAGCGATACGCCTGCACCAGGGGGTGCTGCGCCTGCGCCCCGTTGCGAAATGTCACCCGGTTGTCGTCGGCGGTCACAACCGATGCAGCACGCCAGCCCTTGACCTCGATCACCATCAGGCCGTCCGGCCCCAGCAGCACGAAGTCGGCGCGCAACGGCGTGGGAGCACGGCGTGGGTTGCCTGCGCGCCCCGGCAGGGCTACTTGGCTCCAGGCGCTCCAGCCGTCGTCTAGCAGATCGGCCAGGGCGGCGAACACGACCCGCTCGGCCGCGTTGCTGCCGGCCGGGACTGCCGGTGGGTACATACGGCTCACGCAGGCCTCCTTGTCCCGCCACAGGAGGGCGGGACGTAGGGCTTACGCCATCAGCTACAAGTTAAGGGCATTGCCGCCTTGTCAAGGGCGCGTTGCGGCCCTTTTTGGTAGAATAGCCCTATGACTACCTCTTCTAACCAGGCCCCGCGGGCCAAGAGCACGGTGCGCCATACCCGCGCCAT
>JBBRPH010000106.1:0-12197 GCA_038228295.1 Chloroflexia bacterium | reverse complement strand
CGAAACCACCGATCCAGTCGGCTATTTGGCCGTTGAGGCCAAAGGGTTGGGGCTGCTCAAGCGGAAGCGCCCACGGGCCTTAGCCCGCATCCCCGACTTGACAACGGCCACCGAGTCCTTAACTTGTAGCTGATGCCCTAACTGCTGATCCCTAGCTCCTGGCTCCCATTATAGCACAGAGATCGCCGTAGATCGCAGGGGAAAGCAGAGCGGGATGCACCGATCAGGTGCATCCCGCTCCAATTATGGGGTATAGGCGTTAGGCGGCGCGGCGGCGCAGGCGCACACCGGCCAGACCGACGACTAGGCCGGCGAGTAGTAGCCCTAGTACCTCGGCCGGCAGCACGGGCATACCCGTGGTCGGCATCCCCGGCGCAGGGGCGGGGGCCGGTGCAGGTGCAGGGGCCGGTGCGGGCGCGGGCGCTTCGAAGGCGTTAGCAAAGGAATTCGCGGCGGCATCGCGGGTGCCCAGCGGGGCCAGATTCCAGCGCTGCTCGATGGTCTTCATCACCGAGACCGTCTCATATTGGGTGTGGTCCACATAGCCTTTTTTGGCGAGCGGCGAAATGATGATGCCCGGCACGCGGGTGCCCGGTCCCCAGCGGTCGATTACCGGCGGGGTCACATGGTCCCAGCGGCCGCCGAACTCGTCGTAGGTGATGATAATCGCACTGTCGGCCCAGTAGGGGCTGTTCTTGACGGCGTTTACCAGGTCGGCAACGTGCTGCTGGCCTTGCGACTCGTTAGCATAGCCGGGGTGCTCATTGTCGAGGCCCATCGGCTTAATGAACGAGACGGCCGGCAGGTCATTGGTGCTGAGGGCGCGCAGGAAGTCTTGCTCGTCGCGCAGGTGGGCGGCGCGGCCCGGTGTGCCGTCGGCATAGTTGGCATAGAAGGCGAACGGCTGGTGATGATATTGGAACAGCGGATCGGGATGCCCGGCGATGGCATTATTCCAGCCGCCGGAATACCAGGCCCAGCTAATGCTTTTGTCGTTCAGGCGATCGCCGATGGTCGGCGCAGTTTGCTCCGGCACCAGTTGCGTGGTGTCGGTGATGCTAGCCGGGTGGGGGCTGTTGATCGTGAACGACGTGTTGATGGCATAGCCGTCGGGCGTAACCGCGCCGTCCTGCACCATCATGCCGTTGGCATCCAGCTTCGCCACTTTCGCGGCCGGCGCATTGGGCCACGTCGGCGCGCAGGCACAGACCAACAGTTGATGGTTGAGGAACGAGCCGCCGAAAGCCGAGGCGAACAGGTTGTCGGCCATCACATACTGCTGGGCGAGCTTACCTTCGGGCATATTGGTGGCATCGTAGTAGCTCATCGCCAACCCGGCGGCATCCGACCACGCCACATACTTATCGTTTTTGCCGCCGTCGATCTGATACTGGTTCTGATAGTAGCGATGCACTAAGTCGCCGCTCTTGTCGCCGGGCGGGATGTACTGGGTGAGATCGTAGGGGGCGACCGGCAGGTTAGTGGGGACGCGGGGATCGGGGGCGGCCGGCTTCAGGCTCGTGTTGAGGGCCGGGGGGAGGACGGTATAGGGCTGTCCGTTTTTGTCCACCTGTTGCACATTGTTGCCGGCGTTCGCCAAGCCGTTGGCACCGGGGAACTTGCCGTAGAGGCTGTCGAAGCTCCAGTTCTCCTGATAGATAACGATGAAGTGGTTAATCTTGTCGAGCGGGCCGGCGGTCTGCGCGACCGGGGCGGCCTGCGCGACCGGGGCGGCAGTGCCTACTAGCACTACCCCCAACGCCAGGGTGGATAGGGCGGTTCGTGTATTCGCCAAACGCATTAAGGTTTCCTCCAGTGTTGATATTTGTAGTAAACCCCGTGTTTTAGGTCACGGCGCGGGACTAGGCCGCACGCTTGCTAGGTTACGCACCCCAGACGCGCACCTTGCTCTAAACAAGTATAACGGGCAGGCATTAACAAGTTTTTAAGAAGTTGCTAACGGATTGCACAATTAGCTCCGCTGACGGTCGCGTATTTGCGCGGGGTGGCCTTGCCGCGCTATAATGCCCCGTGACCGAATTAACCCTGCTACATACCAACGATCTGCACGGCTCCGTGGCGGGCCTCAGCGCGGCGGCACGGCTGGCGCGTTTGATCCGCGCCGAATGCATGGCGGCCGGGCGGCCTTGTCTGTGGTGGGACGCGGGCGATGTCGAAGAGTGGACCGTGCTGGAAAGCGCGGCCAGTCATGGTGCGGCGCTATGGGCGCTGTTGGGCGCGGCCGGCGTGGCCGCGGCCACAGCGGGTAACGGTTTGCTGCTGACCTACGGCAGTGGGGCGCTGGCCGGCGCAGCAGCGGCCTTCGGTGCGCCGGTGACACTGGCCGGGATCACGGATTTGGCGACCGGAGACGCGCCCGCCGGCACGCAGCCGTTCCGCCTGTTTGATCTCGGTGATCTCACGCTCGGCGTGATCGGGCTGACCGTAGCGATCAAAGAATACGCCGGGCTGGGCTTCCGTGTGGCGGATCCCAAGACGGTGCTGGCCGCCTGGCTGCCGCAGGTGCGGGCGGCGGGGGCCGATCTGGTCGCCGTGCTGTCACATTGTGGGTCGGGCCGCGACCGCGAACTGGCAGACCACTTTGGCCCGGCGCTGGCCTGGATCATTAGCGCGCACGACCACGCGGTGTATCCCGAACCGCTCATCGTCAACGGCGTCGCGATCAGCGAGACCGGCCATCGGGGCGCCTACTTGGGCCGCCTGGACCTCACGCTCGACCGGGACGGCGTGAAGGCGGTACGGGGCCGGCTCTTGCCGCTCGACCGCGCCAGCCCCGGCGACCCGGCAGTGGACTCGGCGTGGGCGGCGCAAGTAACTACACAGCAGGCGGGATTGGATGGTGTGGTGGCGACCCTAGCTGCCCCTGCCCCGCTGGCTTATGACCAGGAAAGTCCGCTGGCGAATCTGTTGGCCGATGCACTGCGGGATCGCACCGAAGCCGACTTCGCCCTGGTCTTGCCCGGCCACCTGCGCCGCCCACTGGCCGCCGGCCCCGTCACGGTGGCCGATATGATCCACACACTGGGCACTCCGACCCATCCGGCTACGATCAGCCTGACCGGGGCCCAGGTACGGGCCTTGCTCGCATGGCGACTGACCCCGGCGCGTATGACGGCCAAGCCGGAGCCGCTCCGCAACAATCCCACCGGCCAACCTGCTGTGGCCGGCTTGCGCCTGCATCTCCACCCCGTCGGCGCGCCCGGTACCCGCCTCGCTGCCGTCACCCTGACCGACGGCACGCCGCTTGAGCCCACCCGCGTCTACCGCGTCGGCTCGGCCTATTACGACCTGTTTTTCGGCGTGCTCGACCAACTCGGCCCGCCCACACCGCCCGACCTGACCCTACTGCCCGGCCCATTGGGCCGCACTCTGACCGATTATCTCGCCGCCCGCTCGCCGCTGACCCCGCCGGGCGTGGGCCGGGTGACGGCCACCTAACCGCAATCACTTTCCTACCAATGGAGCCACCACTGTGCCGCAGCCGACCCACATCCGTCTAGGTGCCCGCCGCCAATACATCCCACAGCGCCCCCGCTATGCTTCACGTTTTACGTTTCACGTTTCACGTTTTGCCCTGCTGCTCCTGCTGCTCCTGCTGCTCCTGCCCGCGCCGCCTGCTGGGGCTACCGGTGAACCGCGCTACTATGCGGCCACCGATAAGATGCTGGCCGGGCAGTTCACCGCCTTTTATGATCGCTACGGCGGGCTACCGGTCTTCGGCTACCCGTTGGACGACCTACATAGCGAAGGTGGCTACCTGGTGCAATACACCGAGCGCGAACGGTTGGAGTATCACCCCGAAAACACCGGCGGGCCGTATGAGGTGCTGCTGGGCCGGTTGGGTGCTGATCTGACGGCGGGACGGCATGACGGGGCGTTCGCGCCGGGGCCGGCTCCCGGCTTGCTCACCAACGAGCCGATCTATGTGCCGCAAACCGGGCAGCGCCTAGGTGGGCCGTTCCTGGCCTACTGGCGCGCGCACGGTGGTGTAACCTTGTTCGGCTACCCCATCTCCGGCGAGTTTGTGGAGGGTGGGCTGCGCCAGCAGTGGTTCGAGCGCGCCCGCTTCGAGTGGCACCCCGAATTGCCGGCCGCCTTCCAGGTGTCGCTGGGCTTATTGGGGCGCGAAGCGCAAGCCCAGCAGGCGCTGCCGTCGGCTGAAGTGCGCATCGCGGCCGGCCCGACTACACCCCGCCGCGTGCAGATCGGCTTGGCGCAGGGCGGCGAATCGCATGATCCGACCTTTCTACACAACGCTGTCACGCCGTTGCGCGGGCTGGGCGTGCCGCTGATTCGGATTGATAACCTGTATACGTCGTACCACGTTGTTACGCGCGATGCGACGGGGCAATTAGCCTACGATTGGAGCGCACTCGACACGATAGTGGACGATATCCGCGCGACGGGCGCACAACCGCTGATGTGCCTCAGCTACACCCCGCCCGCGCTGTCGCCTGACGGGTCGCCCATTCAACCGCCCGCCCTGGCCGACTGGCAGGCGCTGGTGACGGCTACGGTGCGCCACTTCAATGGTGACCGCAAACTAGGCATCCGCTACTGGGAGGTCTGGAATGAGTCGGACCAAGTGGATTTTTGGCGCGGCTCCTGGCCCGCCTACCTCGACTTGTACGACGCGACGCGCAGCGCCGTGCGCGCCGCCGATCCGCAGGCACTGGTCGGCGGGCCGGCGCGCAGCCACTTTGATGCGGGCGCGCTCGCCTGGTTTCTCGACCACCAAACGCAGGTCAGCAACGGTGGGGTAGATTTCCTCTCCTGGCACGCCTACGGCCGGCCCCTGGCTGAAGTGGCCGATCAGATCCGCACGGCGCGCAACCTGTTGGCCGCGCACCCGCAGTTCCACACCGAGTTGATGATCAGCGAATTCAACGTTGCCACCGGCGGGGCAGGAGATACCAGCGCCGGCCACCTCAGCGACACCGCCGGCGGGGCGGCCTATGTGCTATCTTTACTTGACATAATGGATAGGGAAGGGCTAGACCGTGCGCTGTTGTTCGAGGCCAAAGACGGCGACAATGCCGCGTCGTATTGGGGGCGCTGGGGCGTGGTAACGCACGATGGACGCACCAAGCCGGTGTATTACGCTTTGCAAGCCTGGCAAGCGTTGGGCACGGATCGCTTGCCGGTGACGGTAAGCGGTCCCGCTGGGGTAGGGGTGCTAGCCGCCGAGCCGGGTGGGCAAGGGCACGGCTTGATCTGGAACAGCGGTGAGAGTGCTGTGCAACTGCACCTGACCCTGCCGCCCGCCTGGGCCGGCGCCCGCTACCGTGTCACGCTGTTCGACGCGAATCACAATAACCCCGCCGCCACAGGAGACGACACTGTGACCCCCTTCGCTACCCGCCCCGCCGGTGATCTCGTCTTCCTCCTGCCGCCCGGCAGTGTGCTGCTGTTCCAGGCCGAGTAGGGGCTGGCGCAGGGGCTGGCTGGGCCTTATAGCCGCCCTTCTACCAAGCGCAACCCCACGCCGAAAGAACGACACTTTCAGTGCTATGGCGGTTGCGGAGGCTCTCATAGCTTTGCAAAGAATGGATCTGCCGGGAAATTTGCTGAAGGATCGCTTGCACGTCGAGGGTACGCTTGTCGCGGTATACGCAATGCTACAGGTGGAACCTGCCTCTGGGCTGACCATCGTCGTCAGTACATTGGGGATGCGGATGGTATGGGCGATCAGCCAATGCCGCTGCGCCGCACCTGCAAGAGCCGGATGCCGCTCGCGATCAGAAAACCGAAGCCTATCATGACGGGAACCAACGCCCCCCCCCACCAAAGGGTCTCGGCATGAGTGATCCACAACAACAGCATGACCCCGCCTGCCAATCCGATAATCGCTAGACCAATCCAGACGAGATTACGAATGGGTCTACTATTGGCCTGTGGAATCCCTAACGCAATCCAAGTCCACATAACTACGATTACCATATAATTTAAGCCCGGCACTATTGGGTTAAGACTGCCTATTGATCCAATGTCGATTCCTAACAGAATGACGACGATAAAAACCAAAATCCACCTTTCGCGGCGCTGATCTGGTGTAAGCTTGCTACGCATAGGCTCTCTCCACTTTCTGCATCTTGCCTGTTCGTTGCTGTGGTCTCGTTGGGGACACCGCGTTGGGTCGCTTGTTCGCCCGGTCGCACGATTTTGGTAATTAGTGCAACCGCAGAGTTACAAGAGCCTATGCACTGTTCGCGCGAACAGTGCATAGGCTTTCTGACGCGGATCCTTGTCTGACACACTATTCCCATGAGGAGAGCATATTGAGGGCTGGCGCGAGTTCCCAGAGGAAATGGGCGTGTTCCTGAGTAGTCGGCCCACCAAACCCAGCACCGAAGCTACTACCGTCTTCGAGGAAGACGGTGACGGTGGTATCTCAGACCCCCATTTCGCGGGGGATCACGCCAGGGTGCGGCGTGTCGAGCGGGCCAACCGTGATCAGTCCGTATCTGTCGGGTCGCGGGCCTCCGGGTTGGGTGCGCCCGGCGCTTCGTGCGAGTTGGCGGGGCCGAGGTTAGGCGGGGCCATCGCCGCGCTGGGCGCGTTGCCCAGGTTGGCGACGGGGGCTGCGATAGGTGGCTCGTTGTGATCGACTACCGCAGTATCGCCTTCCGCACGCACGCGGGCTTGTTCCGCCGAGTCGGTCGGCAACTCCTCCGGTGCGTAGATCCGTTCTTGTGCATCTTGCTCTTGGAAGCGATTGGGATCGTGCATGGGTGGCCTCCTTTAGCCTTTGACTGAGCCGGCCAGCAGGCCGCGCACGAAGAAGCGTTGCAGGGCGAAGAACACGGTGAGCGGCAGCAGCATTGAGACGAACGCGCCGGCGGTCAGCAGGTGCCAGTCTTGGCCGCGCGATCCCACGATGTCGGCTAGTCGCATGGTCAGCACCTGGGTGCCCGGCGTGCCGCTCAAGAAGATCAAGGCCACCAAGTAGTTGTTCCAGACCCACAAGAACTGGAAGATGGCGAACGAGGCCAGCGCCGGCACCGACAGCGGCAAGATCAGCCGGGTGAAGATGGTGAACTGCGATGCGCCGTCAATAAACGCCGACTCCAGCACTTCGCGCGGCAACTGGCTGATATAGTTGTAGAGCAGGTAGGTCGCCAACGGCAGGCCGAAGCCGGTATGGGCCAGCCAGAGTGCCAGATAGGTGCCGGTGATGCCGAGCGCGTTGTAGCCACGCAAGATCGGGATCAAGGCCAATTGCAGCGGTACCACTAGCAACGCCACGACCATTGCAAACATCAGCCCCCGGCCCGGAAAGCGCGTCCAGGCAAAGGCATAGGCGGCAAAGGCAGCGATCAGGATCGGGATGACTGTGGCCGGGATCGCGATAGTCAGGTTGCTGATAAACGCGCCGATGAGGTTCTGCCCCTGCTCCGTATGGACGGCCCCATCGGGCGTGGTGTATTGATACTGTTGGCCGCCCAGCACGCTGCTGTAATTCGCCAGCGTGAAGTTCGTGTTGGCGGTCCAGTGCTGTTCTTCCACATCCACTAGCCGCGCACGGCGGTTAGCCCACTTGAGCTGTTGGCCGTTGGGCAGCTTTACCCCCGCGCGCAGTTGGTCGTCGGTGACGGTGTTACCCTCCACCTGCACCGCTTGGTCCAGCGATAACCCGGCCGTTAACGGAATCTGGCGGACACTGGCCCATTCCTGGTGCGGGAAGATCGTCCACCAGCCACTGCTGGAGATATTTTCGCGGGTGCGGAACGAGGAGACTAGCAGACCAATGGTTGGGATCGTCCAGAGCAAGCAGATGAAGGCCAGGATTCCGTTGACCAGCAGGCTACCGGCGAGTTTGCGGCGGCGGACATCCGGCACGCGCGGCTGGACGGCGGCGACGGCCGGTTTGGTAGTAGCGAGGGCCATTTAAAATCCCTCCTGTTTGCGTAATTGCAGCAGATTATAGATCATGACCGGTATCACCGCGATAAACAACACGATAGCGATAGCCGAGCCGTAGCCGTAGTTCTGGTTGTTGAAAAACTGGCGGAAGAACTGCGTGGCAACCACTTCGGTGCCGTATTGACCGCCGGTCATCACGATCACCACGTCGAAAATCTTGAGCGTAAAGATGGCAATCGTGGTCGTGGTCGTGATAATGGTCCCCTGGATGTACGGGATGATCACGCGGAAGAAGGTTTGCACTTCGTTCGCGCCGTCGAGCCGAGCGGCCTCCAGCAAGTCGGTCGGCACGCCTTTGAGCGCCGCCGAAAACAAGACCATGGCAAAGCCGGTTTGCATCCAAATCAGCACCAGGATCAGGAACAGGTTATTCCACGGCTGGGTGGCGGTCCAGGCTTGTGGCTGACCGCCGAGCGAGACGATGATCGAGTTCAGTAAGCCGATCTGCTCTTGGCCTACTGGGGTGTAGGCATAGACAAAGCGCCAGATCACGCCCGCGCCCACAAACGAGATCGCCATCGGCATAAAGATCAGTGCTTTGGCGAGCGTCTCGAAGCGGCTGCGGTCGGCCAGCACCGCGACCAGCAGGCCCAACACGACGCAGGAGGTAGTACCCAGGAACAGCCAGATCATGTTGTTGCGAAACGACTCTAGCATCCCTTGGTCGGTCACAATGGCGGCGTAGTTATCCAGCCCCACCAGTTTGGTGGAGTCGCTATTGAAGAAACTCTGGTAAAACGTTTGCACAATCGGGATCAACAGGAACGCGCTGAGGAAGATGATCGCCGGCCCGACAAAGATGTAGGGTTGGATGCGCGCGCGCCAAACTTCCGGCAATGCTTCGACGAGCGTGTTCAAGACCGTGAAAAGCACTCCCACGCCACCCACCCCCCACACAATCGCGAAGATGGCGGTGATCCATTGCGGGGTGGGACTGTTCGGTGCGTTGAAATCGCCGCGGAGAAAAAGAAACCCGACCACGAGCAGGGCCAGGGTGACGATCAGGGCGGCAAAAGCGGCCCAGAAGCGGCCGGGAGCCCACGTCCCCGGCAGGGGTTGCAGCGATTTTTGCGGATCGAGTTCAATGGTCTGTTGCATCTCAGGTCTCCTATGGCCGGTCGTGGTCCGGCCCTGCTGCGGCAGCGTAGACACAACACCCTGCCCGCTATTGGATCAGGGGTCATCGCCTGTGGCCTGTCCACAAACGATGACCCCCACAGCCGGTCTAGCGGGTGGGCTTACTTCTTGACGTTATCCCAACCCTTCTGAATCTCGACCATGGCCTGATCGAGGTTGGCGGTGCCGCTT
Source organism: Chloroflexia bacterium (assembly GCA_038228295.1). Taxonomy (GTDB): domain Bacteria; phylum Chloroflexota; class Chloroflexia; order QHBQ01; family JAICKM01; genus JAICKM01. The sequence goes on along the minus strand of JBBRPH010000106.1, from coordinate 2,945 downwards.
ACGTAGTCGGCCATGCCCTTCCAGAAGGTGCCGGCCCCCACTGCGCCTGGCATGAGATCTGAGCCGTCGAAGCGTACGCTGGTGGCGTTCAGCAGGGTCTGGGCCACTTTGCGATCCAGGTCGGTGCTATACGCCGCCAGGTTGGAGTTTTTGTGTGGCGAGAGCGCACCGCCGACGCTAACCCAGCCCGCAACCCCATCGAAGGTGCTGAAGTACTGCATTACCGCCCGCACTTCCGGTGCATCGCGGAAGGCGCTCATTAGGTCGCCGCCGAACTCCACCGGCTTGCCGTACTGCGCGTCAATCGGCGGCAGATAGTAGAAGTCGTAGTCTACGCCGGCTTTGATGCCCGGCTTGGCTTTCTCGAAGAAGCTGGTAATGAAGTTGCCTTGGTTGTGTAGCCAGCACTTCGGCTGATCCTGGAGCATCGGGGTCGGCGCATCACCGAAGTTGGTGCTGACGATCTGCTTGCGGCCGCCATAGACATATTTGTCCTGGAACCAAATGTCGGACATCAGCTTGACCGCGTTCTTCACTTCCGGCGCGGTGAAAGGTAGTTCGCCGCGCGTCCACTTGTCGTAGTTGTCCAGCGACGTGGTGCGGAGCATGATATTTTCCACCCAGTCGGTTGCCGTCCAACCGGTAGCCGCACCACTCTCGATGCCGATGCACCACGGAGTATCGCCGTCTTTCACAATCTGGTCCATCAGCGTCTGCTGCTCGGCCCAAGTGGTCGGCACCTTATAGCCGGCCTTATCAAACGCCTTTTTCGGATACCAGACCAGCCCTTTGGCGTTCACGCGCTGGAAGACCCCACCCAGGATCTTGCCGCTCGCACTGGACACCGTGGCGGTATCCAAATAGCCCTGGTTGTAGTTCTGCTTCAACCAATCCGGGCTGACCATCTTGTTGGCATCAATGATCTTGCCGGTCTTGGCGATACTTGCCATGAGGCCCGGCTGCGGGAAGTCGGCGATGTCGGGCGGGTTGCCGCCTTGCGACCGCACATTGATCGTCGTCTCAAACTCTTTGGAGCCTTCATACTGGATGGTAATGCCGGTGGCTGCTTCGAAGTCTTTCATCGAGTTGTTGAACTTGATTTCGTCATCGCTGCCGAACGGCCCGAACATGGTCACTTTGGTGCCCTTGTATTTGCCGTTCATGGCATCCGCCAACTCCGGTCCGATTTTGGCGTAATCGGCCTTGCCGCTCAACGTCCCCATCATACCGGCCCCACTGGTGCCGGCGGTTGGGGTGGTGCCCATCATAGCGGTCGGGGTCATCGCCGTCATAGCAGTGGGAGCCGCCGTCGCGGCCATCATGGCGGTGGGGGCTGTCGTCGCGGCCATCATGGCGGTGGGAGCCATCGTCGCGGCCATCATGGCGGTGGGGGCTGTCGTCGCGGCAGCGGGTACGGTCGTGGCGGCATCGGTGCCGCAAGCTGAGAGCAGCATACTCGTCCCTGCGAGCAAGGCGAGTCCTGTGCTAATGCGTTTAGTGTTCATAATGATTGCTTTCCTCCCAATGGATTCAAACGGACAACGCTGTTAACGATCCAACCAGAGTGGATCGACCCGGTAGAATGCCGTTGCCGATTCGCGCCCTTGCGACCGGCAGAGTCACACTGCATCACCTCCTTGCCTGCTGCAACCGTTTTCAGCAATGGCTGCAATGCTAATATTATACATCAATGCTAACGATTACGTAGGCGATTTATGCTATAATCGGGCAGTGGTTCCCGCCAATAATTAACAGAATGTTATCGAGGGGGGCTAGTTTTTATGCAAGAATCTGCACCGGAAAGCGGCTTGGTGTTCGCTTGTATTGCGCCGCACGGCGGCATGGTGGTGCCGGAATTAGCCGGCGCTGATTTAGCACAGGCAGCCACGACGCGCGCCGCTATGCTCGAATTGGGCCGTCGCATGGCTGCGGCCCGGCCTGATACATTGGTGGTGATCACCCCGCATGGTGTGCGGGTGGACGATATGATCGGCGTTGCCGTGACGGAGTACGCTGCTGGTGAACTAGATGCAGAGGAGGATCAGCCGGCGGGCCATATCGAACTCAGCCTCAAGGTTGATCTCGATTTGGCTTACGCCATCGCGGTGCAGGCTCATGAGGTGGGCGTGCCGGTGGGTTTGATCGGCTATGGGTCAAGCAGTGGCGAGGCGAGTTGTTTGCCGCTGGATTGGGGTGCATTGATCCCGCTGTGGTTCCTGGGCGGACTGGCCATGCCGCCGCCGCAGGTGGTGGTTATTACCCCTTCGCGCCGGTTGCCGCTAACTCAATTGGTGGATTTTGGTCGCAGCCTCGCCGTTGCCGCTGCCGCCTCCGGCAAGCGCGTGGGGCTGATCGCCAGTTCCGACCTGGGCCATGCCCACCAGCGCCAGGGTCCCTACGGCTACGATCCCGCCTCAGCCCGCTTCGACAAGCTAGTGGCCGATGCAGTGCGCGCCGAGGATCTGACCCGCCTGCTGGATCTTAATCCGCGCTTTGTTGAAGCGGCCAAGCCCGATGGTCTATGGCAGATCGTGATGTTGCACGGTGCTCTCAGCCACACCCCCATGCGCGGCGAGTTGCTTTCTTATGAAGTGCCGACGTATTTTGGTCTGCTCTGCGCGGCTTACACGCCGATGCGTGAAACGTAAAACTAACGATATAGCGACGCTGCTTGTCGCGCCCGCAGGGGACACACAAATGCCCTCCTGGTGTAATCCAGCAGGGCATCAGTCATAAGGTGCCGCCTCTTTACGGTGTAATACTAGGTCCAGTAGAGGGCGGATGTAGCGTGGTAGCCGAGCAGTCTTTATAATGTACCCAATGGATCATACAGCGAAACGGCCTGATTTAAAGTAGGAGTATCCGATGGCCAACATTCGTAAAACCTATCCCGCCAGCCTCAAAGCCGAGATTGTCCGCGAAATCTGGCGCGAGACCCGCTCGAT
>JBBRPH010000105.1:0-12428 GCA_038228295.1 Chloroflexia bacterium | reverse complement strand
GCGCTGTGGACGCTCTATCGAGACCCGGCCCAGCGGGCCCGGTTGGCCGCCGCCGGCCGGGCCCGCGCCCAGCAGTTCTCCTGGGCGCAGACCGTGCGCCAAACTCTCGCCGCCTACCAGACCGCGCTTGACGCCCGCTGATGCCGACGCATTTGACAAACACCCCCCCTTTCGGGCATAATCGCCTGTTCGACACTGCACGTAGGGAGCACACATGAACACCGCTCGACAATTATGGCGCATGATTCCCGCCGGCGCGGCCAAAGATCGCGTGCGCGTTTTTATCCATAACCGGCGCAGTGGCCCCGCCGGGCGCTACTATCGCTTGGCCGCCGGCTACGGCATTCAGATTGATGATATTCGCTTCCGCACCAGCGATCCCCCGTTCGGCGCGATCCCGGCGATCCGTGATTTCCAGGCCGAGTACGAGGTCCAGCCGGGCGACGGGGTGCTGGATGCCGGGGCGTTCCACGGCTGGGAGACGCTGTTTTTCGCCCGTTGCGTGGGGCCGGCCGGCTATGTGGTGGCGGTCGAACCCGACCCGGCCAATTGGGCGGTCCTCACGGAGAACTTGCGGCTCAACCGGGCGGGCGGGCGGGTGCGGGCGGTGCAGCAGGGGCTGTGGAGCAGCGTCGGCACAGTCCGCTTTCACCAACAGGGCAATCTCGCGTCTTCGGCGTTCTGGACGGGGCCGCAAAGCACAGCGGTCGAACTCGCCACCACAACGATTGATACGCTGATCGCCGCTGCGCCGGTGCCGCGGCTGGATTTCGTGAAAATGAACATCGAAGGGGCCGAAATCGCAGCGTTGCACGGCGCGGGCGAGACAATCCGCCGCTATCACCCGCACTTTGCTATCGCTACCGATCATACTGTCGAGGGGCAACCGACCTCCGGGCGAGTGGAAGCGATTTTGCGCGACCACGGCTACCGGGTCGCGACCCGCCGCGTCGCCCACGGCGCCATCATCACCTACACCCTCCCGTGAGCCGACTGATGCCGGCCGACCGCCGCCGCCTGGCCGGTCGCTATCTCGGCTGCCTCCTGGCCCTCCTGGCCCTGAGCAGTGCGGGCTGGTTTGGGCTGGGGGCCGGCTCGATCCGCGCCGCGCCGCACGACCCGCCACCACCGCAACCGACCGGACTGACAGCCCTGCACCGCAGCGGGCAGACCTTTCTGACCTGGCAAGAGGTCGGCACCGTCACGGGCGCGGCGTATCATGTCTACCGATCCAACCTGCCGATTAGTGCCGTGACACTGGGCAGTGCACGCCGGCTGACCACGCAATGGGGACCGTTGCCCGCAGGTAGCAGCGTCTTCTGGAGTGAGCGCGCCCACCCCAGCGGACCACAATTGCGCAACTATGTGATCAGCGACTTAGCCGCCCCGCTGACCGATACCATCGGCTTGTTTGTGTGGACGCCGAAAGAGAGCGGCCAATTCTACTATGCCGTGACGACGGTGTTGAACGGGGTGGAAAACCGGGCGGAGTTTATCTCCGCCAATAGCCTGAGCAGCCCGGTCGCGGAAACGCCCGCCGCCCCGCAGCCGGTGCGGGCGGTGCAGTCCGCCGACGGCCTGAGTGCGATCTATACCCAGTTTCTGGATTATGAGACCTATAACCCCACGCTTAATTTGGTGACCGCCGACCGGCCCGGCCACGATGCCGCCGCCGGGCAGCCCCAATATGCCTATAACTATAGCCTGTTCCTGCCCCAACCGCGCGCCTGCGGCGGCACCCCGCCGGCGAACTATCCGCTGGTGCTGTATTTACACGGCTACAGCGGACGCTACAACAACAGCATTGCAACCGACACCAATACACAATGCGCGGCCGCTGTTTACGGTGACGATCCGGCGCGCACGTGGTACTTCGGCCATTCGGCGACGTATGACTACCGGCGCGGCGGGGTGCCCGACACGGGGCCGCTGGTGAACTACAGCGAAGCGCGCCTGCTACAGATCATCAGCGATGCCGAGCGGGGCTACGGCCTGGCGGGCCGTGTATTGGACCCGCAACGGGTGTATGTGCAAGGCAGCAGCATGGGTGGCAGTGGGGCATTGGCCTTGGGCGTGCGCTATCCCAACGTGTTCGCCGCCGTATTGGCCGACTTGCCGATGACCAACCACCGCGCGGCCACCGGCACCGAAACACCGCCCGGCTGCTGTCCCTGGTACGGCTTCACAGCGTCGGCGCTCTGGGGCTACGCCGAACAGCACCTCGCCGTGCACCTGATCGGCCCAGCGGCCGCGCCGTTGGCGGCCTACGAAGGCACCCCGATCTGGGATTGGCACAACCAGCAACAGGAATTGCTAACGCGGCGGGCGGCCGACACCGCCCTGGTCAGCGTGGGCCACGGGACGTTGGACACCACGATCCACTGGCAAAGCCAGGGGCAACCCTTCTACGCGCCGCTCTATCAGAGCCGACGCACCTTCACCGGGGCCACGCGGCTGGTCGATCACAGCGTCGGCACCGGTACTGCCGCGGTCGGCCCAATGACCGGCGGCGCCGGCGAGCCGTTCCACAATTGGCAGGTGCGGCGCGACGAAACGGTGCCTGCGCTGAGTTACGCATCAGGTAGTAGCGTGGTGCCGCCACCGGCCGATAGGGAGTCCAATTATAACCTGAACCTGGAATGGGGCGCGTCGTGGCACCCCATCGCGGGCGGGCAGCCGCCGGTGGACAGCGTAACAGTGTGGGCGATGGACCTCCGCACGACCGACGGCAGCAGCCAGATCGTAGATGTAACCCCACGCCGCCGCCAAGCGTTCATCGTGCGCCCCGCTGCGACCTACGGCTGGGAGAATCGCCGCCTGAGCGACGGCCTGCTACTGCAAAGCGGCCAAGCGGTCGGTGATGCGGATCAGCTCGTCACGGCAGCCGGCGTACTGGTAGACGGGGCGGGCAGCCGCCTAACGATCCGCCTGTTGGCGGTCGCACCCAGCGCCACGCCCACCCCCAGCAGACCGCCGACCCCTGCGCCTACTGTTAGCCCCAGCGCCACCCCCTGCGCCGTGACTTTCAGCGATGCCCAGCCGACCGACTATTTTTATGCGCCGCTTGGCTATCTGCTGTGTCGGCAGGCGATCAGCGGCTACAGCGACGGCACATTTCGGCCCTATGCTACCGCCACCCGCGCCCAACTAAGCAAAATGGTCGTGCGCGCCTTCGCGCTGCCGCTGGACACCACCGGCAGCCCACACTTTCATGACGTGGCGCCGGCCGACACGTTTTTCCCGTTTATCGAAACCGCCGTCAATCGCGGCATCCTGAGCGGCTACAGCGACGGCAATTTCTACCCGCAAAACCCGGTCACGCGCGCCCAAACCGCGAAAATCATCGTCAAGGCCGCCGGCTGGACGCTCGATACGGCCGGCGGCCCGCACTTCGTGGATGTGCCGCCCAACGATGCCTTCTACGCCGTGGTCGAAACCGCCTACGCCCACGGCATGATCGGCGGCTATAACAGCGGCAACGGCCCGCAGTTCCGCCCGGCCGCTTCCAGCGCTCGCGCGCAAATCACCAAGATGCTGTACCTCGGCACACAAAGCCACTGAGCGCGGCCGGGGGGCGCGGCCGCCTTGCAACGGCTTGGACCCATGCGTTATACTTAGCTGCTCTGCGCGCAGGCGGCTTGCAACGCGATCCGCCGACCGATCTCGCAGCGAACTAATCACACGAATAAAGGAGTAGCAGAACCCCGATGCCACAAGAGCGGAGTGCGAAAGAGTTTGTGCAGTCGCTGGGCCGGCACAGCATCCTGATGAGCCTGCTAGTGGTGTTGATCGGCAGCGGCAGCCTGTTAGGCGCGCTCCAGGTCGCTAAAGGGCTAGGCTACGAGGCCAAGGCGCTTATCCTCAGCAAAGCCGGCGCCCGTATTGTCCTCCCGGTGAACACGGGCGGCGGCTTCGCCGATCCGGGCTACGATCCGGTCCGGCTGACCCGCAGCGCGCAAGTGCTGATGCTCTCGCTGGACATCGCCGACAAAGTAAAAGCACGCGCCGCTCAGGAGAGCAACCCGGCGATCAAGGCGCTGGCCGGCAATGAGCGCAGCGCCGTGCGCGGCATGGTCAGTATCACCAGTCAGGACGACGTGTTTTATGTGCAGGTCAAAACAGCCGGCGCCGACCTCAGCACCTGGCTCGCCAACACTTGGGCCGCCGAAGCAGTGGCCGCCGTCAACCAGACCTACGCCGCGTCGTCCACCTTCCGCGTAGCCGACGCGCTGACCACGGCCCAGGCACAATTAGCGAAAGACGAGCAAGCCCTGGCCGATTACCAGCGCGGCAGTCGGCTCACCGAACTGACCCAGCAATTCACGCAAACGCTACAACTGCTGGATGCGGCCGCCAAAAGCAACACCGATGTGCAAATCCTGCTCTATAAACAGCAGCGCGATCTGGCCCAGGCCGGCCAGACCGGCTACCTCAAGTACGCCGCCGATCTCGATGGGCAACTACTGCAATTGGGGGCGCTACGCCGCAGCATTGAGCAGGGCGGCGACGATCCGAGCAACTTGCTGTCGAATCAGTTGGCCCTGAACACGCTGGTGCGCAACGCGCTCACCAGCCCGGCCAGTTCCGCTGTGCCCGATTTGACGACAACGGCCCCAGGCAACAACCCGGTGCAACTCCAGGTCAACCAAAGCACTCTGACCACCCCGCCGGCCGGCAAAGCCGCGCTGCTGCAAAATGTGGACTCCGTGGTCGCGGCCGTGCAAGGGCTGCAAACCCAGTTGCGGGTGCAGGCGACCACGTTCCAGGCCAAGTTGGACCAGCCGCTGCCCACGGTCGGCCCCCAGGCCGGCCAGGCGATCCCCGCTATGGTGCAAGGGCAGATCACGGAACTCAACCGGCTCGCCGGAGCCATTGAACAGGTGCGCTTCGAAACCGGGCAGTTACAGAAAACGCGCGACAGCAGTCAGAACGCTTACGACCTGCTGCGGAACCGCCAAGCCGAGCAGCAACTCAACGCGCAATTCAACAGCGTGGTAGATGTGGTGCAACAGGCCGATCCAGGCGAAACTCTCCATTCACGCAACCCCACCAATGCGGTGTTGCTGGGTGCAGCGCTGGGCGTGTTGTTTGCCGTCGTGGTGGCCGTCGTGGTCGCGCTGCTGCTCACGCTGCTGGCCCCGCGCTTCGATAGCAATGCGCTGATCCTGCGGCGGGGGCGGCGCGCACCAGTCGCCCGCCCCCCGCAAACGGCAGTAGACGAAACATAGGTCCGATGCTCACTGTCGCCGATCCGCCGCGTCACTGGGGTTGGGGCAGAATCGGCCTAGGCGCTGCGGCCGCTGGGCTGCTGGTGTTATTGGGCGCGCTGGTCGGCGGCGGTTTCGTCGGCGCGCCGAAACTCGTGGGGCTGATCGCTTTCGGCGTGCCGGTTGTTGTCCTTTTTGCCGTCCTGGCCCTGCGCCCCGCCACCCAACGGCTAACCCTGCTCGGCCTGTTCGCGCTCGCTCCGCTCACCGGCCTGATGAAGGTGCTGTCGGGGCAAAAATACGGCCCGCTCGTCTTTGATGGGCTGCTGGTTCTGATTTTTGCCGTGGTGCTAGTCCAGTCGTATGCCCAGTTCCCGGTGCGCGGCTTGTTAGTGCTGCTGTTTATGGCGCTGGCCGTGGCTGAGATGCTCAACGCCAACGTCGTCAGCGTCACGATGGCAATTGAGGGCTTCCACAAATTTATGTTTCTGGCGCTGGCCTTTTTTGTCGCGCAAGGCCGGCTGATCGACCGCCGCTTCCTCCAGCAGTGGGCCGCTGTGTTAACCGTCCAAGGCACGCTGTTGGCGCTCTACGGTATCAAGCAGTTCGTCGCGCCCACCGAGTTAGACCGGGCGCTGATTGGGTTGAGCGAGCCGGGGGCCGAGATCAGCTTCACCGTAGCCGGCCACTTGCGCGCCTTTTCGACCACCTCTAGCCCGTTCCACCTGGGCATCTATCTGGTCGGCACGATTCTATTGGGCCTGGCGGTTTGGCGGGTTAGTCGGGGCCGCCGGCTCTGGTTGAGCCTGGCGCTGCTGATCCAGGCGGCGGCGCTGGGGCTAACCCTGACGAAAGGCAACTGGGCGGCGGCGGGCGCCGGGGCAGGCGTGATCCTGCTGGCGGGGCTACGGCGCCAAGCTGCCTTGCGCGTGCTGGGCGCAACCGTGGCGGCGGGCGCGGCGTTCTTGCTGGTCATCTTGCCCACCGCAATCGCCCTAGACCCGTCCGGCGCGATAGCCCTAGCCGCCGGCGACATCCTGAACCCCAGCAAGGCTGCCACCCTGACCTTGCGAACCGATTTGTGGCAGGCAGAGATCCTACCCGCCATCGCGCAGCACCCGTTGCTGGGTTACGGCACCGGCGCGGCCAGCGAGGGGCTGCAAAGTATTGTCCGGTTGCAAGGGGCGCGCGCCTTCGATAGCCATAATCTCTATTTCAAGTTGGCGCTGGAATGGGGGGTATTCGGCCTGCTGGTGTTTGTGGTCTTGCTGGCCGGCGTGTTGCGCCAGGCGTGGCAGCAACGCAACCACATCAGCGATCCGTTCCTGCAACGCCTATCCGTCTGGTGTCTGGCCTTCGTGCTCGCCGCGCTGGTCAGCGGCACCGTTGCGCCGATCCTGGATGCCTATCCCGGTAATATGCTGTTCTGGTTCGCGCTCGGCCTGGTCAGTCGCATCAACCGGCTCAACGCGGTTCCCGCGCCCGCTGCGGCGCTCCCATGAAAAGTGCGGCGCAGCGCGTGGCAGCCTACCAGGCTCCGCTCCTGGCGATCTTGCTGGCCGTCTCGTTCGTCACACGCGGGCCGCTGATCGCGCTGCCGTTCGTCGGAGTGACGCTGCTGTGGGGTGTGCGCTGGGCCGGCTACGGGCGACCGTGGATCGCTACGCCGTTTAACGGTCCACTGGCCGTGCTGTTGGGCTTCAGCACACTGGCATTGTTGCCTTCGGTAGACCCGCTACTCAGCCTGACCCGCCTCGGCAACCTGCTGCTGGGCGTGGCCCTGGTCCAGGCAATCCTAGCCGGGGGGCCGGCCGCGTCTTGGCGCAACCTATACGCGGCGCTGCTAGCGGTCAACTGGCTGCTGTTGCCGCTAGTCGTGGCGGGCACCGATTGGGCCGACAAAGCTTCGCTGCTGGGCGCGGCCGGCTACGCGCAACTGCCGCGCTGGTTGCCGAACATCTTCACCAACTCTTACGGCCAGACCCAGGCCGGCGTGCAGCCGAATCAGCTGGCGGCTATCTTAGCTATCCTGTTGCCGTTAGCGATTATGCTGCTGCGCCGGCCGCCGCCCACCGAGGCATTGGCGGCCCCACCCGCAACCGCCGGCGCCGGTCGCCTGGGGGCGCGCTTGATTAGCGGGTTGCTGGGCCGGCGGGCGCTGATCACCCTGGCCGGGCTGACCGTGGCGGCGATTGCGCTCACGCAGTCGCGCGGAGCGTTGATCGGCGTGGTCCTGTCGCAAGCGTTGCTGTGGGGGTTGCCCTATCGCCGCCGCTTATTACCCCTGGTCGGGTTGGGGGGGGTAGGCGCGGGGCTGGGGGTGGCGTTGATCCCCGCCTGGCGGACGGCGGCAACCGCGCTGTTCCTGCCCGCCGGGCCGCAGCACTACCTGAGCAACACGCTCGCCATCCGCGTCGAACTCTGGCAGCGCGCCGTGCGGATGATCAGCGACTATCCGTTCACCGGCATCGGCCTCAACACTTTCCCCAAGATCCAGCCCGCGCTCTATCCCGTCTTTTCCTTCGCCCGCAACGCTTACGACCTGCCCACGGCGCACAATTTCTACCTGCAAGCCCCGCTGGACTACGGCCTCCCCGGCGCGCTGGCATTGGCCGTGTTCTTGAGCGTGTTGGGCCACAGCCTAGTCCGCGCCTACCGCGTCGCGCCTGCCTGGCGCGGCCCGGCCCTGGCCCTGGCGGCGGCCGGCGTGGCCTGGCTCGGCTATGGTTTGTTAGATGTGCTGGATCTGGGAGCCAAAGGCGCATATATCCTGTGGGTCGTGATCGCCATGATCGCCAAGCTGGCCGCAGAAACCGGCGGAGACCGAGCGATCCCCGTTCCGGCGCGGCGTAGAGTCGGCCGCTCGCACCTGGCGCTAGTCGGCGCGGCGACGCTGGGCCTGCTTGTGCTGTGGGGGCCACAGCTCCTGGCCGCCGCCTACGTCAACGCCGCAAGTATCGTGATCGGCAAAGCGGCGGCGGCCGGCCGGCCGGCGGAGGAAGCCGCCGCCACGCCTGCGTTGCAGAGCGCCGTGCGCTACCGACCCGCCGACAGCGGTGCGCTCTATCAACAAGGCCGCGTGGCATTGGCCGCCGGCGATTGGGCCACGGCGCAACAGCGCCTGACCGTCGCGCTGGCCCACAGCCCGCACGACGGCCTGCTGCACTATTTGCTGGGCGAGGCGTATCAGGGCGGCGGGCAGGCGGCGGCGGCGGCACGCGAATGGCACCAGGCCAATGCCTGGTTCCTAGTCTTTCCGCAGCGAGTGGGCGCCGGGCAGGCGGCACTTGAAGCGGGGCAGGTGGATGCGGCCGCCGGCGCGTTCGCCCAGGCCGCCGTCCTCGCGCCCGATCTGGATGCAGACCACCACGCCTGGCTGGCCGATCTCTACTGGGGGCAAGCGGCCGTCCAGCAGCAGCGCAACGAACCGGCCGCTGCCGAGGCGAGCTATGCGCTAGCGCTGGCCGCCGATCCACATAACGTGCAGGCACTGGTGGAGAGCGGCGAATTCTATGTGGACACCGGCCGCGTCGCCGCCGGCGTGGCACGGGTCGAACAGGCGGTACGCGAAAATCCGCAAAACCGCTGGGCCACACTCAAGCTAGCCGATCTCGATCAGGCGATCCAGCGGCCGGACGCGGCCGTGGCTGCGCTGCGCCAAGCGCTGCTCGTGCAGCCGGCCGACGGGGAACTCTACTTTGCCTTGGGCAACGCGCAACAGGCGGCGGGCGACGTGCCCGGCAGTTGTGCCAGTTGGCGCAAAGCGACCGAGTTAGCCCCGGCCGGCGCCCCATTTGCCGCCGCCTTGCAACGCCAAGTCCAGAGCTGCGGAGCGGGCAGCCGGTTGCCGTGAGCCGGCCTAGCCCCGCCGCAGGCCCGGCCCCAAACCCACCAGCGCCGCTGCGCTGCCCAGACCCAGCGCCAGCGCCCGCCCGATCACCAGCGCGGGCGCGCACACGGCCACGACCGGGTCGTAGCGGGCGGCGAAGGCGGTGAAAGGCAGCGTCGAAGCGATCAAGCTGCCGGCCAGCACCCCACAGAGCGGTCGCAACGGCGGCCAAAGCAGCGCCGGCCCCGTGCAGCCGGCCAGCGCCCCCAGCAGCGCGACCTGGGCTTTCAGCACCTGGGGCGTGTAGGAGTCGCGCAAGACCTTGTGCGGATAGCGGCGATAGACCAGGATGCGCCAGTAGCCGCGACTCACTTTGACCCGCAGATAGCGGCCCAACGTCGCGGCGTGGGTGTGATAGACCACAGCATCGGGCGCAAACACCAGCCGCGCCCCCCGGTCGGCCAGCCGGTACGATAATTCTACGTCCTCGTTGCCGATAAAGCCGGTGTGGTAGCCGTCGGCGGCCAGGAACGCTGCCCGGCGAAATCCCGCCGCATACGAGTCCACTAGGTCAATCGTCGGCTGCCGGGCTTGCAAGGCGTAGCGGTCCAGAAACTCGATCTGGGCAAAGCGGGCGACCAGGCTGCGCTGCTGGGTGCGATACGCGCCCTTGACCCCCACCACCGCCGGATCGCGAAACGGGGCCAGCATCGCCGCCACCCAGCCCGGTGCCGGCACGCAATCCGCATCGGTGAACAGCACGATGTCGGCCCGTGCCACCGCCGCCCCCCAATTGCGCGCCGCCGCCGCCCCGCGATTCGGCCCGCGCAAGACGCGCACCCCCGCCGCCGCCGCCACCGCTGCCGTCGCATCGGTCGAGCCGTCGTCCACCACGATCACTTCTAACCGGGCGGTGGGAATGGTTTGCGCCCGCAACGCCGCCAGTGTCGCCGGCAGCGTCCGCGCCGCATTGTAGGCCGGAATGATTACACAAGCAAAGGGCGATTGCGGGCTGTTGCTGTTATTTGGGTCAACCAACGTTCGGTGCTCCTACCGTTGCGCTAAAAACGCCCATAATAGTAGGGCAGCACAAGGACTAGCAAAGCATATAAGTCCAGGTATAGCAACATGATGAAACCCAGCCAAACGGCCACGTTAGGTAAGGCAGCCAACCCCGCTACCGCGCGTTGAAGCGGCAGGTGTGCCGCGATTAGCGCGATCCACTGCCGCCAGCCCGTCAGCCACAGCCAAGTGGTTGGAATGATGAGGACAAACAGGTAACGCCCTTGTGGAAAATCATGCAGGCCGTACAACGCCCATTGCATCATTTGGCGCGCCACGCCCAATGCAACGGTGCCCACCAGCGCTACGAAGGCAACACCACCTAGCACCCCCACCGGTGCCGACAACTGCGGCCGCACCCACAAACCAAGTAGCCAGCCTAACACGCCGCCTACCGTCAACACTGCCAGTAGCTGGTACTGCACTTCGGGCAGTTGTTGCGGCAAGCCCAGCCAGCCAAACCAACCCCAATATGATTGGAACTGGCGGACCAAGTAATCGTTCATAACCGCTGTCTTATCAAAGGACTGTGAATTGACGGACGTATCTAACAGCCGATCTGCTGCCAAAGAAGCGGGCAGCAGGTGCAGAGCATAGTCCAACGGGGAATGGGAACGCTGTTGCACTGCGGCGGCTTCCATCGTGGGATTCAACAGATTAACCGGCACCGAGACGCTCCCATCAGCAGGGACCATCAGCAGGGCCGCATCATCCGCCTGCGCCGGGGTATCGGCTTGCAACTCGCAGTAAATCAGTGTGATACCCGGCGAGATGACGGCAGTAGCTGTGATCGGTTGCCAGATCGGAGTATCATGCGCCGACCAGACGGCTACACCGCGTGTGCTACTGACAACCAATGCCGCCACATTAAAGCGTGCCGTGACCTGCCCGACCCCCCCACCAGGTGCCGGGCGCACCCACGCCCGAAACAGCAGCCGATAGGCTACCGGCGCAGATGGCACATCCAAACGTTGCGATACAGCCTGTTGAGGCGGCAAGCCCAACACATAGCGACCGCTATGCGCATCGGTTACAGCGACACGCGGCGCGTGCTGGGCGGTGGTGAAATCCCATCCTTGCGCAGTGGTGGTACCGTCTAAGCCCGTCAGCGCCAGGGCCGCCACGCCGCCGAACACCACCAAAGCACCGCCCAGCACACCAAATACTACCCGCCGGGCGGCAACCCGGCGCAAGCCGAGCGCCACGCTACCGCCCAGCCCACCCAGCCAGAGCAAACCGGCAGCCGGCGCACTGGTCGTCGCTTTAGCAGCCAAGCTGAGGCCCACCAATACCAAGCCCCCCAGCGCGGCGACAATTGTTGAGCTACGGTACTGCCGGCGGTTCGCCAGCCATACGACCACCAGCAGCGCCAACCCCGAAACGGCACACTCGGCCAGCACATCGTTATTCGCAGCGCTATCAATGGCCGCCCGCATCGGCAGCAATGCCACAGTCAGCGGCAGCGCCAACCACAAACGGCGGAATGCCGGACCGGGCGCGATCAGCAAAGCGCAGCCCCAAGCCGCCGTCACTACCAGCGCCGCCCACAACACCGAAGTAGCGCGCACTAAATAGAGGCCGATGTCAGCCGGCAAGGCGACGGGATCGCGCACCCCGATCCGCAAGAGCATCGCGGCCAACTGATAATAGAGTTCCGGCTGGCGCGCCTGTAAAAACATCGTTGAGCCACCGTAATTGGGCCGCGTCACAAAGCCGGTCGCGGGGCCGCCGGGCACGCCGTACCAGGAGACCATGCGCGTGAACTGGCGCGCATCCATCGCGGCGAGGATATGCTGCTCAATGCGGGCGCGCACGGCGAGGGCTGCGGCGCTCGTATCGTCGGGACTCACCCCCGCGGCGATCAGATCGGCCACCGCATAGTGCGAAAACTCGTCCGGCCCCTGCCACGGCGGCAGTGCGATCAGCCAGACCGTGCCGTGAGCCAACGCAAACAGGCCCAACAGCGCGCCCAGCCGCGCCGTGCGTCGGCGGCTGCCGCTGAACCAGCCATGCCCGGCCCCCCACAGCAGCGCGCCCAACAGGCCGACGCAGGCGAGGCCGGCGACTCCGGCTAAGATGCTCAGGCTGCGCGGCAGGCCGGCCCGCCACGTGGTCCACAGGTCGGCCCACAGCGCGCCAGGCGGCGGACTGTAGCCCAAGCCGAAGGCTAGATCGCCGTCCAGCGGGTGCCCGTCGCTGACCGCTTGCCCATAGGGATAGGGATCGCCGCGCCCGATGTTCCAATAGAGCGTGACGGCGTTGCCGGGCGCTGCGTCGGGCTGTTCCAGTTCCAAGTAATAGGGCTGCCGGTAGCTATCGGCCAGCGGGGG
>JBBRPH010000104.1:0-12654 GCA_038228295.1 Chloroflexia bacterium | reverse complement strand
GGCGATCAGCGAAACGCCGGTGCCAGGCATCGTCGGCCCCATTCAGATCCCCAACCCGACTGCGCTGCCGACCCCCATTCTGGATGACGAGTTCCCTGGCGCGGTCGTCAACATCAGCGCACCCCGACCGGGAGCCGGATTGGGCGGTGAGGTAACGATCACCGGCAGCGCAACCGCGACCGACTTCGATTATTACAAACTGGAATACGGCAGCGGCAACAACCCCACGACCTGGACGGCGCTCAACGGCGATGGAACGAGCACGGTGACATCCAGCGTGTTGGGCCTATGGAACACTAACAGCCTAGCCGAAGGCCCCTATACGCTACGCCTGACGCTGGTCGGTAAGGCAGGCCAAACGCGCCAATACCGCGTACCGGTGCGCGTGGAGCGCACCACCCCCACGGTGCGGCTGACCACGCCGGGCGACGGCAGTCCCTACTACACCGGCGACACGGTGACCCTGACCGCCGCCGTGAGTGCGCCACAGGGCATCGGCGGGGTCGAGTTCTATGTGGACAATGTGCGCGTGGCGGTGGTCTACAATGCGCCCTATGTCACCACCTGGACCGCCCAGACCGGTGATCACAGCCTGAGCGTTGTGGCTTACAGTCCCACTGGGCGGCACGCGGCCGGTCCACCGGTCGGCATCACGGTGGCCGACCGGGTGACGCCCACGCCCGTGCCGCCGCCGGCTTTCAACATCGTCTTCCCCGCCGCCGATAGCACCTTCACCGGGACCAGTCTGCCCATCCTGGTAGCCGCCGGCCCCAGCGCGAACCTCGACCATGTGGACTTCTATTTGGACGGCTGGAACCTGGGCCAAGTAAAAGGCCACGACACCTTCCCCTTCACCTGGCAAACGATCCCCGGCAAACACACCATCCTCGCCATCGGTTACGCCCTCGACGGCCACGAAGTCGCCCGCACGCAGACCACGGTGTTCACCACACCGGGGCCATGATCCGTGCGGTGGGGCTGGGGGTCGGGGCTATAAAGCGTGAAACGTGAAACGACCTAAGCCCGTTGCAGGAAAGGGTTGTTGATGAAAGCGGAAGAAGCTAATCTCCCACTGTATTTGCAGTTTGGTTACGCCACCGTACCTACCAACTGCTGTTCGAGTTGCTGTGGAGACACGCCTTGCTGAAATTGGCTGTACACCCAGCCTACCAAATGCCTTTGCTGGGCGGCTTGCAACTGCCGGCGCACTGCGCCTATCGGCGGGCGAACCCCGCTCGCCCGCTGCTGGGTCGCTTGCTGGTCTTCCAAAAACACGTACAACACCAACACCAGCGTCCACCAGCGCACGATCCCTTCGGCACTCAGCACTTGGTACGCGTCCAGTCCCAGTTCTTTGCTGTCCCCGATCAGTACCGCAATCGTCCAGCGTTCCGCGATCTGCGCAATCAGCGTTGCTGCGTCCACCACAGATCACTACTCGCCCAGTAGCGCACGCCACGCCCTGGCCCGTCCCCGATGCCACGCACCAGGATCACCTGTGGGGTGTACAACTTACGGATGCGGGTTCGCACGACATGGACCGCCGTCATGCGGTTGTCGGTCCTCCCCGGCTAAGGCACCGCCGTATAGTCGCTCACCGTCAAGCTGGCCGTGTACTCGTTCAGGCGCGGCCAATATCCCTCCGGCGGCTGCGACGCAGCCGCCCGCCAGAGTCACCGGTTGCACTTAAGGCCACGGGTAATGGCAACCCCCGCGCCCGCGCCGCCCGCCAGACCGGTTTATAGGTGTACCAACTGTCGGCCAGCACATGAGTGCGGGTGCCCGTCACCGGCACGAACCGGCGGATCTGCTCGCCCGCAAGTCGATCTTACGGGCGAAGGGTACGCCCTCAGTTGCACAGACGGCTTTTTGCCGGTAGAGGGCGGGCTGTTGGGAACAGCGACGGCCCAACAGCCTGTAGCAGCTCAACACCACAGCATGGCCTTGGACCGTGCGTTTGGCCGTACTGGCGTAGTGCTGCCTGACGGCGGCCATGCGATGGGTCGGGCGCTGGGTGGTACGGGGACGGGTCAGCGTCTGCTGGGCCCACGCCTTGACACAGCCGGAGTCGTCGCCGAGCAGATAGCCGGTCACGAGGGCTTGGGGCGGACGACCGCGTTGTGGGCGGCGGGCGGCGCGCAGACGGGTGGCTTCGACCTACACTAGGGGCAGCAGTTGGGTGCGAAAGCGGGCGGTCCCGACCACCGGCAACGCGGCGGACCAGGGGGCGCGGTTGAGCCAACGGCTAAGACCGCGCAACGCCCGACCAGCGACGACGGTCCGCAGCAAGCCCGCGAGGGCCGGGGTTTCGCGGCAGAGCAGCAAGGCCAGCAGTACGCTCACGAAGTACGGGAACTGGCGGGTGCTGAAGCAGGGGCGAAACGCGGCGGCGAACTGGCGCAAGCGGACATCGGCACATATAACAGGCGTAGGCATAGGGATCCTCCGGGGCTAAGGATTGGTTTCGCAACCTTCTTATACCCCAACCGACCCTATGCCTTCAATCTCCTCTGGAAAAGTGTAAATATATTGTACATTGTAGACTAGGAGGAATTACCGCCAATCCTGGCTGAGGAGCTACCGCTACACACCTTGACCGGCTTCTAAGCCCCGTTACTACGCTTTATAGTGTGATTGCTAGTTTTAGCAATAGTTTGGGGTCTCCGGCGCTTTTGGTGATGCCGATGGATCGCAGGAAGTGACCTGTTGAGGAGGACCGTCTATTTCAGGCAGGCCATTTCTCTGGATCACCAAAAGCGCCGGAGACCCATAGTTTGCTCATGCCCTGGCGGGCACCCACCAGGAATAAAAATAGCACGTTTGTGCAGTTTCGCGCCGGATCACCGGCTATTTATAGGTCAGCGCGCAAGTCGCCCTGTGGAGGCGCGTTGCGCCGTTGTGGGCTGCCGCTAGCGTGCGCAATCGGCCCCGCATCGCCCCATCTTTTGACCCCACAGGGCGACTTGTGCGCTATTGTTAGTTTTACCCGTTCCGTGTTTCTATGCCTTGTGCGGATCGGACCCACCCTAACTCCGGCGGAGCGCGTGGCAGTGTTGCAACACGCGCAAGCCTTGCAGGAGCGGCGAGGGTGGTAGGGCCGCCCCGCTTCGTACCCGCTACGCAAACGCAGCGGAACAGCAGCGCCGGGATTGTACCTTGGGGAGGGGACTGACGTGGCCGGCAAGGGTGGGGGCCGGCCGCGCCTGGCCCATGCCCATCGTGGTTTTGTAGCCCACGCCGCTGTAGCGGGCAAAGGCCGCCAGCGCGGCCACTTGCGCGGCGCGCGCATCGCCGGCATCCACTTCGTAGGTGCAGGTGCCTAAGAAGCCTTTTTGCGGGTGTTTGGGATAGTGCAGGGTAGCCGTGTGCAACTGATGATCGCTCACCAGCACCCCCTCGGCCAAAAAGGCGGTGAGCAGCACTTTATCTAGCGCCAACACCGGCGGCGCATACAGGTTCCACACGCGCACCAGGCTCTCCCAGACGCGTTTCGGCTGCGGCAGGAGCTCAAAGCGTTTATCGCCGTTGCTGAAGGCGGTAGGCGTGGCGAACTGTAGCGTCAGATTGCGGCGGGCCGGGGTCGCGGCCAACGCCTGCCAGGTGGTCACCGCAGCCCAGCCGCTCGGATCGGCGGCGGGGCTGCTGATCAGGCGCTCCACCACAAACTCCGCCGCATTGAGGCGCAGGGCCAACGGCGCGGTCGCCAGCAGCCGCGTGCTGAGGCAGTCCCAGAGCGCTCCGCCGTCCAGCAGCGTGAAGCGCAGGCGCGCCGGCCGGCCCGGTTGCAGCCGGATGCCCTCCCCCTGCACCGGCACACCACTCAGCGGCGACACGGTGAAAGGCCGGTAGTTCGGCTCGTCATGCAGCCGCACCGCCAACACCGGGTCCACCTCAGCAATCAGCCGCAAGAACAGCGCGTGCGCCAAATGACCCATCGTCGGCGGCAGGGCGGCGGCATTGGTCGCCCGCAGGTCGAGGACGACGGAGTAGAGGTAGTTGCTCATGGGGTCCGGTCCTCCTGGTCAGATAATATATGCGCCGTCATCGTGGCGACGATCCTGCCGGGGCATCCGCCCCCGATAGATGCTGTCGAGCAGGAAAGCATCCAGTCCGAAGGCAATGCTCCAAGCCTTTTCTACGGCTTTACCATTCGGATTGCGCGCTTGTAAGGGATAGATCGCAAATAGCGGTGGCAGATGCTGGTTGTTGCTTACACCGATACCGCTATACTGGCTGACCCAGCAGTTGAATGGTCGCTTTTTGAGTGCCGTGTTGATCCGCAGCAGTCGGTGGTCGCCCGGTCCGATTTGGAAGCCCTCCTCCACCCGTATCACACGCTCAAAGATGTCATTCACTCGGCTCTTGCCTAGCTCGAAATACATCTCGTTCGCTTTGCCCTGGATCAAGCCGGTGACATGGACATAGCCCAGCACATTCTGGCGAGCGATACGCGCCAGTTCGATGTCGGTCCGCAGGCCCGGATGCTTCTGTTGCAGCAGCTTGGTAAACGCATCTTCTGCCATTGGCTCCCATTGGGCGCGGCGGAGGACGAAGGCCAGATTGTAGGTGCGGGCGGGGAAAATACCCAGCTTTGCATCGGTCTCATCATAGATCGCTACGGTGAACTGGCTTTCCATGCCGCCGCGAAAGCTCTCCAGATCGGAGAGGTAGTGACGCGCCCTTTTCTTGTCTGCTGTTCGCTTTTTCGGATCAACAATTGGCAGTCCATATTTTTCCCAGACCCGCCTCTGCTGGTCGCGTATTTCGATGTACCTCGCTTCAGCTTGCTCAGGGCTTGTGGGCGGTTGGCGGTCATATAGCGTAGACACGAGGCTGTGCAGCACGGTCTGCTTGGCGGGCAGCGTATCCCGCATACATTCATACTGCCGCAACACCCGTTCGGTGGCGGCAACTGCTTCTAGCGGCGAGTAGCAGTCGGAGTAGGCGGCAAACTCCTGATGGCCGAAGTATGCCTCTTGCAGTCGCCTGATCCAAGTGCCGCGATCCAACGGTGTGTCCGACTCCTGCGGTAGGTTTTCAGTCAGGTGAGCGTGGACATACTCGGGCACGATCAGCCAGATGTGATTCGGCACGGGAAAGTTATCTGAGCCGGGTTCACGGCCGCGCCGACCTAACCGCCCGATGCGTTGGATCGCCGCCGCCGCGCTACGGGCTTCGGCCACCAGGAACTCTTTGCTTTTCAGGCCGGTCAGGTCTACGCCCACATCAATTGTGGTGGTGCCCACGCTGAAGCGACATTGCAGCGCCCCGCCGCGTGCCAGCTTGTCCATATAGCCATGCACCTCGCCCACCGCGTCGGCCCCGTAGCGGACGCGCAGCGTAGCGGCCAGCCGCTTGGCTTCGTACACGCTATCGAAGATGAACACGCCCCTGGCCGGCGGGTTCTGGCGGTCGGCCCAGGCACAGATGCTGTCCAGGGCATCGTACATCACGTCGCCGCCTTTCCAGCGCAGCAGATCGGCGGGCAGCACCTCAATTGTCACCGGCTCGCAGACCACCCGATCCGTTGGGTTGCTGCTGGGGGCAGCGGTGACATTGACCGGCTCAATGCCCAGCCGCGTCAGGTAGGGCAAGATGCTGCTTTGCGGCGTGGCCGACGAGAAGATGAAAACGTGCGGCTTGTCGGGCGCTAGTCGGGCGGCGGTGCCGACCATGAAAGCGGCGTTCGCCACCTGCTTGACGTTGTAGAGGTGAAACTCATCGAACGCGATCACCGGGTAGTTGTTCACCATGTTTTGGAAGATGCGTTCGCCAAAAGCGCGGGCGAACGTGCTGTACATCTGCCCATAGAGATCGTACATCGCCAGATACAGCACGTCAGGGTTAGTCAGCAGTGCGGTAGGAATATAGCCGCCTGTCACCCAGTCTAGCGCTGCGGCGTGGCTGCGTAGCGTGGGATTATCCGTCTGGATGTCGTCCAGCCCTTCGCTGTCTAGCGTGCGGATGTTGTCCTGGCCGATGGGGTCTACCAGCGCCGCCCACTGGTCCATCATCAGTTCATTGGTGGGGTAGACCCCGACCGTCGGCGTGCTGTCCAGGAGAGCGGCGGCGAAGTTCGCCAGCGTCTTGCCGCTGCCGGTGACGCTGGCGTTGATTAGGCAGACCGTTTGCTTGTCTGCGACGGCCTGCCGCACCACGTCCAGGGTGCGCCGTTGATGCTCATAAGGGGTCAACGCGCCCACAAACTCCCCACCGACTTGCTCGTAACGGAGTTCTTTCACCAGGACGCGCATAAGTTTTCTCCCAGATAACCCATCTGCAAGGGTAGATACACGATCTGCGCCTCGCCGGCGAAGGTGGCGGCGAGGTAAGCGGCATCCGTTGTGTCGAAGATAGGGTTGTCGATTAGGCGCGTCGGCAGGGAACTGGTAAGGATGTCGTAGACGGCGGGCTTCCCTGTCGGCGCGAGATCGTCCCAATTGAGCAGCGGCCGCTCGACCGTCTTCTCGCCTTCGCGGGGGCCACTGGGCGCGCTCTGTTTGTGCGGTGGGTTCGTGATGTGTGTGACCGTTAGGCGCGTCTTCGCCATAAACTTGCCCAGGCGCAGGTAGCGCGGCAGCGTCAGCGGATCAGCACTCAGCACATAGCAGCGAAAACGGGAGCCGGGGCGGAAGCACTTGATGAACCCCCAGTCGGGATAGCCGATGCTGCGCCCTTTGCCCAGACTGTAGCTTTCGCTCAGGGTGTTGTACTGGCTCACCAGAGATCCACCGCCCAACAGCTTGGCCGGCGTGACATAGCGCCGCCCGACCGCGCGCAATTCCTCACGGTAGTGCGGTTGCTGCGTTTCGTTGCGCCAGGGCGAGACCGCCCAACCCAGCGCGTAGGTCAGCGCATAGTTGTGGATGAACGACCCGGTTTCCGCCACCTTGCCGCGCTCGGTGGTGGCGAAAAACAGGTAGTCCTGCAAGGTAAGGTCGGCGCGGTAGAGTTCCATGCCTACGCCTCCGTGTCGCTCTCTCCACTGTCCGGCGCTTTCTCTTTGCTCTTCACGCTTTTGACATAACCCCATGTCGTATCGTCTAGGGCTTTAAGGAAGCTGCGTAGCGCCGCCGCATCCTCGAATTGGGTGCGTACCGCCGCCAGCAAGCCGTCAAGATCGGCCAAGCGTTGCCGCCGCCCCACCGTCTCCGCTAATGCAGCGGCTTCAATGGCCGGCCAATGCGCTTTGAGTTGGTCGCCCGTCAGATATTCCGGCGCTTTGCCGTCTGCGTCGGCCACCGCATCAAAGTAGCGTTGGGTCAGTTCGAGATTGCTGAACAGTTCCACGTCGCTGAAATAGATGCCGAGGATATGGTTGCGGATAAAGCCCTCGCGGTTGCTTTCGGCTCCATAGCGCGTGGTCCGCAGGATGTTGCCCAGCACATAGACAAACTCGGCGGCGGTCACATCCAGCAAGGTTTCGACGGTCGGGATAAAGACCTGGGGCAGCACGTTTTCGCGGTGGGCGTAGGCGCTGCCGGCAATGCCCCCGGCGGTGGTTTCGGCGATGGCGTTCAGCTTGATGTCGCGCATCACTTGGAGCGTGGTGCGGATGATGAAGCCGCTGTCGGTGAGGACGCGGGCGCGCTGGCTGGCGTTGCCGGTGGTGGCCGCGAAGCCGTACAGGATGCAGTCGGGGCATTGGCCGCAACTGTTACCCATGATCTGGCAGTCGGCGGGCGCAACTTTGCCGCCTTTGACGCGGGTCGTTTTGCTCAGGATGTCCAGATCGCGCAGCAACGCCTTGCCCATGCGCCGTTCCGGCGCGACCTGCTTGCGCTTATACATTACCACGCGGTCGATCATGTCGGTGTGCGTCAGCCCGGCTTGCAGCCGCTCTACGTCGAGGGTCTGCCCTTCGGTGGTGAAGACGGCGTGCGACTTGGTTTCCCGCAAGATTACGACCTGCACGTAGCGGTTCTGGCGATAGCGCGGAATCTGGGTGTGGAACGCAGCGCTGTAACCATTGAGCCTAGCGCTCAGTTGCTCGATCATCGGGGTTCCTCTCTGTTAAACTGGGCGTGGCGCGCTGCCTCTAACGCCCAGTGTCTTCTTCCTCTTCCTCGCCCGCTTCGATTTTGGCGGCGATTTCGCTTTCTATCTTGGCCGCTTGCGGGTTGCGCTGCACGTAGGCGGTCCAGTGAGCATTGATCTGTTCGTCCGTCAGAAAGTAGATCGTATCGGCCAGCCAGTTTTCTTCATGGGTCAGTTTGGACACGCTGCACTTGCAACGGACCTCAAACAACTGCTTGACTAGTAGCTCGGCAAGTGCGCGCGTGAGGCGCGTCTGTTCTTCACCAAAGGCCGGTTTCGGGCCACCCGTTATGGACGGGAGCCGTTTGAGGATGTGCCCCGCCACCCGCTGCACCATCTCGTCCAGGCTCAGGAGAGGATTGCTTTTGATGCCTTCGATACCGGTGCGGAGGACACGCTCATAACGATAGGCACGGCCCTTCTTGGTTCGCGACGGTAGGTAGAGTTGTAGGCTGAGGTCTGTAATTTGTTCTGCCAGGTTCATAAGTTCACCTCCTTCCTGGTCGATCATCAATTGGTAGCCGCGTGTGCGCCCGCTCTGGCGCTCCTGTTGCGGCAGCAGCAGCCGGCAGGCGCGCGTGAACGCCTCATAGGGCGGCGATCCAGCGCGCACTAAGTCTTTGTAGAGCGTCGCGCCGGCTAGCGGGTTGCCGGCCAGCGTACTCAGCACACTGGTGACCCCCTTATCCACGTTGCGGCGCTCGCCGGGTTGGTAAGGGAACAGGGCGACCGTGGCTTCCCAGACGGCGGCCAGGACATCGAGCGTCCCCTTTAGGGCGGGCAACGCCAGTACCGCACTACCTTCGCTGGCCCGTTCGCTATCGGTCTCGCCGTAGCGCACCGGCAGCAGGCCGTACAGCAGCGACGGCAGCCCTTCCATTTCGACCACGCGGCGCATTTCTTCAGGCCGGGTGATGCTCAGGTACGGCTTCTCGGTGACGTAAACTCGTGCCCCGGTCAGGAACTGGATCAGCGTAGCGGCGTACACGGCTTTGGCCCAGATTTCCGTGCGTGTGGGCGCGAGCTTCGGGTCAGAGGCGGCATTGTCATAACTCATCAGCAGATAGTTCGGCGCGCTGAACGACACCCGTAAATGGTCGCCGTCGTTGTTGCGCGGTTTGCGGCCAATTTTATTGGGTATGTTCATGCGCTCGGCTTGTGCGGCAAACATCCGGCCCGCCCTACCTAGCCAGTCGTCGTTCAGGCTGCCGGTCTCCAGCCATTGGCGTGGCAGGCTAGGATTATCACGGCTGCCGCGCAGGGGCAACTTGGTGACGGTGGTCGCTTCGTTGTGGAACTCCCCCAGCAGATCCGCACCGATCCGTTCCCACAGCGCCGGGCTGAATGAGTAGTCGGGCAGCACATAGAGGTAAACCCGGCGGGACGCGCCGGTGTCACTGCCGGCGGGGTAGCTTTGCCCGCTGATCTTGCGGAGCATGAACTCCAGGTAGCAAAGCGGGCACCAGACCATTTGCCCGCTCACTTCGGCGTTTGGCAGCAGGCGATTGGAGAAGACCTGGGCCTGCTGTTCCGCGATGTCGGTGATGATCTTCTCGTCTTTAACCGTGCGTGGAATCGGACGGTTGCAGATCACACACTGGCGTTTGTGGGCATAGCCCCGTTCTTTTTCGTAGAGTTTCAGCGGGCTTTCTTCGGTCAGTCGCTGCGGGGCGAAGGAGAACACGAGGTTGATAGCGAGGTAGCCGGCGACATCGGCTTCCAGCCCCAGTTCTTCGTCCACAAAGGCCAAGCGGCGTTCCAGCTTATCATACGGTTCCAACGCCTGATAGGCGCGTTTGGCGGCGGCCTGCTGGACCTGCGCTGTTTCCAGGCTCAGGGCGCTGCGTCCCTCGCTACTGGGCTGCTCACGCATAAGCCAATGGTAGGCGATGATCAGGCAATGATCGGGGACTCCGCCGCTGCTCAGTTCTTTGCTGTGTTGCCGTACCGTTTCGGCGACTGGCACAGGAATGGGGTAGGTGGTCAGCAACCAGTTGAGGGTATCGCCCGCGATTAGGGCTTTCGCCACATTCTCGGCTCCCATGAATAAGATGTAGAGAGCATTCCAGCGTTCGGCCAGCGCCCGGTCGCTATCTGCCTCCGCCGGGATGGCGTAGCGAGTGTAAAACTCGGCGATGCTGCTGTATTTTTTCTTAGCCACCCGCTTGGCGATAGCATCGCTCACGAAATTACGTGGGTCTTTGGGCAGGCCGCGATCCGTCACCGCGCCCAGCAAATCGCTCACGCCACTGAACAAGTAGACATATTTGCTGAACTTCAAGCCCTGGCCGTATTTGAGCGCGTCTTTGGCAATGGTCAGGCTTTCGCTTCCGGCCTGGGCCTTGATCAGGGCGAACAGGCGGGTGCCGATGGCGGCGCGCAAGGCCGGGCCGTCGGTTTGTGCGCCGGCGGGGCCGAGGTAGAGCGTGCCGTTGGCGAAGTAGAGAATGGGGTACATCCCCAGCCGGGTCGCCAGCACATCGGCGGTGGCTTGGTGGATCAGCAGCGTGGACAGCCCCCGGTAGTCATCCAATTCGTGGTAATAGAACGCGAGCGGCGGGAGCGGCGCAGAATCGGCCATTGTCTTGCCCGTGCGGGCGGCCAGCCGCGCGGTTTGGCTGGTGTGGCTTTCCTGCGTGGCGATCATTTTGTGGAGGTAATTGCTCGTTGTTGAGTAATCCCGTGCCGTCTGCTGGCTGGTAAGCGAATCGGCTAGGTGGATCGGTGTGAGTAACTTGCTGAGAGCCGGCGGGCAATCGCTTAGATCGCCGACCGCTCGGCTGAGGAGGGAAACGCTCGCGATCCGCACTTCGGCAACTGTTAGATCGGGTACGAAGCGGCGTAAGCCCATCTTCTCGATTAACTGCTCTAGTTGCTCCAGGGTGATGCTGAAGGTGCTATTGCCACTTTTGGCTTGTTGCACATCCGAATCTTTGTACGCATCATGAAGAGTGTAAAGCACCAATACCCGCTTGAACTCCCCATTGCTGAGGTGATAATAGCCCAACTGTTCCAGGTATTCTAAGACATGGGTGATGGCGAACAGACCATTGACGATGTGGGTGCGGAGCGATTGGTCAATGTGGTAATCTGATCGCTGCGCTTGCTTGTAGTCAATGCTCTTGGCGGTTTCCGTCGCCCAGTCTTGCCCCAGCATAGCGGGCATAGCATAGGTGTCCAGATAGTCACGCAAGATGGTGTGGTAACGGGGCATCGGTGGTTCCCTCCTCTCAAAACTAGTATAGCACAGGGATATTGGTTCAATTCACCCTACTCCGCTGCGCTAGAATATTGGTGGTGTAGGGCCGCGATGGTGCGGCGGAGATCGGCGATCAGTTCGGGCGGGCTGAGGACGTGGCAGTTCTCGCCGTAGCCGAGTAGCAGGCGGCGGGCGGTGAACAGGTCGCTGATGGTGGCGGTGACGGTGGCCGAGCCGTCGCTGTGGTATTCCACCTGCTGGCCGGGGAAGCGTTCGCTGACTTGGCGGCGGACGATCGGCGGGCTGAGGCGGTATTGCAGGGGGTAGGTGCGCCCCGGTGGGCGGCTGGGTTGGGCGCGCTGGGGGAGGATGCGGGCGCTGCCCGCCACGATGCTGTCGAGGCGCAGGTCGAAGGCTTTGCCCAGGAGGAGGTTGTAGACCGGCAGGTAGACGTGCCCGGCGCGGTAGACCAGTGGCTGGGGTTCGACGGTGTGGGTGCGCTCGATGCCGTCGTTGCCGCGACAATAGCGGACCTCTAGCTGCTGGCCGGCTTCAATAGCGCGCTCAATGGTCTGCACGGTGACCGGATCGGCGCTGCGATAATCGGTGGTTTCGCGCAAGTCTACCTGATACGCTGGGCGCTTGCGGGTGAGGGCGGTCTGTTGCTCGGCGGGCAGGCGGGCTAGGAGGGTGGTGAGCAGATCGTGGATCTCGGCGTGATGCAGCATGGTCGTGTCGGCGAAGGTGTCGCGGATGATGCCGAAGGCGAGTAATTGCGCCGGCGACAGGGCGAGGCCGAAGGGCGAGTCGGCCCAGGTGTAGAGCCCGCTGCGCCGGTCGCAGGTGATGGTGTAGCCGACGGCGCGCAAGGCTTTCAGGTCGGCGTGCCATTCATCGTGGCGGCGCTTGATCGTCGGCGGGTCCAGGTCGGCGGTGCGATCGCTAAACCCCGCCGCCGCTAACAGCGCTTGGATTTCGCTGCGCTGGTGGGGACGGCTATGCAGCCGGGTGAGGATCATTAGGCGGCGGCGCAAGGCGAATTCGGCGCGGGTGCCACGGCGCATGGGCAGGCTCCTGGGTGGGTGACGGCAGCGATGATAGCGTATAAGACGTGGCTTGTCAAGTCGCTTTCATGGGCGGATTAAATAGGCAGCAATCGCAGTGGTAAGGAGAACACGATGGATAGCAGTGTTGAGACACCGGAGTATATCCCGATTTCTTTCTTAAATGCGTATGCGTATTGTCCGCGGCGCTTCTATTATGAATTCACCCAGGCGGAGATGCTGGTGAATGAACACGTCCTGGGCGGCACGCAGTTGCACGAGCGGGTGGATACACGGGGGCAGAGTGCGCGCGGGGCGGCGGTGCAGGTGCGGCGGTTGTATCTGTGTGCGCCGCAGGTGGGCGTGGTGGGCTAT
>JBBRPH010000103.1:0-12860 GCA_038228295.1 Chloroflexia bacterium | reverse complement strand
TGGGTTGCTTCGTGGGTTACACAAGCTGCCGACTCTGCCCGCCAACCTACTGGATCAGGCGTATTCCAGACACAAACCGCTTACCGGGGAAAAGCCCGGTAAAAATGTCGTGACCCCAACTACAGGACACAAATTGACAGCCAAACGGCTTGGGAAGGGTAAAACTAGGACCAGAACTGCTATTCTCGCCCAGTTTTGCGCCTTTTCTCGACTTCCCAAGTACAGGCGCCGGCCCAAAATTGGCGATTGCGGCCGCGACACTCGGACGAGAACATTTACCCCGCCGCCACTCAGACACAAACGATAGATTGTAGTTTCTAAGCGTGCTAAATTTGCCGGAAATTATTGTGACCCCGGATAGCCGCCCCATATGGTGATCCCGGTATAGCAGAGCGCGGCGAGCGCGAGCCCCGGCGGCCCGATGCCGGAAGGCGCACCATCCGGGGACCGAGCGACCCGATCCGCCCCCGGCAGCGTGAAGGGGACAAACAGCAGCAGCCAGGTCGCAGACCAGGGATGGGCGCTGGTGGCGAGCAGCAGATACGCGGCGACCAAGCGAAAGCTCTTGCTGACGAAAGCGTAGGGACTGCGGTCCGGTTGCAGCGCCAAAACCCCTGCGTAGATCAGCAAGGCGCTGAATAACCCGAGTCGCACCAA
Source organism: Chloroflexia bacterium (assembly GCA_038228295.1). GTDB lineage: Bacteria > Chloroflexota > Chloroflexia > QHBQ01 > JAICKM01 > JAICKM01. The sequence continues at coordinate 12,203 of JBBRPH010000103.1, read as the reverse complement.
GCCATCGCCGATCCCCAGCAGTGCCAGCCCCCGCGCCAGGAGATAGTAGACGGGCGCGTTCACGTATTCGTCGCGCAGATACGTCACCACGAAGGGCGAGAGGTAGCCGCCGTGCCAGAGTACAAAGGCGGCGTAGCCCGCCCCGAAGATCCCGCCCGCCACCGCCAGCCGCCACCGGCCCAGCACACGCGCCCATCCGGCGAGCAGCAGGAGGGGGATCAGTTTGACCAGCGCGGCGGCGGCCAGGCCGGCCGTGGCGAGGCCGAACCAGGCGGACCGGCCCCGCTGCACGGCGACGACCCCCGCCCACAGCGCCAGCAGCGTGAACAGCACCGTCAGCGCCTCGATGTGGCCGCTCGCCCCGAACTCGACAACCGGCAATGGTGCCCAGGCATAGATCAGCACGCGCAACGGCGACTGCCCCAGCCGCCCCAGCAGACTCGCCAGCACCGCGCAACTGCCGAGGTCCACCAGCACCAGGGCCAGCTTCATGGCCGCCACGCTATCGGGCACCAGGCGGTAGAGGGCGGCATAAAACAGTTCCGCGCCGGGTGGGTAGATGGTGATCGCCGGTTTGCGGTTGATGCGCGGCCAGATCGAGTCGCCCGGCGGGTGCAGGGCGGTGAGTTGCGGCGCGGTGGGGGAGTAGGCATACGGGCTGAGACCGGCCGCCTGCACCCGCCCATCCCAGACATAACGATAGATGTCGTCGCTGAACACCGGCGGGGCCGGGATCAGCGCCAGCCGGGCTAGCACCGCCACGCCCGCGATCCCGGCGAGCGTGGGGCGTAGCGGCAACCGCTCCGGCGCGCGCAGAACCAAGTAGCAGGCCGGCAGATAAAGGGCAAACAGCCCGCTGTATAGGATCAGGTAGGGCGCGCGCGAACCGCCGGGAATGGCGGTGAACAGGCCATAGCCGCCGACCGCCAGCAGCCCGATCAGGCCCAGGATCAGGCCGCCAAGCACCGAATACGGGGGCCGCGTGGGCGGCTTGGGTGCCGCTGTGCCCGGCGGGGCCGCCTCACTTGGCATCCAGCACGTCCACGCCCATCCAGCCCGGCGGAATGCCGTGGACGGTGAAATAGGCCGCCTGGGTGGCGTAAAGCCGGGCCGGGCCGTCGTCGGGGTAGTGGGCCAGCGCCGCCGCGAAGCAATCGGCAGCCTCGGCAAAGCGGCCCGCTTGATACCAGTCCAGCCCCTGCCCGAAATCGGCCTGAAGTGCGCTTTTGCCGGCCCGCTCGGTCGCCGCGATGCCGTCAAGCACTTCATAAAGGGCGACGGCTTGTTGTTTGCCCTTGACCTGCACCCGGCCGATGGGCCGCAACGCATACGCCGCCGGATCGGCCAGCGCCTGCCGGGTCTGCTCGCTGATGATCAGGCCCACCCCGTAACGCCGGGTCAGCCCCTCCAGGCGCGCCGCTGTGTTCACGGCATCGGCGATCACCGTGCCGTCCATCCGTTCCGGCTCGCCCACCATGCCCAACATCAGCCGCCCGGTATGCACGCCGATGCCGACTCCGATGGGCGGGCGGGCCGCAGCACGGCGCACCCCGTTGTAGCCTTCCACCGCCGCTTGCAGGGCAATCGCCGCCTGCACCGCGTCGTCGGCCCCGCCGGGGAATAGCGCCATGATGCCGTCACCCAGGTATTTATCGATAAAACCACCGTGCGCCCGGATGACCGGGCTGACCCGCTGTAAATAGGCCCCGATGAAGGCGAAATTCTCCTGCGGACTCATGCCCTCGGCCAACTGAGTAAAGTCGCGGATGTCGGCAAACAACACGCTCATAGTCAATTGCACGCTGCTGCCGAGTTGCACGTCCACGATGCTCTCGGCCCCCAGCAGGCGCAAAAACTCGTGCGGCACAAAGCGGGTCGTGGCTTGGTTGATGGCGGCTAGGTCACTGTTCGCCATCTCCAGGTCCGTCGCATACGAGCGCAACTGCGCCTGCGCCGTAGACAGCGACTGCACCATCCCGTTGAACGAGCGGGTCAGAAAGCCGATCTCATCGTCCAGCTGCACCGCCACCGCCACATCCAGCCGCCCGGCGTTCACCGCACGCACCCCCGCTTGCAGGGCGGTCAGCGGGCGCACCAGCCCCGCCTGGAAGAAGCGGGGGAAAATGCCCAGGATCGCACCGCTCGCCCCCAGCAGAATCAGCGCCAAGTCGCCGGCGGCGGCGTGCATCTGGCTGCGGTACAGGGCGTATTCATAGCCGACTTCGTAGCGAGTGCTCCCGACAGTATCGGCGTAGCTAAGATAGTGGCGATCCCCCGTTAGGTCGCGGTACAGGCGGTGCCCCGCCGGGCCGGGCGGGTCGGCGGCGGCGACGGCGGCCAGATCGGGGAGCGACAGCGCTGGGTCGCGCGCATACAGCAGGCGGAGCGCCCCGGTCCCCGCGCGAGCGGCGATATAGGCCACCGCCGGGGGCGGGATCGGCGCGGTCCCGGCGGCAAGTTGTTGCGCTATCTGCCGGCCCTCGTCCTGGTGGGCTTGGTCATAAAACTGATCGGCTTGGGCGAGCGTGCGGATGTTAACCAAGCCGAGGATCACCAGCAGCGTGACCAGCGAAATGCCCACCAGTTTGACCTGAAAGCTAGACGGCTCGGCTCCGTTATTCAGGTGGACGACGCTAAAGGCCAGCAGCACCAGCAGGCCGGCCAGGTCGCTGAGATCCGGCGGGAGAAACTGCGCCAGCGCGGTACAGATCGCGGCTCCGACCACCACACCCGCGAACAGCCGGGCGGCCCGGCCCGGCGCGGTGGTTGGTTGCACCGCCCGTTGCCACGCGGCGCGGGGCGCGGCGGGCGCGGCGGCGGCCGCTTGGCGCAACAACACGAGCGCGGCCCAGCCGTAGAGCAGATAGTTGAACGACGGGCGCAGGGAGTCCAACAGCGCGGCGACTCCATTCATCGCGCCGATTAGCGCGCCCGGCGGCAGCACATAGACGCCGGCCGCGCCGACAAACAGCGGTTGTGCGACCACCGCCCCCAGCAGATCGCGTGCGGCAAAGAGCAGCGCCCCGATCCCGATCACGCGCAACGCCCAACGGGCCTCGCGCCGCCAAGCGGGCTGCGGGAAGCTGTAGGCAAACTGGACCAATACCACCAGTTCAGCCAGAAAGCCGATGTCGCTGACGACCCCGGTGTAGGCCGCCGCCGGGCGCAGGATCGTCTGGTGCAGAAACCCCAGCAGCAGCCCGACGGTTTCGATGGCGAAATAGAGGCCCAGCAAGCGGGTGGCCGGGCGCGCCTCGCGCCGCCCCAGCAGGTAGCCGGCCACGAGGCCCGCCAGCAACAGGCTGGGCAAGACGCGCAGGGCGGGCAGGGATAGTTGAAACGGGTCCATGCGGGAATCTCCAGGGTGCGACGCTAAAGTAGATATTTGCCGGTGACACGCAGGATACGCCAGCCGGCGCGCACGCTGGCCCGCAGGTTGCCACTCACCTTCGACTGGCCGCTCAGGCGGCGGCGATAGCGCACCGGCACCTCCACGATGCGCGCCCGCCGGCGGGCGGCCTTGACGATCATCTCCACCGTCCAGCCATAGGTCATTTCGCGCAGGCCCAACTGCCGCAGCGTCGTGGCCCGAATGGCGTGAAACGGCCCCAGGTCAGTGAGGCGCACGCCGAAGCGCGCCCGCAGGATCGCGGTGATCAGGCGGTTGCCGAACACGGCGTGCCCCGGCAACGCACCCGGCGGCAACGGCCCGGTCCGCAGGCGCGACCCGATCACTAGGTCAGCCTGCCCGGCCAGGATCGGGCCGACCACGGCGGGCATGTCTTCGGGGTAATCGCTGTAGTCGCCGTCGAGAAACACGATCACTGCGGCCCCCTGCGCCAGCGCGGCCCGCACCCCGGCGGCGCAGGCATAACCGTAGCCCCGTAACGGCTGGTGAACCACGAGTGCCCCCGCCGCCTGGGCCACGGCGGCGGTCGCATCGGTACTGGCGTTGTCCACGACCACGACGGTCGGGCAGAGATCGCGCGGAATCGCCGTCACTACCTGGCCGATGTTGCCGGCCTCGTTCCAGGCGGGGATCACCGCGACGATCTTGCCCACGGCTACAGGCTCCATTGGCTGCCGCAGCCCCGGCAGCAGGACAACGGATCGGCGCTCAGGATGCGGCGGCGAAACTGCTGATAGGCCGGCCCGTTCCAGATGGCGACGAACGGCTGCTCGAAGGCGTTGCCTAGCACCAGGGCCGGGTCGGCTTGGTAGTCGGGGGTCACGAAAGGCACGAAGCAACAGGACAGCACCGTGCCGTTGGCGGTGATGTAGCTGAGAGTCGTGGGGCGGCGGCAGGCCGACCAGGGCCGGCTGTCCGGCCCGGCAGCGGCCATCATCTGGATCGGGGTGGTAGCCCCGGCGGCCTGGAAGGTCAAGCCCAGGTCGGCGCATAAGACTTCGGCCTGCGCGATCAGGTCGCGCTCCTCGTCTTGCAGCCGCCGGTAGAGCGATTGTTCTTCGATGCCCAGCCCGGTGCCGAAATAGACGAAGCGCTGCATATAAAACTCGCCGATGCCCAGGCTGTGGGCCAAGCGGATCACGTCGAGCAGTTCGTGCAGATTTTCGCGCATGGCGATGAACCACGCCGAGATGTGGGGGGTCGCCGCGCCCAGGCGACGGCGGGTTTCTACCAGCAGGCGCAGGCTGCGCTGCACTTTCGCCAGCCCGTTGACCCCGCGCACCGCCTTATACGTCGCCGCCGTCGCGCCGTCGAGGCTGGCCCGGTACTCGTCGAGGCCGCTCGTCACTAACTGCTCGGCCAGCGCCGAGGTAAGCGCCAGCGAATTACTGTTGAAGAGCACACGGGTGCCTTCCGGGCGCGCTTTCAAATAGCGGATCATGGCCGGCAGCTCGCGGTTGAGCATCGGTTCGCCCAGCCCATGCAAGACCACGCGGTCAAGCACCGGGAACTGGTCCACCAGCGCTTGGAAGCGGGCCAGCGACATATCGGCCGCCTGTTCCATCGGGAAGAAGGTGCGCGGGCAGGTGGTGCAAAGCGAGTTGCAGCGGTTGGTCGGCTCGATATACAGCGCGCGCGGCAGCGGCCGGTCGCCGGTCATGTAAGCCGGTAGAGCCAGCCGGCCCATGAGCTGCCGGCGGCGATCTGGGCGCGCAGCCAGGGGCGCAGCCGGCTGTCCAGCCCCCAGACTCGCCCGGCCCCGGTGAACATGAAAATCAGCTGCAACGTGATCAGCATCCCATAGGTCCAGTACCACTCGCCCGGCGCTTGCGATAGGCCGAGGAAGAGGTTAATCCCCTGCAACAGGCCGAGGAACCCGCCGAGGCGCGACAGCAGACCCAGCAGCAGCAGCAGCATGATCGTGCTTTCGAGGAAGAAGGTCATCCAGCCGACCAGCTCCCAGTTGGGCAGAGCCAGGTTTTTGAGCAGGTCGCCATAGAACGGCACGATCTTGTTGCCGTTCTGGACTTCGACGGTGATCCAGTGGTACAGCCCCGCGCCTTTGTCAATGAACGGCCCCGGTTGCTCGGCGCTGGGCGTGGGGTTGGGTTGCAACCCCGGCGAGCCGAAATGGTCCCAGGGCAGCTTCCACTGCAACTGGGTGAACCACAAAAAGCCGATGATCAGGCTCGCCACCCGGATCGGCCAGGTCGGCACCCGCTGGTCGTACACCTGTGGTTCCTCGGCGGCGAGAGACGGCGAGGCCGCCTGGACAATAGTCGTCATGGTTGGGTACTCCTCTCAAAACTCCAGGATCGCCTGTCGCATCGGCTGCGCCAGCACCGCACGGGTGTGCGGCGCGCCGGCCGGGTTGGCGGCTAAATCGGCCTGTAGGCGCGCCAGGTCGTCCGCCGTATCCGTATCATACCAGGTGGGCAGCAAGGCCACGCGCAGCCCGGCTCTATCGGCGGCGGCCAGCGTCTGCGCCGTCACCTGCGCAGTACTCCAGGCGATGCCGGTGAACAGCGCCGGCTGCGGGGCGTTCATCCCGATCAGATAGTAGCCGCCGTCGGTGCAGGGGCCAAGCATCACATCCACGCCGGGGCGGGCAAGTTCGGCAAAGGTGCGGGCCACCAACCTCGGCGGCAGGGTCGGGCTGTCGCTGCTGATCATGGCGGCGGCGGCGAAGCCGGCCGCCCGTGCCTGTTCGGGCAGCGCGTTCAGACGTTCGCCCAGGTCCGCGCCCTGTTGCGGCAGCAACACAAACGAGTCGGGCACCAGCGTGCGAAAGTATGCTTCCGCCTCGCGGGGCGCATAGGCCAGCGCGGGGGTTACCCCGGCTAACCGGGCGGCTTCGGCCACCAGCGCGATGGTGTCGCGCAAAAACGCCGTATACAGCGCCTCCGCCTGCGCCGGGGTGAGCGGCGGGCACAGCCGGGTCTTGACTCCGCCTGCGCGCGGCTGTTTCGCCATGATGATCAACAGCCCGGATTGCAGGTCCGCCATGCCGCATCGCCTTTCCCGCGCCCGGTGATTCTCTCAGAGGCGAGTGTTAATAACTGAGGCACCGGCCCTCTTGCGCGAGAAACTCGACCAGGGTGGCCCCGCCCACCACGGTGGTGCCGGGCCGTAGCCGGTCGGGGTTCAGCCCGCGCCGCCGAAAACAGGAACCGCACACCCAGATCGTGCCGCCGCCGGCGGTGAACTCGGTCAGCAGCGTTTCGAGCGGCGCGAATCCCGGCTCGTGAATGCCGTCCGCCATGGCGGGCGGAGCGAGCCGGGCTCCTTCGCTGCTGAGAAACAGCACCGTGGGCAGGCCCGCCGCCTGCGCGCTACAGGCGACCCACAGGGCCACCGTCGCTCGGTCGCCGTCGCCGCCGTTATGCGTGAGGCTCACGACTAGGTGGGTCAGAGGGCCAATCCTTTCGCGCCGGGTGGGGCCGCTTAATAGGTGATGCAACTCGCGCCCTGGCTCAAAAACTCGACCAGTTTCGCGCCGCCGACGATGATGGCATTGCGGATCAGTTTATCTTCGGCCAGGTTGCGCTTTTTGAAGCAGGGCGAACAAACCCAGACGATGCCGCCGTTTTCGGTGAAGCTGGCGAGCAACTCGGTGAGTGGCTTAAAGCCTTCTTCGTGGATCGCGTCGGCATAGCCTTGCTCGGCCAGGCGCACCCCTTCCGTGCTCAAAAACACCACTGTCTCGACCCCGCTGACCACCCCGGCGTTGGCGACGACCATGCCGACCGTGGTGCTGTCCGGGTTGTCCTGCGCGTGTGTGATGCTGACGACCATTTTTGCCATGTGGGGTTGCTCCTAATCTTGATCCGGGGGCGCGGCCCCGGCTTTGCGAATCCAATAGCGGCCCTCGCCGGCGGCGAGCAGCCGATGGCCGGTCATGCGGCACCAGGCGGGCACATCTTCCCGCGCGCCCGGATCATGCGCGTGTACGGCGAGCACTGCGCCGGGGGCCAGTGTGCGTATCTGCCGGTGGATCAGCACCAGCAGTTCGCCACAACCACTTAGCCCGGCATCCAGCGTCGCATCTACCGTGCCTTCGTAGGCCACGGGATCAAACCGCCCGCCGGATGTAATAACTGGCGTAGCCCTGGCCTTTCGTGGTAGCAACCAGGTGCTGCCCGGTCATGCGGCACCAGGCCGCCAAATCTTCGCGGGCCGCCGGGTCGTCGGTGACGACCTTCAGCACGCAGCCGAGGTCCAGCGCGCGCACCTGGCGGGCCATCGCTAGCAGCAGGTCCACGCACGCCTGGCCCATCCCATCGAACGTCGCCGCTTCGGCGGGTACATCCGGGTCTGGAGGTGGCGGCGCGACCAGGATGGGCGCAGGCGCCGGCGCTGGAGCCGGCGCCGGGGCTTCCGCCACTGGGGTGAGCGGGTAGAACGGCTGCCGCCGCCGGCCCCCGGTGTGCGTCAGCGTCGCCGTGCTGAACAGATCGGCGACCGGCCCGGCCAAGCGGGGCAGATCGCCGGCGGTCTGCGCCGCCATCCGTGCGGCGGCGCGCACCTTCAGGCCGTCGGCCACATCGCCTTGCAGTACACAGGCGCAATGGAAGCTGCCGACCTCGAAGGCGCTGTCGGTGGCCTGGGTGTGGGAGCGGGCGCAGTCGGCGCCCTGGCCCTCCATCGCGTTGTAGATCACCGGAACCTGATAGCCGGCGGGGATCGCGGCCACGCCCTGCGCGGCCTGCTCCCAGAGTAGATCGTGGGTCAGGTCCAGGTAGGTTTCGCAGTACGGTTCGGCGGCCTGGAAGCTGCCCTTACCGCGCGTGGCGAGACTGTCAAAATACGAAGAGCAATTGGTGCCGCCGCCGCAGAGATATTTGAGGTGACATTCGTTGCAGCCGTCGCGGTGCTGCACGCTGTTGGCCCGGATCTGCTGGAGGATCGGCGAGGTGAGCCAGATCTCGCGCAGCGACTGCTCGCGCACCGACCCGCAGGCCAAGCTGGGTGCGCCGCTGAACCAGACACAGGGGTAAACCTGGCCGTCGCTGAACACGTCGAGGCTCTCGTAGCCGCAGTTGCAGAGGTCGGTCTTGCGCCCGTGCTTACCGCGCACCCGCACGCGCAGGCTGGTCTCGTTGTCAATGACCATGCCGAATTCGGCGGCGACTTCGCGCAATTCGCGCATGATGCGGGTAACTTCACCGGGCGGGATCAGCAGATCGTCGTTGTCGTAGGCGCGCCCGCGCTCCTGCAACCAGAGGATATGGTGTTCGCGCACGCCCAGCCCGCCGAGCAGCCGCGTAGTCTCGGCCATCCGCGTCCGGTTGTGCGTCGTGATGACCGTGCTCACCACCGGCGTGAGACCGAGCCGCACCAGGTCGCGGATGCCCTGGACGGTGCGGGCGAAGGTGCGCGGCCCGCGCACCTGTTCGTGCAGTTCCGCGTCGGGGCCGTCCACCGACACTTGCATACTCAGGCGGCGGGGGCGCAAGAAATCGTCACTGGCCCCGCCGTTGGCCTTCTCGGCGGCGGCGGCCAAGCGGGCCAGGATGCTCTTGTTGAAAAAGGTGGCGTTGGTCAGGATCACCAATTCCGACTCGGCGCAGACATAGTCAATCAGATCGAAAATATCGCGACGCATGAACGGCTCGCCGCCGGTGAAGTAGAAGCGGGACACCCCCAATTCGCGGGCTTCGTCAATTAGCCGGGTGAGGTCGGCGGTGGTCATTTCATTTTCGGGGACGAGTTCACCCGACGAGACATAGCAATGGGTACAGCGCAAATTGCAGTCGTTCGTGACAAAGACATAGAGTTCGCTCAGACGGCTGGGGGCGATGGTGGCCGCGCGACCGGGATACGGCGGCTTGAGCGCGGGCTTGCGGCTGACGAACTCGATCTGCGTAGCCTCGCCCAGAAAATCGGACGTGTCGGCAATGGCCTCGGCCAGGGGACGTTCCCAGCGGCGCGCCACTTCCTCGGCCACTTCGGTCACGGTGCGCCGCCCGTCGCACAGGCGCAGGATCTGCGCGCCGACCGCGTTGGTCGCCAGCCAGTGCGGTGCGTCCGGGTCAATCGCCAGGTGCAGCCCGTCGCGCTCCAGGTAGACCGCCAACGGCGCATAATACACGCCCTGGTAGGGGTCGCTCAACTGGCGCGCCAGGCCGCTCTCGATGATGCGGCGACGGCTCACTTCTTTCATATCGCGATCCTCACCGTGTTCACGGCGGCGGTCAGCGGCTCATAGCCCTCGGTTCGGTCCTCTTTCCAGGATTTCAGCCCCTCCATGTCCATGAGCGATTTGAGCTGCGGATCGTCATACGACATGGCGAACAGCAGATCGCGGAAGCGGGCGACCGACCAGTGCGGGGCCGACGAGATCACAGTGAAATTGCAGTGGTCGAAGCGCGAGGTTTGCGTCAACACGCGCGTCGCCCCTTGCGGCAGGGTGCCTTCGGCCTGGAAGAGGTAGTAGTTGCCCTCGATCATGCAGGCCGCGTCGGCTTGGCCGGCCATGAGCGACCGGGCGGCATCCCGTTCGCCGCCGATGTGATCGCCGTGCAGGCCGACGCGCACATCGTGGCGCTCCACCCGAAAATCGGTGTCAAATTCCAGGCCCAGGCGTTGCAGGTGGGCCAGTGGGATCAGCGTCGCCTGGGGCGAGTCGCGCGCCCCCACGGCCACCACCCGGCCCCGCAGATCCGCCACGGTCTTGATCGGCGCGTCGGCGCGCACAACGATGAGCGAACTCAGATCGCAGTCGGTATCGCGCATGGCGATGGCGCGCACGCGCAAGCCACGCTCCTCGGCCAAGCGCTGCGCGTTGATCCAAGCCAGCGGCGAATTCCAGGCTACGTGGATCTGGCCGTCCACGAGGGCCGCCACCTGCTGATCGTAGCTAGAGTAGAGCACATAATCGAAGGGCAGGCCCTGCTCGACGAAATACTCCTTGAAGCCGTCCCAGATCGTGACGACCTTCGGGTCGTAGGCGACGGTCCCCAGGAATAGCGTGCCGGGTTGCGTGGACGGCATGAAGGAATCTCCTCTCGTATACCCGGCTCCTGGCGCTGGGCGCCAGGAGCCGGTGGCTAGAACAGGGGCAGGCCGCAGACGGCCTTGCCGATAAAGTCGTAGAGCACGTCGGTGGTGGGGGCCATCACCTGGGCGGCGCGGGCATCGCGGAAGTGCCGCTCCACGCCGACATCTTTGCGGAAGGCGGCCCCGCCGCAGACGCGCATCGCCAGGTCGGTCACTTCGCCGGCCGTTTCGCCCGCTGCCGCCTTCACTTCGAGTACCCGCAGCATGGTATCGGCCCGCCCCGTTTCCAGCGCGTCGAGCGTATCCAACAGGAGCGCGCGAGTCATGTCGGTCTTGATCTGCATCCGGGCGACATAGGCGCGAATCGTCGGCAGGGCGGCCAGCGCGCTGTCGAGGTGTTCGAGCCGGGTGCCGCCCACATGGGCCGCCGTCATGATCCCCACCGAGCAGGCGGCGTTCATAACCTGGAAGTAGGGCAGGACCGTGCCCATCATGATGTCGAAACCGCCTCCGTCCGGGCCCAGCATCGCGCCTTTCGCCACCACCACCCCGTCGGCCACCACCAGCGAGGAATTATTGCCGCGCATCCCCAACCCGTTGAACGGAGTCGACACGCGCAGGCCGGCCGTCGTGGTCGGCACCAACCAGATCGTGCTCACGCCTTCACTCTGGAGCGGACGGCTCGACCAGACGTAGCTGGCTACCTGGCCCGCGCCGGTGGCCCAGCTTTTTTGCGCGTCGAGTTGCACCAACCCGTCGCCGGGGCCGGGGGTCGCCGTGCTCACGGGTGCCCAGAAGTGGCTGCGCGATCCGACCTCGGAGAAGGCCAGTGTGGTCAGGTGCCGGCCGGCGGCGATAGCCTCGCGCACCTCGCGCGGACCGTGCGCTTCCAGGACGGCGGTAGCGGCATAGTGCATACACAGCACCATCGCCGTGGAACCGCACGCCTGCGCCACCCGCTCGACCGCGAGCGCCGCCGCGCGGTGGCCCTGGCCCAGCCCGCCGACCTCCGGGGCGCTGATCAGGCCCAGTAAACCGGCGTTACCGAGGGCATCGATCCCGGCGCGCGGAAACGATCCGGCCTGATCTACGGCCGCCGCCGCCGGGGCGATCACGTCGTCCACGATCTGTTCTAGGGTCGCCAGATACGCAGCGGGGGATGCCGAAAGTTCCGTAGCCACAACAAATGATCCTTTCCTGAATAGGGGTGATGCGGTTGGCAACCAGAATAACCGTGCCCACGAAAGAAGCGGCTGAATCGGCGGGCACTCATAACTCTAACCGGTGGGAGGGTGCCAGAGTTCCTGATAGCACAGCGATTATAGCACCCCTTCCCGGGATTGTATAGCGGGTCTGCCCACCGCTGTATGGCAACCTATCTCCAAGAGTATCCTGAGACGTTGCGTTGTTACACGGATGTCGCAAAGAACCTTTTCTGTAGGGTAGCACTGGGCCGGTTACAAGAGCGGCCCCGCCCGTAGTGCCGATCCGTAGCGGCCGGCGTGGCGGGTCGGCGGCTCCGTGGGAGTAAACTGTGAGAGTGTATAATAGACTGTGTAAATGGCAAATCCAACGCTTCTACCTTATACTAGCCGTAATTACGGCTCAGGAAGGATTGTGCCATGACTCAGCAGAAGATCCCGCCGGCCCCAGCGAATGCACTACCCTCAGCGGAGCGCATTCAGCAGGAACTCGCCACCGCCACCAGCGTAGATGATTTCTTTGGCAAGGAGGGGATTTTTGCCCGCCTGTTCGCCCGGACCTTGGAACAGATGATGGAGGCCGAACTCACTGC
>JBBRPH010000102.1:0-13134 GCA_038228295.1 Chloroflexia bacterium | reverse complement strand
GCTGGATGGCGCGGGTATGGCGCACCGTGCTCTTGGCCCGCGGGGCCTGGTTAGAAGAGGTAGTCATAGGGCTATTCTACCAAAAAGGGCCGCAACGCGCCCTTGACAAGGCGGCAATGCCCTTAACTTGTAGCTGATGGTCTAAGGGGTACTGCAACATCTCTTCCGTGAGCAGATACTCCACCCACTGCGGCGTAAACCGTCCAATAAGCAACGCGCCGGTTATGGGCTGCCCAGTACCCACCAAAATCAATCCGTCATACGTCTTCGGCCAGTCCGTAGTTTTAGCACAGAATTGCGCTAATTCTTCGCGAAACTCCATCTGTTCACCTTTTCTCGTTATACTACCATTCAGCAATTTAGTGAGGCACACTCTAGCACCAACTACAGACAGCTAGGTAACGCACCTAACCTATTTATCCAATTCATCTCGATCAAACGACTCCTGTCTAGTCGGTTCCGGCACATATGCTGGTTTAGACCCAGCCCCAAGTTCAGCGATGCGTGTGCGCAGTTTGGCTAGGCGCTCCCTGTCTGCATCCTTGATTTGCTCCTTATTGTAATCAATGTAATCCTGGGCCAAGCGGACTGCGCGTTCCAAATCTGCTACAGAGATTGGATCAAGTGCTTCTAGTGCCAGACTCAGATTCCAAGTAGCAGCTGCTTCTCTGCTGTAGGCTTTAATCTCTTGGGCAATCGTGATCTGCTGTCTAAAGCAGTCAATTGCCTGACGTAATCTGTCTTGGTTGTCGGGTTTGTCTAAGTTGGTATAAGAACTGGCTAGTCCTCCCCAAGCAGTGATTTGAGATGAGAGATCATTTTGTCGCTGGGCAATGCCTAAGATTATGTTCCATTGTTGGATTCGTTGCTGTCTACTACCATTGAACAACCCTTCTGTATAAATGCTGCATTCAGCAAATCTTAGCAACAGCTTGTTTGTCGTAGGACTGCGTCTCGCTGACAATAGCCAAGCCCAAACTACATTTAGATGTAGTAGCTCTTCTGGTTGTAATCCTTCGTCTGCTACTATAGCAGCAGTATCACCAGTTTTTCGATAAAGAGCCTCAGCTTTTTCTGCTAATTCAACGTAATATTGTGCGTAGCGCAAGTAAGTGCTGTTTGCGATAGCTTTCAGCTGAGTTCTTGCGAATGCCCCCACCAGATCATGTATAGTATAATACTTTGTACTATCTTCCCAAGTCAAAAGGCTATAACTAAATAATTCACTAATTACTTGCCGGAGCTTAGGAGCGCCCTTCGGCAAATGCAGAATGCCTTGTGCGGCAGCAAAGTCAAAGGATATACGAAATATGCTCAGTTGTGCCAGCACGTTCCTAGCAGTTGGCGTTAATGGATCCCAACTTAATCTGAGCGAGGCTTCTACAATCAAATCTTTATCAATAGGATCACTGAGTTGCACCAACGGATCATTAGCCAAATTGCTTAAATACTCACCAACTGGGAAACTGGGATCTGCCTCTAATCGGTTAGCAGAAATCCTTAGTGCTAAAGGTAAATATCCACATAGCCGTGCCAATTCTGCGGCATCCTTACCGATGCGTTTACAGATTTTGCATAACATCGCCTCAGCAACAGAATGCGGTAGTGGCCCGATCTGTATCGGGATACCACCTGGATGGTTAATGCTTAATCTGGTCGTCACAATCAAATCACAACCCAACGGCACTGAAGCTAAAGGCTTTACTTGCTCATAATCTTGAGCATTATCTGCTACGATTAGTACACTTTTACCTTCTAGCAGTGTGCGATAGTCGTCTTTTAAGGAATCTGATCTCGATGGCGTAATGGAACTTGATATACTCGGTAATTTAAGCAGCTTTTGCAATACGGTAAGTAGTACTGATTCAGGAGCTAGAGCCTTTTTATCAGCCCCTCGGAGGTTTACTTCTACCAGACCATCAGGGTACTGCTGTGCAAGTTGCTGGGCTACGGCGTAAGCTAGCTGTGTTTTGCCAACACCACCCATGCCCTTGATTATCACAACAGATCCAGATCCACTTGCTCCAAAGGACTTATCTTTTTGTTTGGCAGATTCTGCTTTAGCATCTTCTGCTAGTTTTACAATTATGTCACGGATCTCTTGTACGCGACCGGTAAAATCTTTTACACATAGTTCTACTAAGCTGGATGATCTAGCTTGTGTTCCGTTATTTGATGATATGACATCTGAACTGCAAGCTATACCAAATTCCTCAGAGAATGCAGTTAAGGTGCGACTATCAGGGCATTCTCTGAGCGCTCCGCAAATTAAATATTCAATTCCATCAACAGTATTTACTTTTTCAATCAGGTCAAAAACATACTCATTAGGTGCTACTTTGGTAAGAACATCGAATTTGCTAATACGCAATCCATAATCATCTATCGCGTACTTGATGGCAGTCTCTATGCGTTCAGTGGTACGAAGAGCCTCTAAAAGGATTTTCTGCAACTGACGAAACTTAGTACCTTCTACCTGCATGAAATTACCCTCTGCAAGCTGTATGGTTGATGCTGTCTAGTGTCTTTCCTTCTCAGGCAGCGGCAAATCCAGCCGCCCATAGCCCGACGAGGTTTTCGCGCCGATGCCCTCGGTCGCCAGCGCCAAGCGCAGAATGTCGAAGGCTGCGCGTGCCCAACCGTCCGGTCCGGCCAATGCCACCAAATACTGTCCCGTCGCGCTCAGGAACGGCACTGGGTTCGGGCTGTCCCAATCGGCGGGGGCCACCGCCTTGCCCTGATAGTACTCAGGGTGATGGACGGTCAGCACGTCGGGGGCTAAGGGATGATCGGCCAGGGCGGAGCCAGGGATGTAGAGCGCATCGAAAAAGGTGATGTAGCCGGCTGTATCTAGCGGGTCGGTCTCTGTTTTGAGCGCGCCAAATAGGATGCGATAGGCGGCACTATCAATTTTCCAATCGGGCAAGCGTTGGCGCGCATAGGCGGCGGTCAGCCCTTTGAGCGCGCTGCCGGGGATATAGGGCACGCCATAGGTGCGCTGCAGCGTGACGGCGGTTTCCAACACGCTTTCGGCTCCCAAGCCCACGGCCATCCGGCCCTGTACCGTAGCTGGAGCTAAGAGAACTCCCTCCTGCTCGTGCAGGGTCTTTTCCCAACGGCGGTAAAACGGCGCATAAGCCACAGGTACTCCCATCCCCGCCACTTCGTCTACCAGCCTTTGCTGCGGGGTGGGCACGTCAGGATCGGACTTACTGCGACGCGGCGGCGGATCATCAGGATCGCGCAAGGGACCGATATATTTGTCGAGCCACAGACCGGGATGCTCGGCCTGTTTGACGCTCATTGCTTGCACGGCAGGGCGACGACCGTTGATCATGAGGTTCCTCCTACAGGCACCGCAGGCGCTGGGCCGGCTTCCTGTGTTTCCAAATCCGCGTCAGAGGTCACATCTAGCACCGATTCGGCGAAGCGCTTGTACCACACCAGCACCGCTAATGTCTGCTGCGTTAGCCGCATATACGCCCCCAGCTCCGCGCTCCGGCTTTTCTCCGCCAGCTCCTTGCCGTTTGCACAGCCTACCACGTCCGCTAGGTGATCGAGCAGTTCCGTATAGGCCGCCTCTTTGCGCGTTTGCACGAAGGCCAACGCCTGTGCCAACCCCGCCGTGCGGATCAGGATAGGCAACTTATGACAGAGCGTGCCATATTGATCGCGATAGGCTTTTTTCACTTTAGGAGTGACCAACGCCTGGACTTGCGCGTGGCTACGCCGCGCGTATTCCTGCTCACGAGTTTGCATGGTCCGCGCTCCCTTCCACCAGCACTGTGCGGCACAGGCCGCGCCCAACCGTCGCTTTGCCACCGAACTGCAACGTGCCGGCCGTCAGGCGACGGATCTCGCTAAACACGTCACCCACCGCGATGCCGTTACGCACCGGCGGCGTTGCCACCACCAACCCCGCCAGCACCGTCTCGGTAGGCAAGGCTTCCTCATACCACAAGCCACCCTTCTTGACCGTCTTCGTCTCTTCCAGCAAGCGGATACGGGTCGTGATCTCCGTGGCGGTACTGAGTAGGAAACTCAGCACATCATCGTGGACGACGCACAGCCGGGCTTGCAACTGTTGCTGCCACTCGCTATCGTTGGGGAAGAGACACGTCGCCAACCACTTGGCCCAGCCGTCTATCGTCGCATCACTTTGCGCGCTCAGTTCCAAGTCTTCCAGCACCACTTGGCGCGCCGACCCAGCCAACGTCAGGGCACAGCCACTTTGCACTACGCCACATTGACCTACCTGGGCCGCGGCCGGAATCCCCTGGGGCAGCGCGGGCAGCTCCTGTGCTTCGGCGGCATCTCGCGCAAAGCGGCGCAGCAAGTAGGGCGATGTGACCCAGGCGAAGGTGCCGACCAAACTCCGCACCGGTAATAGCAGCAACCGTCCATCAGTAAACTGCGTGGCCCCGGCAAACTTATCGGCCTCAACCGTCTCCGGGCCGAATACCTGCTCACGTAGTTTCTCATCCCCAGCAGCCCGCAAGGTGCCTTTGATTGATGAGCCGGGCAAAAACGGCAGATCGGTCGCCTTTTCGCGGGCAATCGGCAGGTCGATCACCCCGACCCCTTGACCGGTGCCGGCGTGCAGTGGCGACAGGGCATGGACCAACAGCAGGCGCGTGTTATTCATGCGCGGGACTCCTTCTATTGAGTGAGAGTATCACTTGAACGTCCGCAGGAAAGCCTGCACTACATCGGCTAGGCCGTGCAACGGTTCTACGGCCGCCACTTCGGTCGGTTCAACTGTCGGGGACACGGGACCCCCCCACGCTAGCTCTAGCTCGCCGGCTGCCAGGCCAGGGGTTCGCAAAGCCACCACTAGGGCTACCACGCCCCCATCCGCACACGCCAGCGGGCGCAGGATGATCGGACTAGCGAGGCGGTCGTGGCCCTTGACCCGCCGTTGCAAGGTGACATCCGGCGGATCGCCTTCGCGCTCATCCTTGAAATGGAACACAATCGGCAGCCCCAGCGCGGCGCGTGGGTATTTCCGTATCGCCACCACCGGCTGCCGAAACGCGGCTGCCGCGTAGCCGGTCGCTTCGCGGATACTGTCGGCTTCGGGCCACAAGCTGCGCCCCGTTACACCTTTCGTGCGTTGCTGCCGGAAGCTGCGTAAGCGCTCAATCAGGTATTTCCAGGCATCGTGCGGTCGCCGCCAGCTCCGCTGAATGACCACAAACCGGATCAGGTCAGTTTGCTTCGGCAAGGGGTCGGTCGGCTGCCACACCCCCTTTTGCGCCAATTGGGGCACTTGGGGCGGCGCTTTGCCGCGCAAAACGTGCGTTTCCAGGTTGCGCCGTAGCCAATCAAAGGCCGCCGTCGCCGTGGCCGGTAGCACAGCCGGATCATGCAATCGAGCCACCGCCCCGAAACCCCGGCGGGTGCGCCCGCCTATCCCGCCAAAGGTTTCCCAGGCCCATAGCGCCGCCGCTACTTCATCGGCGGGCGAGGCTATCGGCTTGGCCGATCCTTCAGGGTTGCGGAACAGATCCTCCGCACCATTAGGCCACGTTTTCAGGAACTCCGACCCCAAATCGCTGTTGCTGGGCCACTTCTCGGCGAAGGACAGGTCCAGGCGGAACTTTATACCCGTCCGTAGCGCAGGAGTAGGCATCCCGATAGTCCCTTGGCTAACCTGAGCATCCGTTAGCTGCAACGGGAAAGCAGCGTAAGCGGGAGCCACATCTTCGCGGGGCTCTTGTTTCGGTCGGGCATCACCGCGCGCATTCACCTTGCCACGTACCACCTCGAACGGGTGCGTCTCCCGGCCAGTGTTTGTACAGACCACGCTTAGTTGCACCCGTGCCGGTCTTGGCTGATCCGGGCGACTGGGCGCGCCCCACAGCAAGTCCTCGGCCGCTTTAAGCTGCGTCAAATCCGCATAGCGCCCAGCCCGGCACGCCCGCCACCAGAAGCGCAACTGCCCGCGCAAGGTCGCACCGCGCACCACCGTCACCGGGTCGGCTTTGCGCGGCTGCGGCCCGCCGCCGAATAGTGGGGTCAGTAGCTCATACTCCAGCGGCCACGTTTGCCAGCCCGACCGGCGCGGGGCTGTCTGCGGCACATCGGGAATCTTGATCGTTGGGTCCGGGAGACAGCGGCTCATCGGTTCACCTCCATTGTCGCTATTTTACCGTCCCAGGTGCCCAGTGCGGCGAGGCCGAAACCATCAGCCCGGTCCTGCGGATCGTCGCTGACTGCGTACATCCATACGTACTCAATCCATTTGCCGATAGCAGCCGCTTCGCCGGCCAGCTTAAGAAAATAGACCGTGCCTGCCGGGGCCAGACGGCGTGAAGGTTTGGGGCCACCTTTCGCTTTGCCGGGTCCATTATCCTTCTGGAAGTCCCAGCCGGAGACCGTCTGCGGGCGCGCTACGGCCGCCGCTTGGAGCGTAATAGTTATCTCATGCTCCCCCGCCAATGTTGCCGGATCGGGGTACCAACCAGCCTTGAACAGCGCCGGAGTTAGCAGCAACAACCGGCAGAATTGCTGTTCTTGGATCTTTTGTGCAATGTTGGGCGGGCAAGGGGTGGCGAAGGGGTCGAGGATGCCGCCGGGCCAGCGTTGCCAGCGCACGAGCCGCCGTTCGCCGCCCAACGGGGCCAGACCACCATTGAAAGGAGCAAACTCGGCGCTGCTCGTCACCAGTAACGCTAACCGTCCGCCGTCTGGCTGGGTAAACTCCAAGCCGCGCGTCTGGAACAGCGCTCCGTCGCGAGCGATCAACCGGTCCGCATCCATACTGACGTGCATCCGCTGCTCCGACGGCGGCCCGCTATGCCCCAGCGCCGCCGGCACCACGGGACCACTCTGCGGATGGAATAGCCAGGGTTCTAACTGTGTCCAACGCCAAAAGCGTGGTGGGGCCGGGAGCGGTTTGCTCGCATCGTACCGCGCCGGCCCCACCAAATAAGGCACAGCCGCCGGCCGGTTGCCCATGGCATCGGGCACGCCGGCAATAGGCCGCAACCAAGATCGCCACATCTGCGCTTTATTTTCCACCGTATCAGCGCGCAAACCGTAAGCCCCCCGTTTATCCGGGTTGATCAGCAGGGCATCGGCCGGGGACGGGGCTAGCCATTCGCGGATCTGCCCCGCAGAGTCTAATTCCACCAGCAGCGGCCCGCGCACTGTGATCCCCTTAACCCGATCTACCGTCGCCGTATCGTCAACAAAGCGCCCCTGCGCGTCCACGCCGGCGCGGGTGCGCACCCCGCCGGCCACCGTCGAGGGGAAAGGGAACGGCAACGATACCGCACGTGCGCCGGGGGTCGGTCCAAACGGTCGCCCATCGCGTACGATCAGCGGGTCGCGCGGTTCGATAATCCAAGTTGGCATCGTTAGCAGACCTCCTCATGCGCGGGCGTAGACGGCACAGCAGTAGTTCCCGGCAATAGACTACTGGAGACGGCGCGGCCCAGTTCATGGGCGACGATCAGCTCATCGGCAAATCGAGCTAATGGGGCGTGTTTGCTCAGGAGCGCGGGATCGGGTTCCCGTGCATCCCATTCGGCCCCCACTTGCTCTATATCGTCTTGTAGATCCTTAATACTATCCTTCGGCAAGGTACGGTTGCCGTGGCCGCCCTCTTTGCGCGCCAGAATACGTCCCGCTTCCAGCAGCATAATCGCCCGCAATTCCCGACGCTGCTCAGTCCGCGTGGCGATCACGCCGGCCCGTTCTTCCGACGACAGCACGGGGGTCGGGAGCGGGACGGCCAGTGATGGGCGTTCCGCCTCCGGCCAGAGCCGAATTGCCAAATCCCGCAATTCATACGCTGCCCCGGCGGCCAGATCATCTGCGCTATATAACTTTATCAGCCGCGCTAGGCGGAGGTACAGCGCATCCCACGCCCCGGCCACGGTGATGTCACTCCCACTACGTTTGCTGATCGTGATCGCCAGCGCATTCTTGCCGGGAGTCGCCGGCACATCTCCAACGGCCGGCCGGCCCAGCACACCCTTCGCTGCGTCTTCCGCTGCCTTCGACAGCCGCACCGTATCTGATAGCGGCTCTAGGTGATGGGCCACAACGACACCGACGGAGAGGGTCGGGGCATTGTCGTCTTCATCGGTGAATTGGTCTTTAGGCACCATTTTCTTGAATGCCTCAGCGAGTTTGCACGCGCACTCTAATACCCGATGCACCGGCAGAAACGCCAGTACATCATCGCCCCCGGCATATACCAGCGCACCTTCGTGATCTCCTTCGACAATCCCTCGCACCTGCCCAGCAAACCCATCAAGCGCCTGCGAAAGCGCTTGGTGCCCTTTCAACGTCTTTTGATGATCGATTACTTTGCCCATCCGGTCCCCATCTGCCCGTAACAAGGCATAATAGGGCGGAGCCGGTCCATCCAGTCCTACGGCATCATGCAAGAACTTGCCTAACGCGACGCGCACCTCCGCCAGTTTACTGCGGCGCTCTTCATCCGACCACTTCAGCCCACTCTCCTCCAACACTTCAGCCAGCCGATCCTCAAATAGAATGTCGCCGGCATAGCGCTTCAAAATCGGATGGGTTGGAAAGCGTTCACGGTCATGAGGAATACGTTCCAGCCACGCATCATAGGGTTCCAGTACCGTCCAGTAGCGATCCCAAGCCGCTGCCGCAATGACTGGATCCGCTGCCGCGAGGCGCGCCAACAATGGCAAAGCAGCGATATGCGACGTACTGGGGAAGCGCGCCACGTTGGGCTGCTCCGCAGCAGTTCGGGGCTGCTCCCCATGACGCTTGAGCAGATCGACCCCGGACAGTCGTTCAGCCTGACTGGCTCCATAGTACTCATATAGTTCCTTGATTTTGCGCGCCTTTGTGGTTGCATCATCATAGCGATCTGGGTAAGCCCGTTCTGGGATCACCGACTCCCGCTGCCCGTCCAGCGACGACTTGGGCTGCGGGCTGCCCCACGTTGACACAGCGAAGTCGCGGGTCGTTTTGCGTGCGGCCAGCAGCGCCTCTAGCTGGTCACGCACAAGCGGATAGTCGGTTTCTTTGTTTAGCGGTAAGGCCAACCAAAGATATTCCAGCAGATCGTCAATCTGCCGGTCGGCAATCCCTCGTGCACCGCTAGTTCGCCAAGTGCCAAGAATACGCCGGTAGGCTGCGTCCCGTAGCGAATGTAGCTGTGCGTACATGGCATCTTCTACCGCGCGCGCCACCGCGTGCGGCTCATCCGTGATATACGCCACAATCTTATTGGCGACATTGAGATCGCTGCCGGGATTCAGCGCTAGCGAATTAGTTGCTAGATCAGGCGCAGGGAAAATCAGCCGGTTGGCTGAATTAAGTCCGACAATTGTGCGCGCTGCAGTCTTCGACAGTTCGCTCAATAGCCACGAACCAAACCACAGATCGCGGCTGCGCCGAGCACTGGCAATAAACTCTTGGACCGGACCGATGCTGATGAGGAGCAGGTGCGACATAGGGGATCTCCTGCGCGACCACGATTGGGTGGGTGGTGGCTACATGGGCATTATAGCAAAGCTGCCCTTCGCAAATACGAAGGCTTAGGTGAGCAGCCAATAGGGCAGCGTATAACGCGGTAGGTGATAGCGGTACGAACGGGTAAATAAGCGTGGTGTCTATATACATTATGTACCTGCTTCTCTGCTTTGTCAAGAGGCTCGCCATGCCACACTGTATCAGGTACTTGACAGTTTGACTCGACCCTGCTACAGTGGCCGTACTGACCGCTCTGCTCCCCAGGAGGTTGCCGGATGATCCCCGCCCCGCCGCTGACCCTACTCACGTTGCGGCTGCACTTACGCGCCGACGAAGCATTGACCTTGCCCCGCTGGAAGGGCGCCTTGTTGCGCGGTGGCCTGGGGCGGGCGTTGCGGCAGGCGTTGTGCGACCCGGCGTGCCCCGCCCCCACCGCCTGCCCCCATGCGGAGACGTGTGCCTATCGCTCGGTCTTTGCCCCGGACGGCGAGGACGGGCACTCGGAGTTACACGGCATCCGCGATGTGCCGCGGCCCTATGCCGTGCAACCGCCGCTAGGTCCGCAAACGGACTATGCACCGGGCGATACACTGATGTTTGGCGTGGTATTGGCCGGCACCGCACGCACCTATCTGCCCCAGATCATCCGTGCCTTTGAACTGCTGGGGCAAATGGGGTTGGGGTTGGGCCGGGGCCGGATGACCCTAACGAGTGTGGCGAGCGTTGATCCGTTGAGCGGCGCGGAGCTGCCTTTGCTACAGAGCGGCGTGCTGTACAATCAGTTGTTGACTACGAACGGCACGCAGATCCTAGCCGCGGCCGATCACTTGCCGGCAGCACTAACATTGCGGTTCTTGACCCCGATGCGCTTAAAATACGAGAGCCGCTTCGCCGAAACACCGGAATGCCACATCCTGGTGCGGGCCGCCTTGCGCCGCGTGTCGCAACTGTGCGCCCATTTTGGTGAAGCACCATGGACTGCGCCGTTCGGACAGATTATTGAAGAAGCCCAGCACGCGCGGTTACGGGCCTGTCGCACGCAATGGGTGGACTGGTCACGCCTATCAGGAGCCACCGGCCGGCACATGAATCTGGGCGGTTTTGTGGGCAGCGCGACTTACGAAGGGGTCACCCCGGCGGTGCGTACTACGCTGCTGGCAGGGTCGCTCGTCCATATCGGCAAAGCCGGCGTGTTTGGGCATGGCACCTATACCGTCCACGGCCTTAGCGGCGCTGTCATAGGGCCGGCCGCTTCCGCTAGGTAATAGCTAGCGTAGAAAGTGAAGAGTTATCGCTGCTGCCTACAGAAGGGGGTAATCAGGGACTGCAGGGGTAAGGGCGGATCTCTGAGGGTTGCCGCACCGCACTTACCAGCCGCCGAGCATCGTCATGACTTGCTTACGCAGGCGCAGTTTGTCCTCTTCGCTTAACTCGGCACCGCCCTTGGCGCTCAAACTGGGTACTACTAGCACCGTGATATTGCGGACCGCTGCTTGGGCAATCGTGGTGAGTGCCGGTTCCTGATTCAATACCAACAGGCGTTTCACGTAGGTTCCCAAATTCTCGCGCGCCCCGAAGGTATTCAGTTGGTTTATCCCCGCGGTTCCAGCATCAGGCCCGTCCGGTGGGATCGCTATCAACCCGATTTGATTGCGGCACCGGACCACTAGATCGATCTCTACCGGAGAATCCGGGACATCTTTTACTTGGCGTACCAGTTCCTCAACATACCCCGCTAACGCTGCACCGACCACGCGCACAACGGTGTCGTTGCGTCGCGGCACGACAGGGTCACTCGTATTCCACTGGGTCCAGCCGTGCGCCCGCAGATGCCGATCAATGTCCAGCACCGTGGTAATCTCCTGGGGACGACTACTTTGGAGCACAAAAGCGTTGTCTAGCAAGTTGTATTCAAAGCACTCATTGCGGCCCTGGCGGGTCTGCATATACAGGAGGGTGCAGCCGGCAATATCCTGGGCCACACGATAGCCGGCCAACACCATGGGTTTGGTGCCCCCAGTCAGGTTGAACGTCAACTGCTCCGGTAACCAGCCGTGTTTGACAATCAGATCCAGCAGGACCAAGCGGGCGCGTTCAATGGCATAAGCATCCACTTCGCACGTAAGCACGGACACTGCGGGGCCTAGCACCTGCTGTACCTGGGCGGTGACGGGGCGCGTATAATCGCTATGTACCAGCACCACCTGGGTCGGCTGATAATGGAGGATCGGCAGCACATTCGGCAGCGGTTGTTCGCCCACGAGGCAGATCATCACGCGGGCGTTCCCAGGCACCGCAACAGCCGCCGCGCCAGCCTCCCCAGTGCTAGGCATGGGCGTAAATCCTAGCTGCAGCGCCATGCGGCGCAGCGTGGCATTATCTGGATTTTCGTGACACGCGCCCAGGATAAGCTGCGGCAACCGGCTGTGCGCGTCTGCCCATTCAATCAATTCGAATGCGGTCTGCCGCAGATTCTCGCCGGTACTTAACTCGGCCAGATTCTGATCTAAGTGGAACCGGACCAGCCGTGTCAGGTCCAACGGCTGGGGAAATGCCCGCAGGAGGGCCGCATGAAGATGCTTACGTTGCGGGCCGCTCAGGTGCATACCTACCCCTTCCAAAGATACTGTCAACTTAACTCGAATGCGGGGTATGGCACAGCTGGCGGCACGCCCAACTGATCGGTCGGGGTACTCCAACTTAGTGCCGATCAACGTTTAGGCAGCTATTTCCACACCTGTTACTTCATTCCAACTCACGAATTGCTGCTCCCGTTGGGCACGGTACGCCGCGGCTGGCTTATTGTGCCTACTCAGCCGGAAATGGCCGCGTAGCGGCTCAAACGCCGCTAAAAAGCGCTGCGTATGCCCGGCCGACTTGAAGCGGCGCATTTGCCGCTCCTTCTGCCTGGTTGGTTGGTGGGAATTCTCAGCGCGGTTGTTTAACCGTTTATGCTGCCGATGTTCCACTCCTGGCATGATCTCGCGTTTGGCCACGCCATAGCTGGCTAGCTTGTCGGTGATGATGACCCGTGGCACGTATTTACAGCCTTTGAGTAGTTTGCGGAAGAAGCGTTTAGCAGCTTGAGCATCACGCTTGAATGTCACCAATATATCCAGCACGTTGCCGTATTGGTCTACTGCTCGCCACAAGTACTGGATTTCGCCATTGATCTTGAGGAAAACCTCATCAATGTGCCATTTGTCGCCCGTCTGGGGACGACGGTGCCGCAATTGATTAGCGTAAACTTGACCGAATTTGAGACACCACTGGCGTATAGTTTCATAGCTAACGATGATACCACGAGCGGCGAGGAGTTCTTCGACATCGCGGTAGCTTAAGGTGAAACGGAAATAGAGCCAGACAGCATACGAGATAATTTCGGTGGGATAGCGATGGCGCTTGTACTGGGTAAGATCAGTGGTGGTCATCATGCGGCCATTATATATGAAGTTCCCTGAGTGCGCTCCCAGTTGCCGCACTTAACCTGACAATACCCCTCACACCGTTAGTAGTTTCTTTGAGTTGGGTTAGACGCTCCCTTAATTCCACCAAACTCATTGCACCAGGATCTGTAAGCAACAATCCAGCATAGATGTTGAAGTGGTCGGCCTTTGAGAGTTTAATCCCTGCGCGTCTCAACTCCTGACCGTAGTCAGTTTCTTGTTG
>JBBRPH010000101.1:0-13238 GCA_038228295.1 Chloroflexia bacterium | reverse complement strand
TGGAGATGGTGATGCCGGGGGACAACACGCAGATGACAGTGGAGTTGATCGTACCGGTCGCCATCGAAGAAGGCTTGCGCTTCGCGATCCGCGAAGGTGGACGCACCGTGGGTGCCGGCGTTTGCACCAAGATTATTCAGTGACACGACCCGTAATACGTAATACGTGATGCTTAATACCCCCAATTTTATGCATTACGTATTACGTATTACGCTACGTGCGTGAGGGAGAGAAGGAGCGTGGCGAAACAAAAAATCCGTATCCGGTTAAAGGCTTACGACCATAAGATCCTGGACCAGTCGGCTCTGCAAATCGTGGAGACGGCGGAACGTACCGGGGCATTAGTGGCCGGCCCTGTGCCGCTGCCGACCAAAATCGAAAAGCACAGTGTCATCCGCAGCCCCTTTATTGACAAGGACTCGCAAGAGCAGTTCGAGATCCGTACCCATAAGCGCCTGATTGATGTGCTGGACCCGAACCAGAAGACGATCAGCGCCCTGATGCGATTGAACCTGCCGGCCGGCGTGGACATCGAAATCAAGCTGTAATGGGGCGGCCGCCTGTGACCGGAAGGCGGGCTAT
Organism: Chloroflexia bacterium; assembly: GCA_038228295.1. Taxonomy (GTDB): domain Bacteria; phylum Chloroflexota; class Chloroflexia; order QHBQ01; family JAICKM01; genus JAICKM01. The sequence goes on along the minus strand of JBBRPH010000101.1, from coordinate 12,656 downwards.
CGGCCCGACCTCTCGGTCCGCCAGTTCAGTTCAGCCTAGCTGAACAAAGGATTACAAATGATCAAGGGTATTCTAGGCCGCAAAATCGGCATGACCCAAATTTTTGAGCCGAACGGCACTGCGACTGGGGTGACGGTGCTACAAGCCGGCCCTTGCACGGTGACGCAGGTGAAAACGCCCGATAAAGACGGCTATAGCGCCGTTCAGATCGGCTTTGAGGAACTAACCGGCCGCCAGGAGCGCAAAATCACGCAGCCGCAAAAGGGCCACCTTCGCAAGAATAAGCTACCGCTGCTGCGCCATCTGCGCGAAATGGAAGTGGGCGGCGACGACGCAGCCAGCCACAACGTCGGCGATACGATTGATGTGACCATGTTCACCGTCGGTGAAATCGTGGACGTGATTGGTACGTCGAAGGGCAAAGGCTTTGCCGGGGTGGTTAAGCGCTACCACTTCGCAGGCGGTCCTAAAACCCACGGCCAATCCGATCGGCACCGCCGGCCTGGTTCCATCGGCTCCGGCACCACGCCGGGCCGCGTGTACAAAGGGCTGCGGATGGCGGGGCGCATGGGCAATGATCGCGTGACGGTGCAAAATCTGCGCGTGGTGCAGATTGACCCGGAGCGCAACCTGATTGTGGTGCGTGGCGCGGTGCCCGGCGCGGCTAATAGCCTGATCACCGTTCGCAAAGCCATCAAGGGGAAGCAATAAGGCGACCCGCGTAGGGGTAGCCATTCCCCGCCCGGCACGTCGGAGCCGGCCTTTTTGGCCCGGTCTCTGACCGCTGCTCACTATCACGGAGAAAAAGAGTGCAGGCAACTATCTATAATCTACAGGGTCAATCCCTGGACACCGTAGATCTGAACGATGCCATTTACGGCATCGAGCCGAATGTCGGTGTTGTTCACCAAGCGGTGTTGCGCCAGCAGGCTAACGCACGCCTGGGCACGCACGACACGCTGACTCGTGGCGAAGTGCGCGGCGGTGGTAAGAAGCCGTGGCGCCAAAAAGGCACCGGTCGTGCCCGCCAGGGGTCAACCCGCTCGCCGCAGTGGCGCCATGGTGGGGTCGTCTTTGGCCCGCACCCGCGCAGCTACGAACAGGATCTGCCGCGCAAAATGCGCCGTTTGGCGATGCGCTCGGTCCTGTCGGCTAAAGCCGCTGACGGCCAGATCCTGTTGATCGATAACTTTGAGGGCTTAGAGCCACGCACTAAAGCGATGATTGAGGTGATAAAAACCCTCAACCTAACCCGGCGCCATGTCCTCATCATGACCCCCGCCAAAATCCAGAATCTGGAACTGGCGGCCGGCAACCTGGAACATGTCCATACAATGCGCACCCACTTCCTCAGCCTGGTGGATATGCTCAAAGCTGAAATCCTGATCATTGACCGCGCTAGCCTGGATGTGATCGAAAGCATTCTTGGTCAGACCGGGGGGCGCAATTCCCGCCCGATCAACCCAGTTACGCCGACGGATGACGCGACCAATGCGACTCCGCGCCGCCTGCGTTCTCCGCTGGAGACCGGTACCGATCTGGTCGTGGCGACTCCTACGGCGCTCCAACCGGTTGAGACGGGTGCATCGCCGATTGCTACACCGCCGCTGACGAACGTATCGCCCGGCGAGGCGGCTACCGGCTTCACGGCGACGGGCTTGGGCAAGGCCGCAGCAGGCGCGCAGGCGACCGAATCACCGGAGACCCCGGCCACGGATATGCTGCCCGACGCGGCGACCCCCGGTACGGCGACAGTCCATTCGTCGCTAACCGTTACACCCCATACGGGTGACGAGGAGACGGTCTAATGGCTCAGATTGACAGTACGCTGTGGGACGTAATCCGTCGCCCGGTGATGACCGAGAAAAACACGTTGATGATGGAGCAGGGCAAGTACACCTTCGAAGTAGCTCCCAAAGCGACCAAAGCACAGATCAAACGTGCGGTCGAAATGGCCTTTGCCCGCGAGAACGTCACAGTGCGCGCAGTGAACATCATCAATGTCCATGCCAAGCAGCGCTCGTTCAGCCATAAGCGCAAACGTATTACCGGCTGGGGGCCGCATTGGAAAAAGGCGATTGTGACGCTTGGCCCCGGTCAGCGCCTCGAAGTCTTTGAGGGAGTGTAACGATGGCGATCAAAAAGTACAACCCGACTTCGCCCGGTCGCCGCTTGATGAGCGTAGCGAGCTTCGACGAAATCACGGCTACTAAGCCGGAGAAATCGCTGATCCAGATTCGCAAAAACCATGCTGGGCGTAACAACCAGGGCAAAATCACGATTCGGCATCGCGGCGGCGGCCACAAGCGCTTCTACCGCATCATTGACTTTAAGCGCAATAAGTTGGGCATTCCCGCGAAGGTTGCGACCATCGAGTACGATCCCAATCGCTCGGCGCGCATCGCCCTGGTCCACTATGCCGACGGCGAAAAGCGTTATATCCTGGCTCCGCTGGGACTCAAAGTGGGCGACAACATCATGGCCGGCAGTGGCGCGGAAGTGCGCGTCGGCAACTGCTTGCCCATTCGCTCCATCCCGCTCGGCACACAACTGCACAACATCGAGATGCAGGCCGGGCGCGGCGGTCAGTTGGTTCGCAGCGCAGGCGAATCGGCGCAGTTGATGGCGCGTGACGAGACCTACGCCCAGATCCGTATGCCCTCAGGCGAAGTGCGCCGCATTCATATTGACTGCATGGCGACTATCGGCCAGGTCGGCAACATTGACCACGAGAATATCCGCCTGGGCAAGGCGGGCCGCAGCCGCTGGCTCGGTATTCGCCCGACGGTGCGCGGGTCGGTTATGAACCCGCGCGACCATCCACATGGTGGTGGGGAAGGCCGCACGCCGCGTGGTGGGCAGCCGCAGACCAAATGGGGCAAGCCCGCACATGGTCGCACCCGTAACAACCCACGCACCGATAACATGATCGTGCGGAAGCGCTTCGCCAAGTAGCCCAGCCGGAGGGGAGAGAACATGAGTCGATCAACAAAAAAGGGTCCGTTCGTCGAAGAACGGCTAATGAACCGCATCAACGTCATGAACAGCACGGGCACGAAGCGCGTCATCCGCACCTGGTCCCGCGACTCGACTGTCTTTCCGCAGATGGTCGGGCATACGATTGGTGTGCATGACGGCCGCCGCCATGTGCCGATCTATATCACGGAGAACATGGTCGGCCACAAACTCGGCGAATTCGCGCTGACTCGCTTCTTCAAGGGCCACATTAAAGGCTCTGAGCGGATGCACCGCGCCAAGTAGCATTCAAGGGACACGAGGGATCGTGTCCTGGTGGGAGAGAAAACGATGGAAGTACGCGCAACCGCGAAGTTCATCCGCTCGTCGCCCCGCAAGGTGCGCCTGTTGCTGGATGTGGTGCGGGGCAAGTCGGTCAATGAGGCGGTGGCCGTTTTGCGGTTTATGCCCCAAGCCGCCGCGCGCGACGTGTTGAGCGTCGTGAAATCGGCGGCCGCTAACGCCGAAAACAATTTTCAGATGGCCCCCGATGATCTGGTGATCACCAGCATCTATGCCAACGAAGGCCCGACCTTTAAGCGGTTCCGGGCCAAGGCACGCGGTCAGGGTACCCGTATCCTGAAGCGCACCAGCCACATCACCGTTGTAGTAGACGAGCGGGAGGGTCACTAACTTGGGACGTAAAGTACACCCGATTGGGTTCCGGCTCGGCATTATCAAAGACTGGCAATCACGCTGGTTTGCCGAGCGCAATTATACGGAACAACTCCATGAAGATATTATGCTGCGGGCGATGGTCGGCAAACGGCTGGCGAACGCGAGCATTTCGCGCGTAGATTTGGAGCGGTCCGCCGCTAACCAGATCGAAATTACCCTTTCCACCGCCAAGCCGGGCATTGTCATCGGCAAAGGCGGCCAGGCGGTGGAAGTGCTGCGCAAAGATTTCGAGACCGCCACGGGCAAAAAGGTCAAGCTGAACATCAATGAGATCAAGCAGCCTGAAATTGATGCCTTCCTAGTGGCCGAAAGCATTGCCGACCAGATCACCCGCCGCGTGTCGTACAAGCGGGCGATGAAGCAAGCGATCATGCGCGCCACGCGCCTGGGCGCGAAAGGCGTGCGTATCCGCCTCAGCGGTCGCTTGGGCGGGGCCGAAATGGCCCGCGTCGTCGGCGAACGTGAAGGCCGCGTGCCGCTACACACTCTGCGCGCCGATATTGACTACGGCCAAGTTCACGCGCACACGACCTACGGCCGCGTGGGTGTGAAGGTTTGGATCTATAAAGGCGATGTAATCGGTCCACGTCCCGGCGATGTGATCGTCGGCGACCGCAACCGCGAGAATCGCCCGCCACGCGAAGGCCGCCCCTTCGACGGCCCACCGGCCGCAGCTCGTGCCGGCGATCGTGGTCCGCGCCCGCAGGGCCAGGGCGCACCGCAGGGTGGTCGTGTCGGCGATCGTGGTCCGCGCCCGCAGGGCCAGAGCACGCAACCTGGTCGCCTGCCGACTATCGCCGCGCCGCCGGAGCGCACACTGCCGGCCAATGTCCAAGCCAACGTGCCGACCAGCACAGCGGCCTCACAAGCGACGGATCTCGAAACCAATCTGCCCGCTCCGACCACGGCAGCCCCGGTAGTCCACAAGGCTACCTCGGCACATGAAACAGTAGTGGCGACGGAAGCAACGCAAGCTAGCGGCACGGCACAAACGGCTGCTACAGCGGAGCTGGAAAGCAATACGCCTGCGCCGACAATGGCTGCCTCTATGCCCGCGGAAACAGCGGTGCCGGCGGAAGCGATTGGGGCTGCTCCCGCGACGGCTGCGCCGGCTGCCGACGAAACGGCTACCCGCACCGGCGTGACTGACACGACCCTGCCCGTAGCGGGCACAAGCGACATCCCCGCCGCTGACGCGGGTACACCGAGCGCTGCTGAAGCGGCCCGGTCGGGTGAGGAGAGCTAATCGTATGTTGATGCCGAAACGGATGAAGCACCGTAAGGTGCATCGCGGCACGACCGGTAAAGGTCTGGCTCAACGCGGTAATAGCGTGGCCTTCGGTGAGTTTGGTCTTCAGGCACTTGAAGCCGCCTGGATCGACAGCCGCCAGATCGAGTCAGCCCGCCGTACCATCACGCACTACATCAAGCGCGGCGGCAAGGTTTGGATTCGTATCTTTCCGGATAAGTCCATGACCCAGCGCCCTGCCGAGACCCGTATGGGCTCCGGTAAAGGTGCGCCCGATCACTGGGTCGCCGTGGTCAAGCCGGGCCGCGTGTTGTTTGAGTTGGGCGGCGTGCGCGAAGAGATCGCCGCCGAAGCGATGCGCCTGGCCGGCCACAAACTGCCGATTAAAACCCGCTTCGTCAAGCGCATCACCGAAGGCGCAGTGACGCACGTGGAAGTTGAAGAGGGCGCGGAGGGTGACCATGCAAGCGAATAGTATCCGCGAGATGAACGACGCACAAATCGCGCAGCACATCGCCGACTACAAGCAGGAAATGTTCAGCCTGCGGCTCCAAGTTGCTACGCGCAAGCTGAAGAACCATGCCCGTTTCCAGGTAGTACGCCGCGATGTAGCCCGTCTGCTGACGGTGCTGCGCGAGCGCGAAATTGAGGCGCTGTACGCGGCGGAAATCGCGGAGCTACAGGCGTTGGCAACGGCCGGCGCGTAAAACGTGATGCGTAAAACGTGAAGCGTAAGGGATTAGCGATTGTTAGTCGGAATATGGTACAATAACCTGTTGCGCCCTTATCATTTACGGATTACGCCGGTGCGTTTTGTGGGTTACGTTTTACGGTTTACAGAGCAGGAGAGATAATGGATAACACGAACGTGCCGAGCGCGGGCAGCGATCTGCTGGATGCGGCGGCGGCTCCCGAAGCGGCGGTGGCGATGCCGGAAGCTCCGGCTCCCGGCGGCAGCGCGGGCGGGCGGCAGGCGCTTGAGACCGATCACAGCGTATGGGTGCCCGAACACGGCAAGTCCCGAATGCGAACCGGCCGCATCGTCAGCAACAAGATGGAAAAGACAGTCGTGGTCGCAGTGGACCGCCTGGTGCGCCATCGGCTATACAAGAAGATCATGCGCCGCACTAACAAGTTCGTCGCGCATGATGAACTGCTGTGCAATCAGGGTGATATCGTGCGAATCATGGAGACCCGCCCGATCAGCAAGACCAAGCGCTGGCGGGTGGTCGAGATCCTAACGCGCGCCCCGCAAATCTAAGAGGAGACACTCGCCGTGATTCAGGTACAAACGCGGCTCCGCGTGGCCGATAACACCGGTGCGAAAGAACTGATGTGCATTCGCGTCATGGGGGGGTCCAGCCGCCACTATGCCGGCGTCGGGGACATCATCGTTGCCGCCGTCAAGCAAGCCGCGCCGGGCGGGGCGGTCAAAAAGGGCGAAGTGGTGCGCGCCGTCGTGGTGCGGACCTCTAAAGAATACGGTCGCGCCGACGGATCGCATATCCGCTTCGATGATAACGCGGCGGTTATTCTCAAGCAAGGCGTGAACGATCCGCGCGGCACGCGCATCTTCGGCCCGGTGGCCCGCGAATTGCGCGAGCGCCAGTTTATGAAGATCGTGTCGCTGGCCCCGGAAGTCCTTTAACTCGACTTCCCCAGCAGACCAGAGGACAGAGAGATGAAAGTACACAAAGGCGATTTGGTGCAGGCGATCAACGGCAAGCACGCTAGCGCGCATAAACGCGGGCGAGTGCGTGAGGTTTTCCCCGATAGGAACCGCATCATCGTTGAAGGCATGAACCTGCGGACCAAGCACACACGCGGTCAGCGTGGCGTGCGCCAAGCCGGGATCATCGAAATCGAAGGGCCAATGGATGCATCCAACGTGATGGTCGTCTGCCCTAAATGCGACAAAGCGGTGCGCGTCGGCCATACGTTTCTGACCGACGGCAGCAAGGTTCGCCAATGCCGCAACTGTCAGGAGTTTCTTGACGACCCCGATAAACGGTGGTCTGGTCAAGCGTCGGAGTCAGGGCGCTGACAAGCAACTCGCCCCGGCCTGAGCTAGTCGCTGCACCCTTCTTGGATGTAGCCTACACGGGACGAGAGCTAAGTAGCGCCCAGCAAAACTCCGCTATCAGAGCTGTGCCGGCCTCGCCGGTCATGAGAAAGAGGAAAACTGTGGCAGAATACGTTGCCCGCCAGCGCGAGAAGTATCAGCAAGAAGTCGTGCCCGCGCTGATGAAAGAGTTTGGATATACCAATCCGATGCAGGTGCCGCGCATCAGCAAGATCGTGCTGAATATCGGGATGGGCGAAGCCATTGCCAACGCCAAAGCGATGGATAACGCCGTGAACGATGTCACCGCGATTGTCGGCCAGAAGCCGATGGTCACGCGGGCCAAAAAATCCATCGCCGCTTTCAAGGTGCGTGAAGGAATGCCGATTGGCGTGATGGTCACTCTCCGCAGCGAGCGGATGTATGATCTGATTGACCGTCTGTTCAATATCGCCCTGCCGCGCGTGCGCGACTTTAATGGGGTGAGCGCCAAAGCCTTCGACGGTCACGGCAACTACACGCTGGGTCTGCGCGAACAACTCATCTTCCCGGAGATGGAATACGACAAGATCGACAAAATTCGCGGCATGGAGTTGGTCTTCGTGACCACCGCGAAAACGGACCAGGAAGCGCGGCGGCTGCTCGAACTTATGGGTATGCCGTTCCGCAAAGCCTAAGAAAGGACCAGGAGCCCCGATGGCAAAAACGTCCCTGATTGTCAAAGCGGCCCGCCCGGCCAAGTTCAAGGTCCGTGCGTATCACCGCTGCAAAATCTGTGGTCGCCCACGCGCCTATATGCGAAAGTTCGGCCTCTGCCGGATTTGCTTCCGCGAATTGGCCTTGCAGGGCAAATTGCCCGGTGTGGTGAAGTCGAGCTGGTAAGAGGAGAAGCAGCAGTCCATGAATGTCACTGATCCCATCGCCGATATGTTGACGCGCATCCGCAACGGCGGCATGGCCCGGCACCAGAGCGTGTTGGTCCCGAACTCCAAGATGAAGCTGTCCATTGCGCGCATCTTGAAAGACGAAGGCTATATCAAAGATTTCGATTTTCCCAGCGACGAGACCCGCAGCTTCCGTGTTTGGCTTAAGTACGGGCTAGACAAGCAGCCGGTCATGACCGGCCTCAAGCGCATCAGCAAGCCGGGGCTGCGTGTCTACAGTGGGCGAGCAGAGATCCCCGTGGTCCTGGGTGGCCTGGGCGTGTGTATCTTATCCACGTCGCAGGGTGTCTTGTCCGGCCACGAAGCCTGGAAACGTCGCCTCGGCGGCGAAGTGCTGTGCTACATCTGGTAGCCGCAGGAGGAACCCTCTAATGTCGCGTATTGGACGCTTGCCGATTCCGGTGCCGAAAGGCGTGGATATTCGGCTTGAAGAAGGCAACGCGGTGACGGTTAAGGGGCCGAAAGGCACCCTGACCCGCACCTTCCACCCAGATATGCAATTGGTGCAAGAAGACGGCACCCTAACTGTGAAGCGCACTAGCGACGACGGTTTTCACCGTTCATTGCACGGCCTGACGCGCAGCCTGCTCAACAACATGGTGCAGGGTGTGACCACCGGCTTTACGCGCACACTAGAAATCAGCGGCGTAGGCTATCGCGTCACCAAAGACGGTAGCGATATTGTCATGGCGCTCGGCTTTTCGCACCCGGTGCGCATCAGCCCGCCGGCAGGCGTGACGTTCACGCCCGAAGGCACCAACCGCCTGAACGTCAGCGGTATTGACAAGCAGCTTGTCGGCGAAGAAGCGGCTAAAATCCGCCGCATCCGCAAGCCGGAGCCGTATAAGGGCAAAGGCATTGCCTTTGCGGGCGAAGTGATCCGCCGCAAGGCCGGCAAGACCGGCAAGACCGGCAAGGGTAAGAAGTAGGAGCGAGTCATGAAAATTATACCGCATACCCTGTCTGGCCGCACCAAGCGGCACCGCCGCGTGCGGGCGAAGGCCATCGGCACGCCGGCGCGCCCGCGGCTGAACGTGTTCCGTAGCCTCAACCATATCTATGCTCAGGTGATTGACGATTCAACCGGCCACACGTTGGCCGCTGCCGGCACCCTGGATAAGGTATTGAAGGGCCGCGAAGGCAACAAAGTGGACGACGCGAAAGCCGTTGGGCAAGCCGTTGCCCAGCGGGCGCTGGAGGCTGGAGTCAAGCAGGTCGTGTTCGACCGTGGTGGCTATCAGTACCACGGCCGCATCAAAGCGTTAGCCGAAGCCGCCCGCGAAGCCGGTCTGGACTTCTAAAGGAGACCTTATGCCCCCGCGAATTGATGTATCCCGGATGGAGTTGGAAGAGCGCGTGGTTCAGGTGAATCGCGTCTCAAAGGTGGTCAAGGGTGGCCGCCGCTTCAGCTTTAGCTCGGTGGTGGTCGTCGGTGACGGCCACGGACTCGTCGGTGTCGGCACCGGCAAGGCCGGTGAGGTGCCGGAGGCGATCCGTAAGGGCGCTGAAGATGCGAAAAAGCATATCATTCGGGTGCCCCTGATCGGCACCACGATCCCGCATGAAATCACTGTGGACTTTGGTGCGTCGCGTGTGCTGCTGAAGCCCGCCTCGCCGGGTACCGGTGTGATCGCCGGCGGTGGCGTGCGTGCGGTGTTGGAATCGGCCGGCATCAAAGACGTGCTGACTAAATCACTCGGCAACAATAACCCAATCAACTCATCACGTGCGGCGTTGCTGGCCTTGAGCCGGTTGCGCTCCTCGGAAGAAGAAGCGCAACGGCGCGGCTTCACGCCGGCGCAGATGGCAAAGCGGCAGATCCTGCGTGCGGTGCGGCTGGCAATGCTGGCCGGCCCCGCACCGGCTGCGCGTCCTGAACCGTCGGGTGATCGTGGCGGCCGCGGTGGCCCTGGTGGGGATCGCGGCCGCGGTGGCCCTGGTGCCGGTGGCGACCGCGGCCGCGGCGGTCAAGGTGCCGGCGGTGGCCGTGGCGGTCAAGGTGCCGGCGGTGGCCGTGGTGGCCCTGGTGCCGGTGGTGGCCGTGGCTTTAGTGGCGGTGGCGGGCGTAGCGGCGGTTTTAGCGGCGGTGGCCGTGGTCCGGCACCGGCGGCCCCTAGCAGCCCGGAGGCTGGAAGCTAATGACAGATGAACCGAAAGTCTCGACCCGTGCCTCCGGCAGTATCGCAGGCGGTCACCTGCGTGTGACTTGGCTCAAGAGCGCTATCGGGTATAATAAAGACCAGAAAGACACAATCAAATCGCTCGGCCTGCGCCGCCTCCGCCACACAGTGGAGCTGCCCGACACCCCCTCGGTGCGCGGTATGGTGTTCAAGGTTAAGCACTTGGTTGCGATAGAAGAAATTTAACGAGGCATCAGGGATCAAGGATCAGGACGGAACAACGTATACCTGATCCTTGATCCCTGATACCTGATACCTGTAAAGGATAGCAGCATGGAACTCAGCGATCTCCGCTCGTCGAAGGGGGCGTTTACCAACCGCAAGCGTGTTGGGCGCGGCCACGGATCGGGTAGCGTCAAGACTTCCGGGCGCGGGCAAAAGGGCCAGAAAGCGCGTGCCGGGCATCATTATATGCCACCACAGTTTGTCGGTGGGCAGACCCCAATCCAGCAGCAATTGCCCTATAAGCGCGGTTTTAAAAACCACTTCCGCAAGACTTATGTCTTGGTCAACCTGGATCATCTGGCGGCGTTGGACACCGACTCCGACTTGACCCCCGAACTGCTGGTTACGGCGGGCCTGATTCGTGATACCAACGGCATGATCAAAGTACTGAACGGTACCGGTGAAGTGACACGCGCCATGCGCGTGAGCGCACACCGCTTTAGCGCTGCCGCCCGTCAAGCTATCGAAGCAGCCGGTGGGCAAGTCACGGTTATCGGCGGCGAAGCGCTTGTGCCCGCCCCCGCAAGCAGCGCACCCGACCAGGAAGCAGGCGCGTAATGTTAGAGGCCACCGTCAACGCCTTCAAGATCCCCGATCTGCGGCGCAAAATCCTGTTCACGCTGGCGATGCTGCTGATTTACCGCTTCGTTGCCCATGTGCCGGTGCCGGGGGTCAACGTGGCGGCGCTGGCCGATCTGTTCAAGCGCCAGGATGTAGGCCAGATCCTGGGCGTACTCAACGTCTTTTCCGGCGGCTCCTTGCAGAACTTCAGCGTAGCGGCGATGGGGGTCTATCCCTACATTACCGCCTCGATTATCATGCAGTTGCTGACAGGCATTGTGCCGCGCTTCACTGAACTCTCGAAAGAGGGCGAGGCAGGCCGCAACAAGCTCAATCGCTATCAGCAATGGTTGACAGTGCCGCTGGCCCTGCTCCAGGGCTATGGGCAATGCGTGCTGTTGCGTAGCACCGGTGTGTTACCCAGCTTCGACATCATCGCTAATCCGCTCTACTCGCTATCGGTGTTGCTATCGCTAGTCGCCGGCACGATCTTCCTGCTCTGGATCGGCGAATTGATCACCGAGCGCGGCATCGGCAACGGCATCTCGATCCTCATCTTCGGTGGCATTGTGTCGCGCCTGCCTACGTTGATCGGCCAATTGGTCGCCGGCAACGGCACGGGTGACGTAAACATTCTGGGTCTGGCGCTGTTCGCTGCTCTCGGCTTGCTGACGGTGGTCGGTATCGTGCTGATCCAGGAAGGCCAGCGCCGCATCCCAGTGCATTACTCGAAAAACGTGTTTCGCGGCCAGCGTATGATGCGGCAAAGCGGTAGCAGTTTCATTCCGCTGCGCGTCAACAGCGCGGGCATGATCCCGCTGATCTTTGCGGTGAGTATCATGATCTTCCCCGGCACACTCGCCTCGTTTCTGACGGCGGCGAAAATTGACTGGGTGCGGAATCTGGCGAACGGCATGATCGGCTTCTTCAGCCCACAAAGCCTACAATATCAGGTGATGTATTTCCTGCTGGTAGTGGCCTTCACTTACTTCTACACGATGGTGGTGTTCGGCCAGCAGAATATCGCCGAGAACCTGCAAAAGCAGGGCGGTGCTATTCCAGGTATCCGTCCTGGTGTGCGTACTGAGAAGTATCTCAGCCAGACGCTGAACCGTATCACCTTCCTGGGCGCGATTTTCCTGGGTGTGGTAGCGGTCCTACCATTCTTCGCTCAGATCATCACCGGTGTGAGTATCCAGGGGCTGACCAGCACAGCGTTGCTGATCGTGGTCGGCGTGGCGATTGACACCATGAAGCAGTTGGAAGCGCAATTGTTGATGCGTCGCTACGAGGGCTTCATTAACCGTTAGCCTGGTGTAAAACGTAAAACGTAAAACGTGAAACGTGAAATCTACAATACGTATGCTATATACGGGGTAGGTTTTGCGCTGCTTAAAGACGTGACACGATGCGCTAGCGGCGTATGCACGTTTTACGTTTTACGTTTTACGTTTTACCTTTTACGGCTCGGTTGTTGCGTGGGCCGAATTCGGGTATCATTAAGAGACACGGCTTTTGCCTCGGCAAAGTGTCTATCGGTCGGCCTTTCACCGCTTACCGTTCTGACAACGAGGTCAGGGAGGTTAACGATGATAATCTTGTTACTTGGCGCGCCCGGTGCGGGAAAAGGCACCCAATCCGAACTCCTCAGCGACCGGCTCGACATGGTTCATGTCGCCAGTGGTGACTTGCTGCGGGATCACCGGCGGCGGGGCACCACACTCGGCAAGATGGCCGAACTG
>JBBRPH010000100.1:0-13305 GCA_038228295.1 Chloroflexia bacterium | reverse complement strand
CGATGCCCGGGCGCCGCGCGATGGCCGCTATGTCGCCATCCAGGGCTATTAGGACCCCCGCACGAACCCGCCGACGATCCACCTGGACGAGGCGCAGGGGAACGATTGGGCACGCAAGGGCGCGCAACCCACCTACGCGGTGATCGGGCTGCTGCACCAGGCGAAGATCGCGCCCGGCGTGATCGAAGCGTACAAGCGCAAGAACACGCCGCGGGGCAAGGCCGCCGGCGCGGACGCCACCACCCTAGCCGCGACGGCCGAGGCGGCGGCCACGGAGACGGCCGACCAGCCGTAAGCATGCCCGCCCCGGGCCCGAAGGAACACTTGCATGAAGGATCTCGTCGAGTATATCGCTAAGAGCCTGGTGGCGCACCCCGAAGATGTGAAGGTGCGCGAAGTCCGCACCGAGCGCACCGTGATGATCGAACTCACGGTGAACCCGGAGGAAAAGGGCAAGGTTATCGGCCGCGACGGCAAAATCGCCCGCGCCATCCGCAGCTTGGTCAGCATGGCCGCGCAACGCGAAGGCAAGCGCGGCATTCTGGAAATCATGTAGCCGAGTTCTGAGTTCTGAGTTCTGAGTTCTGACGAACCTTAATTCAGAACTCAGAACTCAGAACTCAGAACTCCGTATGCCTGAAGCCCCCGACTATATCACGATTGGCGAAGTAGTGGCTCCGCACGGCGTGCGGGGCGAGTTGCGCGTGACTATGTTGAGCGACTTCCCGCAGCGCTTTGTCAGTTTGCGTCATGTCTATCTCAGCCCGCCGTCGGCCCTGACGGGTGGTCGTGGGCCACGACGACCGATCACCGCACCCACGATTCCACAAGAATACCGTGTGATGACGGCCCGTGTGCTGGCCGGCGGCAATAAACGCCTCTTTCCTGTGGCCGACCCAGCCGATGCCGAGCGCACCGGGCCGTGGGCCGGGCAGGTGCATCACGCGCTGGTCAAGCTGGCCGGCGTGAATGATCCGGAGGCGGCAGGCATCCTGCGCGGCTATTTACTGCAACTGCCGGCCGCTGAAGCCTGGCCGCTCCCGCCCGACAGTTTCTACGCCTTCCAGCTCTACGACTTGCCGGTGCAGACCCCCGACGGGCGGCAACTCGGCACGGTCGAAGATCTGCTTGCTACCGGTAGCAACGATGTCTACGTGGTCCGTACCCCTAGCGGGCGCGAATTGCTGGTGCCGGCGGTCAAAGACATCGTGCTAGAGATCAACCCCACGGCAGGCTACATCCAGATCCGCGATCCGGCTGAGTGGAGTGATGACGAAGCCTAGCATCCGCTCCTCGCGTCCGCTTCGCCCCCCCGTCCCTCCTCGTCCGCGCCGCCGCCTGCCGCGCCCTCCCCCGCTCACTCTATTGCCTGCGGTCCCGCCGAGTGCGCCGGGTGGGCTGCCGCCGTCCGTGGTGCTGCGTGGGATGCGGATGTCGGTCGCCGACGGCGTGTTCGCCCAACTATTTCTCACCCTGACCACCGGCTCGTTTGTCACCGCGCTGGCCCTGTTTATGGGCGCGAACGATCTAGTGTTAGGGCTGATCAGCGCGTTGCCGGTGGTAGCGGGGCTGCTGCAACTGCCGGCTGCCTGGCTGGTGGAGCGCCAGGGCCACCGCCGCAAGATCACTGTGTGGGCTAGCCTGGGCCGCGTGCTATGGGTTGTGCCCGCCGCGCTGCTCTTCGCGCCCATTCCTCCCGATTGGCGGTTAGGTCTGGCCGTGTTGGCGATGACTATATCCCTCGCCCTGCTGGCGGTCAGCACCAACGCCTGGCTGTCTTGGATGAGCGATCTGATCCCGCCGACCCTGCGTGGGCGCTTTTTCGGCAGTCGCAATGCCGTGCTGTCGCTGGTCGGCCTGCTAACTATCCCTGCGGGCGGCGCGCTGCTTGACTTGGCCCGTGGTGCAGGCTACCCCGACCTGGGCTTCCTAACGCTCTACAGCGTGGCTGCCCTCGCCGCCTTGATCAGCACTTGGTTCGTCAGCCGTCAGCCGGAGCCGCCGTTCCAGCGCGCCGCCGGTAGCGGCTTCGTTGCCCTCATGCGCGCGCCGTTGCGCGACCGCAGCTTTCGCGGCTTCGTATTGACGCTGACCCTCTGGGGCATCGGGGTCAACGTCGGCACGCCGTTCTTCAGCGCGCAGGCGCTCAAAGTGTTGCACGTTAGCTACAGCCAACTTGCCTCACTCGACATGACCACGGTAGCGGTGACGCTGCTTTGTCAGCCGATCTGGGGGCGCTGGGCCGACCAGGTAGGCCACCGCCGCATCCTCACCATCGGCATGATCGGCGCGTCGCCGCTGGCGCTCACTTGGCTGTTCATTACGCCCGACCGGCTCTGGCTGCTTTACGCGAATAACGTGTTGGCGGGCATCTTCTGGTCGGCGCTCAACTTGGAACTCAGCAACCGCCTGATGGAGCGTGCGCCGGTGGCTGGGCGCGCCGGCTACATGGCAGTGTACTGGGCCTTTACCGGGCTGATTGCCTTCTTTGCGTCGCTAGGCGGAGGGCTGCTGGCGAATGCGCTGGGTGCCGGCGTCTATGCGCTCGGCCCGCTGACGCTCAACCACTATCAGGTGATCTTTTTGATCGCCGGGCTGATCCGCGTCGGCACGATCCTGGTGCGGCGGAACACGCTATAAGCCGGCGGGCGCGCGACGCATGAGAGTCAGCGACAGGGCGTGCAGCCCCAGCGCGGCAACGGTCGCGGTGGCGAAGGCCGGCACTAGGCCCGCCGGTTGCAACAGCAGTGCCAACAGCAGATAGAACAGGGCCGTCGAGAATGCCCCGGTCACCAGCGCGCGCAGCAAGCGCCGCGCGGCGGGTGCGCCTTGCAGTCGGTGAGTGAACACGGCCAGGATGGTGGCGTAGATCGGCAGCGGCGCGATCAATCCGCTGAGTTGCGGCCCCAGCGCTGCGGCTCCGGCCGTCAAGGCCAACACAAAGCCGGTTGCCAGCACGACGCGAGCCGGAATGTCCCAGCGCGGTAGCGGCAGGGCCACGGCGTTGTCGGTCGGATCAACCGGGATGGCCCAGCGCATGACGATTAGACAGCCGACCACCAATGCGAAAGCAGGCAGCAGCGACACGCGCACCTCGCTCAGTAGTAGCGGCACCGCCACTACCGCTGCCCAACTCACCAACAGACTGATTGACGGGCGCGCACCGGCGGCGAGGCGGCTGTACACCAGGCAAAACATCCCAGTGCTGATCAAGCCCAGCAAGATGCCCACCGCCGCCTGCGCCGCAAAGCCCGGCCCTTGTTCCAGCGCCAGGAACAGCACCACCGGCGCCGAAGTGAGCGGCAAACCCACCAGCCAGCCGCTCACCATTGGCCCCCAGCGCCGCCCGGCCAGGCTCACCCCGACGATCAGCAGCGGCGTGAGGATCAGCTTGAGCAGCAGCACTCCGTTCATCAGTGGTTCCTTAACAGGCGGCAATCTGTGCCGGCAGCGGTGTGCGTTTACTGAGTGCTATGAACAGTCGCGCGATCATGCAACAAATTGCGGCAACGGATTGCACTTTCGTATGTGAGGGCAGCCGCTGGACGGGGAAGTGCCTGATCTGTGGTGGGCGGTTGACGTTTGATGCACGGACGGGTCACGGCGCGAACATCGAGCATATTGTGCCGCGCAGCCGAGGAGGCGATAGCAATTTGCTCAACCTGGGCCTGACCCATCCTGCCTGCAACAGCGAAAAAGGCGTGCATTGGGACTCGCGCAAAAGCCGCCACGATCCGGAGCGCTATGCCGCGCTGCTGGCCCGTCTGTTGGCCGAGCGCCGCCGGCGCCTGCGGGTGGCGGAGTAGGGTGCGCGCGGAGGGATTCGAACCCCCGGCCCTTTGTTCCGAAGACAAATGCTCTATCCACTGAGCTACGCGCGCGTGAGTCTATTATACCAGAAAGCGCGCAGCGGTGCAGGAGCTGCGGATGAGTCGCTAGGGTGTTGGGCAGGGTTGGGTCTGCCGGGGTAGTACAGCTACGCTGAGATCGGCGCGGCGAAGGTTAAAGGTCGGCCGGAAATAGGGCCGCCGGCGATCATCGCAAGGTTCGCCGGGCGCGCCGCATGGGTAGCCTTGTAGCACTTTGCGGCAAGTAGCGGTCTCAATAGCGCTATAGAACTCGGCGGTGGCCGGTACGTCGGCAAAGGTGACGCCGGCCGGTGCCTGCACGGGGGGCCACCCGGCCGACCGCATAAGCAGTTCCGCAAACTGCTCACGAGGTACGGGGTTGTCTGGGCGCAGGGCCGGCCTACCGGCTGCATCACACGGTTCGTTCTCGCGGCCACAGCTAACGCCTCGGCTAATACCGGTTTGGGCTACTATCTCAGCGACAGCAAACCAGGGGCTATTAGGCGGTACATCACTGAAAGTCGCGTTGCGCACCGGTTGCTGCCCGTGTACCGCAAAGCGCTGAACGAGCGCCGTCACAGCTTCGCCGCGTGTGACTGCGGTGCCGGGCGGCAGGTGCGGATCATCGCCGCCATTGTAAGCATAGCGCACTAATGCTAGGCCGGTGGTATTCATCAGTGCCAGCCAGATCAGCGGCGCACTCAGCGCTAGATGCCGTAGCCGACCGCGTGGGGTGAGGGTGTAAAGCCCGGCTGTTGCTAGCAGGGCAAGCGGTAGCAAGGCGAGAAACAGATAACGCCCCTGCAGTTGCGCGGCGACTGCCGTTGTAAACTGTACATAAGAAGCCAGCAAAGTCAAGCCCACCAGACTCATAATGAGGATGGCCTGGCGTAGCAAGGTGCTGAGGGGAGCGCGTACTAACATCGCCAGCGCGCTCAATGCCGTCAAGACTACTGCAATATAGCCCACTTGCAGATAGAACGGTTGCGGCATCGGCACGTTCATCCAGCCGAACCACCCGCTGAACGTTCGCCAAGTGGTTTGCACAAACATCTGAACGACTAGCGGACTGGTAAACTGCACCAACGCGAATTTACCCTGATAGTATTGGAAGATCGCTGTGGTGCCGCTGGGTTCGCCGTATACCCACAAGTTCCGTAGCACCCAGAGGCCACACACAAGGAGCAGGCCGAGACCCGCCCCGACAGCCTGCTGTACTCCGTACAATACCCGTTGCCGCCCGTCGGCAGCTTGGCCTAGCCGTCCTACAGCTCGGAACACAATGACCAACGCCAACCCTGGCAGTAATACGGCCCCGCTTAACTTGCTCAGAATCGCTAATCCTGTTATGACTCCCATGCGCCCACCCCACCGATCAAACATGGGATCGCGGAGGGCACGAAACCAACTATAAAAGGCTGCCATGCCGAAGCAGAGCACGCTGCTGTCGTTGCCGGCCCCGGCAGCGTTGAAGCAGACTTGGGGTAGCAACGCCACCAGCGCTGCTGTTGCGACGGCCCACTGGGGATGGGTGGGCGCGAGTTGGCGGGTCGCCGCCCAACAGAAGTAGATCGCACCTGCGCCAAACAGGGCGGCGACGATACGTGCGACATAGAGCACCAGGGCCGGATCGGGCGGCACCAGCAATGCCGCCGCGCCGGCAGCCCAGTAGTAAAGAGGGGGTTGGGAAAACTCGTAGGGGAGCAGCTTAAACGGCTGCTCAATGCCGTGCGTGCGCGCATATTGTTGCACAGCGGGGCTGCCGGGTTGTCCCTTGATCTGTCCGTCCTGCCAATGAATAGCCGGTAACAGATCACCGCTCCGCACGGCCATGACCGTCTGGAGATGGGCAGGTTCATCCGGCGTTTGTAACGGCGGGATGTTGAAAACCCACAGCAGGTTGATCGCAAAACTTATGCCTGCTACTAGCAGACCGCAGTACAGCGGGTGTGGGATACGCCGCAATTGGTTCATGGATCGCTTAAGCTGCGCCAGAGATACCAAGTCGCTACCGAGCGATAGGGCCGCCAGGCGGCGGCGTGGGCGATCATGGCGGCGGGGCGGGCGGGCGCAGGCAGGCCGCAGCGGCGTTCCATGGCCCGACGTAGACCGTTGTCGTCTACCGGCAGCACATCAGGCCGCTCTAGCGCGAACATCAGCAGCATCTCGGCCGTCCACCGCCCGATGCCGCGCACCGGCAGCAGCGCGGCGATCACCGCCTCATCGTCCAGCGCGGGCAGGGCGGCCAGATCCAGCCGCCCGTCGCTGACTCGTGCGGCCAGGTCGCGGATATAGGCGACCTTGGCGCCCGATAGCCCGACCCCGCGCAGGGCAGTGTCCGGCAATGTGCCGATCACGGCTGGGTCTAGCGTGCCGCCCAGCGTCTCAATAAAGCGGCGCTCAATGGAGTCTGCCGCCTTGACCGAAATCTGCTGGCTGATGATCGAACTCACCAGTGCGGCAAACAGATCGCCTTGCCGCCCCAGCCGACACGGCCCATGCCGGGCGATCAGGGGCGCAAAGAGCAGATCAGTCTGGGCTAAATATGCCTCCGCGTCAGCAATCATCCCGTCCAGCCGCGTCCCCGCCTCTCACGAATTGCTAACCGTAAAACTCCGAACTCAGTATGCCGTGCCGCGCAGCATCTGTACCACCGTGCGGGCGACAATCTTAAGATCAAACAGCAACGACCAGCGTTCGATGTAGTCCAGATCGTAGCGGGTGCGCTCTTCGATAGAGGTGTTGCCGCGCAGCCCGTTCACCTGCGCCCAGCCGGTGATGCCCGCCTTCTCGCGGTGGCGGCGCATATAGCGCGGAATGGTCTGGCTGAACTGCTGCACATAATAGAGTTGTTCGGGACGCGGGCCGACCACGCTCATTTCGCCCAGCAGCACATTGATGAACTGCGGCAGTTCATCCAGCGAGAAGCGCCGCAGCCAGCCGCCGCTCCGGGTGCGGCGCGGGTCGCCGGGAATCGTCCAGCCCGGCTCCTGGCTCACGGCCGTTCGCATGGTGCGAAACTTGATGATATGGATCAGCTTACCGTCGAGGCCGACACGCTCTTGGATGAAAAAGACGGGACCGGGCGAGTCGAGTTTGACAATAGCCGTGATCAGTAACAAAACCGGCGAAAGAAAGATCAGCACGCCCGCGCTGAAGATCACATCGAACGCTCGTTTGAGTGTGCGGTTCCAGCCGCGCAAGGCCACGTCACGCACATTGTACATCGGGATGCCACCCAGCACCCCGACATTCACTTCCGGCTCGATCATCAGTTGCACAATGTCGGGGTAAAGTTTGATCGAAACGTTGGCATCCTGGCAGTGCGAAACAATATCCACTAGTTCGGCGGGTGTGGCTCCCGGCATGGCGACGATGACCTCGTCGGCGCGTAAGCGCCGGGCGACGCGCTCGATCTCCTCAATGCCGCCCAGTACCGGCACATCCCACACGGCGCGCTCTTCGCTGAGGCGCGGCGGCTCAAATGCGCCCAGCACCCGGTAGCCGAGTTCGGGCCGCGCCTCCATGCGCTCCAGGATCGTGCGCGCCGCGTCGCCCAAACCCACGATCAGCACCCGTTGCACGCCGACTCCGTGTCGGCGTAGGCTGCCGAGTACCAAGCCGAAGCCGATACGCTCGGCGGAGGTGAAGACGATGCAGAAGATCCAGCCGAAAACCAGCATCAGGCGTGAGTAGATAAAGCTGTTGCCCAGCACCAGCGAGTTAACAGCGATAGAGCCGATCATGCCCATCGAGACGGCGGCCGTCAGCTTATAAAACTCGTCAATGCGCGACGCGCCCCGGCTGAGGTGATAGAGGCTGCTCATATTGAAGGCCACGATCAGGGTTAGGATCGTCGTGCCGAGCATCAGCAGATAGGTATCAAGCGAAGGAGGCGTGTATAAAGGTACGATGTCGCTCTCGAAGCGCAGTTTGTAGGCCAATACCAGCGCCACTAACAGCACCAGCACATCGAGTAGCCCCTGCACCGCCATTAATACCACCGGACTGTGGCGCGCCGGGGCGGCCAGGGCGCCGGCCGCCGCTACCGGCGGCCGGCCCGTTTCTTGGAACACCGTCCCGGCCAACGGGGTGGGGCGGGAGTCGTCCAACCGTTGTGGGCGGCGAGGCGGCGATTTCACTTGACTCATCAGTTTAGCTTTCTACTACGATCCGGCCTCAGTCGGGTATTAGCTGACGCGCTTCTGCTCGGTGGGACGGGTCGCATTCACAGCCAGTGCCAGCGCGCCGCGCAGCATAATCCCCAGCCGTACCAGGGTGCTGACGGGTTGCCCATACATAGCCGCATAATGTTTAGCATAGAAAATGTGCATTGCACGATAAAACTCGCGGATCGCGTGTGTGCTGCGCTTGCGACTGCTTGCGCCTTTAAGGTGCAAAACCGTCACCGCCGGGTAGTAGAACACCCGTAGACCGCGCGCTTTGATACGGTAGGCCAGATCCAGATCCTCGCCGTACATGAAAAACCGCTCATCGAACAGCCCCGCCTGGCCCAGCGCCGTGCCGCGCACCAGCATATACGCTCCCATCACCGAGTCCACCTCCGCAGTTTCGTCGTCACGCAGGTGGGTCAGATTGTAGCGGGCGATGCTGGGGTGCTGCGGAAACAGACGAGAGAGACCGGTCAGCTTATACAAGGCATTGAGCGGGGTGGGAAACGCACGCCGGCAAGCTAGATCTAAGCTACCGTCGGGTTTCTCCATGCGCGGGCCGACGATACCGGCTTGTGGGGTCGCCAGCAAGAAATCCATGGTGCGCTCCACCGCATCGGGCGGCAACACAGTGTCGGGATTAAGAAATAGGATCGCCTCGTCTGCGAAGTGTAGCCCGGCATTGCCCTGCACCGGGACTTCGGTGGCGGGTTGGCCGGCAAGGGGTTGCGGCAGTCCCGCTAGGCGACGCAGCGCCAGATTGTTCGCAAAGCCAAAGCCGCCGTTGTGCCCACTCTCCAGCAGTTCCACCGCCGGATAGCGGGTGCGGATCAGCGTCGCACTGCCGTCGCTGCTATGGTTATCTACCAGGATCACGCGAAACGAATAGCGACAGCGGCCGGCAAATACCGAATCTAAGCAGCGCGCTAGCAGTTCGCAAGTATTGTAATTAACAATGACAATCGCCAGTGTCGGCGGCCGGTTCGGCGTAGACATACCCCGATTATACCAAAGTCTGTCAAGTCCCTGTGCGCCCATGCTGCGTTTCACTCACCTGTAATGCGCTGCTTTCGGCCCCCTCAGGCTGCTCACAGCGGCATAATTGCGCAAGATTAAGGCCGGCCTACGCTTGAAGGCGATTCCCGCTGCGGTCGGTCACAATTACGTCACAGTATAAACGGGTAAATGCCGGACCGGTTGCAGGGTTACGGCCGCAGGCAGTATTAGTAGCAAGAGGTGGTGCCCGACAATATGCTGTTCTAACAGGTATTGTCGGGCACCACTCCTTGCTAGGGGACTAGCGCACGCTGCCTAACGCCAGTTTGTGGATGCCGTCTTCGGTGGCGGCGTAGAGGACTACTTGATCGCTGGAGTCGCCTTTTTCGCGGCCGACGTGCAGGCTGTGGATCGTGAGACCGCCGAGGTTGCCGCCGAAGCGGCTGTAGACCTGGCCCAGGTCTTTGCTGCTGAAAATGCCCGCTCCTGGGGCCGTGGCGCTGTTATAGGTGCCGATGTAGAGTTCCACCAAGTCGCCGCTGGTATTGTACTGCGCGGTCGCGGTCGCGAGTTGATAGGGGCCGTCCGGGCCGCTGCTGGTATCGTGCGCGGCATCGAGTCCGGTATTGAAGGGAGTCCAGGTTTGGCCGCTGTCAGTGGTGTTGAGTACCCCTTTTTGCGCGGTAGCCCAGGCCCGTTGTGGCCGGCGGTCGTCTACCAACACGCTGCTTAGGCCCGCGTATTCTGTTTCGTCGCCGCCCCAAGTTTTGCCGCTGTCGGTGCTGACGCGGATGCGGCTGAGATCCCCCTCGCGGCGATAGATCGCGTAGATAGTGCTGCCGTCACTGCTGGGTACCGCCACGGCACCACCGCTAAAGCGCGGGTCGCGGGTAAAGCTGGGATCGCCCAGCGCGGCCCAGGTCTTGCCCCCGTCGCGGCTGCGCGTCACACCGCTACAGGTCATGGCGGTCACAAGATAGGCGTTTTGTGCGTCGAGTTGCAGCGAACCGGGCGCTTCGGCCAGTCGAGTCCAGCTTAGACCGCCGTCGTCGCTGACGAACTGGCTGCCTTTCGTACCCTTCGCGCAATCGGGGCCGCTGCCGGCAAACATCACTTCGGGGCGCGCTGGGCTGACATGGACTTCGCTCACGCGCGTGCCGGCCGGCAGGTCGAGCTGTGTCCAGGTCGCGCCGCCGTCGTCGGAGCGATAGAGGCCGATCCCTCCGGCGAAAATCGGCGCGCCGATTTTGCCGCTACCGCTGACGGTACTCAGATCTTGCCCCGTCAGGCCGACAAGCCGCCAAGTTTGGCCGGCCACGGCCCCGCCATTGCGGGGAGCGGTGGGCGCGGCCACCGACGTGGCGCTGGGCAGCGGCGTGACGGTCGGGGGCCGCGCCGTATCGGTCGGCCCTACGGCGACGGTGGCGGTGCCTTTGCCCGTACCGATGGTGCCGGTAACGGCGGTGCCGGTGCCGAGGACGGGCACAGGAGTCGGCCCGGTAGACGACCCCCCCAGATCACAGGCGGTGAGCAGTACCAGGCAGAGCGCCACCCCCACGCCGACCGTCCCGTTACGTCGTTTCCATCCGTTCACTGCTCTGCTCCTCTCTAACTGTTGGGAGTTAGGAACAGGGAGCGCGGGCGGGCGCCGGCAAGCGGTCTCCTACCCCCACTCCCTACGGCCTAAAAGCCCGCTTCGCCGATAGCGGTTCGCAACGCCTGGGCCGATTTACCCATGGCCGTGACCTCCGCCGTCGTCAGCTCCGGCGTGAGAGTGCGAATCGCTCCGGCCCGCCCCACTACCGTGGGCAGGCTGATGTACACATCCTGCATCTCATACGGCCCGTTGACCAGCGTCGAGACGGGCAATACGGCGTGTTCATCGCGCAGGATCGCTTTGACCAATGTCGTCACGCAGACGGCGATGCCGTAGAACGTCGCGCCCTTTTTGGCGATCACATCGGCACCGCCTTTTTTGACGCGCTCGGCGATAGCCGCTTCCTCGTCTGCGCCCCAGGCGATCCCGGCCGCCCGGCAATACTCGGCCACAGGCAGCCCGCCCACACGCACTTGGCTCCAGGTCGTCACCTGCGACTCGCCGTGTTCACCTAACGTGTAACCTTCGACGCTGTTGGGCGCAACATTGCAATGCTCGCCGACCATATAGCGCAGGCGGCCGGTTTCGAGCAGCGTGCCGGTGGCGATGATGCGCTGCGGGGCGAAATCAGATAGTTTGTGGGCGGCGTAGGCCATCACGTCTACCGGGTTGGCGACCATGACGATCACTGCGTCAGGCCGATGCGCGCCGATGCCGGTCAGCACGCCGCGCATGATGCCGGCATTGCGTTGCAGCAGGTCCATGCGCGTCTCGCCCGGCTTGCGTGCGGTGCCGGCAGTGATCACGATGACATCGGCATCGGCGCAGGCCGTGTAATCGTCGGTGCGGACGGTCGTCGCAGGCAGGAAGGCGACTCCATGCGAAATATCCATCGCTTCGCCGGCCGCCTTATCCTTGGCCACATCAATCAGTGTGATTTCGGAGGCCACGCCACTGTGGGCCAGCGAAAAGCCACAGGCTGAGCCGACCAGTCCCGCCCCAATAATCGCTACCCGATTGCCCCCAGCCCCCGGCCGGGTCATTTCATCTTTCGCCATTGAAAGGATTCCTCCCTTTTGGGTTTACATAATACCACAGCCCGTTGCTGTAGTGTCATCGTCTGTTTGCGCCCTATTATAGCACGCGAGCGGCTGCCCCGCTAGCTGAATCGTGGTACAATTGTGGTATAACCGTGCTAAAATAGGGCTGATTTTCACCACAGCGCCCCGTAGAGTGGGCGCTTCGATAGGAGACTCCTGTTATGCTCCCTGATTCCGCGCCGACGCTGTTGCTGTTGGCGACCACCAATGCCGGCAAATTGCGCGAATACCGGGGCCTGTTGGCCGATCTACCGTTGCGCCTGCTTACGCTGACCGAATTGGGCGTGACAGAGGAGACTGAAGAAACCGGCGAGACTTTCGTGGCGAATGCTCGGATCAAAGCCGCCGCGGGGCGGGCGGTGGCTCAGGCGCAGGGGCGGCCGGCCTGGGTGCTGGCTGATGATAGCGGCCTGGAGGTGGATGCGCTGGGCGGTGCGCCCGGTGTGTTCAGCACGCGCTGGGCCGGTCCTAATACCACGGCCGCCGAGCGCAACATGCGCCTGCTGGCTCGCTTGGCCGGGGTGCCGCTCGACCGGCGCAGCGCCCGCTTCCGCTGCCTGATCGTGCTGCTGGACCCTACTGGGCGCGAATGGATCGGCGACGGCACGCTGGAAGGGCGCATCGCCCTGGCCCCGCACGAACAGCCCGGTTACGGCTTCGGCTACGACCCGCTTTTTGAGCTACCGGATCGCGGCCTCACCGTCGCTGAGATCGCGCCTGCCGCCAAAGCCGCGATCAGTCACCGGGGGCGGGCGTTCGCACAAATCCGCCCGGTGCTGGCGCGGGCAGTGGAAGACGTGCAACAAGAGACGTGATGGGTTAGGGCACAATGGGGTGGTGGGTAGCCTGAATAGCGGCGCACTCCATATACCAAATAGGCACCGGATCCGAGTTCGATTTCGTGGACCACGTGCCCGTTCGCGGCTAGCTGCACATCGTCGTAGCGCCAATCGCCAATCGCGACGGCCAGCACGTAGTGATGGACCCTTCGGTAGTGCAGGTCTAGGTATAGGTCGCCGTCGGTGCGCACATGGAGTAGTAATTCAAAGGTCGCCGGCTCACCCGATCCAGGCGGTTGCTCCCACTCCTCGCGTGCGGCCATTAGGCGCGCTAACCATGCCTCATATCATAGCGCGCCTCATACGGCTGGACGGAACGTGAACGTGGATGCGGGCTTCGCCGGTCCAGTTCTCTGTAGCGCCTCTCAATGGTATCCCATAGCTTGCTGCTCCACGGCTGATCCGGCGCGGCGCGAGTCAGCAGTTCCACCAGCCGCCCATCGTGCGGCCAGCGTGGATCGCCTCCTCGGCCGTGCCACTCGGCAGTGGCATAGGCGAACGCAGCAGACGGGATGATGCTTTGCAGCGATGCTACATAGGCGCGATACTTGGTCCATGCAGCCATGTATTCTTCTAAGTCGAAGTCGTCTGACGAAAAATCCCAGCTAAAATCCTTAGGCCATCAGCTACAAGTTAAGGACTCGGTGGCCGTTGTCAAGTCGGGGATGCGGGCTAAGGCCCGTGGGCGCTTCCGCTTGAGCAGCCCCAACCCTTTGGCCTCAACGGCCAAATAGCCGACTGGATCGGTGGTTT
>JBBRPH010000099.1:0-13833 GCA_038228295.1 Chloroflexia bacterium | reverse complement strand
GCGGAGAGCAACACGACCATGCGCTTCAGCCGCGATGAGTTGCTGAGTGCGCTCGACAACCCCCCTACTACCCCGCCGGGTGCGTCCGATAACGCGACCATGCGCTTCAGTCGCGCCGAATTAGATAGCGCGCTAGAGCGCCCTGCACCCGTCGCGCCGTCGACAGACGCAAATAACGCGACTATGCAGTTCAGCCGTGCCGAGTTAGATAGCGCGCTAGCCGGTTCTGTGCCGCCCGCTGAGAATAACCCTACCCTATGGTTTAACCAGGACGAGGTACAGAGCATCGTGGTCGCCGGTGCGCCTCTTACGCCGCCGGCGGCACTACCCATCTCACCCACCGCGCCTGTGGAGCCGACCGCTGATTCCACGCTGTATTTGAGCCGCGATAAGGTGCAAGAGGCGCTGGGCGGCGGGGTGTCGGTGGGACCGCCGGCGGCCGGCGATGCCACACTGCGCTTTCGCCGCCCAACGCCCCTAGAGGGTGGGGGGGTGCCGGTGGGGCCGCCGGAAGCAGGCAGCGCCACGTTGCACATTAACCGCGATCAGTTGCGGGCCGCCGCCGCTGTCGACCCACCGCCGGTCCCTGCCGCCAATACCGCTGCTACGCCCGCGTCCAACCTCCCGTCCCCAATCGCTACCGAGCCGTCTGCCCCTGCAACTGTGCCGGCGACGTACAACTCGTCGGTAGCCGATGCCGGTCTTGTGCCGCAGCCTCTCATGCCGGCGCTGCCGTACAATCCGCCGGCGATGGTCGTCGGCCCTGTGCCGGATCTGCCCCCGCCGCAGTATAGCGCGCCGGAACCGCCGCCTGCGCCCAGTAGCCCGTCGCCCGCACTGTACAGCGCGCCGGAACCGCCGCCTGCGCCCAGCCATAACGCCGACACGGCTCTGCCGCCGAATCCGTACGCGTCTG
Source organism: Chloroflexia bacterium (assembly GCA_038228295.1). Taxonomy (GTDB): domain Bacteria; phylum Chloroflexota; class Chloroflexia; order QHBQ01; family JAICKM01; genus JAICKM01. Next base: position 12,917 of record JBBRPH010000099.1, on the reverse strand, counting down.
TCCCGGACAGCGATTTCGCGGTGATTAGTCCAGCAGTTGATCCGTCGGCGGAGTCGCATGGATCCAGCGCACCGCCGACGGACTACGCGCCGCCGGCCGGTTATAGCCCAGTGCAGGATTTCAGTACGCCGCAGAACTACGCGCCCTCGGCGGGTTACGCGCCGGGCGGATATGCGCCGGGGGGCTATGGACAAGCTCCGCCGCCGGGCGGCTATGCGCCCCCGCCGGACGGGTATGGACCGCCGGGCGGCTATACGCCGCAATGGCAGCCACCGCCTAACCCGTATGCGGTAACCCCCGGCGGCCCATACCCGCCCGGTTATAGCGGACCGGTGCCGCCTACCACGCCGCCGACAAACCCCGTCTTGATGTGGCTGGGTGTCGCGTTGTTGGCGTTGGGATTGCTGTCGTGTGTTTGCTTCCTCAGCCTGGGGATACTAGGATCGTTTTCCGGCGGCACCCCCACTGCCCAAGAATTGGGGCGCGGCTTTAGTGGTGCCGTAGTCTGTGGCCTGCCACTGCTGTTGCTGTTTGGGATTCCCGGCGGATTGCTGTTCTACTTCGGCCGCCGCCAACAGTAGCCGGAGTTGCGCGTCTATTAGTGGTGCGACCTATCACTTTCAGACTAACCTACATCGGTTACGCATTACGCATTACGCAGGAGGGACTTAGGACGATGAAAGCGATCCTCAGCGTGTCCGACCAGACCGGGGTGGTGGAGTTGGCGCAAGGGTTAGTGGCACACGGTGTGGAATTGGTGGCAACCGGCGGCACGCGGGCTTATCTGGAAGCGGCGGGTTTGCAGGTCACGGCGGTGGATGCACTGACCGGCTTCCCGGAGATCCTAGAAGGGCGCGTGAAGACGCTGCACCCGGCGGTCTACGGCGGGCTGTTGGCGCGGCGCGACCAGCCCGCCGATCTGGCCCAACTCGATGCGCACGGCCTGGGCCTGATCGATCTGGTGGTCGTCAATCTCTATCCTTTTCGCGAAACCATCGGGCGGCCCGGCGTGTCCATGCCGGAGGCGTTGGAGAAGATCGACATCGGCGGGCCCAGCCTGTTACGGGCGGCGGCCAAAAACTTCCCGGCGGTGATCGTGCTGTGCGACCCTGCGGATTACCAAAGCGTATTAACAGAGTGGGACGAGGCCGGTAGCGTGGGCGAACCGACCCGACGGCGGCTGGCGGCGCGCGCGTTTGGGCACGTCGCCGCCTATGACACGGCGGTGGCGGGCTACCTGCGAGGACCGGGCGATCTGTTCCCGCCAACCGCAACGCTGGCTTTGCACAAGGTGCAGGATTTGCGCTACGGCGAGAACCCGCACCAGCAGGCGGCGCTCTATCGCACCGAGGGTCCAGCGGGCGGCACGCTGGCCGGTTCCACGCGGCAATTGCAGGGCAAAGAGCTGTCTTACAACAATCTACTGGATGCCGACGGCGTGCTAAACTTGGTGCGTGAGTTCGTCACGCCGACAATTGCCATCGTCAAACATTCCAATCCTTGCGGCGCGGCCTCACGCGACGACTTAGTGGAGGCGTTCGACCTGGCCTTGGCAAGCGATCCGGTGTCGGCGTTCGGCGGCATCGTGGGTGTGAACCGCCCGGTGACGGGCGTGCTGGCCCAGGCATTGAGCAAGGTGTTTTTCGAGGTGATCATCGCGCCTGATTTCGATGCCGATGCGCGCGCTATTCTGGGCGGTAAACGCAACCTGCGGCTGCTGGCGGTGCCCATGACCCCCGCGACAGCGCCGGAGCAGTTTGGTGGCGGGCTGGCCTTTCGCACGATTGACGGTGGGATGCTGGTGCAAACCCCTGACCCCAGCCCGGACGAAGGCACGCTGCCGCTGCACCCGCAGACCACGCGCCGGCCGACGTTAGCCGAAATCAGCGATCTGATTTTTGCGTGGCGCGTGGCCCAGCATGTCAAATCAAACGCCATTGTGCTGGCGAAAGGGCGCGCTGTCGTCGGCGTGGGCGGCGGGCAGCCGAGCCGTGTGGATAGCGTCAAGATCGCGGTGGGCAAGGCGGGCCGGCGGGCGCAAGGTAGCGCGCTGGCCTCGGATGCCTTTTTCCCTTTCCCTGATGGGGTGGAGGCCGCCGCGCAGGCGGGGGTGGCAACCGTTATCCAGCCCGGCGGCTCGCAGAACGACGCCCAAGTAATTGCTGCCGCCGAAGCCGCCGGCATGGCGATGGTGTTTACCGGGCAACGGCATTTTCGCCATTAGCGTTTCTGCCCTATCAGAGAGGGAGATTACCGTGTCTATATCTACTAGTATTACGCAGCTACCCGAAGTAGCGCTCACCGAAGGCATCTTTGCATCGGGTCGGCTGGGCCGCTTACTGGCCCAATATGCCCAGGAGCATGGCCCGATTTTCCGCTCGACGTTGGAGGCCGGCGTATGGGCCGGGCAGCAGGTGGTGCGGATGGTGGGACCGGAAGCCAACCGCTTTGTGCTGCACACCCACCGTGATCACTTCAGCAATGACCGCGGCTGGACCCCCTTGATTGGCGAGTCGCTGGGCAAGGGGCTGCTGAATATGGATGAGCCGGAGCACACCGACCATCGGCGGATGTGGAATCCGGCTTTCGCTAGTGCGTATATGACCGCCTACGTGCCGCTGATCCAAGCGGTGATCGGCGAACGAACGGCGCGCTGGTCGGCGCGCGGCGTGGTGGATGTCTATGCCGAGGCGCGCGAAATCACCTTCGACATCACGGCGGCCGCGCTGGCGGGGCTGACGCGCGGGGCGGAACTCGACCGCTTACGCGAACTCTTCTATATCTTGCTCCACGGTTGGGATGAAGGCGATCCGTGGGATGTGTTCATGGATCGTCTCCAGCGCACGCGGCAGGAGTTAGCCGGGCGGCTGCTGGCTATCATCGCAGCGCGGCGGCGTATCGCGGCAGCCGACCAACCACGTGACGTGTTGGGCACGATTATTCACGCACGGGACGCGGCGGGCGACGAACTGAGCGACCTCCAGGTGCTGTATCACCTGAACATTCTGCTGGTGGCCGGGCATGAAACGACGACGACGCTGGCGGCCTGGGTGTTGTACCTGCTGGCGACGCAAACGGCGCACACGCGCCGTGTGCGAGCGGAAGTGGATGCGGCCGCCGCCGGGTCGCCCGGCCCGCTGCCGTTAGATGCGATCCGCAACCTAAAGGCGCTGGATAATTTTGTGCGCGAGACCGGGCGGCTCTATCCGCCGGTGTTGAATCTGCCGCGCGGCGTGGTCAAGTCGTTCGAGTTCGGCGGCTACAGCGTGCCGGCGGGGGCCGAGTTGCGGCTGGGCGTTGTGGGCACGCACTACCTGCCCAGCGTCTTCCCCAAACCGGAGACGTTTGACCCCGACCGCTTCGCCCCGCCCCGCGAGGAAGACAAACAGACTCCCTACGGTCTAGTGACGTTCGGTGGGGGTCCGCGCATTTGCATCGGGATGCACTTTGCTAACATTGAGGTGCGTGCGCTGGCGGCCCATGTGCTACAGCACTACGACCTAACGGCGGCTTCGGATACGGTTCCGGTTCACGCGGGCGGCCTAACGGCAGTCTTGCCGGGCGGTGTGCCGCTGCGCGTGCAGGTGCGGGCGAAGCTCGGCGGCGAATAGCGCGCGTGGCTACAACTATAAAGCCCATGCACCTAAGCTGAAGGCGGAGTACCGCCGGCAAGAGATTTTACCCCACTCGGTGGTTGCCGAGTGGGGTGTTCGTTTCTACAGCATGCGAGTATACCGTAGCGGCTGAAATTATTGTGCGGAGAATCTATCATGTTGCGGACTACCCGTGTGTTGCAAAGCGGCATATCTATGCCCCGGCTACGGAGCTATCGCGAAGTGGGCTTGGCCTATGTGGCGGTAGTTGTGCTGTATACGCTGTTTTTCGGGCTGATCCAGTGGTGGTATAGTGCCGGCAGTTGGCATCCCTTGCAGTGGGTTCGTATCTTGATTTCGCTTGTTCATGTTGCGATCTACCTCGCAGTCCAGGCACTTCTGCTGTTCGCCGCCCCGCTGTTCCTGCTAGCATTCCCCGGTAATTGGTTGCTCCTTGCACCGGGAGTGCCCTGGGCGATGATCGGTCAGGCGGTAGTCAGCCTATTATTGTTGACCGGCTTCGGCTGGGTAGCGGAGCGGCAGCCGACCGCGCGCCGACAGATTGTGGTGGGGCTGATCTTCGGCCTGTGGGTGTTAGCGGTACCGCTACTGGAATTGATCCAAATGTACACGCCCATCGCGGTGGACGAATTATTTAACTGATTTACATAATACGTGCTCGGCTACAGCGTAAACAAGGCTATCCAGCTCCCGTCGGCACCTAATTCATTGCGACCGCTAGGCACCGGGGCAGGGTGGCAAGCCCGGATGCCGCTGGGGTGAGGCGCCCAATTTTGCATTTAGCGCACCTCGCCTGCGGATCGGGCGGTTGGCGCGCTATTAGCTGGGGAAGATGCGTCCCACACCAAGCATTCTAGTCGCCCCAGCCCGCGCTCGATTCTAACACACCGCTAACGCAACCTAAGTACCCTTCTAACAACTTGCCGGGTATAATGGGAGTGATTAATGGGCACAGACCCCGTACCGGAGGCGTAAACCATGAATTTGCAGAAATATACCGAAAAGGCACAGGATGCTGTGCAAGGCGCACTGAGCCTAGCGACCGAATATAACAACAGCCAGATCGAACCCGAACACCTGCTGCTGACCCTGCTCGAACAAGCGGACGGCGTGGTGCCGGGTATTCTCCAGAAACTCGCCGTGCCGCCTGCCGGCTTCACCAAGCAGGTGCGCAGTGAAGTGGAGCGCCTGCCGCGCCTGAGCGGTACGCCCGATCCGCGCTTATCTGCCCGCTTCAGCGCCGTTGCCAATAAAGCCGAGGCTGAGGCGAAAGCGATCAAGGATGAGTTTGTCAGTACCGAACACCTGCTGCTGGCCTTGATCGATGAGGGCGACCGGTCGGCGGCAACTAAGTTGCTCAAAGGAGCGGGCATCAGCCGCGACCGCGTATTGCAGGTACTCAGCCAGATCCGAGGAGGGCAGCGCGTGACCACACAAAATCCCGAAGCGACCTATGAGGCGCTGAAAAAGTACGGCCGCGACCTGACCGAGCTGGCCGAAAAGGGCAAACTCGACCCGGTGATCGGGCGTGACGAAGAGATCCGTCGGGTCATCCAGGTCTTGTCACGCCGCACCAAAAACAACCCCGTGCTGATCGGCGAGCCTGGCGTGGGCAAGACGGCCATCGTCGAAGGGCTGGCCGCCCGCATCGTGCGCGGCGACGTGCCGGAGGGGTTGAAAAACCGTAAGCTGATCACCCTCGACCTGAGCGCGCTGATCGCCGGGGCCAAGTTTCGTGGCGAGTTCGAGGAACGGCTCAAAGCGGTCCTTAAAGAGATTGTGGATGCCGAAGGCGAAATCATCGTCTTTATTGACGAACTGCACACGGTCGTCGGGGCGGGCGCGGCGGAAGGCTCGATGGATGCCTCCAATATGCTCAAGCCGATGCTGGCGCGCGGCGAACTGCACATGGTCGGTGCGACCACGCTAGACGAATACCGCAAACACATCGAAAAAGATGCTGCCTTAGAGCGCCGCTTTCAGCCGGTGCTGGTCGGTGAGCCGACGGTGGAGGATACCATCTCGATCCTGCGCGGCCTGCGCGAGCGCTACGAAGTGCATCATAGCGTGCGCATCACCGACAGTGCGCTGGTGGCCGCCGCCGTCTTGTCCAACCGCTATATCACCGACCGCTTCCTGCCCGACAAGGCGATTGACTTGGTGGACGAAGCCGCCTCGCGCCTGCGGATGGAAAACGAAAGTATGCCGGTCGAACTTGATGCCGTTAAACGCCGCGTCATGCAGTTGGAAATTGAACAGCAGGCGTTGAGCAAAGAGAAAGACAAGGCCAGCAAAGATCGCCTGGGCAAGATCAAAGAAACGTTGGCGAACCTAAAAGAAGAGGAGAGCCGCCTGACGGCGCAGTTGCAGAGCGAACGCCAGGGCCAGCAAGGGGTGCGCGAACTGAAGGAGCAAATTGAGCGCGCCGGTGCCGAACTTGAAGCCGCCCAGCGCAATTATGACCTGAACAAGGCCGCCGAAATCCAGTATGGTCGCCTGCCCGAACTGCACCGCAAGCTGGATGCCGCGCAGGCCGGCGACGGCACCCGGCCGGCCGGGGCGCTATTGCGCGAAGAGGTGAGCGACGACGACATTGCCGCCGTGGTCAGCAAATGGACGGGCGTGCCGGTCACGCGGATGTTAGAAGGCGAAATCGCCAAGCTGCTTCGCATGGAAGAGCGCCTGCACGTCCGCGTGGTCGGCCAAGATGAAGCGATCACCGCCGTGTCCAACGCCGTGCGCCGTGCCCGCGCCGGGCTGCAAGACCCCAACCGCCCACTCGGCTCGTTCCTGTTTCTCGGCCCCACCGGTGTCGGCAAAACCGAACTGGCCCGTGCCCTGGCCGAATATCTGTTTGACGACGAAAACGCGATGGTGCGGATTGACATGAGCGAGTATACCGAAAAGTTCGCCGTGTCACGCCTGATGGGTGCACCGCCGGGCTATGTCGGCTACGATGAGGGCGGGCAACTGACCGAAGCGGTGCGTCGCCGGCCCTACACCGTGGTGCTGTTCGATGAAATCGAAAAAGCGCATCAGGAAGTGTTTAACGTCTTTTTGCAGATCCTAGACGACGGGCGGCTGACCGACAGCCAGGGCCGCGTGGTGGACTTCAAGAACACAGTGATCATCATGACCAGCAACATCGGCAGCCAGTACATCAGCGACTTGGGCTTGGCCGACGAGACCACGCTGCGGAGCCGCGTGCAGGAAGCGTTGCGCGAACACTTCCGCCCGGAGTTCCTGAACCGCGTGGACGAAACGGTGATCTTCCAGCAGTTGAGCCGCGACCAGATCGCGCGCATCGTGGACATCCAGCTAGAGCGCGTGCGTCGCCGCCTGGCCGACCGCAAGATCGCGTTGGAACTCACCGATGCCGCCAAGCTGCTGCTCGGCGACGAAGGCTTCGACCCAGTGTACGGCGCCCGCCCGCTAAAGCGCACCATCCAGCGCCGCGTGCTGGACCCGCTCTCCCTTGAACTGCTCGAGGGTAAGTTCCACGACGGCGACACCATCCGCGTAGACGCGCTCGACGGCCGGCTCGTCTTCACCAAAGCCACCGCCATTGTGCCCACGGAGCCGGCACCGGAGCCGGCCGGCGCGTCGGCCTAATCCCAGACTGCAAGCAAGGCCGCTCAGTGAGGCGGCCCTATTCTAGACGGAGCATCGGCAAAGGAGCTAACCAAGTGGCTGATCAGTGGGTGCAAGTGGGAGATCGACAGTGGCACAAAGAGGTCGTAAAAGCATCGGTAACCACGTTGTGTGATATTACAGAGATAGGGATCGGTATTTATTCCGTTGAGGTTAATCAAACGGGGCAGGTAGATCCGAATGTAACCGGACTGAGTTTCGGGCCACCCCCCACCCTGGCGGAAGCCAAAGAACTAGGGGATGCCTTAATTGCGGAGTTCGCTAACACGAGTCTGCTGACTGTGGAATTCACGGTCGAACCGTTATCCCCGCTCAATCCCAAATCCTGATCTCCCCGACCTCTGAGAGGTTGTAATTTCACGCCCACACGTGTATTATTGCACCATGCGGATCTATATTCGCAGCAACGTCTATGGCTGCGCCCGCGCAATCCACAACTGGGGGCAAACTGGCTGTTTGGTGCTGTCAATAGAACTGTAGACGAAGGAGATCCTGAAAATGCTATCTGTTAAACACTACGTCGTGGGAACAGTAGTCCTATTGGCCGCTGTTAGCGCGATCAGCATCGCACCACGCGGGTCCATCTCCGCAGCAACTTCGGCGGCGGTGCCATCCCTAACGCAAACAAGCGCTCCCAGCTTGTCTGGCCCTCATGTGGAGAATGACCCGAGGATGCCCGCTTTCAAGAGCGACAGCGACACGAGCAGTACGACGCAGCAAACGGGTGCGCCCGCCATCAAGCCCACCATCCTTAACGCTGCGCCGATGAACCCAGCCTTCACCGAAGCCGATGTGCTTGAGTATGCGAAACAGCACGCGCGGGGCTTTGGTAAGATCGGTGTGGTCAACGGTCCACCAGAGGTGAGCAAAGTGGAGTTCCTGGCTGCCGGTGCCCTGGAGCAAAAGCTAAACGGAAACTCAGGTCTGCACTTAGCGGGGGACAGTCTGTTGTGCTATGTGCAGTACCGTGGCGACTTCGTCGTGGCCGGCCTGACAGGAACCCCAGCCCAGCACTACCCTGGTGCCACCCAGGTGTTTGATGCTCACACGGGGAACATCTTGGTGCAGAGTACCGTCCGCGATGCCACTGTCAAATAGCCTGCACAGCAGCTGAGTCCCAGCAGGGCTTCGCGCAATCAAGCAAAAGGACCGACTTCTTGCTTGGGAAGTCGGTCCTTTTCTTCATCTTTCGGCGGGGCAAATTCCCCGGCAGCCACCCACCGTAGCCCGCGCAGGCGGGCTTCGTAGCTGTAGCCGCGACTTTAGTCGCCCCCGGCTCCCACCTACTTCAGGCTCTCCAGCCCCTTGTTGATGCTCGCCAGTTGGCGTTGCAGGCTGTCGGAGAGGTCCATCAGCACTTGGCGCACATAATTATCCGCGCCCACCTGCACCCGCTCGGCCTCCTCCTGCGCCTGCTTGCGGATGTCGTCGGCCTGCGCCTTGGCCTGCTTCAGCAAGCCCTCCCGCTCGATCAGCACCTCGGCCTGCTGGCGCGCCACGCGCAGGATCTCGTCGGCCTGGCCTTGTGCGTCCGATAGGATCTGCTCCTTCTCGCGCAAGACGTGCTTGGCGTAGCGGATCTCCTCCGGCAACACCGTCCGCATCTGATCTACCAGATCCACCAGCTCCTGCTCGTCCATCAGCAGCTTGTTGGTGATCGGCATCCGCCGCCCGGCGCGGATCAACGTTTCCAGCCGGTCGATCAGATATTGTAAATCCATCCGCATATCGCTAATGGCGCTCACCCTGTTCCTCTATCTAGCCGCCGTCCCGGCTAGATCGCGGTGCAGTCTCCGAGCGCGGGCGCGGCAGGCCGATCATAGACCCGCACTAACGCTTGCGCCACATGAGGCGGCACCAAATCGCTCAACTGATCTAACCGGCCATGCTGGGCCACATCGCGCACCACGCTGGCGCTCAAAAACAAGTGCTTCTGCGCCGACAGCAGACAGACCGTCTCCAAATCGGGCGCGAGTTTCTCGTTGATCAGGCCCAACTGAAACTCCCACTCGAAATCCGTCACTGCGCGCAGCCCGCGCACAATCACGTTCGCGCCTGCCTGCCGCGCATAGTCCACTGTCAGCCCGCTAAAGCGGTCCACGGTGATATGGCCCGGCAGGTCGCGCACCGCCTCAGCGATCAACGCCTGCCGCTCCGCTGCGTTAAACACGGGCTTCTTCTGCGCGTTGTCGGCCACCACGATGATCAGTCGGTCGAACAGGGCCGCCGCCCGCCGCGCAATATCCAGATGCCCATAGGTGATCGGGTCAAACGTGCCCGGATAGATCGCTGTCCGCACCCGGCCTCCAGTCGTCGGTCTTCGGTCGTCAGTAGATGGATGTAGCCGCGCTGCTTGCTGCACTGCCCGCAGACAAATTATGCTTCGTTCGTATCTCCGTCGCCGGCGGCAAATCCCGCAACCCACTGCCGCGCATCTTGGTCTCCGTCTCCAGCGGCCGTCGACTCGTCTCCACCTTCATCTACCGCCGCCGACTCACCCGCAATCGGTAAGCCGTCTTCGTCGCTCGTCGCCTGACGACTGACGAGCGACGACTCATACTGGTAGAGCGAAAACGCCGAGCCGCCGAACTCCTTATGGCGCACCTGCTGCAGATTGCCGATTGTCGCCGGCATCGGCACCCCGCGCGCGTGGCCCACCACCAGCACTCCATCGGGGCTGAGGAACGCTGTCCCGGCCAGCCGTGTTAGCATCGCCGGGATCGCCGGGTCCGCGTAGGGCGGGTCCATGAATATTATATCACACTTCACATCGGCGGGCGGGCGCTTGTCACTCTTGGCGACCCAGGGTTCGGCCACCGCCGGCGTGCTGCGGCCCCGGCCCACCGCCGGCGTGCGCCGTGTACGCTCCTCCACCGTCCAGGTGCGGCTCACGCCGCGCCCCGCCGCGAAGGCCCGCAGGTAGGCATCCACCGCTACAGCATGGACTCCACCCTGCGCGGCCAAGCGGGTAGAGGTCAAGTTGGCTGCGATCAGACCCGCCACGCTGGGAGTTTGCTCCACAAAGTCGCACCACAGCGCCCCGCGCGACAGCGCCTCAATGCCCAACGACCCGGTGCCCGCATAGAGATCCAGCACCCGGTCGCCCGCCTGCGGATAGCCCATGCTGTGCAGCGTGCCGAACAGCGACTCCTTCACTCGGTCGGCCATCGGGCGTGTCGTCAGCCCCTCCGGCGCTTTCAGCCGCAGCCCGCGCGCACTGCCCGCAATTACTCGCATTAAATATCCTTTCTACCATAAGCCACGGACGTTTTCACCACAACGGCACAAAGAACACGAAGAACGGTGACGGTTTCAACACGGAGACCCAGAGATTTTTAAGATTTGGCGATTGATGCTTTGACATCAATCCACTCCCCAGGCCCATAAGTGACTAGCTCTTGAATGATCACATCACACTCGCGCTGGGCATCCGCAAACGGTAACGGAGCAATCCACCCGCTAGTCCACTCCACAAAGCGCAGATCAGACGGCAAGATCACCTCAACAGTAACCAGCCAGCCCTCTACCGGATGATCTATCATACTGGCGTGCATCACAACGCAACGAACCGTACCAAAGGGAGCGGCAACCAGTTTGCTCCAACTCAATTCATCCGTGTTGTCCGGGATCCAATCTCTCATATTATATAGGGCTTGAGGATCCCCTAAATCTCCATGCCCATGCTGAACAATGGTGATCATCCTCCGTGTCTCCGTGTTAAACAAACGTCGTTCTTCGTGTTCTTTGCGCCTTTGTGGTGAAGATCTAAGCCTCCGGCGCGCTATTCGCCAATGCCCAGAAGGCTTCCAGTTGCCCACGCAACGCAGCATACTCCGGCGCGGCCAGCGTCGGGTCGGCGGCAAACACCTGCTCGGCTTCGCGGCGGGCCAGGCGCAGGGTGTCCATGTCGCTTAGGCGCGCCATGCGGAGGTCGAACGCGCCGCTTTGCCGTGTGCCGAAAAACTCGCCCGGCCCGCGTAGCCGCATATCCTCTTCCGCCAGCCGGAAGCCGTCGTGGTTCTCCTCGATCACCCGTAGCCGCTCCATGCTCGTGCCCAGCGCCGTCTCCGACATCAGGATGCAATACGACTGGTGTTCGCCGCGCCCCACGCGGCCACGGAACTGGTGCAACTGGCTGAGACCGAAGCGTTCGGCCCCCTCCACCAGCATCACCGTCGCGTTGGGGATGTCAATGCCGACCTCGACCACCGACGTGGAGACCAGAACATCGTACTCTTTGCGCCGAAACGCGGCCATGATCTGCTCTTTTTCGGACGCTTTCATACGCCCATGTAGCAGCGCCAACTTAAAGTCGGGAAACACCTCCGTCTGCAAGCGCTCGTGTTCGGCCACCGCCGATTTCGCGTCGATCTTGTCCGACTCCTCGACCAATGGGCAGATAATGAACGCCTGCCGCCCGGCGCTGATCTCGCGGCGGATAAAGTTGTACGATTGCTGGCGGCGACTATCGTCCACCCAGCGCGTCTTGATGATCTGGCGGCCGGGCGGCATCTCATCAATGGTCGAAATATCCAGGTCGCCATAGATCGTCAGCGCCAGCGAGCGCGGGATCGGCGTGGCGGTCATCACCAGCGTGTCGGCCAATACCCCGATCTCTGCGGCCTTCTGGCGCAATTGCTCGCGCTGCATCACGCCGAAGCGATGCTGCTCGTCAATCACCACCAGGCCCAGCCGGGCATAGCGCAGCCGTTCGGTGATCAGCGCGTGCGTGCCAATTGCCAGGTCAATGCTACCGTCGGCCAGGCCCGTATACACCCGGTCGCGTTCGCGCTTCCGCATCCCTGCTGTTAGCAACGCGATGTTGATGGGGCGATAGCCGGGCGGCGGCCCCGCTTCGGGATTGAGCGGCGGCGCATCCTCCATCTTGCCCAGCAACGCTTTGAGCGCCAGCAGCGCCGGGCTGAGTTGCAGCGGCGCTTCGACAATTGTCTCGTGCGCCGTGTAGACGCGCGTATCCGCCGGCGTTGCGGCCTTTTTGCGCCGCTTCGGTTTGGCTCCCTCTTCGGCGGGGGCATCCGTGGAATCCCCTACAGCTATTGCATCCGCCGCTTGTTGTGCCGCCAGTGCTGCCGCTTGCGCCAAGCGGGCCGCTTCTTCAGCTTCGGCTTTCACCGCTGCCATGCGCGCCGCTACTTCGGCCAATTTGGGGTTGGCATCGCCAATCGGTAGCCAGAAATGCTGGAACATTCGCGTCAAGCCACGATAATGCTGCTCGGCCAGGATCTCGGTGGGAGCCATAAGCGCGCCCTGTGCGCCGTCGGCAATCGCGCCCAGCAGCGCCGTCGCTGCAACCACAGTCTTGCCCGACCCCACATCGCCCTGCACCAGGCGCGCCATCGGTAGCGGCTTCGCCATATCACCCAGGATCTCGCCTACTACCCGATCCTGCGCCCCAGTCAATTGGAACGGTAGCGTGCTGCGGAAGCTGTCCAGGATTGGCCTGTGATCGCCGAAGGCCAGACCCGGCTGATCGTGCTGCCAGTGCTGCTTGCGCTGCAACATCCCCAACTGGATCAGGAAAAACTCGTCAAAGGCCAAGCGCTTGCGCGCCGACTCCAGCAGCCCCCATTCACTGGGGAAGTGGATCTGGCGCAGCGCATTGGGCAGCGGCAATAGGCCCGCCCGCACGCG
>JBBRPH010000098.1:0-13981 GCA_038228295.1 Chloroflexia bacterium | reverse complement strand
TCAGAACTCAGAACTCGGCTACATGATTTCCAGAATGCCGCGCTTGCCTTCGCGTTGCGCGGCCATGCTGACCAAGCTGCGGATGGCGCGGGCGATTTTGCCGTCGCGGCCGATCACTTTGCCTTTTTCTTCGGGGTTGACGGTGAGTTCGATCATCACCGTGCGCTCAGTGCGCACTTCGCGCACTTTCACGTCTTCGGGATGGTTCACCAACGTCTTGGCGATAGACTCGACCAGGTCTTTCATGCGCTATCCCTCTCAGACTTCGGGGGCGATCTCCGGCTGGTCGGCGGTTTCGGCGGCAGCGGCGGCCGCCACGGTTTCCGGCGTGAACGGGACCTCCGGTTGCACAACGCCGGCAGCTGTAGGCGGCGCGGCGGATGTGGCCGCCGCTGCCGTCGTAGCAGTGGTAGCAGCCTGACCAGGGGTATAGGCTTTGCGCGGGTTCTTGCGGTTGTAGGCCGCGATCACTTCGGGGGCCAGGTTCGCTTGACGCAGCAGACCGATGACGGCTTCGGTCGGCTGGGCACCCTTGCGGACCCACTCCTGCACCTGGACGGCATCCAAATGGATTGTCGCCGGATTGGTGCGCGGGTCGTAGTAACCGAGAATGGAAACAAAACGGCCGTCGCGCGGGGCACGGGCATCGGCCACGACCACGCGATAATGCGGTTGGAACTTCGCGCCCATGCGACGCAGGCGAATCTTGAGCATTGGTTCTCCTTAACCTATTCTAAAGTGTGTCATAGTGACGAGCGTGATCGGTGAAGAACAGCGGCCCATCCCCAGAAGCCTGTCCCGCCGCCGGCGGCACTGCGGCGGACGTTTGTGTTTACAAACGTCCGTCACAACGCCGGCAAGCAGCAAATGACCGAGAGTAATTAGCGGCCCGCGCCATGCTGATAGGCATGGGCATCGCTCATGCGCTTGTCTTTCTGGCCCACCAAGGGCGCATCGGCGGCGGGGCCGGTCTTGATCACGACCGAGCTATCGCGCACCTGGTTGTACTTTTGCCAGAGCGCGCCCCATTTGGTCTCCATGAATTCTTTGATCTTAGCCTGGCCGACTGTGGGATACCACATCTGATCGTGGTAGAGGTTAGAGGCGATAGGTGCCCAGAAGACGAGCGGGCTGTGCAACGCGATGCGCTCCAGGAACTTGAGGCCGCCCTTGCGGAGCATCTGGTCGCCCCAGATGACAAACGAGCGCTTGGTCTTGAAGCCGAAGTTGACGGCCTCAATGTTCTCGCCGACGATCTCGATGTCTTTCGGGTCGCCGATGCCCAGGCCGCGCTCGTGGCACATCCGAATATAGGGGATCTCCATGGGGTCGAAGCCCATCATTTTGGCGGCAATCGCATCAATCGCCACCTGATCGGCAGACGCCAGGATGTAGTCGGTGATCACCGGCTCCATCGTGCGCGGCCCCGCGCCGTCGCCGGCCACCGTGCCGTCCATCACGGCATAGATGCCGCTATGGATTTCCTTCTGCATATACATCAGGTCCACTAGCACTTCGTGCATATACTTGTGCGAGTAGTGGCGCACTTCGCGTAGCAGACCACCGAACGAGTTTTTGATCGCGCCGGTGGTTACGGCGTGGCCGTGCGTCTTGACGGTGGGCAGATGTAGCACGTTGCGCCCGATAAACATCTTCGGGATATAGATCCCTTCGGGGAAGATGTGATCCAGGATCAGCAGCGGGCTTTGGAAGTCGAACTTGACCCATTCTACGCCGGGCAGCGGGGTGAAATAGAGGCCGTAGCGCCGCAGAATCGGCAACCACAAGTTCTCTTTGGCCCCTTTGATTGGGTTAGTAACCACCGTTTTGTTTTCGATGGGGAAGACGTGCTGCGGGTCGTAGCCGTCCTGCATCAGGGTGCGGACCACTCCTTCGACCTGCCAGGGTTCGCTGGAACAGGCCGGGAAATATTTGGACCAACTCAAGTTGAGCTTGATCAGGGTGTCGGTTTGTTTGGGGATCGCCTGCTGATATTCGCCCAGGTGCATCAAGCGCTGATAATCTTCCAGCACCGTTTCCGGATGCGCCTTGACGACGGCTACTTTCGCCATACGTGGCACTCCTTTCGCCGCCGCGCATGGCGCGGCCGGCTACACACAAAAAGGCGACGCGCCACACGGTACGCGCCGGGTTAGAGACAAAACCTGCCCTCTAGTATACCCGGTTTGCCGGAGCGCGTCAATGCGTAATCAGGCGCGATTGGTGCTATGCGGCCCCGCCGGTACCAAGATCTGCTGGTCGGCCTGCACGGTAGCGGTCTCGCCGAGGGCGTTCAGGCGGCGCAGGGCATCCACCGACGTGCCGAAGCGTGCGGCGATTTCGTCCAAGGTCTCATCGGTGCCCACGGTATAAGCGGCGCTGTCAGATCCGCGCGCCTGGATGTTGCCGTCGGCCCCAATCTCGGTGGTGCCGCCCGGCCCCTCAGCCGGAATGCGTAACTCATGCCCGGCCTTGATCCCGGCAGGGTCGAGGATGGTGTTTAGCGTGACCAGCGCGGCCTCGGAGGTGCCGTACTGCTCGGCAATCGCCGCCAGAGTCTCGCCGCTCTGCACGACGTGCATCACATTCGTGCCGCTGGGCGCATCAATTTGGCTCGCATCGCTATGCACGCCGTCAGCGCGCCGATCCGGGCCTTCGGCCCGCTTCATTTCATCTACCATCGGTGGGGAATCCTTTCGCGTATAGAACTATAGGTCTGCCAGTAGAACGTGGCACGGTAGGCGGTGGTACGACATTACCCCACCCGACGGCCCGGCGGGGCGAGCAGGCGGCGAACGAGGGGAACCAGCAGGGTCAGCACCGATTCCAACGCGGCCGGGTCAATGTGGTCGGCGGTGTCGCTAGGCCAGTGCCGATTGGGTAGCCGGCCGTTGTCGTCAAGAGCTGTCAGGCTGAGAGCACGGTAGCCGTGCGCTAACGGCACCTGTGCATCCGTCGCCGCCAGGTGGAAGCCCTGAGTCTGGAAGGAGATGCCCCGACGTAAAGCGATATGCGTGGCTGTGTCCAGTAACTCCGGATCGGCGGTGAGTCGCCAGAGCACTCCTTCCTGCTTGACCAGCGTGAGCAAGCCCACACCCACCGTGTCCACATTGAGAAACAGAGTCGTGGCCGGATCCAGCTCGGCCTGGTATTGGCTGAGAAAATGCTGCATTCCGCCCAGGCCCGACTCGGCACAGCCGGTGAAGATGATCCAGAGCTCGCCGGGTCGGTCGCGCAAACCCTGTAAGATGGGCACTAAGTGTTCGGCAGCGGCCAGCACCACGGCAGCGCCACTAGCGTTGCTGTTGGCCCCGGCGACTACCGGCATTGCCGACTCACGATGCAACAACGCGGCGCAAGCCGGTAATAGGCTCGCCCCAGCCAAGCGCAACAGCCTGTCGAGCTGGGCGGCGGCGCGCCCCCGCAGCACAGGGCGCAGCAATCCACCCGCCGCGACTAGCGCCAGCGCCGCCACACCGGCCACAAACCCGGCGCGCAAGTAGCGCACCAACTGAGGGTGGAACGGCAGCGCGGCGCGGCTGCTGTCGAGGTGGGCCACCAGCACTACCCGGCACGCCGGGGCTGCGGCAGTTCCGCCAGCGGGCAAGCGGGCAACTACATTCTGGCTACGCCCGTGCGGCAAACCGTGCAGCCGTGACACGCCCGCGAAGCCCAGTGTTTCCGCGATAAAGGCAGCAAACGCGCCCAAGCCGAGCAGCGTTCCCATGCCGCCCAGCCGCCGGCCCACCAAGCCCGCCGCCGCCGCTGCGCCATAGAGCAAGCCATAGGTCCAGCTAGAGGTGGTCAGCCCGTCAAACGGGTCGAGTTGCACTGTGTAGCCGGCTTGGCGCAAGCGGCTGATCATCAGCGCCGCCGCTTTGCGCTCGCCGGCGCTCGCTGAAAGGCGCGGGCCAATGGTTTCGGCCAACCGACGCACTGTTTCCAGCAACTCACGCTGCGTGCTGTTCGCCGGGGCAAGGGGAGGGGGGAGAGCGGCGGCTGGGATCATGAGGGTTCCTTTGGGCAAGCGTATATCGCTGGTGTGGTCGTATGCGGGCGGCACGCGACCGGCCGCAAACCGGCCTATGTAATCTAACGAAACGGCGAACGGTTTGTTGCCGTCCCTGGCACAACCTATGCAGATCCGTTGGTAAGAGATCACACTGTTTACTAAAGTTAGAGGAGGCAACCGCAATGACAACGGAAACAACCGGCCTACCGCCGGTAGTCGTCTATTCGACCGACACCTGACCGTGGTGTGTGAAAGCGAAGGAGTTTCTTTCGCAGCGTAGCATACCCTATGTAGTGAAACGGGTCGATCATGATCGGCAGGCTGCCGTGGAGATGGTCCGCCTATCAGGCCAGCAAGGTGTACCGGTGATCGCGGTAGACGATCAGGTGATTGTCGGCTTCGACCGGCCGCGGCTGGAGCGCGTGCTGGCCGCACGCGCGGCCCCGCCGGCGGGCAAGCCCGGCCTCGGTGCGCGTGTGGCCGACGCAGCGACAATGGCCCTGCGGCAACCCGGTTTGGCGGCGGACGGCGCGTATATCGGTGGTGTGCGAACCGGCAGTCCGGCGGAACAGGCGGGCCTACGGGCCGGCGACGTGATTGTGGCTGTCGGCGGCACGCCGGTGCATGATGCCGCCGGTCTGCAAGCGGCGTTGGCCGGTGCAGGAGCCGGCCCACTCATCATGCAATATGTACGCGACGGCCAGGCGGCGCAAGTTGCGGTCGCGCTCGCGTGAGCAGCGCCGCTACCATACCCCCTTTGCCCCTCGGTTGCAGCCTACGTGCTGCCACCGAGGCGGACGGCCCTGCTATCCGCAGCCTAATACAGGCCGAGCGACTAGATCCAACGCAGTTACGCCCCAGCCAGTTCTGGGTGATCGAGCATAAGGGCGTAATCGTGGCTTGTGGGCAATTACGCCGCTTCACCGGCGCACAGGAGTTGGGCAGCCTGGTCGTTGCTCCGGCTTGGCGCGATCAGGGCTTGGCCGCCGCTCTGATCGCCCGCCTGATCGCCACGGCCACGGAGCCACTATACCTGGAATGCCAGGGCAAACTCGCACCATTCTACCGCCGCTTCGGGTTCCGCCCCGTCGCTTGGCGCAGCCTGCCGCGTGGCCTCAAACCCAAGTTCGGCCTCTCCAAAGTCTTCGCCACCCTGTTCCGCCAATCACTAGCAATCATGCAATATCACAAAAGGCCAGGGGTGTACTAAACCCCTGACCCCATTTTACGCATTACGTTCTACGTTTTACGCCTTACGGATGCATCGGCCCCGGCCCCTGGAGGCCCAGGATACCGTAGTCCATCGGATTGCGGTTATCGCCGTCACGCCAGACCTGGTAATCCACATGGGGGCCAGTGGAGTGACCGGTGGATCCCATCTCACCCAGCACGGTGCCACGCACCACCGAATCGCCATCCTTAACAGCGAACTTTTGCATATGACCGTAAGTTGTGGTGAAATGCGCGCCGACCACATAGACCAGGTTGCCGTAGGTCGGGTCATCACTCAGCAACTTAATGCGCCCGGCGTGCGTCGCCACCAGGGCAGAGCCGGCCGACTGGTAGTTGTGCCAGAAGGCAAAATCTATCGCGCCCGAGTTGCTGTGGCCGCCGTGTGCGGCATAGTCTTTCGTGATCACCCAGTCGGTGCGGGCAACGGGCGGGCCGTAGGGCTGATCGGGCGGCGTAGCGGCGGGCATAGCGGCGTTGTTTGGGTTGAGCACCATCCCGCCGGCGGGCACAGCGTTCGTGGCAATGGAAGCGGCAGCGGCCGCAGCGACACCAGGTGCGGCGCGTAAGTTGATTGCCGCCAGATGCGCGCTGCCGTCACGCCCGGCCACATAGCCGCTGAGGCGCGGCTTGCTATAAACTTGGCGTGAAAGGGACACTCCCAGCAGCAGCACACCGATCAGCACGATCCCCATCACCAGCGGCACGGCGCCGCGCCGCCCCCTACCCGCTACCCGATCCCACCTGTTCATAGCTGCTCTCCTGTGCGTAATATCTAATGCGTGAACATTCTAGCAGATTAAATAGCGCTTATTGCCGCCCGACAACCACCGGCTGCCGGCCTCGCCAAGCCGCGACCAGCGCTTCGACATTGGCTGCGTAGCCGGCGGGATCGTTGCCGTCGCCGGCGGGAGCGTAGCGAGGGAGGATGGCGGTGACTGTCTGTAGCCCCCAGCCGTCTACATAGAGCGTGCGGATAAGTTGGAACCAATCCTGAATGCCTGCGGCATAATCGGGATAAGAACGGTAGCCTTCGTAACTAGGGAAGCCGGGAGTCCAACGGATGTTGCCGATGCCGTGCGTGAAGCGCGCCACGCCACGGGTGCCGCAACGGCTCTCTTGCACATAAAATGCCAGCGCAAAGGCCGGATCGATGCCGTATTGTGCGCCCAACGCAGCAAAATTCGCCCCCTGCCCCACCGCCGGGGAGCCGTATTCCGCTAGGATGGTGTCAATCAACTCCGGCGCGAGGGTGGACGGCCCCACAACGCTGTGCGGGTCGCTGCTCGTCGCCGGGTGCTTGGCTGTGGGTGCGACTGCGTTGCGGGAGGTAGCGGCGCTTGCGGATGCAAGGACCACCACCGCTTTCGGTCCATCCCGCCCGATAAGCATCCCGTAGTTACTTAAATGCAAGCTCGCACGCGCCTGCGCTACCCACAGTCCGCTGCGCCCGGCCTGCCAGCCGGCCGGCAGCACACCGAGCAGTAGCAGGGCAAGCAACCACGGTTGGTAATATCGTTTACGGCGAAAGGCAAAGGACATGGTTACTTCGTGGCCGATGTTTGTGCCTGCTCGATCTGCGCCTTCTCAGCGGGCGTGATCGGGCGGAAGTTGCCTTTGTCATTGATGTAGGCGAGTTGCTCGTTTTTCACGGTCACCAACAGATCCGGTTTGCTGTCACCGTTGATGTCGGCAACCTGGAGCTTGATCGGGGTCAGGTCTTCGCCGTCGCCGAACAGGTAGGGACCGGTGATAGCGACGGCTTTGCTGATGTCGCCGCCGGGCAGTTCGAGAATCGAGACCTGGCGGTTGAGGTTGAGGGCGATAAAGTGGGTGGGCTGGGCCGCCGAGTCACCGTTGCCGACCAGGGCATCAAGGTGCGTGGTGCGCGGATTGCCGTAGGTCATATCATCAAGCTTGATCTGCGTCCAATTGACGACCATACTAGCGGCCACAAAGAGGCCGACCGCCAGGGTCAGCGCACCGCCCGCCACCAGCACTGGGCGTATGCCGGGCAGGGCGGCGGTGGCGGAGCGATAGGCGGGTGGGATGATAGGCATCCGCGACGGGTAAACAGGCAGCGCTTCTTCAAGGCTGCGCGGCACTGCGCGCAGATATTGAGTGGGAGCCGCAGCGCGACCTATACGACCCGGCGCACTCAAAGGCAGTGCAAGCTCAGGTTCCGCATCAAGTATATCGTAGGGCACGTTCGAGGCCCAGGATCGCCGGCTGGTAGGCAATGACGGGTCATCCAAATCTTCCCAGGACCGGGCTGCGGCAGACTGCGTGGGCATAACAGGTTCCTCTCTGCTGGTGACTAAAATAATCTCTAATGCGCTAAAGCCGGGTGTGCGCTTGGTGTGGTAGTTCCGCGCGGTTCATAATAGGATAGGGGTATCGCTGGATTAGTGATAGTGATGATAGTAGGTTATTTAGTAGATAGAACTTATGTTCTATTTATATAATAGCACAGCCGAATAGGCGTGTCAAGTGAAAATAGTAGCACCTTAGTTCGCGGTTTTGTAGACGGGATATGTGGGAGTAGCTATCCCACAGACAGCAAAAGCGTTTAATTTAGTGAGGCGTCGGCAAAATCCGGCGACGCCACTCGTGTGTATACTCTCACAAGAGAGGCGGTCAGGGGAACCCAGTTAGCAACCGACATCGCACACTATAGCAGCGCAGCCAGACGCGCTCTACCCCTGAATATAGGTGCCTAATGTCTGATAGCCCAGCGGCCATTGAGATCGCACTGCCGCATCTAGCGCTTTTGGTGCTGGCCGGTCCGTCCGGGTCCGGCAAATCTACCTTTGCTGCGCGTCACTTCCAGCCGACGCAAATCGTGTCGGCGGATGCGATGCGGGCGCTAATCAGTGATGACGACTCCGATCAGAGCGTAGCGGGGCCGGCGTTCGAGCTGCTGCATGATCTGGTGGGCAAGCGGTTAGCCGCCGGCCGGCTGACTGTGGTAGATAGCACCGCCCTGCGTGCGCAGGCTCGCCGTGATCTGGTGCGCATCGGCCAACGCTTCCATGTGCCGGTAATCTTGATCCTGTTACGCGCCGAGCGCACTACCTGCCTGAACCACGATGCCGGGCGCGCCCGGCAGGTCGGCGCGGCGGTGATTGATCAGCAATTGTCGCTGGTTGAAGAGACGCTACGCCGCGTGACCGGTGAAGGCTTTGACCGCGTGTACGTATTGAACCCATCCGACCTGACGCGGGTGACCTTCGCTTATGAGCCGCTACCGAGTGACCGCAGCCTACTTAACGGGCCGTTCGACATCATCGGCGACATCCACGGCTGCGCCGACGAATTGCGCATTTTGCTGACGCGGTTAGGCTACGCGCCCGATACGGCTGGGGTATGGCGGCACCCACAGGGGCGCCTGTTCGTCTCGCTGGGTGACCTGACCGACCGTGGGCCGGATAGCGTGAGCGTGCTGCGACTCTTGGTCGCAGCGGTGGACGCGGGAGCGGCGCTCTATACCCCCGGCAACCACTGCAACAAACTCATGCGCTATCTGCTAGGCCACAAAGTCCGCATCGGGCACGGCCTAGCGGAGACAGTAGCCCAACTGGACGCCCTGCCGGCCGCCGAACGCCATAACTTGATTCGGGCGACCACGCGCATGATCAGCGATGCGCCGCCTTACCTCGTGCTGGATCGCGGCCGCCTGGTGATCGCCCACGCCGGCATCAAAGAGTGGATGGTCGGACAAATGTCGCGCCGCATCCGCGATTTTACACTCTATGGTGATGTGACCGGTGATCTAGATGCCGAGGGTTTTCCCATCCGCCGCGACTGGGCAACCGCCTATAGCGGTCCTTACACAGTGGTCTACGGCCATACCGTGGTGGCGGAGTCGCGCTGGGTCAACAGCACACTGAACATTGACCAGGGCTGCGTGTTCGGCGGGCGGCTCACCTGCTTGCGCTGGCCGGAACAAGAGATCGTGCAGGTGCCGGCAGCCCGTGCTTACGCCCAACATGATCACGCCGATCTCGAAGGGGTTCATGCCGCCTAAGCCGATCAGCGGGTGAAACCCAGTGTTGGGCGTGAGTGTGCTATACTAACGGTTGTAATCACCGGAACCGGGAACTTTCCACACGACTTAATAGTTTGACTAAGAGACCAACTAGAACAGGGCAGGGAACCGGTCCTGCGCCTGTAGTATCCGTATGACGCGCCTCAATGGGGCATAGGGTAGAGAGGGATCGGGCATGGATAGCATGGACACGCCACCGACAAGCATGGCGACCGCCTCCGCAGCGCGCCTGCGGAAAGGCTTTGGCGCGGGGGTCGGGGCCGCGCTCCTGATGATTTTGGCGATGGCGCTGGTACGGCTGCTCGGCGTGCTGAGCATCCCCGAACTGCTGCAGGGCGCGTTTTTGCGGCTGGTACCGGGCGATGTGTTTGAGTTTATGATCCATCTACTGGGGCCGGGTGCAAAGGTGCTGTTACTGGTACAGGTGCTGGAAGGCATCTTGCTGGTCGGGGGCCTGCTGGGCTATGCGTATGCCCGTAATTGGCGGCCCGCCGCAGTCGGTGCGTCGGCGCCGGCGCGGCTACGCGCTGATCGCTATCAGGGAGGCGCGCTGTACGGTCTGCTGGTCGGCCTCGGCTTAGTAGCAATCTTCTGGCTGCTCTATGTGCTCCGGATTTTCAACCCGCTACCGGCTAGCGACACATTATTTACCGTCAATTTGTCGCTGCTATTCTACGGCTTGGTGTTTGGCTTGGCGCTAGTGGGCTTATTGCCCTGGCCTACCGGCACCGTCACGAATGTTGAACCCGTCGTGGGTGCGAATAGTGACCGACGCGGCTTCCTGCGCATGGCGGGCGGCACCGCACTGGCTCTGGTAGGCGGGGCGGCCTTGTGGGGCATCTTGACTAAGGTTTATGCAGAACCGACCCAGGCCGGCTTGGTAGCCGATGTAGCGGGTACAGCAGGACCGGTAAGCGGGGCCGATGCGACCGCCACCGCCGCCACTGCTAACGACATCGCCACGGCTGTGGCCCAGAGCGGCGGCAGCACGGAAGCTATCCAACAGGGATCGCCGGCGCCGGCGGCCCCCACTACCAGGCCGAATCAGACTCAAGCCGCCGACAGCCCGACGGGTACCAGCGGGCCGACCCAAGCCGCCGGTAGTCCAACGGATACCGCCGCCCCAGCCGCCGATACAGCCGTCCCGGCGACGGCCGTCGCCCAGGCCCAGCCGAGCGCCACGGCGTTCCCGGCGGTACCTGTGTTGTCGCCCGAAATCACGCCGACGCAGAACTTTTATATCACCACCAAGAATTATAACGACCCCGACCTAAAAGCAGACCAATGGAGCCTGACGATCAAAGGCCTGGTGGACAACCCGCAGACCTTCACGCTAGCTCAAATCAAAGCTATGCCGCAGGTCAAAGTCATCCACACCCTGGCCTGTATCAGCAACCCCGTCGGCGGCAACCTGATCGGCAACGGGCGCTGGACGGGAGTCCATGTGGCCGATTTGATGAAAGCGGTGCGCCCGAAAGCCGGAGTAGCCGATGTGATCCTGCGTGCGGCCGACGAATACAGCGATAGCGTGCCGCTGTCGGCGCTGATGGACCAGGACGCGATGCTGGTCTATGAGATGAACGGCCAGCCGCTGACGGCCAAGCATGGCTTCCCGGCGCGCCTGCTAGTTCCCGGCATCTTCGGCATGAAAAACCTGAAATGGATCACCAGCATCGAGCCGGTGAACTATGATTACAAAGGTTTCTGGCAGTCGCAGGGTTGGAGCGATCCCGCGCCGTATATGACGATGTCGCGCATTGATTATCCGGCAGAAGGCACGGTCAAAATCAAGCCGCTCTATATCACCGGTATTGCCTTTTCCGGCAACCGCGGCATCAAGCGCGTGGAAGTGAGTGTGGACGGCGGCAAAACCTGGGCCGACGCGCAGGTGCGTCGGCCACTGGGCCGCAATACCTGGGTGCTATGGACCTACCCTTGGATCCCCAGCGCGCCGGGCGATACCACGCTAGTGGTGCGCGCCACCGACGGCACCGGCGCGGTGCAGAGCGCGCAAGATGTGAACAACTACCCCAACGGCGCGCAAGGGTACCACAAGGTCGGGATCAAAGTCGTTTCATAATCCCGCCGTGCTTATCCAACAGGCCGAGTCTTCAGCGACTCGGCCTGTTGGCATTGATGGCCCTGCATTGGCACCGCTCCCGACACCGCTACGCGGCTTGTCGGCATTCATGGCCCTGCGTTGGCACCGCCCCGACACCGCCACAAGCTAAGGTGTGGCCACCAGTGCCGGCACCATGCAACTGCATTGAGCCTAACGCGCTCACCATGTCTTGTGGTTAGCAGGTCTTCGGCCGGCAGCCCGGCAAGCTGTTGCCGGCATTTGCGCGCACAGCGCAGCACAGTTTGCACTACAGCAGTGACGAGGTGTGGCAGCCGAACAGCACGCTTAGGCTCCCGCAGGCTGGGCACGCAAGCGAGGCAGTTTGCGGTGCCAGACCTGTTCTTCGGCGGAGTAGCGGTAACCGACCGCGCGCAAGGCGACTTTGCCCACTTTGCCGAAGGCGTTGGCTTGCAGATCCAGTTCCGTCACGCGCGTCAGGTAGGGCGAATCAGCCAGCGCCACCGCGCCGGCATCGCTGAGGTCCGTCATGATCAGATACAAGCCCCCTAAGTGTGTCAAGTAGGGCGCCGCTGCCAGTGCCTGGGCCCCAGCATCGCCGATGGGGTTGCTGCTAGCGATCAGCGTGTCCAGTACCCCCAAGACGGGCGACTCGGCTAGCGCACGCATACCGACCGCCGTAATATCATTGTTGGCAATATCCAACAAGCGCAACTGCCGCAGGTGCGGGGATGCCGCTAGAGCCACCGCCCCCGCATCGCCCAAGCCGATATCCGCCAAGCGCAGGTGCTTCAGGCTGGCCCAAGTGGGGCTGTGGGCCAGGGCACGCACCCCCTCCGGGCCAATAGGGTCGTAATTCAGCGTCAGTCCCTCGATCTGAGTGAGATAAAGGGATTGGGCCAGCGCGGCTAGGCTGGCCGGCCCGATGCCGGTATTTGCTAGGTTCAGACTACGCAGGTTTGCCAGCAACGGCAATTCTGCCAGGGTTGCTGCGCCTGTGTTGCCCAGTTCCGTATAGGTGAGATCCAGAGTGCGGGCTAGGCGCAACCGGGGATTAGGCCGGGTGAGAATGTTCTCTTTCCATTGCCACGGAGCTTCCCGTAGGAACGCTGGCCAATGAGCGATAGCGGCCTCAACCACGCCCAGCGCGTTTGACAAGGTTGCATTGGTCGGCCAACTATCCAGTAAACTACACAGATCCGCCCAAGCCGTCTCAAAATCGCCGGCCTGGGCGGTCAACTTAGTCTGTAGCTCGGCTAGTTCGTCAAGGGTAGGCATTCAGGATAGTTTTACTCCGCCTCGTACTCAGCAAGGTGGACAGGGTTATCCGGCTTGTGCAGCTTTCGCACTTCAATGGGCGCAGCCAGCACCGGGATCTTGATGCCGCCGAAATGCTCCCAGCCCTTGCCTTTGCATTCTGGGCAACGCTTATCATTTATCTTGCCGGTGCCTTCACAATCTAAGCAAATGATATATTTGGCAGTAATTTGTAGCTTACCCTTTTTGTCCATTACATAAAGATTGGCGAAATAGGTCGCTTTTTTACCCACACGGATCTTATCGGTAACATAGATGCGATAGAAATCGCCCAGTTTAGGGTGTTTATAGTGCTTTATTTGGAACAACACGCGGGGCTGAACTGTGTCCAGCGTGTCCTTCGCCGCAGCAAAATAGGCTGCGTCGCGGCCTGCAAAAGGAGGGCGCACTTCCGGCTCCATAGCCGGCGCATAGAAGTCTTGAAGATTATCTAGGTGGGTCTGAAAGGCCGCATCATCTTGCTCCGTATACAATGCCCGCTGGGTTTTATACTCGGCGCTGATGAAGTCGCGCATAAAGTTCACTACTTGGTCCAATTAACGCTCCTTAAAAAGGGTTCCAGTCAATCCTGCACGCACTACAAAGTAGTGTCGCATTGGCACACAAATGGGTCACTAGCGACAGATTGAATTATGTGCCCATCCAGATGTCAGGTCCTATAGCAGCTTGCGGGAATTTGGTTTGTCTACCAGTTGCACTTACACTCCAATCGTAGCGTGTGTCCATCACACGTTGGAGGTTTTGACCCGTCAGATCCTGACAGCTCTTTAGATACGCATCTAACTTGGGTTCTAACTTTTCAGGATGGCTACGGAACTTCCGCTGTAGCTCAGGGTTTCGCATAATGGCATCTCTTACAACTTGTGTATTAAATGCACCCCACGTTACACCAACTTCCAGATCGAACTCGTCAGCATTAGAATTAACAATCGTTCGTTTAATGGCACGTTCCTGCTCTCGCATAATTTTCTGATTATAATGGGCACTTGTTGATAGTAAATTCAACGAATTTGCGTAACCAGAGCCGCCAAACTCATCAGCGATCATATGCGACCGGTTCAGGTCCATATTCGTTGCGTGCGTGGGCGGATCCTCGGTTCTTTGACGATCTTTTAGTATCTGCTCAGAAAAGGGGGGGATGGCACGGAAATGGGCAATCAGGTACAATCGGGGTATGTTGGACGACCTTGATCCCGCCGCCATTGCCGACCCGGCGACTCGGGCACTCATGGTCCGCTTGGTCAATCTGGTCGACCAGCAGGCGGGGCAGCTCCGCGTCGCTGCGGCCGAAATC
>JBBRPH010000097.1:0-14045 GCA_038228295.1 Chloroflexia bacterium | reverse complement strand
GGGCAGTTGGCGAAGATCGTGGTGATCGGGGCGGGCTTCGCGCTGCGCAACCCGGCCACGCCGACCTTCACCGATGTCGCGCCGAGCAACGTGTTCTACCCGTTCATCGAGACGGCGGTGTGCCACGGCATCATCAGTGGCTACAGCGACAGCACGTTCCGGCCCAACAACTATGCCTTCCGCGGCCAGATCGCCAAGATCGTCTATCTGGCGGTCACGAACCCGCAGGGTACCTGCCCGGCCGGCACCCCGACCCGCTAATACAGGGGCGGGGAACCGCTAGGCGTGAGCCCCGCCCCTTAGCCGACCGGCCCGTGAGCATTGCTCACGGGCCGGTTCGCTTACTGCTGCGGGGGCCAGGCGTAGCGGAAAGGTTTGCTTAGGGGCAAGCATAGGCGCACGCCGTGCGCTTATGCTTGCCTATCACCTCGGCGGGTACCCTACACCGAGGCTCTCCCCTAGCGTCGGCCCTGGAATAGGGGGCCGTCAATATTGACATTGTTTCGCGGGGTGGACTATAATGACAAAACATGGGGAAGAACGCTATCTCACTGCTGTTCCTCTTCACCACAGCCCGATAACCCTAATGTAGTGTATCGGACTTCTTCGGCTCCGTTAAGTATTCCCCTCAGTGTAGAAAGGAATAGGTCGGAGTATCTTGCGCTGCTCCACGCCACTCGTCTCGTTCAGTGTTAGCCTCAGGTTTATTTCTCGAAAGGAATGGAGATCATGAATATAACTGTACGCCCCTATCGGGCTGCGGCGCTGGCCGCAATCATCGCCGTGCTAGGTATCGGCGGGGCGGCCAAAGCCGCCCTTCCCCCTGCCAACGCGCCGGTGCCGGCGGTAGCCGCCGCAACGGGTAGCTCGGCTATTTATCGCGGCGTGAGTACCGCCGTGCACTTTGACGTCTCGCCGCCGCTGCGCTCCATCGTCCCGCTCACCGCTCAAGCACCGAAGGGGTTTCGCGACGCGAACGAGCGTGGCGACCTACCGCCCAAGATCGCGGCCCGCAAGACCAATGATTCGGTCGTTCAGCGCCTGCTTGGCCCGTTGGCGATGCCGACCCCCATTGTCAGCTTCGACTCGACCATCGGCTGCGGCGGCTGTCAGCCGCCCGACCCCAACGGCGCTGTCGGTCCCAACCATTATGTGGCGATGGGCAACCTCCAGTTCCAGATTTTCAACAAAACCGGCACGTCGCTGTTCGGTCCGGCCAATACCAACACACTGTTTAGCGGCTTCGGTGGCCCTTGCCAGACTGAGAACGCAGGCGACCCAGTGGTACTGTATGATCGGTTTGCCGACCGCTGGCTGTTGAGCCAATTCACAGCGGCGGGGCCGACCTATTACAACTGCGTCGCGCTTTCCACCACCGCCGACCCGACCGGCACCTACAGCCGCTATGCCTTCACGACGGGCAGCAACTTCCCCGACTATCCTAAGTATGGGGTCTGGCCGGATGCGTACTATATCAGCACGCGCGAGTTCGCCGGTTCCAACTTTGCCGGTGCGGGCGCATATGCCCTAAACCGCGCGCAGATGATCGCCGGCATCCCGAATGCGCAGGTAGTCTCCTTCTTGGCGCCCCCCACGCCAATGTACAACGTGGGCGACGGCCTGCTACCCACCGATCTGGATGGCACGGCGCTGCCGCCCGCCGGTAGCCCTAACTACTTCGTCGGCTCGATGGACGATAACGCCACCTACGGCGCGCCGCAGGATGCGCTAACGCTCTGGAAGTTCCATGTGGATTTCGTCACGCCGGCTAACTCAACTTTCGCGCTGGCGAATACCCTCAACACGGCGCCTTTCAACTCGATTTTTGCGCCCTGCGGGGGGACTCGTGCCTGTATCCCGCAGCCGGGTACCACCAACAAGATCGATATTCTCTCCTATCGCCAGCGGCCGTTGTTCCGCCTAGCCTACCGCAACATGGGCAGTTACGAGTCGCTGCTGACCAACCAGTCGGTGGACGGTGGTGCGGGGCCGAACGGCAACGTGGCCGGCGTGCGCTGGTATGAACTCCGCAGCCCCAACAGCAACCCGACCATCTTCCAGCAAGGCACCTACGCCCCCGGTGTAACCGACGGTATCCACCGCTGGATGGGCAGTATGGCGATGGACCATGTGGGCAATATTGCGCTAGGCTACAGCGCCTCCAGCACGACCCTGTTCCCCAGCATCCGCTACACCGGCCGCTTGGCGAACGATCCGCCCGGCACGTTGCCGCAGGGCGAAGCCTCGATCCTGGACGGCACCGCCTCGCAGACCAGCGGCCAGCGCTGGGGCGACTACACGGACATGACGGTGGACCCGACTGATGACTGCACCTTCTGGTATGTGAACGAATATGTGCCGAGCAGCGCGACCGGCTGGCGGATGCACATCGGCAGCTTTAAGTTCCCGAACTGCGCGCTCGGCACCGCGACGCCGACGCCGACGGGCACCCTGCCGACCGCCACACGCACGAGTACTGCGACGCAGACCGCGACTGTGACCCAAACCCCGACCGCAGCCAATACGGCTACGGCGACAGCGACCTCGAACCCGTGTCTGGTGTATGCCATCGCCGCGACCACGGCGACGATTGTGCCCGGCACGACCGATGTCGGCAATCACTGCGACGATTGCAACAGCCCGATTACGCTGCCCTTCCCGGTGACGCTGTATGGGCAGACCTATACCACGGCCAGCGTGAGTTCCAACGGCCAACTCAACTTCGGTGCGCCCGATTCCGGCTATGCCAACACGTGTCTGCCCGACGCAGCTACCACCTACAGCATCTTCCCCTACTGGGATGATCAACTCACCGATGCCGCCGGCAGCGGCATTTTCACGGCCACGGTCGGCAGCACCTTCTACATCGAGTGGCGCACCACGCTGTTCAGCGGCGGTACGCCGGAGAACTATGAAGTAGTACTGACGCAAGGTAGCCCCAACTTCCAAGTGGTCTACGGCGCGGGCATCACCGATTCGGCCGGCGAGACCATCGGCGTGCAGGATGCCGGACTCAACCCGTTCACGCAGTACAAATGTAACACCGCCGGCGGGCCGGTCACGCCGGGCTTGGCGCTGAACTTCAGCGTGAATTGCGGCACGGCTACGGCGACTGTCACACGCACGAGCACCGCCGGCCCGACGACCACGGCTACCAGCCCGGTGTCTACAGCGACCAGCACGGCGACGGTGCCGGCGATCAGCACCAGCACGGTGACCGTCGTGCCGAGCGTCACGAGCACGGCCCCGCCATCGGCCACGCCCTGCACGGTCCACTTCAGCGACGTGACCGACCCGAGTGCCTACTACTATACAGGCGTCTACTACCTGGCCTGCCACGGCGTGATCAGCGGCTACGCTGACGGCACATATAAGCCGTTCAACAACACGACGCGGGCGCAAATGACCAAGATCGTGACGTTGGCCTTCAACCTCGCGCTGGTCCCGCCGCCCGCGACGGGTACCTTCGCCGATGTGGCCCCCGGCAACGTGTTCTACCAATTGATCGAGACGGCGGCGGCGCGCGGCATCGTGTCGGGCTACACCTGCGGCGGGGTGGACCCGCAGACGGGGGCGAGCGAACCGTGCGACAGCGGTCGGCGGCCGTACTTCCGCCCGTCGGACTTTGTGACGCGCGGGCAGTTGGCGAAGATCGTGGTGATCGGGGCGGGCTTCGCGCTGCGCAACCCGGCCACGCCGACCTTCACCGACGTGGCGGCGAGCAACGTGTTCTATCCGTTCATCGAGACGGCGGTGTGCCACGGCATCATCAGTGGCTACAGCGACAACACGTTCCGGCCGAACAACTATGCCTTCCGCGGTCAAATCGCCAAGATCGTCTACTTGGCGGTCACGAACCCGCAGGGTACCTGCGCAGCCAGTACCCCGACCCGCTAACCTAAGATGCGTGACCGGCCGACCGGTTGCGCACCCCTCACCAGACCGGCCCGTGCGTAGTATGCACGGGCCGGTCTGTGTCTGCGGCGACCGATAAAACCGATCACTTGTGGACAAATATGTGTTATAATGTCACTATAGCCGCTTTGCACCCCATCTTTCTCTATCTCTTCTCAGATCCATTAATTTAGGAAGGACTCTGCTATGCCTCAGTATCTCATACGCTATCGCCCACGACGCTTGGTGTTTGCCGCCGTGGTGCTGGTTTTACTTGCGGTCGGCGCGTTCCAAATTCGTAACAGCTTCGCGGCGGCGACGGCTCCGACCGGCGGCTACCTGCCGGGCGCCACACAAGCCGGCAACATGGTCATCGGCTCCTCGTACAAAAACGATACCTCGCCCGCCCTGCGTGATTTGCCGATCACGCCGGTCAATTTTGGCGCGGAAAAACTGCGACGTGATCATCCTCATCTGCCGATGCCGCATAAGGATGCGCCCGATACCGTGGTGCAACACGCATTTGCGCCACTGGCGATGCCCGCGCCGATCTTGAGTTTCGACGGCGTCGGCTTTCCGGGCGTAAGCTGCAACTGCTCGCCGCCTGATACCAACGGCGAAGTGGGTGCCACACAGTATGTGCAGATTGTGAATGAAGGCTACCAGGTTTTCAACAAAACCACTGGAGCCTCACTGCTCGGCCCCAGTGGAATCACCAGCATCTGGTCAGGCTTCGGTGGCGCGTGCCAGAACGGCGGCGCCGGCGATCCGGTCGTCTTGTATGATCAACTGGCGAACCGCTGGTTGGTCAGCCAATTTGCCAGCGCCACCGGCGGCACGCCCATCACCGATGAGTGCGTGGCCGTTTCGACCAGCAGCGATGCCACTGGTAGCTACAATCGTTACGGCTACCACCTAGGCAGCAACTTCTTTGACTACCCGCACCTCGGTGTGTGGCCCGACGGCTATTACATGAGCATGAACGTGTTTAATGCCTCCGGTACTACTTACCTGGGGCCGCAGCCGTTTGTGTTCGACCGCACTAAGATGCTGCTCGGTCAGGTTGCCGGCTATCAGACAACCAGTGGGCCGTTAGGTAGCGGCGTATCCCCGATTCAGCCGGCCGACCTAGACGGCTCCATTCAGCCGACCACTGGAGCGGCGGAGACCTTCCTGGGCTTCCCCGGCAGTGGCGTGATGAACCTCTACCACTACCATGTGGATTGGGTGACACCGGCGAACTCGACTTTCACCACCTTTGCCACCCCCGCAGCGGCGGCCTTTACCCAGCTTTGCTCGGCGACGGGCACCTGTATACCCCAACTCGGCACCGGGCAACAATTGGACGCCCTCAGCGACCGGTTGATGTACCGCCTGGCCTATCGCAAGTTTGCTAGCGGCCAAGAATCACTGGTCGGCAATTATAGCGTGAGTTCAGGTGGTGTCGCCGGCATCCGCTGGTTTGAGATCCGCAACCCGACCGCCGGCCCGGTGACGGTGTTCCAAGAGAGCACCTATCAGCCCGATACCACCTGGCGCTGGATGGGCAGCGCGGCCATGGACACCAACGGCGACATCGCCCTCGGTTTCAGCACCTCCAGCGCCACGCTTAAACCGCAGATCCGCTATGCCGGGCGGCTGGCAACCGACCCCATCAATAACCTGAGCCAGGGCGAAGCCCACCTGTTCGACGGCAGCGGCGCGCAGACCGGATCGAATCGCTGGGGAGATTATAGCGACTTGACGGTGGACCCGACCGACGACTGCACCTTCTATTACACCACGGAATACTATGCCGCCGATGCCAACGTTAACTGGCGCACGCGTATCGGCAGCTTCAAATTTCCCAGTTGCACGTCAGGTGGGGCCACGGCTACCGGCACCCCGGCGACGGCGACAACCACGCCGACCTTCACGCTGACCCCGACGGCGACGGCCACGGCCGTCGTGGGTTGCCCCTTGCTCACCGAAGGCTTTGAGAGCGGGCTGGGCGTATTCAGTTCGGTAGTGGCAACTTGTGTGCCGGGTAACTGCGGCTGGGTTCCCACTCCGGTCCCCCACAGCGGCACCAACTCCGCCTTTGCTCCCGATCAAGCGGGTGTCTCGGACCAACGCCTGGAACTCACCGCGCCGGTCAACATTTCGGCCGCTGGGGGCACACTCACCTTCTGGCATAAGTATACGATGGAGGCGGGGTTTGACGGCGGCGTGTTGGAAACCTCGACCGATGGCGGTACAACCTGGACCGATGCCGGCCCCAACATCACCAGTGGCGGCTACAGCGGGACTATTAGCAATAATTTCAGTAATCCGCTGGCGGGGCGGGCGGCCTGGACGGGCAGCAATGGCGCAGCGTTTACGCAAGTGATCGTCAACCTAGCGAGTTATAGCGGCCAGAGTCTGCGCTTCCGCTTCCGCGAAGGTACCGACACCAGTGTAGCGCGTACAGGCTGGTTCGTAGATGATGTACTCGTAAGTTCCACAGTGCCGTGTACGACCGTCACGGCGACGGTGACCAGCACGAGCGTGGCGAACACGGCGACGGCGACGCGCACGAGCACCGCCGGGCCGACGGCCACGATCACGGCTACGACTCCGGTGAATACGGCGACCACAACGGCGACGGCTACCAGTGTGCTGCCGACGATCACGCTCACGATCGTGCTACCGTCGGCTACGGCGACGCAAACCAACGTCGCCGCTACCAGCACGCCGACTGCGGTCGGGAGTACGGCCACGGCGACGGCCACCAGCCTCATCCCGACGATTACTATTACGGTCCTGCCGCTGACGAGCACGGCGACGCAGACACGGACCGCTATGGTGGGCACGGCCACGACCACCCAGACTGCGGTGGGGAGCACGGCGACGGCAACGGCGACCAGCCCCATCCCAACGATCACGCTCACGATCGTGCCGCCGTCGGCTACCGCCACCCAGACGCGGACACCAATCACGAGTAGCGCGACGCCCACCGCGACGGCAACCACGTGCCCCGGTTCGACGCAGATCTTTAGCGGCAGCATCACCGCCGGCGACCCGACGCATGTGGACTTCGTGGCCGTGAGCGGCCCCCCTAGCAGTTGCGCCACGCCCAAGACGTGCCCCGGTCCCAGCGGTGATACCAATCCATACCACTACGACTCTTATACGGTCAGCAACAGCAGCAATAGCCCGCGTTGTGTCACCGTCGTAGTGAACGGCACCGGCTGTGGGGCCACGGCGCTGCAAGCCGAATTGTATCAGGGTAGCTTCGACCCGACCAATCTGTGCGCTAATTACCTAGGCGACTCCGGCGGTGCTCCGGTGCAAGGCCCGGTCACGATGTCGGTGACGGTGCCCGCCAATAGCAATCTGGTCATCGTGGTGGAAGAATTCCAGCCGAACAGAGGCTGTGCGAACTACACGGTGACGGTGAGTAATCTGCCCTGCTCGACAGGGACAGCGACCGTGACGGCGACGAGTGTGGCGTACACGGCGACTGTGACCGCGACTGCGACCGCGACCAGTATGGCGGCAACGCAAACGAGCGTGGCGGCGACGGCGACCAGTGTGCCGAACACCGCGACCGTGACGCTAACGCCGGCAGCCACCGCGACCCCCTGCACGATCCGCTTCACGGACGTGACCGACCCGACGGCCTACTACTATACCGGCGTGTACTACCTGGCCTGCCACGGCGTGATCTCCGGGTATAACGACGGCACTTATAAGCCGTTCAACAACACGACGCGCGCCCAGATGACCAAGATCGTGACCTTGGCCTTCAACCTCGCATTGGTCCCACCGCCCGCGACGGGCACCTTCGCCGATGTGACCAGCGCGAGCGTGTTCTACCAATTGATCGAAACAGCGGCGGCGCGCGGCATCGTGTCGGGCTATAACTGCGGCGGGGTGGACCCGCAGACCGGCCAAAGCGAACCCTGCGACAGTGGCCGGCGGCCGTACTTCCGCCCGTCGGACTTTGTGACGCGCGGGCAGTTGGCGAAGATCGTGGTGATCGGGGCGGGCTTCGCGCTACGCAACCCGGCCACGCCGACCTTCACCGACGTCGCGCCGAGCAACGTCTTCTATCCGTCCATCGAGACGGCCGTCTGCCACGGTATCATCACAGGCTATAACGACAACACGTTCCGTCCGAACAACTATGCCTTCCGCGGCCAGATCGCTAAGATCGTCTACTTGGCGGTCACGAACCCGCTGGGTACCTGCCCAGCCGGCACCCCGACCCGTTAGCCCCGCACGGGGCCGGCCCACCGACCTCGCGCTCCAACCCTACCGGCCAGAGAGTTTTGCTCTCTGGCCGGTGCTGTATCCGACGACGGGCATGGAAAAAGCCGCCCCCGATGCATAAGCACCGAGAGGCGGCTTTTGCGGCGACTGCGTTGCGGAGTTAGTGGCCGAGGTCGGCTTGTGCCGGCGCTTCTTCGTAAGCATCGCGGCCCTGGTTGCCGAGATCGCTATTGGCTTCGGCCTCCAACCCTTCGTTCAGGGAGTGATTATGACTGCTGCGGCTATAGCCGTCGTGCTTCACCGGGGTAGGCGCGTTGCCGGATTCCCAGTCGCTGGTGGATTCGACAACAGCCGGCTGCGTGTCCTTTGATTCCATTGACTCTATGCTCCTTTTCCTCACCCGCATGGGGATCAGACCTGTCAGGGGTGCTTATACCTCGCATCTGCCCCCATTGGCAGTCGGCCGTCATTGCGCCTTATGCCATTATACCAGGAGTCGGCCTATCTGACAAGCTACCTGATACGGTGTAGCTGCAAGGAGGTAAAGGAACCGTTGTAAAACTTACAAACTCTACGCTGTCCGACCAAACTGCGAATGCACCTTTACGTTGCTGCGGGTGGCGAATCCTGTTCCGCTCGTAGCCGTGCCCGCAGATCCGGTGCCTGCGCCAGCAGCGTCTGTAGTGCCGCGCGATCCAGACAGTAGAGTTCCGCCGGCTGAATCGTCCGCACTGTGGCTGGGTGACGCGCACCATCGCGCACAATAAGCGCACCGATAGTGTCTCCGGCACCCAGTAAGGCCACCCGTTTTTCGCTTTCAGGTGTCACGCTAACTACCTCGGCCGCCCCTTGTTGGAGGATATAGAGCGTAGTACCGGGTTCCCCCTGGCGGACGATAATCTCGCCCACCGTCCGGCTCTCCCAGCGCAGCACGGCCGCTGCCGCCGCCTGGGTTGTGGGAGACAGGCCGCTGAACAGCGGGATCAGGGGTAGGCGACTGGCCCAACGGGTGTGCAGCGCCGCGTTAACGGCGACCCGGAGGGTTGGTGCCGAGTCCAGGAGGACGGTGAAGCGGGCGTGGCTCAGACGGTAGAAGTCCGTCGGCTCTGTAGTACGCACCGTGGCTGTGCGCCGGCCGCCGCTAAATAGCGCAATTTCACCGAAATAGTCCCCGTCGGTCATCCGGTCGATCTCGTGCTCCTCTGCACCTGCCGTGACCAGCACCACCGCACTGCCCCGCTGGATGAGGTATAGGGTATCGCCCGGCTCGCCTTGCCGCACCACCTCGGCCCCGGCTGGGAAGCGCACGGTTTGCAGAGTGGCCCCTAGCGCCAGCAGATCTGTGAAGTCGAGGCCGGCGAACAGCGGGATCAGGCGCAGCCGGTTGGCACGCCTAGTTTGTAAGACGGCTTCAACCGCTGCTTGTATAGCAGGCGTGCGCTCCAGCAGGGCGGAAAATCGCGCACGAGTCAGCGTGTAGAATTCGGTCGGCTCGATGGTCCGCACGGTCGCCGTGCGTAGCCCGCCGTCCAGCAGACTTCCCTCACCGAAGTAATCACCGTCGGCAAGTCGGGCGATCTCCCGCTCCATTTGGTGATCCCGCATCAACACCGCGACGGTACCCCGCTGGATGAGGTACAGCTTATCACCCGGCGTGCCCTGCCGCACCACTTCCACATCCGCCGCAAAGGCTTCCCACTCCAGTTCCTCGGCGAGGGTGTTTAGCGCCGCGCCGGTCAGGTCGGCGAAGAGCGGAATAGCCCGCAGACGGGCCGCCGCTGTGCGTGACCGCATCTGCCCATTAGCTCCCACGTAGCCCGCCTGCTCCTCAAACAGGCGGCGATACAGGCCGCCCTGCTGCATCAGTTCACCATGTCGGCCCTGCTCCACTACGCGCCCCTCATCCAGCACCACGATCTGATCGGCGGCCGCCGCCTGGGCCAGACGGTGGGTGATCACGATGGTGGTTCGCCCATGCGAGACACGCGCCAGTACCTCTTGAAGTTCGCGTTCGGTTTGAGCATCAAGCGCGCTAGTCGCCTCGTCGAAGATCAGCACTGCGGGATTGCCGACCAGTGCGCGCGCAATCGCTAGCCGCTGGCGTTGCCCGCCACTCATCCGCACGCCCCGCTCGCCTACCACAGTATCATAGCCCAGCGGCAGGCTCCCAATAAAGCCGTCGAGTTGGGCCGCCTGGGCGGCGGCAACCACTGCCGCATCGGTAATATCGGGGCGGCCCAGCGCGATATTCTCGCGGATCGTTGTATTGAATAGGAATGTGTCCTGGAAGACGATACCCAGTTGGTTGTAGAGGCTCGCCTGCGTGGCCCTACGGATATCCTGCCCATCGAACAGGATGCGCCCCGCCGTCGGATCCCAGAAACGTAACAGCAAGTAGGCGAGCGTGCTCTTGCCGGCACCCGACGGCCCTACCACCGCAATCTGACTGCGCGCCGGGATTGTCAGATCTATATCTTGGAACAGCGGCCGGCCGGGTGTATAGTCGAAACTCAGGTGCTCGAAGCGGATGGCGCTTGTCAGCGGCGGCAGGGCGGTCGCCGCCGGATCATCGCCGACCGTCACCTCCTGCTGCAGCAGTTCCGTGATCCGCTCTAGCGCGCCTGCCGCGTTCTGAATCAGTCGGCCCACATCGCTCAAAGCGGCAATCGGGGTGAACAACGTGGGGACTAGGCCGAGGAAGGCAACTAAGGTGCCGAGGGTAAGCTGGTTCTGCATCAGCAGGGTGCCCCCGGCCCCGAGTACCAGAATCTGCCCGGCCGCCAGGGCCACGCCTGTGCTGGTGCCGAACCGCCCGGCGAGTACACGCACTCCGGTATCAATATGATCAATGCGGGCCACTTGGACGCGGTAGGTGTGATAGATGCGCTCTTGCATACGGAAGGCGCGGATAACGGCCTGACCGGTCAAGCTCTCCTGGATACCGGCTTGTAGATTGCCGCCTAGATGCTGCTGCGTATAGAGCGCCTGGTCCAACCGCCCGCGCAGCTAACGGTAGGCTAGGGCAAAGGGGGGCACCAGGACCAACAGCAGGGCCGCAAGGAACCCGTTGAGCGAAACCAGCAGGCCGGCAACCACGAGCGCCGTCAGGGCCATCGGTATCCCGCTGTTGATCACCCCATCTACGGCTTGCTCGATGATCGTGCTGTCGCTGGTGAAACGCGCCGCCAGATCGCCGGTGTGTGCCTGCGTATAGAAGGCGGGTGCTAACCGCAGCAAATGCGCGAATAGATCCTCCTGCAACCCGATCAGGGTGTCCTGGGTGAGGTTAGCACCCAGGTAGAGGCGGCGCTGGTCGGCCAACGTATTCACGACGTAAGCGAGAAATAGACCGGCGCTACAGAGGCCCAGCAACGTCAGATCATGGGCGGGCAGTACGGTGTCCAAGATATACTGGCTGGACAGCGGCAGCACGAGAATGAATCCCCACCCGATCAACATACAGATCCCGATTTCCAGCGCGATGCGCGGACCTGGATGGACCAAGGGCCGAATCTGGCGGAAAAATACGCGCAACGTTGCTGTCGGCGAGCGGCGCAGCGTAGCCAGCCAAGCTGCTTCCAGCATATGCAAGGGACGACCGTAGGCTCGCAGCGCGGCGTGGTCACGGCGCACTGGATCGTAGGCGGCTAGAAACTCACGCAGGGCGCCTACCCCCAAAGTGCGGACGAGAAAGGCCACAAACGACGTGGTTGCCGGCTGAGTGATCAGCGCAATGGGAACGTGCGCGGCTAGTTGGGTACGCATCCAAGCATCGGCTGCCGTCAGTGAAGCACCAGCGCCCACTTCGGCGGCGATCAAGCCCACAATGCCGCTGAGGATCGCCCCCGCCTCCAGGGCCGCCGCGCCGCACCAATGGGCAACATATAGGCGTGTCAGCGGGGCGACGAGCAGTTCGCCGGCCCCGCCGCGTTGCCCCCCCGCCAGGATGATTGGCGGTAGATCGCCTGCGGGAGTGGTGTTATGCGGTTCCGCCTCGACCGCCCCGGCTTGCGGCCGGTATTGGTCAAGCGAATCGATGAGGACGAGGGCGATCCGCGCCGGCGCCACGGCCCCGCTTGACTGAAGCAGGGCCGCGAGCCGCGCCACCACCCGGTCGGCGATACGCAGAGCCGTCGGTGCCCACGCAGCGGCGGCAGAACCGAACGGGGCATATAGAGTGAGACTGCGCCCCGGATAGCTCCGCCAGGTGGGGCCGGCCACTGCCGGCGGCTCGGTTAAAAATCCCCGAACATCCAGTTCGCTGGAGCCTGCGGATTTTCGGTTAGGAAGAAATCCAAGCTCACCGCAATAAAATCATCCCTAGGAATCCGCCCATCACCATCCGCATCGAGCCGACTGAAGATCGCGCCTGTCGCATCAGGCACGGCGTTGTACAGGCGCGCATGCAGATCCCACTCATCGTGCGTAATCGTCCCATCCGCATCCTGGTCCAACAGGGCAAATACTGCTTCTGA
This sequence comes from Chloroflexia bacterium, assembly GCA_038228295.1. Taxonomy (GTDB): domain Bacteria; phylum Chloroflexota; class Chloroflexia; order QHBQ01; family JAICKM01; genus JAICKM01. The sequence goes on along the minus strand of JBBRPH010000097.1, from coordinate 1,443 downwards.
TACTAGGCTGATCCTTTGGCTGAAGGCGGCAGGGTCTTTGAGCCAGTCGGCGAAGCAGGTCATCCACTCGGTGCGGCTCACTTGGTTGTCATGATTAGGATCGGCATATGCCTGTATCCCTTCCCCCAACCCCAAATAGAGACGTTGCAACTGCTGATAGCCTGCCGATCCCGGCACCCAGCCACGCACGGCGGCTACCCGCTCGATGAGCAACTCGTAGTCCGCCCGCTCAATGATTCCGTCTCTGTTCGCGTCCCAGAGTTTGAAGGTGTGGGCCAACTTGCGCTCTTGTAAATCCGTTAGCATCGCGTAGTTCTCCTATCTTGTTGCAAAGCCGTGCCTGGAGTAGCTCGTTCCAGGCACGGCATCATGCTATGTGACGTAGTCGCGCTAGGACAACCGATGACGGCCACGCGATGCATGATTTCTCTGCCTAGACGACGGGGCCAAGCAGCCAGTTCCCCGGCGCGGCGGGATCATCACCATAGAACTCGCGCACGCGCTGGCTGTATTCGCTGATACTAAGTTGACCGTCATGATTGTCGTCCATCTTCGCGAATGCTTTATTCGCCAGGTCGGGATCTAGCCCCATACCCTGGAAAAACACGCGATACTCGGAAGGGTTCAGCATACCATCGCCGTCTGTATCAAGCGCGCTCATATAGAACGAGGCTCCCGCCAGGATCGTTGCTTCGTAAACGTCAGGCCGGTTCCACAATTGGTCGAGGAAATCCAGCCAGGCTTTGCGCGTTACTTGTCCGTTCGGCTGGGCCACCTGGGACATTCCTTGCCAGAAGTCCAGGAACCAGTTGCTGGCCCGGTCTCCGGGAAGGTTCAGCAGGGTGTCGAAGCGTTGCCCCACCTGGGCAAAGTCGCTCTTCTCCAGAAAGCCGTTTTTGTCTGCGTCGTACACGTCAAACATATAGCTGAGTTTGCGTTGCTGAAATTGGCTCAACATGGTGTCTATCTCCTTGTAGCTATCCCTTTGGCCCCCACTGATGGGGCAGTTGTTTTTACTTACTGTGGTTATTATATACACCTACTGCTTGAAAAACGCTTAATCTTTGCGGTGCTGTGATATAGCGGGTTTTAGACTTCCGATAGCCGGCGGATGCCCGCCGCAGTTGTGGTTTTGCCCCAGACCTTATAGATCAAAACGTCCGGTAGCGGTAGTTGCTTGCGGCGTGACACGCCTGGGCAAAGCCGCGCAAGCTATGCCGGATTACTGACCTTGTCTTGCATATAGGTGCGGAATCGAGTAAGATCGAGCCGCACATGGGATTAATCCTCTTACTTACTATGCCTTAGGCCATCAGCTACAAGTTAAGGACTCGGTGGCCGTTGTCAAGTCGGGGATGCGGGCTAAGGCCCGTGGGCGCTTCCGCTTGAGCAGCCCCAACCCTTTGGCCTCAACGGCCAAATAGCCGACTGGATCGGTGGTTT
>JBBRPH010000096.1:0-14161 GCA_038228295.1 Chloroflexia bacterium | reverse complement strand
TACGGTGGCGAACTGCTGGTCAGTAGATGGCATGGTAGCTCCTTTGCTAAAGGCTACCCTAATCTTACCAAATCCGCGCCCCCACCCGCCGCTGACCCCCTTCCAGATTAGATGCGTAAGCCCTGGCGGTAAGTGGAAAAGCCCTTGACACCTCACCACTGCTCTGGTATAATACCCCCACGTGATGCGGAAGTGGCTCAGTGGTAGAGCATCTCCTTGCCAAGGAGAGGGTCGCCAGTTCGAATCTGGTCTTCCGCTCCCCAGCAGCGTCCAGAGGGAAAGCGAGCGGCTTTCCCTCTTTGTTTATATCCGCGCGGAGATTTGCCTGATGACCGAGCAATCCACAGCCGCAGCGTTGGCCGAAGTTTTAGCGGTCCACCGCGATCAGTTAATTGATACCCTGGTGCAGCAAGCCCCGGCGGCCGGTTCGGAGTACGAACATAGCACGCCCGAACAGTTGCGCCCGCGCCTGGCAATGGTGGTGGATGCCTGCATTGGCAGCATCGCACAGGACAACCCGGCGGTGCTGGCGGGCTTCATGCGCGCTGCGGCCGAAAGCCGAGTGCGCGAAGGCTATACCCTTGACGCGCTGATCATGCTGGCGATGTTCACCGAAGGCGCACTCAGCGACACCGCTGAAATCTCTTTCGAGGACCAACCGGAGCAGCGGGAAGCGGCCCGCCGCCTCATCCGCCGGCTGATCGCCGCCGCCGAAGGCGTGATTGACGGCATGATGGCTCCTGACGCACATTAACGTAGAATATAGCAGCAACTATACATGACATGGTAAGCCGGAGTGGCGGAATGGCAGACGCTGTGGTCTTAAACACCATTGGCCGCAAGGCCGTAGGGGTTCGACTCCCCTCTCTGGCACCCTCTCTTCGTACCGGGGCGGCCCGGCACCCGTAACTCCCCAGCCCGTTGCACAATGTTCCTCCTATAACCTATAACGGTGAATTGACGCGCCTGCGGTAGGCGTGCTATAATAGGCGCAATTCTACCGCCGACCCAAGTACCGTGCCGGCCGTTCCCCGCCGAGGCCGGGCGTTGGCAGTTAGAGAGCCACGAGGGTGCCGCAACATGACCATGCAAGAACAATTGGTAATCACCCTGCAACCTGAACGGGTTACGGTGACGGCAGGCGGCGATGAAGTTCAGGTGATCGCGGTCATCCACAATCAGACCAGTGTGATTGACAGCTATAGCCTCGACATCCCCGAACTCGATCCCACCTGGTTCACGCTACCCGTCCGCACGGTGGCCTTGTTTCCCAACGAGCAGAAAACGATCAACATCGCACTGCGTGCGCCCGGCAACTTGGACACCCTGGCCGGCCGCTACGACTACACCCTGCGCGCCCGCTCGGCGGCAGTCAGCAACCGCATCAGCCAGGCGAACGGAGTGCTGTTTGTTGCCCTGGCCGAAGCGTTGACCCTGCGCGTCAAACGCGATCTGATCCGCGGACAAGAGGCCACCTTCGAGTTGACGGTACTGAACCGCAGCAAAACTCCGCAAGATGTCGTGTTGAGCGCCGGCGACCCCGAAGGAATGCTGGAGTACACGTTCGACCCAGCCGGCCCGCAATTGGCCCCCGGCGGCAGTGCTTTCGTCGCCCTCCATGTACGCCTACCGGCCGGCCAAACTCTGCGCGACGAGCGCACCTTCCCCTTCACGATCAGCGCGCAGTCGGCTGACGAACGGGAAAAAGCGCGTGCCTTGCCCGCGCAATTTATTTATGTGCCGGGCCTGATCCGCCTGGAACTCTTGCCGGCGCGCCTCAAGGGCATTGAAGGACGCTTCAATCTCAACATCTCGAACCCCGGCATCAACACCATAGCGCTGGAATGCGCCCTCAGCGGCAAAGACCAGGAAGATCTGCTCGACATTCGCTTCCAGCAGAATAACCTGACGCTGCAACCCGGCACCTCGGTGATCCTGCCGGTCACAGTGCGCGTGCGCCAGGGCATCAAGCCCGAATTACGGCTGTACAACTTTGTCGTCAGCGTGCGCCAGGGCGGGGCGGGCGCCAACGCGCCCGAAATCGGCGTGCCGGTAACCGGGGCGTTCGTCTATGAGCCACCGGTCGAATACGGCATCGCCATCGAACGAACGCCTAGCGCGAACGCCGCCACCAACACCCAGGACGATTTCAAGGTCAAGATCACCAATCCCAGCCATGCCGGGTTGCGCCTGACCTTACGCGCCGAAGACCCGGCCGGCGCACTGGATTTGTTTTTTGGCACGCGCGTTGATCAAATCCAACTGGCCCCTGAAGGCAGCACCGAAGTGCCGCTGCTGGTGCGGCTCAAAGGTGCGCCGCCCGCCGACGAAGCGACGTTCCCCTTCCAGGTGATCGTCCACGCCGCGCCCGACGACGGTTCCTCGGAGACCGACCAGGTGGCGCAAGGCGAATTTGTGTACGGGCACATGGAGACGTTGTTTCGCATGGATATCCTGCCGCCCGAAATGGTCGGCGATATCGGTCATTTCCAATTGCGCTTGACTAGCGGCGTGAACAATACCCTGCCCGTGGTGTTGCGGGCGCGCGACGACGGCAATTTGCTGGCCTTTGCGTTTGAGCCACAGCGGCTCGAATTGAAGCCGGGTGCGGTCGAACTAATCGACCTGACCGTAACTCCCAAAGAGGGCGGACGCATCGGTAACGACGGTAGCGACTTCGGCTACGGCTTCGAGGCGACTGCCTGGGTGCCGGGCATGGGCAGCAACGGCGCGACCAGCCAGCACGGCACTTGGTTCTACACCCCCCCGACGGGACCGCAAGCGGCGCCGCTCAGTGTGCAACTCACCCCCAGCCAGATCATCGGTGATACCGGGCAGTTCACGGTGACGCTGGCGAATACCGGCCTTAGCCCGTTAGCCGTGGTACTGCGCGGCAGTGACGAAGCCGAAGCATTGGAGTTCCTGTTCCAGGTGCCGCGCCTCGAATTGCAACCACGCGAGGTCAGCGAACTGACCTTAATTGTTCGCGGGGTCGGGGGGGAACCCCTAGCCGGCCCCTACCGCTATCCGTTTGAGGTAGCGGGCTGGGTACCGGGCATGGCGGCCAACGAAGCCAGTGTGCAATACGGCGAAATGATCGTCACCGAAGCACCCCACAAAAAACCACTCTGGGCCATGTGGCAACGCATCCTGATCACCGCCGGCCTAGTGTTGTGGATGGCCGCGCCGTTCATCTTGGGGCGTCTGGGGCAAAATATTCCGGCCTTGAACACAATCACGCCCTATATTACGGCACTCGTATTTCCGCTAGTGGGAGCGGCGCTTTACGGCGTGAGCAAACCCCAAGAAGTAACCGGCTGGAAGGCGGTACTGATCGGCTGGCTCGGCTTTGGCAGTATCGCGATCACCGCCTTGCAGTTGATCCTATTGTCTTCCCCGCAGACCGCGCAGTGGGCACCCTTCGTCAACCTGATCCTGCTGCCGGCGCTGCTCATCATCTTGGTCGCGTAATGCCGCCGGCGCTGCACGGCACACTGGGGTACGATACTGCGGGGCGCACAGCGTTATACCCCGCCTAGAGAAAGCATTATGAGCAACCTGATCGGCAAAACGCTGGGCCGCTACCAGATCCTGGAACGCATCGGCCAGGGGGGCATGGCCGAAGTCTATAAAGCCTACCAGCCGTCGCTGGACCGCCCCGTAGCCATCAAAGTGCTGCACCAGTTCTTGAGCGACACCGACGGCAGCAGCGAACGCTTCGCCCGTGAGGCGAAAGCGGTAGCGGGGCTGCGCCACCCGAATATTGTGCAGGTGATCGACTTCGACACCGCCGACACCATTTGCTTCATGGTGATGGAGTTTGTGGACGGGCCGACACTCAAGCAAGTGTTGGACGAAACGGCGGCCACCGGCACACCGCTGACCCTGGACCGTGTAGGCGAGATCATCACCGCCGTCGGCAATGCGCTGGGCTATGCCCATCGCTGGGGCATGGTCCACCGCGACGTGAAGCCGCACAATATCATGTTCACCAGCAACGGCCAAACCTTACTGACGGACTTCGGCATCGCCAAGATCCTCAGCAGCGCCACGATCACTGATCCCTCGCAAATCTCGGGCACGCCGGCCTATATGAGTCCCGAACAGGGCCGCGGCACCCCAGTAGATCGGCGCACCGACATCTACTCGCTGGGCATCGTGCTCTATGAACTACTAACCGGGCGAGTGCCCTACAGCGCCGACACGCCGTTTGCCGTCGTGATCAAGCACATCAATGAACCGTTGCCCGCCCCGCGTAGCATCAACCCCGCCATTCCGCTTGGCCTAGAGCGTGTGTTGATCAAAGTCACCGCCAAATCACCCGACGAACGCTATCAAACGGCCGATGAGTTTGTGAAGGCGTTGCAAGAGGCGGTTACGACCGCCCAGGCCGATGCCAGAGCTGCTGCGATCGCGCTGCCGCCGCCCAACGCCCAGGGATCGAACTACGGTACGCCGCCGCTGGGCGTAGCACAGACTCCGGTGCCTGCGGTTGCCTCCGTCGCGCCGGTATTGCCGCCCACGGTGATGCCCGCTCATGCCTTGCCCGGCACGGCATCCAGTAGCGGGGCGGGGGGGGCGCTACCGCCCGCCGCCCATATCACCACGCCGCCACGCCCCGGTGCGCGAGCCAAAGACGATAGCGTGACGATCCGCCTAGCCAGCCCGGAAGTGATTATGACTGCCGGCGCTGTGCCGGTATCCAATTCGGCGGTCATCGTCAACCCCAGCCAGCTGCACGAAAGCGATCAGTACAACTTCGAGCTGCTAGATCTCGATCCGACGTGGTACGAGATGGATGTGAAAAGCGTCATGCTCTGGCGTGGCGACTCTTCGCAACTGTCGCTCCGCTTCACGGTGCCCCGTCGCGGCACCAAAGCGGGGGTTTATGCCTATCGGTTGCGTGCCCAGTCGGTGTCCGACCCCAACGTCGTCGGCTACACCACCGGGCGGCTCTGTGTCAGCTCGCCTTCTACTATGCAGATGACGTTACAGCCGCCCAGCCAGATCGCCACAGTAGGACGCTACGAAGTACTACTGGCTAACGGTCCGGTCGGCGGGCTGATCGTCGATCTAGTCGGCACGGAGCCGAGCGGCATTCTGGAGTTCACCGCTACCCCGAACAAAGTGCGCCTGGGAGCCAGTGAAGAGGTGCGGGTCGCCCTCACTGTGCAGGCCAAAGCCGGGGCCGTCGGCGAAGCCCGCCCCTATCCTTTCACGCTGGTTGCTAACCTGACCGGCACCGACGAAGAGGTGCTGCCTATTGAGTGCCAGGCCGAGTTGCTGTTGCAGCCGGAAATCGAGGTGCGCGTCGAAGTGCAACCCGAAGGTGTCCATTGGCCGCTAGGCGACTACCGGGTGGTTCTAACCAACCCAACCAGTCTGACGCTTGATGTGGATCTGCAAGCCGAAGATCCCAGCGGCGTACTGGGCATCTACTTTCAGGGCGAAAACGAACACCTGCAATTGGGGCGCGAGTCCACCATTAGCGTCAAGACGATTGCGCGCGCCGCGAATGCCGAATTGCCGGCGGCCGCCGTCCACGCGCCGTTCGTGGTGCGTGTCCATGCGCGCAATATCGCCGGCCCCGGCGAATGGGACCAGAGCGTGGAGTGCGCGCTGGATTACGAACCGCCCGCACTGGTCGAAGAACCCGACCCACTCGATTATCTGGCGCTGGAACTGCAACCCGCCCGCGCCGAGGGCAATCCGGCCACGATCAACGTGCGGCTAATCAGCAGTGGTGCGATGCCGATGTTGACGATCCTGCGCGGCCGCGATGCCCAGGAACGGCTGGAATACACCTTCGAGCCGCCACAGCTCTACCTGGAACCCGGCCAAAGCGAAACTGCCCGCTTGACCTTGCACCGTCTCGGCGTAGTGGACCCGGAAGATCAGCAGCCGCTGGCTTTCGAGGTCATTTGCGGGGTAGCCGGAGCAAAAGGTGGGCGTGTGCTGACCGCCGGCGGCGAGTGGGTGCCCCCGCCGCCGCCGCCTCCGGTGGCGGCCTTCACCGCGGTTTTGGTGCCGGTGGAACCGGAAGGCTTTGTCGGCACTTATGATGTGCAGCTGAACAGCGGCAGTAAAGTACCTTTAAGCGTCGTCATGCGCGGCAAAGATACATCCGGCCTGCTCGACTTCAAGCTAGTGCCGCCGCGCATCAGCTTGCCGCCGGGTGAGGAGCGCGTGGTGCGCGTAACGGTCAGCACCAACGCGCTGGAACCGTTATCCGAAGAACACACCTACCCGTTTGAGGTCATCTGCTGGGTACCCAGCAACAATGCCGTGCGAACTTTGAGCGGCGAGTTTCGCTATATCTCTTTCTAACCGTGCAGAGGAGCTATCGAGTCCATGCCCTACAAGACCCAGATCACACGCCAGGAGCCGACCTGTTTTCTCCTGCTGATTGACCAGTCGGAGTCTATGCTTGACCCCTTCGGCGTGGCCCATGTGCAAAAAACAAAGGCGGAAGGGGCCGCCGATGCGGTCAACCGCGTGTTAGAGAACCTGTTGCTGCGCTGCACCAAAGGCCCGAACGACATCCGCGACTATTTTTATGTTAGCGTGATCGGCTACGGCCCAGGAGTCTTTCCCGCGCTCAACGTGCCCGACCAAGACCCCAACGCACTGCCCAAGCTGGTGCCGATGAGCGGCCTGCCCGACTTGGTGCTCAAGCTCGATGTGCGCCGCAAGCAGCAATTAGACGGGGCGGGCGGCATCATTACTATCGAAGAACCGTTCCCCATCTATGTGGAGCCGGTGGCGGCCAACGGCACGCCGATGTGCCAGGCGCTGCAATTGGCCTATGAGGTGTTGGAAGGCTGGGTCGCCGACCACCCGACCTCGTTCCCGCCCACCGTAATCAACATCACCGACGGCGAGGCCAGCGACGGCAGCCCGTTGATCGCGGCGCAAGCCCTGCGCGGCTTAGGGACGGCGGACGGCAATACGCTGTTCTTCAACTGTCACCTCTCGGCTAACCCGGCCCCGGCTATCGTGTTTGCCGATAGCGACCAATATCTGGTAGACGACTTTGCCCGCCAACTGTTCCTGATGTCCAGCACCCTGCCCGAAAATTTTCAGCAAGCGGCAGCGGGTCAGGGTTATCGGGTGAACGCCCGGTCACGGGGCTTCGCTTTCAATGCCGACCTGCTTGACCTGATTAAGTTTCTGGATGTCGGCACCCGCCCGGCCAACGTGGGCCGTTAGGCGGTTGCGCCGAAAGGACTCTTCGATGCCCGCCACGGATCACCCGCCGACCCGGCCTATCAGCCATAGTCGCGTGTTTACACTGCCCAAAGACGGCAAAACCGCCGACGAATACGAAGATGCTTGCGCCTGCGCCACACGCCCAGGAGCCGATGTGTATGTGGTCGCCGATGGGGCGAGCGACTCGGTGTTCTCCGGCTTGTGGGCCCAAATGCTGGCCCATCGGTTAGCGCACAACGTGCCACAACGCAACGATGCCCCTACCTGGCGCAACTGGATCGAAGAGGTGCAACAGGAATGGGAACGCACGGTGCGGGCCGATCCAGTGCCTTGGTATGTGGAGCCGAAGATCCGGGAGGGTGCATTTGCTACCTGCGTCGCCCTGATCGTCCAACGCCCCAGCAAGGGCAGCACGAGCGCACGCTGGGGCGCGGTGGCGGTCGGGGATAGCTGCCTATTCCATGTCCAAGTCGCTACCAACGGCACGCCGGCCGCACTATCCCCGGCGGGACGGGGCTTCCCGATCAGTGATCCGGCGGCCTTTGGCCTCAACCCGCTGGCGCTATCCAGCAACCCGGCGTCTAACGAATCGGTCTGGCCGGCCGTGGCCGTGGCCGGCGATGTCTGGCACTTCGGTGATAGCTTTGTGCTGGCGACTGATGCGCTGGCCCATTGGATTACGCAGGAAATTGTGCCGACCGGCGATTGGAATCGCCTGTTGAGCCTGTTGCACACCAGCGACGATCAGGCGTTTGAGGCGCTGATGCGGGCGGAGTGGGAACGGGGCACACTGCGCAATGACGATATTACGCTCATACTCATCCAAACCGGCGCGGCTCCGTAACTCGCGTCCCAACCTGACAATACACTGAGAGTAGCCCGCCTGTACATGGGGGGAGGAGTATCGTAATGTGGCCGTCTCTGGATCGCTACAACAGCGCCATCCACAAACCCGATGCCTGCTTTGTTGACCCCGAACTGCGCGGCGGCTGGCCTGTGCGCGACCGGCGCGGCCTGCCCGCGCCGGCCACCGGTGCATTCGGTTGTGTTTACCATATGCACACCTGGGAAAGCTCGTTCGCCGTCAAGTGCTTCACGCGCGAGGTGTTGACCAGCGAATGGCGCTACACCGAAGTTAGCGCCTATATTGATGCCCATCCCTCGCCTTACCTGGTTAAGTGCGATTATATGGTGCCGCGTGGCATCATGGTGGACGGGCGTTGGTATCCGGTGCTGAAGATGGCCTGGGTAGACGGGCTAACACTAGATCGCTTCATCGAAAGCAAACTGGGCGAAGCCGGTGTACTGGACAGCATGGCCGATAATTGGGTGAAGATTATGCGGGCACTGGAAGAGCGGGGCATGGCACACGGTGATTTGCAACACGGCAATGTGCTCGTGTGCAAAGACGGCGATGGTGTGACGCTCAAATTGGTAGACTACGATGGGATGTATGTACCGTCGTTCAAGGGCGAGGAAGGCTCCGAGTCCGGCCTAGTAGATTACCAGCATCCCCGCCGCACCGGGCGCGATTTCAACGAACGGATGGACCACTTCACCGGCCTGGTAATCTACCTCAGCCTGCGTGCCCTTGCCTGCCGCCCTGACCTCTGGAAGCAGTACCATACCGGTGAAAACCTGATCTTCAGTCGCAAAGATTTCTTGCAACCCGATGACTCACCAGTGTTCACGGAATTGCGCCGCCTATTCGATCCCCCGACCCTAGCACTGCTTAACCAATTGAGCGCCGGCTGTAAGGACAGCGACCCATCGAGCCTACCGTCACTCCATAGCCTGCTAACCGGTGAACCTGAACTACGCGCCGCCCCAGTGCGACCGGCCCCGCCGCCCCCACCGCCGCCGGTCGATCCTGCGCCGGACGATAGCCCTGCCGATAACGACCTGATGCTACCCTGCCCGACCTGCGCCACACAAAACCGCTCCATCGCCCGCTATTGCCGGGGCTGCGGTCTAGCTTTGCCCTACACCGCTACGGGTAACGGGCCTTTACCGCTGACCGAAGTCGCCGCATCCGCCATGCGAATCTGCCCCTGGTGTGGACTGGAAAACGACCCGACCAATCGTTGGTGTCTTGGCTGCACCGCGTTACTCGATTAGGTGCGCAAGGAGTCGGATATGGCGAGCCTCATCACCTGCCGCAAATGTGGAACCGAGAACGCAGCGGATTCGCGCTATTGCGATCAGTGTTCGGCCCCGCTGCAAGCGATGCCGCCCATTGGAACCGCAACCACCGGGCTGGCGGCCACGGTAGACCTGCGGGCCGCCGGCCCGGTCGGCACGGCTTCACACCCGCACGCTTCGCTCCCGGCAGCAGCACCGGCGCTAAGTAGTGGTCGTAGCACGCCCCCTAGCGACCCGGCCACGGTGCCGCTTGATAGCACCGGCTTACCAGCGGGACCGGCGAGCGCACGTGTGCCCAGCCGCGCCGGCGGCGCGGCCCCGACCACGACTCCTGTGTGGACCATGCCGGCCCCGGCGGTCGTCAGCCATGTGCCGGTTCGGCGCAACAACAGCGGGCTGTTGATCATCGGCGGCATCGTGCTGGCCCTCATCATCTTCCTGGGCGCATTGGCTTCGCTGGCCGGCCATGTCATCAACGTGCCGCCGACCGCCATTGTCGCACCCACGGCAAACATTTCAGCATTGGTGGCGGCGGCATTGGTCGCGCATGACGCGACCACAGAGGCCCACCTGAACGCAACCCAGACGGCGCTACCACAAGACGCAGTGGGCGATGCCGGGCGGGCTACCGCACAAGCGGTAGCCACAATAGAACACGCTACTGCCGGTGTCATGAGCGCGGACAACGATCATGCCACGCAGGCGGCGCAAACGGCCGGGGTCGCGGCAGCTGCTAACGCCGCCGGAGCGACCGGCACGGCGGCCGGCGGGGCCACAGCTACAGCAGGCGCCGCCCAAGCCGCGCAACAAGCTACCCAAGCCGCGCAGCAGACCGCGCAGCAAGCCGCCCAAGCGACAGGCACTGCCGTTGCCGCCGCCGACGCAGGCCAAGCCGACGCACGCAAAACCGCAACCGCTGCCGTCGGCTCGACGCGCACAGCCGCTGCCTTGTTGGTAGCCCAGCAAGCGGTGACGCGCACTGCCCTGGCCGCCTTATCGGGGGCACAGGCCGCGACCGCCGGCGCGGCCGCCACCAAAACTACCGTGCAACAGGCCGCTGATACAGCCACCCAACTTGCGCAACAAGCCACTGCCACCGCTGCTCAGGCTGCGCAACAAGCCACTGCCGCCGCTGCTCAGGCTGCGCAACAAGCCACTGCCGGCGCGGCCCAACTCGCGCAGCAGGGCACGGCCACCGCCGGCGCACTGCAAGCGGCCACGCAACAGGCAGCAATCACAGGCACCGCCGCTGCCCACAGCGGCGGGCAAACCGCTACCGCCGCCGTACCGGTCGCCTAGGCACCGCACAATGTGCGCTTTTTCGCCTCGGCGGTGCCGGGCTGTGCGGCTGCCCCTGCCGGCAATTTCAACTATCCACAAGCCGTGTTTGTGCAGGTGGCAATGGACGATGCCCCCGCCGGCACCAGGGTGGATGTGATCTGGAGCGGCGGCGACAAGGCCTACACCCATACCGACACCCAAACCGCGACTGCCGAAGTACGGCCCGCTTGCTTCGACGGCTATAGCCTCGATCCCAGCCGAGCAGCGATCGGACCGGGGACGTATGAGGTCAGCTTACGGATTAACAGCGACACGCTCAAGACGATCACCGTGCAGATCGCCGGCCCGCCCGCCACGCCCACCGCTGCCGTCTGGACTCCGCACAATGTGCGCGCCTTCACCGCCGCCGCTCCCGGCTGCGCCGCCGCAGCGCAGACCACCTTCGACTACCCTGCCGTGGTCTACTTCCATTTGGCGATGGATGATGCGCCGGCCGGCACCAAGATCGAAGTAGCCTGGAGCGGTGGTTTCAACAACTATGTCCACAGCGACAGCCAGACCAACGCTAACGAAATCCGCCCCGCCTGCTACGAAGGCTTCAGCCTGGATACCGGCCGCGCCCGCATTGGTCCCGGCACATACACGCTGGCGGTACAGATCAACGGTACAGTGGTCAAAACGCTGCAAATCATCGTGAACGGGCCACCGCCGAGCGCGACACCCGGCGCGGTGCCGCCGACGCCGGTACACCCCACGGCAACGCCGGCACCCATCCCGCCCAGCGCGACCACCGCTCCCGTAGCTCCCACGCCGACCAGTGCGCCGGCACACACGCCGCACATCTACGAGGTGGAGATCAAGAGCAGCGGCTTCAGCCCGCACGACATCGAAGAGGCCCATGTCGGCGACAGTGTGCGCTTCACAAACACGACCGCGCAGACGCAGATAACGGTGGTCATCAACACACCGAGCGGCCCCGTCGAGAATGGGGTCGCTAAAGGCGATAGCTGGGATTATACGTTCACCGCGCCGGGTACTTATCACTATTTTAACAAGTTTAATGGTGGGCAAACCGGCATGGTCGTAGTCAGTCCTTAAAGGAGGCAAGCCCCTTTGGCAAGTGCGATTTTCTGCGACAACTGCGGCGCGTTAAACCCCGCCGGGGCGCAGTTCTGTGACCAATGCCGCGCCCCGCTGGGCGGAGGCGGTGGGTTTGCCGCCCCGCCGCCCGGCCCCTATGCGGCCCACGGCCCCGCCCCGCCCCCCGCCTTCGAGGAAGACGACTTTCAGGTGCTTGGTGGAGGACCACCGCCGCCGCCGGCGACTTATGTGCCGGCCCCGCCCCCACCCCCGCCGGCTCCGCACGGCGGTCGTCCACTCAATACCGATCCGACGCTGGCGAACATTCCCCAGGCACCCCGGCGCAGCGGCGGCGGCGGCGCCGGCGCGGGCGTACGGGGTGGGGGCGGCGGACCGGCGATCCCCGGCCTGCCCAGCGGCGGCGCGGCCCCCAAGCTACCCACCGTGCCGGGAATGCCCAAACCCCCGCCGGTCCCAACCCCACCGGCAGCAGTCGGCAGATTGGGCAAACTGTTCAAAGGGGGCGGCGGCGCACCGGCCCCACCGCCACCCCCAGTCCGCACTGCCTATACCGGGCGGCGCGAAAGCGGCCCAGCGGCACCGCCGCCCAAAATCCCTAAATGGGTGTTCGCGATAATCGCCGTGTTGGGCTTGGCTTTGCTTAGTTTTTGTGCGCTGTTCGGCCTTAAAAAGGGACCGTTTGACGACAGCCATATCACTGTGACCGCAGTGGCCCAGCAAGTAGCAAGCAACAGCACCGCCACCACGATTGCGGCGGCGTTTATAACGCAGACAATAGCCTCCGGCAATACAGCCACCGCAGTCGTGATCGTCGCATCAACAGCCACCGCAGGCAATCAAGCTACCCAGGTCGCCGTTAGTACCGCCGGCGCGCAACAGACCTCGACCAGCATCGCCGATCTACAAACCCGCACGATACTCCAAGTACAGGCGGCGGCGGGAACGCGGGCGGCGGGAGAGTCACTCACCACTACTGCCGTTGCGCAGGGAGCGCAAACGAAGGTTGCGGCAGCCACCGCTGCCTCAAGCAGCACCGCCGGCGTGGTAGCGCAAACCGCGACCGCGAAAACCGGCGCGGCAGCCGCGAGCGCTAGCGCCACGGCCCAACTAGCCGCGGCTTCGCAAACGGCACTCGCCAACGGCACAGTGGAAGCGTTGAAAGCCACGGTAGATGCGCTTAAACAGGCCGAAGGAGTCAAAGCAACGCTAACGGCACTCGCGCCCAAACCGGTGCAACCGCTATTACCGCCGTTGGGCCGGATCAATTTGGATAACGTACCTGTACCGCAACCTGGAGTGTTTCCCACCGAAAAGGTAACGCCGTAACCGCCGGCAGGCCACTATATGCTACCCGATCTACACCCTACCCCGCCGGAACCGGCGGAGAGCAGCCATAGGAGGAAGTAATGAACAATATGCCCCCCAACTCGGCTTCGCGCCGTTCCGAAGGGTCCTGGCCGCCGGAAGACGACGACTTCAAGATCGTGCCGCCGCCGACCAATACCGCGTCGTCGCCGGTCAGCAGTCCGGTATCGGTGCCCATGCCGCCCCCGCCGGTGACCTATGCGCCGCCCCGGCCGGCTCCGGTGGTAGCCCCCGTGCCGAACCGCCCAGCCGCGCCCGCCAAGGGTAATCAACAGCGCCTCATCCTCGGTATCGGAGCGGTGGCGGTGTTGCTCGCAGCGGTGGCCTTTTTCTTTGTCTATCAGCTGCTAAACAACAACAATAACATTGGGGGTACCATCGCACCGGTATTGTTGCCGGCAGCGGCTACAGCGGTGACGAACGGAACGTGGGACATCGCATTGCCGGGCTGTGATAATCTCGCGGCGGCGGTGGATGCCTCGCAAGTAAAACTGGCTTCGCAAACGCTGATGGCCTGCGGCTTCCATTTATTGAAAACCACGCCCGCCGATGTGAAGGACGCGCTCCGCTATTTCCAGCGGGCGGATACCTTAACTCCGAACGATGCCGACATTAAGCATCAGATCGATCTGGCCCAGCGGTACCTCACCGCCGATCTGACCCAGCAGAAGGATCTGGGCGGGGCGATTGGTCAGTTCGAGTGGTTCCCCAAGCAACCGGAGTTCGCCACCGCCCCCTACGCCGACACCGCCATCCGGCTCTACCAAGCCTATGTGGACAGTGGGAACGGGTTGGCCCAAGTGGGCGTTTGTGACGTGGCTCAGCACCGCTTTGAGCAGGCGCTAGCCGTCAAGTTTATCAGCGATACGAGCGTGGCCCGCCGCCGCCTTGATGACACGCTCAAAAACTGCCACAAAGACGCTACGCCGAAGCCCTAGAGCAGCGGCACAAACTGGGCGGGGGGCCCGGGGGTGAATTTCGACCGGGCCCCCCCCCGAGTGCGGGTAAAGGGGGAAATGGGAGGGAATCGCGGGGGGGGGGTGGGCGCCGAGTAGTGTGGGGG
>JBBRPH010000095.1:0-14309 GCA_038228295.1 Chloroflexia bacterium | reverse complement strand
CGGGGCGGCGCACATAGGGTGCCAGCTGCTGACAGGCAGCATCGACCAAGACCAGCATCCACAGGCAAAAATCGTCAAAATTGGTTATCATTTGGGTGGACCTCCGTTGGGTAGGGATAAGGTTGCACTTTCCCTGTATCACAGCGGATGACCATTTGTCAATGCGTCGATCTAGCACATCGCCCAAGTAGTACCTTACAGTGCGCCATGCTCCCGCAGGATCGCAGCGAGCGCGGCGTGCCCCTTTTCCAACGCGAGCGCCAGGGGAGTGCGACCGGCTTTGTCCCTGGCATTTAATGAAGCGCCGGCGGTCAGTAGCGGTTCGGCAAGTTCGGTGTCGTCGCTGTACGCCAGATGATGCAACGCGGTGAGACCATAGCTATCCGGTGCATTCACGTCACTACCGTGTGCGATGAGCAGGCGCGCAACCGCAGTGCGCCGCCCGGCTAGGGCGGCGTGCAGCGGCCGATTGGTCATTGCATTGTGCGATTCGGCAGTCACTGTAGCCCCACGCGCTAGCAGTAGTTCCACTACAGCCAGACGGCCAAAGTGCGCCGCCAAATGCAGCGGAGTCCAACCGTCATGGCTGTAAGCGTGGAGAGCAGTCGGATCAGCGTCCAGCAAGCGGCGTAGGCGTTCTATATCGCCCACGGCGGCGGCGTCGAATACGGTTAATTCGACGCCGCGTTCCAGCAGCAGCTGGGTAACGTCCTGTGCACCGTAATATGTCGCCAACAGCACGGGAGTTTCGCCGTCTCCAGCAGTGCTGCGCAGCAAGGCTGGGGCGCGGTCGAGCAACGCCCGTACCTCGGCCACATCTTTCGCCTTGATCGCTGCCAACATATCACCGCGTAAGCGTTGCAACCCGGCGGCCAACTGCCGCGCTTGCATGAGCAGATCGGTCGCCGCATGGATACCGATAGCGATTAGTTGCGCGGCGGCCTCTGAGCGACTAGCAGCCAGACCGGCTTGCACCAGCAGATCGAGGGTCTGAGCCGTCGTATCATCCACTCGCACCGAAAGCACCGTGTTACGTGTCTTTGCCTCTTCCATCGTGTTCCCCTACGGTGTAATTATAATTACACCGTAATAATAACGCATAACGGTTAGTCTGTCAATAGGCAAAGCCTAGTCTACAACAAAATGCCCACCTGATAGGTGGGCATTTTGCGCCGGGTGCTAGAGAGAGTTACGAGTCTTGTTATTTCACGTCTACCTGCCCCAGCTCTTTGCCGCGTTCGGCGGGGCCATAATCGTGCAAGGCCAGCAGTGCGTGTACCCCACGACTCTGTACATAGAGGCGGCCCGTCATCGGGTCGGTGAGCAGGCCGAGCGCGGGTGCGGTGTTCAACACCACTTCGTCGTGGGTAGCAAAGCCGTCGCCGACGCTGTAGGCGGCCACACGCCCGGCGGCACTGGGCACCGCCAGGTAGAGCCGCCCCCCCCCGCTGCCGGCATTAAAGGCCAGGGGGCAAGGGCAACCGTCACGGGTGAGCACGGCGGTTTCGGCGCGGGTGGGCAGGTCCAGTGCGACCAATTCGGGTTGCAGCGGCACCGTCTGTGGCTGGCGCCAGGCAAAAAGCCGCCGCGTGCCGGAGTCGTAGAGCGGGAACAGCGGTTGGTAGCCCAGGATGATCGGCGTGCCAAAGGTGCTGCTGCCGCCGTCGAACGGCAGCACGCCGTCGCGCCCGGTCAGGTAAAGCGTGGTGCCGTCGAGGAAGGCACTATCGGCCGTCCAACCGGTCGGCGGACGTAGGTTGCGGACCGCCCCACTGCGCGTATCAAGCAGCCGCAGGGCCGGCGCCGCCCCAGACGTCGCACGTTGTACACCGTAGATCCGTAGACCATCGGGGCTGATAAAGGCGCGTTCCACCGGCGCTTCAAAGCTGAAGGCCGGGCCGAGCGCCAGGCTGGTGCTGTCGAGCGTGGCAATACGCCCACCGCGCGCCACCACATAGAGGCGGTGCGCCCCACTATTGAGCAGCACCGGCACGGGAGCCGCCGTATCCAGAGTCAGGCCGCTGAGGTTGAGGGCGGTTTCGCTGCCCTTTTGTCCGCTCGCCGCATCAAACGCCGTCAACAGGCCGCGCCCATCGGAGCCGGCGCTGATCACCAGCAAGCGGTGCGTGTCCGGGTCTACCAGCGCCGGCTGGGCCAGGGGCGGGCCGGTCACATCCAACCCACCGGCATAGACCAAGCCATGCGGCACCGGCGTGGCCGTGGCGGTCGCGGTCGCGGTGGGCGTGATCGTCGCGGTGGGCGTGACGGTGGGGTGCGGCACCGTGGCGGAAGCGGTCGGCCCGCCGGCGCGGGTCGTCGGGAGGGGTGTCGCCACCCCGCCGGTGAGGCCGGGTGTGCTACCCATCTGCGCCGGAGGCAGCGTGGCGGACGCGGTGTGCGGTACGCCGGTAACAGAAGCCAGAGGCGTGACAGTAGCCACGGTTGTGCCCAAGCCAAACGGCGGCCAGCGGAGGTTGCCGGTTAGCGCCAAGCCGCCGCCGACCAGCGCCAGCAACAAGACCAAGACCACTAAAGTGCCAAAGGGAGTTAATCGCCCCATGCGTGCCGATCCTTCGTGATTAGTAAAACGCCGCCCCAATGGCTGGAGTCAGGCGCACCAACGTATCATGTAGTGGCTCGAGCGCCAGGCCCAGCGCGAACCAGAGCGGCGCGTAATCCCAGCGCATCAAGCCGCCGATATGCCGGCGCGTGCGCCCGGTATAATCCCACGGGCAACGCCCGGTCAACCGCTGCAAGATCCAACCGGTCAGCCATTCCAGTGCCATGAACCCGGCGGCATAGATCGCGCCGCGCACCGGCCAGACCAGCCCGGCCCCGCGCAACGCATCAGCCAGCGGCTCATAGAGCGGCGCAAGCAGGCCGTAGATGGGCCACATCCACAGGTAGGTATGCCCCGCTAACCGCCAATCCACCGGGCGGCGCTTCGGCAGCGCAGTCCAGACGATCTCGATGCACCAGCCGAGCAAGCCATAGAGCACAAACCGGATTCCCATGCGGGCCAGCATACCATACCCGGCGGCCGGCGGCAAGGGAGCGGCCGCCGGGGTGTTTGCGTAGTAGCCGGCAGTCGAGTAGAATAGAGACAACTTTGTATGCAAGGGGGACCATTGCCATAGACTCACCCACTGGACCCGCAGGCGTGAGGGTGCGCCCGGCTACCGCCGCCGACGGTGACACGATCATTAGCCTTGTGCTGGCCCTAGCCGACTACGAACGCTTGCCGCCGCCCGATGGGGCGGCGCGCGCGCGACTGCTGACCGATGCCTTCGGTCCGCGCCCACGGGTCAATATCCTGCTGGCCGAAGCCGACGGCCACGCGGCCGGCTACGCCTTCTTTTTCGAGACCTACTCGACCTTCCTGGCCCTGCCAACGCTCTATCTAGAAGACCTGTTTGTGCTGGATCGCTATCGCGGGCGTGGCCTGGGCCAAGCCCTGATGCACGCCTGCGCGCAAGAAGCGGTGCGGCGCGGCTGTGGCCGCCTCGACTGGACCGTGCTGGCATGGAACACCCCGGCCATCGGCTTCTACGACCACCTCGGCGCGCAGCACCTGGCCGACTGGCAGATCTATCGCCTGGCGGGGCCGGCGCTGGCCCAATTGGCGGGCGAAGCGTGAAAAGGAGCATCCGATAGATGATCAACATGGGAGCTTTCAACCTGTAGAACAAGTCCAAGAGATTCTAAGTAGTCTCCGAGAATCCAATTTAAGCTGGATAGCTGAGGAGATAGAAATTGTAATCCGTACAGGGAAAGTTATTCAAGGAGAAGAGCAGGCATCAAGACGACGTAGAAGAGTATTAGAAAGAATATCGTTCAATACTGAAGAACAAATCCGTATAACACTACAAACAATAAAGATCTATGTAGTTGATCTTTATCTAACTTGGTCCTGGACAAAGGCTGAAATGAAGAGCATATTAAATGATTATACTCTAGATGTTACCCTTACTTTTCTGGGAAGTGATGAGACTATCCCAATGTTCGGGGATGATTTTATCAGCCATCTAATGCAAATAATTGATATTTTACATAGATGTGGCATAGAAATGCCGGATCTCAACAAGTTCATTTAGAAAAGCTAGGAGAAAGTTGGTCACGAGTATGGATGCAACACTTCGGGCGGAGATTACAGGTGAGCTAAGTAGCATTGGGGCTACAGCACCGGTGTTAATGACGAGAGCCAATGTACCCAAACTCTATGAAATCTTTGTCGTTAGTTGTCTTATGCGAGCGCTCAAAAACATGGGGGCGCAATTGGAAGCACGTGATAAGAATGATAAAGCTACTCGTGATTTACAATTTCGATTAGGGCCAGGAGATATTTATTCCCCTTCTAGCACACCTGGATTTATCTATGTTGCGTACAAAGGGCGCGAATATGAAATTCAAAATGGAATTCGGGTCTGCGGGCGGTCTAGTGTCCAGCATGAACTGGATGTATCTCTAATTGACCGCGTTACAGCAATGCGATGTCGTCAGAAGCGAGAAGATCCCCGTGCCACTGATATTCTCTTTGTAGCTGAGTGCAAATTTTATGGCTCGACACTCGATCTAGCTCTGGGACGTGAATATTTAGGATTAAGCAACGAGTTTAGCCTAAGAGTGAAAACCATGATTTCTAATGTTAGCAATACTGAAGTTGCTAAACTAATTCGTGGACACCAGGGTACGCTAAACGCAGAAATCTCGCCAGTTATTTCTAATAGTACGGACCGCTTCACACATTGGTTGGAAACAGAGCTACGGCAGGTACTCGGATAACAACTGCACTGAATACGACTTATTCATGTCGGCTCATACACCTAAAGGAGAACTCCACCCCATGACCACCGCCACCATCGAATCCACCCCCGCCCCCGCCCTGCCGCACTGGGATGTCAGCACCGTCTATCCCAGCCTCGACTCGACGGAGTTTGCGGCGGGCGTGGCCGCGCTGCTGACCGATATTGACGGCTTGAGCGCACTGTTTGACCGCCACAACATCGGCGCGGGGCCGACGGGGCCGGCAGACGCGGCGACCGTGCAGCTATTCGAGACGGTCATCGGGGAATGGAACCGCGTTCTGCTCGCCAACCAGACGCTAGCCGCCTATATCCAGAGCTTTGTCGCTACCGACTCGCGCGACAGCACGGCGGCGGCGCGCATGAGCGAATTGCAGGCGCAGGGCGTGCGCGTGCAGCAACTGGGCACCCGCCTCACCGCCTGGATCGGTGGCCTGGATGTGGCGGCGCTCCAGGAACACTCGGCAGTGGCGCGTGACCATGCGTTTATGTTGCAGCAGGCGCAGATCCAGGCCACGCACTTGATGTCACCCGCCGAAGAGGCGCTGGCCGCCGAACTGGGGCTGACCGGCAGCACCGCCTGGAGCCTGCTGTACGGCAATCTCACCTCGCAACTGATGGTGCCGGTCACGCGCGATGGGCAGGAGACCCTGATGGGAATGCCCGCTGTACGCAACCTGGCCTACGAGACCGACCGCGCTGTGCGCCGCGCCGGCTATGAGGCCGAATTGCGCGCCTGGGCCGGGGCCGGCGTGCCGCTGGCCGCCGCGCTCAACAGCATCCAGGGCCAGGTGCTGACCCTGACCAAGCACCGGGGTTGGGACTCGCCGCTGGATAGCGCACTCTTCGGCAACCATATTGACCGCCCCACGTTGGACGCGATGCTGACCGCCGCCCGCGAGAGCTTCCCCGACTTCCGCCGCTACTTACGCGCTAAAGCCCGCGCGCTCGGTGTGCCGGCGCTGGCCTTCTACGATCTGTTCGCCCCAGTAGGCACGGCCACCCGCGTCTGGGCCTATGACGACGCGGCGGCGTTTATCGTGGAGCAGTTCGGCACCTATTCGCCTAAGATGCAGGCATTCGCGGCGCGCGCCTTCCGCGAAAACTGGATTGATGCCGAGCCGCGCCCCGGTAAGCGCGACGGTGCGTTCTGTATGTGGCTGCGTGGCGACGAATCGCGCATCATGGCAAACTACAAGCCGGCCTTTTCGGGCATGAGTACACTGGCCCACGAACTAGGGCACGGCTACCACAATCTGAACCTGACCGAGCGCACCTATCTACAACGCGGCACGCCGATGACCCTGGCCGAGACCGCCAGTATCTTCTGCGAGACGATCATCCGGCAGGCCGGGCTGGCCCAGGCCGATGCCGCCGAAGGGATCGCCATTCTGGAAGCGTCGTTGCAGGGTAGTTGCCAGGTGGTGGTGGACATCACCAGCCGCTTCCTGTTTGAGCAAGGCGCGTTCGAGGCGCGCCGCAAGCGCGACCTGTCGGTAGACGAGTTCAACGCACTGATGCTTGATGCACAACGCCAAACCTACGGCGACGGCCTGGACCCCGCCGCGCTGCACCCCTATATGTGGGCCGCCAAAGGCCACTATTACAGCACGCGCTCGTTCTACAACTTCCCTTATATGTTCGGCCTGCTATTCGGCCTGGGCCTCTATGCGCGCTACGAAGCCGATCCGACGGGCTTCCGCGCCGGCTACGACACGCTGCTCGCTTCCACCGGCCTGGCCGATGCGGCGACGCTGGCGGCGGGCTTCGGCATTGACATCCGGCAGCCCGACTTCTGGCGCACCAGCCTGGGCGTGATCCGGGCGGACATTGACCGCTTCGAGACGCTGGTGGGCGGCGCGTGAGATGTAAACCGACGACACCCCGCAGACACGAAGCCACGGAGATTTTAAGAGAGTTTGCTGATAGATTACGACGGCGCAGCCAATTAATTGGGGAAAGAACATTGTCATTCTGCACGCAAGGAAGAATCTGCTGGATGGGTAGACGCTCGCCCGCAGGCATTCACAGGGCGGGGTGAGTCGCTATAGGTGTACCGACTCGCCCGGCAGCGGATTCTTCCTTGCGTGCAGAATGACCCTTCTAGGAAGTGTGGCTGACGAGTGACTTACGTTTTACGTTGCACGCCCCAGAGGAGACTCGCCCATGAAGCTTAACGATTATCCCTACCTCTCCCAGCGGATGCCGGTGCTGGCGCTGCGCGGTGTGGTGGCGACCAGCCAGCCGCTGGCGGCGCAGGCGGGGCTGGCGCTGTTGCAGGCGGGCGGCAACGCCTGTGATGCGGCGCTGGCGACAGCGATTGCCTTGACTGTACTGGAGCCGACCTCGAACGGCATCGGCAGCGATGCCTTTGCCCTCCTGTGGGACGGCAAGCAGTTGTACGGCCTCAACGGATCAGGGCGTGCGCCTGCCG
Source organism: Chloroflexia bacterium (assembly GCA_038228295.1). Lineage (GTDB taxonomy): Bacteria > Chloroflexota > Chloroflexia > QHBQ01 > JAICKM01 > JAICKM01. Next base: position 7,073 of record JBBRPH010000095.1, on the reverse strand, counting down.
GCAGCACGCCGGAGGCCGTGCGTGCTGCCGGCTACGGCAAAATCCCGGCGACAGGCTGGTGGCCGGTGACGGTGCCCGGCGCGCCGGCGGCCTGGCGTGATCTACACGCCCGCTTTGGCCGCTTGCCCTTCGCCGACCTGTTCGGCCCGGCGATTTATTATGCCGAGCAAGGCTATCCGGTCTCGCCTATGACCGCCGCCGCTTGGGGGCGTGCGGCCAAAGCGTATGCCAAACTGAGCGGGCCGGAGTTTGCCGGCTGGGCGGCGACATTCGCGCCGGGCGGCCACGCGCCGCAAGCCGGCGAGCGCTGGGCGAGTCCCGGTCACGCCCGCACGTTGCGCCGTATCGCGGCGAGCGGCAGCAGTGATTTTTACGAGGGGGAGACCGCCGAGGCTATCGCCGCGTTCGCCGGGGTCAGCGGCGGGCACATGACCGCCGCCGATCTCGCCGCCCATACATCCAGCTGGGTAGATCCGATCCATGTCACCTATCACGGCACCGATGTGTGGGAGATTCCACCCAACGGCCAGGGCATCACCACGCTGATCGCGCTCAACATCCTGAGTGAGCTTGACCTGCCCGCCATGGGGCCGCGCGAATCCGCAGAGGGCTTCCACCTGCAAATCGAAGCACTCAAGCTGGCCTATGCCGATGCGCTAGCCTATGTAGCCGACCCGGAGCACGCGCCGGTGCCGGTCACGGAACTGCTGTCGCCCGCCTATGCCCGTGAGCGCGCCGCGCTGATCGGCAACGCGGCGCTGGACCCCAAACCGGGGCGGCCTCCCACCGGCGGCACCGTCTATCTGTGCGCCGCCGACGGTGACGGCATGATGGTCAGCTTTATCCAGTCAAATTATATGGGCTTCGGCTCCGGCATCGTCGTGCCCGACTGGGGCATCAGCCTGCAAAACCGAGGGCACGACTTCCGGCTGGATGCAGCGCACCCCAACGTACTGGCTCCCGGCAAGCGGCCTTATCACACAATCATCCCCGGTTTCCTGACGCACGAGGGGCAAGCCGTCGGGCCGTTCGGCGTGATGGGCGGGTATATGCAGCCGCAGGGCCACTTGCAGATGGTGGTCAACATGGTGGACTACGGCCTGAACCCGCAGGCTAGCCTCGACGCCCCGCGTTGGCAATGGCAGCAGGGCCGCACAGTGTTGCTGGAAGACGGCGTGCCGCGCCCCATCGTGGATGGTCTGGCCCTACGCGGGCACGAGGTCGAAGTCGAAGCGACCGACGGCGGCTTTGGGCGCGGCCAGATCATTTGGCGCTTGCCTTCCGGTGTGCTGGTCGCGGGCAGTGATCGCCGCGCCGACGGAGCCGCGGTAGGGTTCTGAGTTCTGCGATCGGCATTAGCGAAGGAGCGGAGTGCCTGTAGTTCGGCGCTATGCCGTATTTCGCATCTCCACTCCCCATTGGAGCAAACAGAAACCCCTCGCCGGCCCAGGCGAGGGGTTTCTGCGCGTCAGGAAGGAGTTCTCATGCGTCTCGTGTTTATCCGTCTCTCTCACCTATTATGACGCATGGGCGAGGAGAATATTACAACCCTAAGATGCCTGTTTTATATGCGCCGAATAGATCGCGGTCGCGCCGGGCTACCCACCCGGTAATGCCGGCGGCCGAGAGTCACCGCCAGCAGGGGACCGCTGATCGCGAAGATCCAGCCGACCGCCAACAGCACGCGATCCGAAGGGCCGCCGGAGGGCGCCCCCGGTCCGCTTGCGGGCCGAGGAAACGGCACCGGCCCGCTAGTGGGCGTGGCGGTCGGTGTAGCCGCCGTCGGCGTGTCGGTCGGCACCGGCGTAGCGGTCGGCGTAGCCGTCGGTGTAGCGGTCGGCACCGGCGTGTGGGTCGGCGTATCCGTCGGTGTAACGGTCGGCACCGGCGTGTCGGTCGGCGTATCTGTCGGTGTAGCGGTCGGTAGCGGCGTGTCGGTCGGCGTATTCGTTGGCGTGTGGGTGCCGGTCGGGAACGGTGTAACTGTCGGTGTCGGCGTATTCGTCAGCGTGGGCGTATTCGTCGGTGTCGGCGTGTCCGTCGGTGTCGGCGTGTCCGTCGGCGGCGGGGTCACGGTCGGCGTGGATGTATCCGTCGGCAGTGGGGTGGCGGTCAGCGTGGGCGTGTCGGTTGCGGTGGCTGTGGACCTGGGCGTAGGCGTTGCGGTGGGCGTCCGTGTGTGCGGATGGCGGGTGGGCGTGAACGTCGGCGTGAGCGTCGGCGTGAGCGTTGGTGTAGCCGTAACGGTCGGGTTAGGTGTATCGGGCGGCGGCGGGATCGGCGACGAGGTTGCGGTCAGCTCAGGGATAGGCGTCACCGTCTGCTGCGGAGGCGTAGTCGGCGGAGGAATAGTCGGCAGCGGTGTAACCAACGGCGGCGAAGCTGTCGCAGCAGGCATCGGCGTAGCGCTCGGTACAACGGCTGTGGGCGGAATAGTAGTCAACGTCGGCACAATCACGCTGGTCGGGTGTGGTGTATCGCTCGGCAAGGGAATCGGCGGCTCGGTCGGCGTCACGAGTGGGCCAGGCGGCGTAGTCGGGGTAGACCCCGGCCCCGGCGTGTGCGTCGGCGGCGCTGCGACCGTAGGCAGCGGCGTGCGCAGAGGCGGGAGGGTTGGCGTAGCGGATTCGCTAGCCGGCGGAACCGAAGGCAGCGCGGTCAACGCGATGGTGGCGCTCGGCCCCGGAGCCTGCGGGGTGTACGGCGCAACCGGGTTCGGCGACGGCAGCCCAGCGACATCGGTGGGGCGGGGTGTACCGGCCGGCGGTATACCGGTCGGCGGTGGCACGGCTGTAGCGGCGACGGCGGCAGGCGCGGTCGGGCTAGCGGTAAAGGTGGGTAAAAGAGGCGGGAAAGGCGGCGGCGCAAACACGCCGCTCGGCGCAGTAGCGGTAGCCCCAACAACCGCTACCAGTGTGGGGGAGACGCGCACCGCCGGTGTGTTGGTGGGGCGCGGCGGGCCGGACGGCGCCTCAGTTGCCGGCGGCGCCGGTTTATCGCCCACAGTTGGAGTTGTCGGGTTGCCACCGGTGGATACGGGGGGCACGGAAGGCGCCGCCACACTCGGCCGGCCGGTCGGCGGGGGTGGTCCGGTGCCGGTCGGCACTGCAGCCACGAGCGTGGGAGCCGGCGTGATAACCGCAATCACCGTGGGGCCGACGCCGGGGCGATCCGGCTGTAGAAGACTCGCCGGCAGCGGGACGGAGGTCGCCAAGTCGGCTACAACCGCACTCGCCAGGGCCGTCGGATTTATGGGGGCGAAATGGATCCCAATCGATTCCTGATTATAGTCGGCTTCTTGATCGGGGTTGGGGCGGGCGGCCCCAGCCAACAGACGCACCTCCGGTAGCATCACGGCCACCCAGCCACTCAGCGCCACCGCCAACAGTGCTATCAGGACCAGAATCAGCACGCCCCAGTCGGTATTTGACGAGGTGGAGCGCGAACGCGGCAGCATTAAACGCATCAGGCGCTATCCTCGCGCAAGGCCGGCTGTGCTTCATACGACTCCGGCGCGGCCGGCGGCAGCGCTCCCGCGCCAGGCACGGCACTCGTCTTATTAACCAGGCGGTAGATTTGGACCTGCTCTTGCTTGCCGCGCACGCCAATCCGCCCCTGATCCTTCCAGATCCAATCGTCGGGACACCGCAACGCCGACCAGGTAAAGCCACTGACGAAAATATCTCCGTTGAAGGTTTTACTCAGTTCCTGGAGCCGCGAGGCGAGGTTCACCGTATCCCCAATCACGGTGTACTCCATGCGCGACTCGGCCCCGATCTGGCCGGCGACCACCAAGCCGGTGCTAATGCCGATACCCTGGTGCAGCGGGGTCCAGCCCTCCGGCACGCGGTGCGCGTTAATGGTCGTCAGCGCCGCGCGCATCGCCAGAGCGGTTGCCAGCGCACGCTCGGCATGATCGGGCACCGCGACGGGGGCCCCAAAAACAATCAACGTTGAGTCGCCGCCAAACTTATTGACGATACCCCCATATTGCGCGGCGGCATCCACCACAGCGCGGAAGTATTCGTTGAGCAAGTCTACAATGGCGGCGGGCGGGTGTTCTTCCGTCAATTGGGTAAATTCGCGCAAATCGCTGAACAGGATCGTGACCCGGCGTTGTTCGCCGCCGAGTTGGATCGCGCCGCTCATGAGTTGGGCCGAAACTTCGGGCGAGACAAAGCGACCAAACAGATCCTTCACAAACAGCAACTGGCGCAAGCCGACGACCATTTCGTTGAAGCGCGCCGCCAGCAGCCCCAACTCATCTTCGCGCGTCACCGGCACCTGGATGGAGAGATCCCCCTGCGCCACCTGATCAGCAGCGTTGACCAGTTCAGCCAGGGGGCGATCAATGCGCGTTGCCAAGACGCGGCCGATGCCGATCACGAATAACAGGCTCAGGCCAAATACCACGACCAGGGGTAACAAGCCGTCCAGCAGTTGTGTGTCCAGCGCCTGGGAGTTCAACGCTACACCAAACAGCGCGGGCGGCCCATTCAGCCCGTGACCCGGCACCGGCGCGACGGCCTCCAGATACTGGCCGGCCGTCAAGCGAATGCTGCGGGTGCGGGCCGGCGCATCCAGTGGCGCAGTCGCCACCTCCTGATAGAGAGCGGGGTCAAGGGCAGGCCAGGCGGCGAGGGTGGATTGGTCGGGCACTAAGGGTAGCAGGGGGCGGCCGCCTGCCGTATAGAAACTGGCCCCAATATCGAGGTGTCCGCCGGCCCGCGTAACCGTCTCCAGCACCGTTTGTAGCTTGTTGCCCACCAACACTGCCCCGACGATCCGGGTGCCGAGACGCACTGGGGCGGCGCTCAGGAAGACCGGAGTAGCGGCCAGGGTATCTACCCCGGCGACTTTATCCAGGGTGCCGGCAGGTTGCAAGGCGTAGCCGGCCAGCGCCTGCACCGTCACATCGTCGGCAGGTGGTGGGACCACCGGCGCGGGGAGCACCAACAGCGTCGTCGTGCCGGTTAGCACCACGCCCACCGTATCAAAGCCGCTGTTGCGCGCTACCGCACCCAGCTGCGCGGCCAACGTCTCCAGATCCGCCGGATTCTGCGGCTGGGTGCGCAAGTTATCGAGCGCTTCGGGAATGCCTTGCGTATAGATGATAGTCCGCAAGCCCGCTACTTGCCGGCGCTCCACATCGGCCAGGCTCGTCGCGCCGGCGCGGAGAGCGGCCAGCAACGCCCCGTTGAAGTCGGCCTGGCGCTGCTGGGCGGCCTGGTTAATGAGGTAATAGGTGCCGCTGACCGCCAACACCGTGGCAAGCAGCAGGTAGGGAATGATGATCTGGTTACGTAGCCGCCGGGCGATAAAGCGCCGCAGCCCGCGTCGGGGTTTAGGATGCGGGTCGGTAGGGGTGGTCATGCGGACACCATTAATCTGCCGGCAACACGTCGGTAGGTCACAGTCGGCGACTGGGTGGCGAGGCGCATAGGCATCTCCCCCCGCGCAAACAGGCTACACCCAACAGTGTGGCCCCGGCAACACAATACCGTGTTACTCGCGGGATGCTGGGGCCATTATAGCAGCAACAAGCATATACTGCAACAATAGTCTTGTGGTTTGACACCTCAATTTGTCAATTACCTAGTTGCACAACTATATGCTTACCGCCACATTACTTATATGGCCGGCTAAGGCACCTACAGCAACCGCCGCCGGCACGCCCCCAAAGCAAAATGCCGCCCCGGCGCACTCAGAAAGTGCGTCCCTGCTCCTGCGTGCTGACGATGACGGTGCCCCGGCTGGGTTCGCGCAGGCCGGTGAACTTGACGGCGGTGCCGACGGCCGTTACTTCCATCCACTGGCCGCCGTGCAGATACTCGATCTTGAGTTCGACGCCGATCACGCCGTCGGCGCCTAGCGTCTCGGCTTCGTGCTTCATGCGCTGCAAAGCCAACTCGCGCGCATCATACATCAGGCGCGTGACCTCCGTCACCTCGCCGCGAAACTGGCCGCGTAGCCCCGATAGGAAGCCACCCAGCGCCCCCATGGAATAGACCGAATTGCCCAACACCAATCCCAGTGGGGTATAGCCTTTGTCTACCAGCAGCCAGAATTCCTGGCCGGACAGATCCGAGGTGAATGCCATTGTGTGCCTCCGTGAGCTGTGGACCGTAAGTCGTGATTAGTAATAGCGCGCTTCTTCACGCATTTGCTACGCATTCACCCGACAGCGCGTTTCACGGTCCACAGCCCCCGGCTTACGGCTCCTGTAGCACTAATCCCTCATGTGGCCGCAAGTCCAGCGCGGCAAGCGCGACCGATGCGCTGCGATCCGCGTGGGTGGAGAGCAGCAGCGTGGCCTGAGTGCCAATCAGGGCCAGGCGGCGTAGATCTGCACTCAGGTTCAGCACAATCAGCAAGCGGTCAGCGCCGGCGACCCGGCGGTAGGCAAACACCGCCGGGTCGCCGGTGGGAACGCTACTGTAGCTGCCGATTTCCAGCGCAGGCTGGGCGCGGCGTAGGGCTAGTAGGGCACGATGGAAACTCAACATCGAGTGCGGATCGGTCTCTTCGGCGGCCACATTGACTGCGGCATAATCGGCGGCGACCGGCAGCCAGGGCGGCACAGTCGAGAAGCCCGCATAGGGTGAGGCGTCCCACTGCATGGGTGTGCGCTCTGGGTCGCGGCCCAGGCCGAGGCCCGGCACGCTGCGTTCCCACGGATCTTGCACCCATTGTGGCGGGATCGGCACATCGGTCATACCGAGTTCGTCGCCGTAGTACAGTGTGGGCGTGCCGCGCAGGGTCAGCAGTAGCAACGCCGCGACGCGTGCCTGCGTCGGCCCAACGCGACTAGCGACCCGGTGGCGGTCATGGTTGCCGAGCACCCAGTTGGGCCATCCGCCGGCCGGCAATGCCGCTTCGTAGGCATCCACGGCCGCCCAGATTAGATCGGCTTGCCATGCCATGTTGATTAGTTGGAAGTTAAACGGCAGGTGGGCCTCATCGAGGTTCGGGCCGTAGTAGACCATCAACTCGTCGTTGGGTAAGTAGACTTCGCCGATCAGCACGCGGTCGCCGGGGTAGCTGTCCAGCAGTTGCCGCATCCGCGCGATGAT
>JBBRPH010000094.1:0-14311 GCA_038228295.1 Chloroflexia bacterium | reverse complement strand
GCAGTGAGGCGCGTCGCCACATCGTTGATCAGCGCGCGGGTGGGCAGCAGGTAGAGGATCGTCAGGCGGTGGGCGGGGCGCAGGGGCGGTAGATGGCGCTCGATCAGTGGGGCGAGGGCCGCTTCGGTCTTGCCGCCGGCGGTGGGCGCGGTCAGCAACACATTGGCCCCGGCCAGCAGCGGTGGGATGGCGGCCAGTTGCGCCGCCGTGAAGCTGCCGTGCCGCCCGAAAAACGGCCCCCAGGTGCGCGGCAGGGCAGCTTTGAGCGCCGGCGGGGTCACACCTTTAGCCCGCGCTTTAGCTCGTCGGTCATCTCGCCCGGCACATACTCCGGGTAGACATAGAGCAGGTCGCACACCGTCACCGCCGTGCGGATCAGGCTGCGGAGGTTGATGCGATGCTGGCCCAGCGCCCGCGACAGCAGCGCGATGGCATCCACGACCACGCCGCGATAGCGGTCTTCCGCCGGAGCATAGTTATAGGCCAGCGCGTGGTAGCGCAGCAGGGTGATGAAAAACTCGCGGATGTCCTTTTCGATGAAGCGGTCGTCGAGGCGAACGATGTGCGAGGGGGCCAGCCACGACCCCACCGGCATCCGGTCGGCGCTTTCGGTCAGGGCAAACAGGAAGAGCAGGTGTGGCTCCGAGGCATAGCTGACCGGGTACGCGACGCGGCTGTGGTCAGGAATAGTGCCCGCGTCCACCCGCGCATTGTTCAGCCCCAGCGCGCCCACGATCATCGCCTTGAAGAACGAGTCGGCCCGTTGCCGTTGCGTGGCCCGCAGCAGTGAGTAGTGTTCGGACTCGTCAATCAGCACGGCCAGGCCGCTGTAGCCCACCAGGGTCGCCAGCAGGCTGATGCCGGTGAGCAGGTAGCTGTATTGGCGCGCCGTTTCGCCGGTCAGATAGAGCGGCGGCGGCCGTTTGAGGCAGCTTCGCAGATCGGCGTTGGGCTTGGCTTGGCCGCTGATCCATTGCACCAGCGCGTCAAACGCGGTTTGGCTGGGGCAGTCGGTCAGCGCGGTCAGCGTCGCCGCCAGGGGACAGGTCGCCGGGTCGCGCGGGCAAAGCTCGATAAAGCGGCTGATCACGGCGGGGCTTGCCAGCGCTTTGTTCAGCAACGGCAACAGGCCGCGCACCTCCGTGTCGGGGTAGCGCAGCGAGGCCACCAGCGCCTTGTAGATTTCGTGCGCTTTGCTCGGCGGCACTTCGACCAGATCGAGGCTGGCATTGGCGGCGATAAACCCTTCGCGCAGCCCGCGCCGCGCCGCCAATTCGATATAATGGCTTTTGCCGAAGCCGTAATCGCCGATCACCGCCAGCACATCGCCGCCGCGCTCACGGGTGCGATCCAGTGCGCGGTCCAGCGTCACGCGCTCGGCTTCCAGGCCAATGGTCAGAGTCTCGGCATCCTGCACCGGCACCACGCCCACGCGCAAGGCTTCCAGCGTCTGCTGGGCGCGGAACTGGTCGCCTTCCAGCATCACGGCCCGCACCGCCAGCGGGCGGGCACCGGGCGCGGCGGCTTGCCCCCCGGCAAACTCTTTGGCGGGCAAGCGGAAGCGCCGCCCAGAGGCGAACTGCACCTCCCACTCAAAGCCGCCCATGAAGGTGCGGAGCAATTGCCCCGCGCCCAACTGCGGATGATAGACCTGCTGTGGCTCCACTGCCTAGCGCACGCCCCACAGCTGTACCGTGCCGTCGCCGCCGCCCGCCGCCAGCAATCGCCCGTCTGGACTGAAGGCCACACTGCTGGTGCCCACTGCCGGCGGCCCGGTGAGCAACTGCACGCGCTTGCCGTCGGGTAGTTGCCAGAGGACCACTCCCTCCGCAGCAGCGGCGGCCAGCAGCTGCCCATTGGGCGCGACGGCCAAACCTTCTATGCCCCGCCGCTGATCGGTCAGCGTCTGGAGCAGGCTGCCGTCGCGCACTCGCCAGAGCCGCACCGTGTTATCAACCGACCCCGTTATCAGTGTCTGCCCGTCGGGGGTGAAGATCACATAGTTAACTTTACCGGCTTGGTGGGGCAGGGTCTGGGTGGGGGTGCTATCCGTCAGGTTCCAAATCCAGGCTTCGTCCAACAGCATTCCGGTCGCAATGGTGCGCCCATCTGGAGCAAAGGCAAACGACAGCAGCGAGTCAACCAGCGGTTGCGTGGTAGCAGGGAGGCTGCCCCGTAGCGTGCCGGCCGGCACGTTCCAGAGATCGATCTTCGCAGAAGGTCGGAATGAGGCCAAGGTCTGCCCATTAGGGGCAAATGCTAGGCTCATGATGTACTCGTTTTTATCATGGGTCGTCAAGACGTGTAGGAGAGTACCATCACTCACGCGCCAGAGGCGCACGCCCGGCTCGAGCCCCCCGGCTGCAAGGAGTTGTCCGTCAGGCGAAAACGCAACACAGTTAGTAGGTTGAGTAGCCCCTGTGAAGGTTCGCAACATCTCTGGGATAAAAACAGCAAAAAGGTAAAAGAGGTTAGTAGGTTGAGTAGCCCCTGTGAAGGTTCGCAACAGTGTACTATCGGCCACACGCCAGAGTTTTACCACGTTTTCGAAGCCGCCTGTCGCCAGGATCTGCCCGTCTGGCGAAAAAGCGACACTTGCTACGGCACCCTCATCAACGTTCCAAGCGCGCCACACGGCAAGCTGCCCCGCCTGGGTGGGCGTGATGATCGCTTGGGGTGGGCCGGGGGTTGGGTCGGTGCTATCACAACCGACCAAAATACACAGCACCCACGCCAAAGCCATGCGACGGAGCAGGGTCCAAGAGACGCGACAGCAGTGCCTGATCATGCAGCATTGCTCTCTGGCCGTGATGGGGGCGGGCACGCCTAGCGCACGCCCCACAGTTGCACCGTGCCGTCGCCGCCGCCCGCCGCCAGCAATCGCCCGTCTGGACTGAAGGCCACACTGCTGGTGCCCACTGCCGGCGGCCCGGTGAGCAACTGCACGCGCTTACCGTCGGGTAGTTGCCAGAGGACCACTCCCTCGACGGCGGCGGCAGCCAACAGCTGCCCATTGGGCGCGACGGCCAAGCCTTCTATGCCGCGCGGCTGCTCGGCCAGGGTTTGCAGCAACGTGCTATCATGCAGCCGCCAGAGTCGCAAGATGTTGTCGCGTGACTTGGTTATCAGAGTCTGACCGTCGGGGGTGAAGATCACGCCGGAGACTCTACCAGTTTGGCGGGGCAACGTCTGTATTAGGCTGTGGTCAGCTAGGTTCCAGATCCAAGCTTCGTCTAGCAGCATCCCGGTAACGGCCGTGCGGCCGTCGGGGGCCAGAGTGAACGACAACGGCGAATCGACTTTGGGTTGCGCCAGCGCCGACAGAGTGCCGGCCAGCGTGCCGGCCTGCACATTCCAGAGATAGACATCGGCCGAAGGCGAGAACGCGGCCAGGGTACGCCCATCGGGGGTAAAGGCTAGGTTAGTAGTGTATTCATCCTTGTCATGATTCGTCAAAAGGTGCAACAGAGAACCATCGCTCACGCGCCAGAGGCGCACGCCCGGCTCAAGGGCACCCGCCGCCAAGAGTTGCCCATCGGGCGAGAACGCGACGCTGTTAATAGGTTGGGTATAGCCAGTAAAGGTACGCAGCAGCATACCGTCGGCCACGCGCCAGAGGCGCACATTACTGTCATAGCCGCCCGTCGTCAAGGTTTCACTATCGGGGGAAAAGGCAACACTATAAATTGCACCCCCATCGGCCTTCCAGGTACGCCACACCGCCAGTCGGGTTATATCCGCAGCTGCAATCACCGTTGGGGCTGGATCGGCAGGAGTGTTGTCGCAACCAGCTAGCGGGCTAATCGCTAGTAACAGGACCATGAGGCAACGTAGAGTCCAACCGATTCTATAGACGCGCTGGATCATATACGGTTCTCCTAGCGATCTTGCGCCTCTATGGACTAGACCTACCATTCAGCTCATCTGCTTCATGTTGGATTTGCCGCCGCATCGGATCGGTCCATGCCTGTAGTTCGGCGGCGCTGATCCCTAACTCGGCCAATCGGGCCTTAACCTCATCACCATAGTTCTCCTGGGCATAGGCATTGGCTGGGCCACTTATGCCGATAGGCGAAACAAACGGACTCGGTAACATACCCAGTCTATAGGCATACCTTTGCAGCCACCCTTTCCACATACCCGTCTCGATTTGATGGGCTAGTGGTCCCACATTTGGTATAGGCAACTCTGAGATAGGCTGTCCATCGAAATACAACGCGGTGTTAAGCACATCCATTGGATCGAAGTTGGCTACGAAATGGGGGTTATTCACCGCCGCTTCCTGCCAGTCGCCAATCTGTTTGTCTACTGCCTCCTCCTCTTTCTCGACGATTCGCGTCATATAGCCTTGGTAGTCTGCTGGATCATTTGGGCGTTCCTGTAGGCCAGTGTCGGCACTAGATCTATTGGGCGGGTTGCCTGCGGTTCGCACCCCCCATTTTGCTAGATCCTTGAAGCCGTCGGCCAACACTGCTGATGCCGTGCCTGTGATAAGATACTTTTCGAGTATATTCTTTGCCATCGAACCGACTGCTCCGCCGACCGCCCCACCAAGAAACGCCAGTACGCTGTTCAAGAGCAAGTCCATTTCTAGCTTCTCACGATCATGTTGCCCTTTGAGCGCGCCGCTATACTGGTCGTAGGCGTGTTTATAGGCAGTTGCGGATGCAGATACAGTTTGGCTTGCATGGTGATAAGCTTGACTGGCGCGTGTACGGGCCAAGTCGCACAGATCCTTGAACCGCGTTAGATCCATCACCACGTCGGCCTGGAAGCAGGCGGTGGGAGCATCGGCGGTGGGAGTTTGACCGACGAGGGCTTTGATTTGGAAGGTGTGGCTGTCTACGGCCGGTGTGGGGATGGTGAATTGGTAGACCCCCGGACTGACCGGGGTGCCCTGGACGATAGTCGGCTTGGCGGCTTTGCCGTTGCGCCCAGTGTCGGTCACCTCGAAGTTTATGGGGACGGCGTTAGGGTGGCTGGACAGATTGCCAAGTTGGACTTGCACGGTGAGGCTGTCGCCTTGTTTGAGTTGCGAGTGGGTGGGGCCACCCAACGCGCCACCGCCGGCGCTGCTGACTTGGACGTGTTCGATGGCGGCGGCGGGAACGGTGATCGGCACGGACGGTTCCGGCACGTCAATCCAGCCGACCCCATAGACTGGCGGGTTAAATTGTAGCGTGCCGGTGAGCGCGGTGGTGCCGGGCGCTTGGGCGCGCAGCCGGCGGGTGTGCAGCGTCCCCTGGGGTCCGTCAGTGGCCGGCAACTCTTGCAGTTTGGTGTCATGGGGGCCGTCTTGCCAGCGGTAGGTGGTGCCGCTTGGCGCGGCGGCGGCGTTCTCCACGCGGTAGGTTTCGCTGTGGGTGTCGCCCAGTGCCACGGTCGCCTGAGTGGGGGTGGCCGCAATGCGCGGCGCGAAGGGGGTGAAGCCGGAGCCGGTGGCACTGCCGGGCGGCGGCGTAGCCTGGGCGCGCTGGATCATGCGCTGGGTGGCGCGGTTGCCGTAGGTTTGCTGCATCTCCTGGATCATGGTCGCCCGAACCACACCATTGCCACGCCCGGCCAAGCGCGAGTCGCCCAGCAAGCCAGGGTTAACCTAACCGGCCCCGTAGTGTCGGGTGCGGCGGTGGTCGCGGCGCGTGGTCCCGCAGCGCTGGGCTGCGTGCGTTGCACCGCCTGTTCACTGCTATTATCTGGTGCCGGCTTTCTTCGCATCGCTTTCACCACTCCCATCGCAGCGGCTGATCACAATACTTTGATTTTCTTGTGATTATAGCGCCATCTGCGGCAAGTTACAAGTCTTTTGTATGACACCTTCAGCCCAACGGGGTGTTCGGGAAGGCCAATAATATGCAGCCCGCGCTGTAACCGCCGCTTCGCGCCTCTTCGCGGCCCTTCGCGGATCAATCAGGCCGCTAATAGGGGCTTTGCTCACTATCGGCCAGATCGCTCAACGCCTCGCTTTGGCCCTTGATCAGCGCCTGGGCGTGGTCGGGGCTGATGAGCCGTTCGCCGGTCTCTTTCTGGCGGAACCATTCCGTGACCAGGGCTTTCACGAACAGGCGGCGGTGGCTGATCGCCAGATAGGAGTTGCGCGCCGCTTCGGACAAGATTCGCACGTTGTCGGCCTGGATCGCCGGGTCCAGGCGCACGCCGTAGGCTACCTCAAAGATCGCCAGCAGCCGCCCGCCGATCTCGGTCAGCAGTTGCGCGTCGGGAATGTCCAGGTGTTCCAGGTTGATCTGTGGGCTGAACGGGTTGATGCGCGAAAAGTAGTCGCTGGCCTGCACGCGCTGTTGCAGCGCCGGGTATTTGGGCACGACCGTGTGCAGGAAGTCGGGCGGCACGGCATACATAAACAGCGCGCCCGGCAGGTCTTCGCGGCAGCGGTCAATCACTTCGCGCAGGTTGTCGGTCGCCGTCTTCTCGGCCTTGCCGCCGATGCTCAACATCCGGTCGCCCTCATCGAACAGCAAGGCGAGGCCGGTGTAGCCCAGCGCACGCACCGTCTGGCACAGCGAACGCAGCATCTTGAAGGCGTTGTTTTTGTTGATCTTTTCCGTCACGCCAATCGTCCGCAGGTCGCGCATATCTTCGGGCGTGACTTCTTCGCCGTGCAGCCAGCGTTCCAACGCCTCCAGCCGCCGCTCCTGGCCGCGCAACAGGGCGCTGAAATAGCCCTGCACGGCTTTGTGGAAGCTCAGGCTGTCTATCGCGCTCGTCGCCAGGGTTTGCAAGAGGGCGCGCACTTCGGGGATCTCGCCAGTGGCCTCGTCCAGCAGATCTGCGCTTTGCCCGGCCACGCGGCGTAGCGTGCCTTCGAGGAAGCGCGACAGGCCATGCTCGTCTTCGCTCAGGCTGCCCAGTTCGTGCCACACCAGCGACGACGCGACGGCGGCATAGACCCGCCGCTGATCGTCGTAGGGGCTTTCTTTGGGGCTGAGGTCCACTTTGCTGACCGCGAAATCGCGTTGCCAGGCCCGGTCGCGCACGCAATAGAGGAAGTGCGACTTGCCGCTGCCGTAGTCGCCCACCACCAGCTTGAACACCGCGCCGCCGTCGGCCAAATATGCGCCCAGGTAGTGAGTATCAATCGCGTTGAGCAGCGACTCGTTGCCGACGTTGTAGTAGCTGACCCCTTTGGACACAGGCGTACCCGATTGGCCCAGCGTGTCAATGATTTGCCGGGCCAGGCGCGGTTCCGGTAGCATGGGCTAGTCCTTCCCCAACTCCACGTCGGTGATATAGCGCCCGTCATAGGAGCTATCGCCTTCGACGATCCACATACTTTTCGCTGGGTTGTCGGTTTGCGACTTGGTGGCGCTATGCGCGCTGACCCGGCGACCCGCGACGGCCAGCCGTTGCCGGTCGGCGAACTCGTAGAAATCATAGATGAACTGCGCCCGCGTGTAGTCGGCAAAAGTCGCCTTGCTGGGCGCGGCGGCGAACGCACGGCTCTGGCGCAGCAGCACGAGTTCCAGGTAGCAATCCACGATATTGACGCGCGGGCCGCTGATGGCTCGCTTGCGGCGGGCGGTTTCGTAGGCTTCCGCGAACTGCGCCATCCACGCCGCGCCGTCCGTGTTGCGTCCACTGATCGCTTTGGCCGCGCTGCTGTACGCACGCAGGGTCGCCTCGACCGTGACCGGCAAGTGGGCCACCACGGTGTCTTTGCCGTAGCGCAACACGCTGGCCCGCTTGGCGAAGTTGGCATCCAGCTCAAAGCGGCCAATCTCAAACTTGGGTGCCCGCCCGCCGATAGCGATGCCCGCCTCGGCCAGCGCCGCCCGCAAGCGCCCGCCGAACTCGTCGCCCAGGCTGCGTTGCGCCAGTTCCAACTCGCCGGTCAGGTCGGGCAGCAGCGCGGCCACATCGGCTTGACGGTAGCTTTGTAGCACGGTGCGCGCCTTGTCCAGCCGTACCACGTCCACCGGCTCCGTGCCCAGCGCCGTGACGGCCTCTTTCAGCGCGCCGGTGAGCAGGGTCAGGCTCTTGAGGCTGCGGCGCAGGTCGGGCAGCAGCGGATCAATCGCCTCGTCGCGCAGCCGGGGATCGGCAAACGCCTGTTGGGCCGCGCCCACCTCCAGCCCCAGCGCGTGCGCGTCCACCTCGCGCAGGCTCTTTTGCGCCTTGCCATGCGCCGCCAGCACGCCTTTCAGCGCCCCTTGCAGCCCCGTCGCGGCCCGCTGCCGGCCGGCATATTGCTCCCGCAGTCCGTTGAGTTGCCCGATCAGCCCCTCGTTCGCCATAGCGCCCCCTTCGCTCCGCAGCACCACCCTCTAGCAATTAAGTGGGCCTATTGTACCATACCCCCGTCCAAACGAGTAGGCCACGCCCTCGCATAACTGTTCCGTCTGTAATCGTGAACGGAGGGATGAAATGTAGTCGTGCACGGCTGTGCGCCAGCCATGTTGCCTAGCAGCTTGTCGGCGAGAAGCAGCTAGATAGGTAAATGGATCGATTCTCCGCCGCTTGGCTCCGTTTTGACCCGGTTTCACGGACGGCGGTAGCCGCCCCAAAGCTGCTAACCGTTCCAGTTGGCTGTCAGGCAGGGTTATCTCAATGGGCGTGCGTAGTTGCATAGCCATGCGGACACCTCCTGCGTATCTACCTGATTATACACCATCTTAATAGAAAGCACAGAACCCCCGGCCTATACAGGCCGGGGGTTCCACATCTTGCCGATGACTAGCTTGCCGGAGCAGTGGCGGACACGCTATTCCGCATTCCGCACTCTGCCCGTCGCACTCTAGTAGTCCATACCGCCGCCGGGCATCCCGCCGCCGCCGGCCGGCATAGCCGACTTCTCTTCAGGGATGTCGGTGATCAGAGCTTCGGTGGTCAGGATCATGCCGGCAATCGAGGCCGCATTCTCCACCGCTGAGCGGGTCACTTTAGCCGGGTCAATGATGCCCTGCGCCACTAGGTCGGTGTATTCGTTGGTGAGGACGTTGTAGCCGAGGCCCGGATTGTTCTGGGCGGTGGCGAGGCGGCGCACCGACTCGACGACGACCGAACCGTCCATGCCGGCATTAAAGGCGATCTGGCGCATCGGCTCTTCGAGGGCGCGGCGCAGAATGGTCACGCCGGTCATCACATCGCCTTCCGCCTTGATGCCGTCGAGGGCTGACAGCGCGTTCAGCAGGGCCACGCCGCCGCCGGGCACGATGCCTTCTTCGACTGCCGCGCGGGTGGCGCTCAGGGCGTCTTCTACACGGTGCTTCTTCTCTTTCAGCTCGGTCTCGGTGGCGGCGCCGACCTTGATGACGGCCACGCCGCCGGCCAGCTTCGCCAAGCGCTCTTGCAGCTTCTCTTTGTCGTAGTCGCTGGTGGTCTGGTCGATCAGCGCTTTGATCTGCTCAACGCGCGCGCGAATACCGGCCTCGTCGCCGCGGCCTTCGATGATCGTGGTCTCGTCTTTCGTCACCACGATGCGGCGGGCGCGGCCCAGGTCTTTGACCGTGGCGCTGTCCAACTTGCGGCCCACTTCTTCGCTGATCACTTGACCACCGGTCAGGATAGCGATGTCGCGCAGCATATCCTTGCGGCGGTCGCCGAAGCCGGGGGCTTTCACGCCGACGACGTTCAGCACGCCGCGCAGGCGGTTGACGACCAGGGTCGCCAGGGCTTCGCCGTCAATGTCTTCGGCAATGATCAGCACGTTCTTGCTGACCTGGAGGATTTTCTCCAGCGTCGGCAGCAGATCACTGAGGGCCGAGATTTTCTTGTCGGTGATTAGGATGTACGGGTCGTCCAGCACGGCTTCCATGCGGTCGGTGTTGGTCACGAAATAGGAGCTAATGTAGCCGCGATCCAGCTGCATCCCTTCGGTGAATTCGGTCTCAAATTTGAGGCCGCGGCTCTCTTCGACGGTGATCACGCCGTCTTTGCCGACTTTCTCCATCACTTCCGCGATCAGGCGCCCGATTTCCGGGTCGGCGGCGGAGTTGGTGGCGACGCTGGCGATCTCTTCCTGCGAATTGACCGGCTTGGCGTTGGCCCGAATGCGCTCGATCAGGGCGGCCACGCCCAGGTCAATGCCGCGCTTCAGCAGCATCGGGTTCGCACCGGCGGCCACGTTGCGTAGCCCTTCGGTGACGATGGCCTGGGCCAGCACGGTAGCGGTGGTGGTGCCGTCGCCGGCCACATCGTTGGTCTTGGTGGCGGCTTCCTTCAACAGTTGCGCGCCCATGTTCTCAAAGGGATCTTTCAGTTCGATTTCTTTCGCCACGGTCACGCCGTCATGGGTGACGGTCGGCGCACCGTATTTGCGGTCGAGGGCCACATTGCGGCCTTTGGGGCCGAGGGTCGTCTTGACTGCGTTGGCGATAGTATCCACGCCGCGCTTCAGCGAGCGACGCGCTTCTTCATTAAACTCAATCTGTTTTGCCATGTGAGTGGAATCCTCCTCAACGGCCGGCGAAAAGAGGGCCGGCTATCTTATAATTAGCTATTAATGACGGCGAGAATATCACTCTCGCGCAGAATCATCAGGTCTTCGCCTTCCAGCTTGAACTCGGTGCCGGCATATTTAGCGAACAGCACGCGGTCGCCGACCTTGAGTTCCATCTTCGAGCGCTCGCCGTTATCCAGCACGCGACCCGGCCCGACAGCCTCAACGCGGCCTTCCTGCGGCTTCTCTTTGACGGTATCCGGCAGAATAATGCCACCTTTGGTTACTTCGTCGCGGTCAAGTGCTTTAACGACCACACGGTCGCCGAGCGGTTGCAGATTACCCATAATGTGCTAAACCTCCTATAGTCCACCTGGTTTATCGCTTGTGTCGCAGCTAGCAGACCTGAGCCGTAGCTAGCTGCGCTTACCCGAATTAGCAGTCTCTCTCGGAGAGTGCTAACCCTATAATACAGCAAAACCGAGGCGGATGCAAGAGGTTTAGGCCGTCAATTTAGCACTCTTTCCGTGAGAGTGCTAAAGTTGACGCCAGCGGTACATTTGCGGTATCATGGGCTGCTAGTTATAGAGGTAACCACGATCAGGTTAGTCTTTGGACCCTGCCGCAGACTCCTGGTAAAGGATCGGCACGCTTTATGGCACGCTCGACAATAGAAGCCAGTCAATCGGAGCAGGGCATGACCCCATCTAATACTGCTCCCAGCCCAGACGGACCGCCAGTAGATCCGGCGGCGCGCCGCCCCTGGCCGTTGATGCTGCTCAAGACGATGCGCCCGCGCCAGTGGAGCAAGAACGCGGTGGTGTTTGCGGCGCTGGTGTTCGCCTTCCGGCTGGGCAATGGGCAGGCGGTGGCCCTGACCTTCGCGGCGTTCATCCTGTTTTGCCTGCTGTCGAGCGCGGTCTACATCATGAACGACCTGGCCGACCGCGAGGCCGACCGGCAGCACCCGCGCAAACGGCTGCGCCCACTGGCCTCCGGCGCGCTCAGTCCCACGATTGCCGCGGTGGCCTGCTTAGTCATCCTGGGCGGCACGCTGGTGTCGGCATTTCTGATAAACTGGCAGTTCGGCGCGATCTGTGCGATCTATTTCGCCAGCCAGGTCGCCTATTCGTTCTGGCTCAAACACGTCGTGATTGTAGATGTGTTGCTGCTGGCTTCCGGGTTCGTACTGCGGGCGATGGCCGGCGCGCTGGTCATTGGTGTGCCGATCTCGCCCTGGCTTTATGTCTGCGTGACGCTGCTGGGTCTGTTTATCGGCGTGAGCAAGCGTCGCCATGAACTGATCCTATTGAGCGAAGGCGCGGGCAGCCACCGCAAGATCCTGGAAGAATATTCGCCGGCGTTTCTTGACCAAATGGTGACAGTCGTCACCGCCGGTTCGGTCATGTCCTACGCGCAATACACTTTCACCGCCGAGAACCTGCCCAAGAACCACCTAATGATGATCACTATCCCCTTCGTGCTCTACGGCATCTTCCGCTACCAGTACCTGATCTATCAGAAAAACGAAGGCGGTACGCCGGAAGAACTCCTACTGCGTGACCGCCCGTTGCTGATAGATGTCATCCTCTGGGGTCTCACCGCTGTCACCGTGTTGACACTGGCGAAGTTCTACCCGATGTAACGCTTCTACTCACCGCCTAGGCGCCACGAACGCGAAGATCCTCAAAAACCCTCGCGTTCGTGGCGCCTGTGCGGTAAAAATCCGTCGTTAGTTCGCCAGGGTTTCCCACTCGGCCAGTAGGCGGTCGAGTTGGGCCTGCTGCGTGGCATAGCGTGCGGAGAGCAGGCTCAGGTCGGTGTGACGCTGGGCGGCGGCGGCGGCCTGGAGATCGGCGGTGCAACGGCTGAGGTCTGCTTCGGCTGCCGTGATCTGCGTTTCTAGGGCGGCCACCAATTCGGCTTGTTTGCGCGCTTCGCGCTCGGTGTTGGGCTTGGGAGTTGCGGCGGACACGGCTTTCGCGGCCTGCGCGGCTTGTACGCCGGCCTCTTTGACTTGGCGTGCCGCGCGTTCGCCGAAGGCTACATATTCCTTGTACGTGCCGGGGAACACATGGAGTTTGCCGTCGCGGATCTCCCAAATTTGCGTGGCGAGGCGGTCGATCAGGTAGCGGTCGTGCGAGACCAGCAAGAGCGTGCCGCCGAACTGCTCTAACCCGGCCTGCAATACCTCTTGCGCGCCGATGTCTAGGTGATTGGTCGGTTCGTCGAGCAGCAGGAAGTTCGCCCCGTCAAGCGCCAGCAGTGCCAGGGCCAACCGCCCACGTTCGCCACCACTCAGCGCTGCCACCGGCTTGTAGATGTCCTCGCCGCGAAAGCCGAACGCAGCCAAGTGCCCGCGTGCTTCGGGGATCAGCAAGTTGCGATAATCAATCAATGCGTCCAGCACGCTATGGGCGGGGTCTAGCCCCTCATGCGCCTGGGCAAAGTAGCCGACGCGCAGGCTTGCGCCCAGTTGCACCGACCCGACCAATGGTTCTAACTGGCCCAGCGCGGTGCGGAGAAACGTGGTCTTGCCCGCGCCGTTCGGCCCGATCAGCGCGGCACACTCGCCCCGGTTCAGGATAATATCGTCGGTGGCGAACAGCCGTCGTGCGGGATAACCGACGGTCAGACCGTAGGTCCGCAGCACCAGATCGCCGCCGCGTGCGGTCGGTTTGAGGCGCAGGGTGAGCGCAGGCGGAGGTTCACGCGGCGGGGTCAAGCCCTTGATCGCCGCTGCCGCTTCGTCCACGGTCATCGGCCGATCCGCGTTGACGCCCAATTCCGACCATTTCTTGCCCTGGATCGCCATAAAACCGAGTTGTTTAATAGCGAACAGTTCGCGGCTCAAGCGTTTCAGCTTGCCTTTAGCGATTTCGTTGGTCGGGGTGTTCACAAAGCGGCGGATAAAGTCGAGTTCCGCTTCCAGGCGCGCCCGTTCGGCATCAAACAGCAGCTTATAGCGTTCCCAGCGTTCGCTGCGCTGGATCAGCGATGCCGAGTAGTTGCCGCGATAGACTTCGATGCCCGTGCGGCTCATTTCCCAGATGCGGTCCACTACGGTGTCGAGGAAGTAGCGGTCGTGGCTGACCACCAGCACGGTGCCGGTCCATTCGCGCAAGGTGTGTTCAAGCCACTGGATAGCGGCGATGTCGAGATGGTTGGTGGGTTCGTCAAGGATCAATAGGTTGGGTGCTTCGAGCAGCAGTTTGGCGAGCAAGGCGCGCGTCTTTTGCCCGCCGCTGAGATGGGACAGCGCAGTCTGCCAGGTGTCGGGTGGGAAGCCGAGGCCGGTCAGCACGCCGGCGATGCGGCTCTCATACTCGTAACCGCCCCCCGTCACGAACGCTTCTTGCACCGCGCCGTACTCTTCCAGCAGTGTTTCGGAGTAGTCGCCGGCAGCCATTTGCGCTTCCATGGTCTGCAACTGCGCAGCCTGCGTAATCAAGCCGGCGAACACAGTCAGCATTTCGGCATAGACGCTGTGTTCGCGGGCGGCAAAGGCTTCCACCGCCTCTTGCCGCAGATAGCCAATCTGCACGTCATGCGCCCGCGTCACCGTGCCGCTCTCCGGCTCGGCTACCCCGGCCAGGATGCGCAGTAGGGTGGTTTTGCCCACGCCGTTCGGTCCTACCAGCCCGATGCGCGCCTCGTGCGGAATCTCGGCGGAGATGCCGGTAAAGATCGTATAGCCGCCGAAGTATTGCTCCAGGTTTTGCGCGCTTAATAAGGACACCGTCTTGCCTCCTCCAAAATATACGATTATGCGTCTCCCTAGTGTACCGGATCGCGCCGGCGATAGAAAGCGTCCTGGGGCGGAAGCAGGCTCCGTCTTACGCTGTAGTTCACCGTTAGCTGCGCTACCGAATGTAGAAGGCGACAGCACGGAGACACGGCAAACAAGATTTCTTTTGC
>JBBRPH010000093.1:0-14545 GCA_038228295.1 Chloroflexia bacterium | reverse complement strand
GATACTCCTACTTTAAATCAGGCCGTTTCGCTGTATGATCCATTGGGTACATTATAAATCACCGGAAGTGGACCAGGGCCAGAACCCTTCCATGTACGTGCAGTCTAGCCGGCCATAATCTCAGCCACGGACTCAAGGTTGATCCGCAGCAGCCTCGTTTATCGCCCAGCGCAGTTAGTAATCATCACCAGCACATAAATACCGAGATCGCTAATTTCCAACAGTTACCAGAATCGGATTGTTGTCCACAATAAACGCCTTATGGCACGCTAATATTACCGGATAAGAGTCCACCGGATAAGAGTCTACCGGATGGGGTAGCAATTCCGCGTGCAAGGGGGTAGTGATTCCGCTACCTCCGATCCTCCCTCCTTCCCGCGCCGCCCCCGCAGTAGCAATTCCGCGTGCAAGGGGGTAGTGATTCCGCGCATGATTCGTGGATAAGGGGTAGCTTTCCCCCGTGGATAACTCTCAGGGGGTAGCGATTCCGCGCATTAAAAATGTAGGTTATCCACCGATGTGGATAACCTAGGATTTGATGATTTGGGTTCTTGGCACGGGTGGGGGTGAGGTTTTTAGCAGCAATCCGCCGTCTACCTCGTCGATCCTCGCATCAAGGTACGCGACCTGCACTTGGTAGAGGGATTGGCGAAATTCGCGTTTGAAGTTCTTAGGGTCGGCATACTCTTGCCCGAACTGCCCTTTCAGGTTGCCCCATGACACCATGGCCCCGCCAGGCCGCTTCACACGCCACAAGCGGTGCGCCAGCCATGTATAGATGTCTAGGGAGAGAGATGAGTGTTTCAGCACCGCCAGCGCGCTGTGGTCAAGCGGGACGGCATGATCCTGAAGCGTTGCAAAGAACTCGTGTGATAGCTCCATTATCCCCGGCCACATCGCGGTTTGCTCCCCTTCCCGATGCACCCATGCTTCAAAGCGACTAATGGGCTGGGTATTGATGGTTACATCGCGATCGTCTTCACTGAAGCCGAGGATCAAGCGGCAGGCGGCCAGCGCCTCCATCTGCTTGCGAAACATAGTATAGCCGCCGTGTGCCCCGCCGGACGTGTCAATGCCCAGACGGATAAGAAATTCTCGCGCGCTGCGACCAATCGCTACTTCTCTATTGCGCGTTTTTATCGCTTCGCTGGATATATGGATGAGCACGAGGCGGGGTTTGGTCCCATAGGGCAAGGGCATGGGCACAAACTTGCCACGCTGGAAGATACTCCCGGCCTCCAGCCGCATAGACGCATTACCGCTCGACCGCTCGAACACGCGGGCTTGTTGTGCACGGCGGGGTAACCCCACCTGGGTGAGTGTACTGTGTAGGAATGAAATATCCTCTGGCGGTTCGGCTCCCTGTTGTTCAGCGCGGTCGAGGATGCGCCGCTGGATCGGCGTGAGACCCTTGTCGTTGGTCATCCCTCACCCAGATCGAGCGCCCGGCTCACCATGAACTGTATCCAGGCGCTGCGACTGATGCCGCGCCGTTTTGCGGCAACATCAACCCGCGCGAGTACCTCTGTATCGAACTGGGTCATCACGCGCTCCTTGCGGGTGCGTGGGGCACTAGGAACCTGTACAGGAGCGGGAGTCTTTTTTTCGGCACCGGAGATAAACGCTTCAGCAGCACTTTCATCTTCTTGCCGTTTGCGTGCATCTTGAGGGCGTTTTGCTATCGGCATGATATCACCTTGCTACCCCTTTGCTGTCATAAACTGCTTTTGTGTCTCCGACTATAAGTAATATAGCCACAGTTCCCCATCATAATGCTATCATTATGGTAGCATTATGATGCCCTCTAGCATTCATTATACAGTATCGTGTCAATATCGTCGCACCGGAAGTGCAGCGCTCCGACGGGCACCGGCGGCGTACTCTACACGGGTGCTGTAGGGCCATAGCCACATCGGAGTCGGTCCAGTATAGATGCCAAGATCCGCATACTGTAGGAGTTGTCGACTGGGTAGATGGCAAAGGTATAATGGCGGCTGAAACTACCGAACGATGCCCGCCAATGAAGGCTGTAGTCGCTCATAAGGAATTCGCGCCGGAGCGTGCCCGGTACATTTCCGACGCTGCCTATAGCGGCGAAGCTATCCCCGTCTCATGCTGCACATAGGGCGTATCACCATCATGCAACCAGTGGTCGAATCAGGAAGCGCGTCCATTTTGGACCTTTGATCCGTGCATTAGGTCTGACTCACTGCCGTACTCTCTGCGGTGCGGTTGGATCGTCCGCCGCGACAATGTTCTACGTAGAACATTGTCGCGTTCAACTCAGGGCTTTGATAAAATGGACAAAGCTATTGACTTTATTAACAATATCCGCTATGATGGGCTGGATAATTCGGACATGAAAGCGGAGGAGCATATGAGCGAAGAGCTATTGACACCCGCAGAAGTCGCCGGCTTGCTGGGCACTGCGCCCCGCACTATCACCCGTTGGGTGGATGACGGCATCTTGCCGGCGGTCGTCACACCCGGCGGCCACCGCCGCATTCCCAAGTCTGCGGTCATGGAGTACCGGCAAAAACTGAATCGGGAAGGTCCGCGCAAGGTAGTGATTATCAATCAGAAAGGCGGGGTCGCCAAAACCACGGTCACAGTGAACTGGGCCGTGCTGCTCGCGCAGAGCGGTGCGCGCGTGCTGATTGTTGATCTGGATACACAAGGCAACAGCGCCCTCAGTCTTGGCTACGATCCTGATAAGCTGGAACGCACGCTGTATAACAGCCTGCTCCACCCGCAAGACGTTCCCCTCGTTGACGTGATTCTGCACACGCGCTTCGGGGTAGACTTGGTACCACTCAACCTGACGGCTTCTAATATGGATGTGGAGTTCAACAGCAACCCGATGTGGGGGCTGCTGCTACGCACGCTGCTCGACACTGTGCGCGACGCGTATGACTACATCCTGTTCGATTGCGGCCCCAACCTTGGTAAGACCACCGTGATGGGCTTGCTGGCCGCCAATTATGTGGTCATTCCGACCCAGCCGCAAAAGCTGTCTATCCATGGCCTGCGGATGCTCTTGAGCCGCATTGAGGAAGCCCAAGCCGCCGGCAATCCGAACCTGCAAGTTGCCGGGGTACTCCTGACGATGGTGCAGGGGGTGCAGACCGACCAGGCAATGGAAGAGTCCCTGCGGAAGGCGCTTGACGGGAGCAGCCGCCGCGCGCTGAAGGTGTTTGCCGGTAGTATCCCGCTGCGGGCCGCCTACAAAGATGTCGCGAACGATGGCGAGGTGATGGCCGCCCTACGCCCCAACAGCGAAGCCACCACTTATTTCCGCGTCACGCTCGCCGAACTCTTGACAGTGATCGGCGGTGCAACGGCCCCCGATGCTGTTGCGCCACGGCAGAAGGTCGCGGTGTAATTCATGCCTCGCAGCCCCCGTGTGCCGCGCACATATGATCTCGGGTTCGAGGTGGAGCCGGCCCCTGCGCCGCCGATCAGCCCCCTGTTCGCCTCGGCTACGGGAGCTGCGCCGCCGCCTGGCGAGATCGGTCTCGACCGGCTCCTGAACAATCCCTACCAACCGGACGACCGGGGCAATACCGAGGCCGTGGCTGAATTGGCGGCGGTGATCGAGCGCCAAGGCTTCCATGGCAAACTGCTGGGCCGGCCCGCTCCCGGTCGCCCCGGCTACTACGAACTGGCCTTCGGCCACCAACGCCGAGAAGCGGCGCGCCAAGCGGGATTGGTCAGCGTGCCTGTCGAACTCCAGGATCTGACCAACCGTGAGATGGCCGAGCAGATCGTCACGGAGAATATCCATCGGCAGGATCTCTCGGCCTATCAGGAAGCACAAACCTACCGGGTCATGAAGACGGCGCTGGGCATGACCGACGCGGAGATCGCCCGTGCCGTCGGCAAAGGCCGGCTCTACGTCACTAAACGGCTGGGCCTGTTGCGCGCCCCAGCGGATGTGCAAAGCCTCGTGCGCGAGGTGCCGGAGAGCTTTAGCGCCGCCGAACAGCTCAAACAAATTGACGATCCAGCGCTGCGCGAAGATCTGATCGCCGGCTTCCGAGCAGGCAACCTAACGACGCACGACATTGCTGAGGCCCGCCGCACGGGTCTCCCAGTGCAGGTGATCCCTGCGCCGGCGAATGCGGTGCCGCGCCTGGTCACACCGACCGGCGGCCACAGGGCGGGCGGTCCTCCGGATGCCGATGAGCAAGCGGCCCGTGCCGGCTTGCTGAAACTCAACACGGCTGCCGAATCGCTACTGCGCTGGGGCCAGCAGGCCCAGCAGCGCCCGGTCGCAGTATCAGCGCGAGAACACGCGAAGCTGTGTGAAATCCGCACTCAAGTGGCGGCGCTAATCAGCGCCCACTGGCCTCTCGATAGCGAACCGGATGTATAACGCACACGGTTCTCACCCAACCGTGTGCATAACGCACACGGTTCCCAGGAGTCTTAATGGCCGATCCCGAACTTGATCCGCCGGTAGCGATCCAGGCACTAGCCGTCATCCGTGAGGAACACATTCAGTTCTACGATGACGAACTAATCGGCGCACAGGTCGCCAATGGCACCGTGTACATACCCCTGCGCCCTATTTGCGACTATCTACAACTTAACTGGTCGGGGCAGCGTCAGCGGACCCTGCGCGATGCCGCGCTGGCCGAAACGGTGCAAACCGTGGAAATCACCACCAACCAGGGTCTACGCCCGATGTTCTGCTTGCCCCTGGAGATGCTGCCGGGTTGGCTATTTGGCCTGAATGAAAACAAAGTGCGGCTGGACCTCCAGGCGAAGGTGAAGCGCTATCGGCGGGAATGTTTCACCGTCCTCTGGCGGGCCTTTGGCCCCCAGCGCGCTAACCCGCCAGGGGCCATCATAGCGCCGCGTACAGGGGCCGAAATGGCGTTGGAGATCGCCGAGGCGGTGGCTGCCTTGGCGCGCCAGCAGGTGGACTTGGAAGGCCGCTACACCACAATGGCCGATTATATGCGGAGCCATGTGGTGAAAACCAACCAGACCCTCCGGCGGCACGAAGAACGGCTTAAGGGGCAGGAAGACCGCATCGAGGCGCTGGAACTGCGCGTTGGGGACACGGTGACCATTACGCCCGCGCAGGCCGGCGAGATCGCTGAGGCCGTGAAGCTGGTGGCGGAGGCGTTGGGTATCCGCGATGGGGGCAACCAGTATCAGGCCGTGTATCGCGAACTCTACAAGCGGTTTGGCGTGGGCAGCTATGCACATTTGACGCAGCCGCAGTATGACGATGCCCGCGTTTGGCTGCATCGGTGGTTTCAGCGGGTCGCTCCGCCATCGCCTCCCGATACACCGGATATCCCCTAGCTCCTGTAGCTGTTGACACTCAACAACGAGATCAGGAACTATACGATGCTAAGGTGTAGTTGTGCTAAGAGCATATTTCATCTACTGCAAATGTGTTACATTGTGGTTAAAGTGAGTAATATTGGCCTTGGATTTCATGGGTTCAATCACCACCTGATCCATCATGTCATAGGTCGGGGCTGGCCCTTGCAGCGTGCCGTTGACGCGCACTGTCTGACAGTTGCCCACCGTGCATCTGTCACCTTCCGCTTGAACGGACTCGGATGTAACAACAGAAGATTGAAAGATTGAAAGATTAGAAGTTACGCAATTGGGGCAGTGTGTGCCATCGCGTGCGTAAAAATCGTGCCTATTAGGCGGTTTCACCAAGCGTGATCAGGCGTATAGACGCTCAACTGTGTAATTCCTAAGATTGAAAGATTGAAAGATTACCAGCGGGAAGGTACTGGCACACTTGTACGCGCACGTTCGCGCAACCTAGGTTGCGGTGGTAGATGATATCCTGCTGGCCTGGCATCTGCTGACCATTTTGGCAAAGATTAGCTCCAGTTATCCGAATGCTACCTTATAAGAGGACTGTTTTATGAAACACCTTAGCCCCTCACTTCCCAAGGACTCCGGTAGAGCAGAACCTTTTAGTCTGACCCAAGAATTACTTACCACCATCGCGCTGGATCTCGTTGACGCGGATCCGGCAAATGAGCGGGTGGATGTCGAAGAGGACCTCAGCGATCTCATAAATAGCCTGCGTAGTATTGGACTCCAAGAACCGGTCCACATATACCAGTTACCAACCGGGCGCTATTTGCTGGCGAGCGGTCATCGGCGGGTGGCCGCCGCCCGCCACCTTGGTTGGCAGACCCTGCGCGCTGTCGTCGGGTCACCTCCGCACGATGTTGTGCAGCAGACCATCCGCCGGCTAGCCTCCAATCTCTGCCGCAAGGATATTGATCCGATCACGCTCGCCCGGAGCATACAGGCATTGTTGGACCAGTATTCCCTTACACAGCAGGACATCGCAACTTGGCTTGGTAAATCCCCCGCAACAATTACCCACCACTTACAACTCCTGCAACTGCCAGAGCCGGCGCAGTCCTGGGTGCAAACCGGCGACCTGACAGTGGGACATGCTCTACAGTTATTGCGGATCAAGGAACCAGAACTCGATTGGGATGGCGCTACCTGTGCATCAGCCACCGCTTGCCAAGTGAGTCTGGGCCAAGCGGCCGTTAAGGAACGGCTTTCGGTTCGGGCGTTGGAGATCCGGGTACGAAACTGGCTGGATAATCAGCAAGCCATCACGCGCTGGCAGGCCACCCGTGTTGATCCACCGTCCTCTACCTTGCCAAGTAAGCCAACCACAATACCTGCGGCAGCCTCTGATCCTGATGACCTCCTATTCTCCGTTTTTCTGCACTCCGCGCGCGATGCAGCCCGCCAGCAACTCACGCACGCAACCATCCGTGAGGCGTTGGCATTCGACACCGGCACCGGCCCGACCCTGGATCACCTGCGTCTCGCCGCACTGATTCTAGCGGACGACACCTATTTCTATCACAATGCGGTGGTCAGCGACTTACCGGAGCGCGCAGAAATGAATCGGCGGATCGAAAAAGCGGTGAATGCCCATGAGATCCTGAACGTAATCGGCCAACTGGCTGCCGCGCAAGTCATTGCTGATCTGAGCTTGGACGGGCTCGACTTGGTTGGGGGCAGGCGCACCAAGTGGGCCCGAGGGCGCTTTCAGTTGGGGGATCGGGTGTGTACCGCCTTACAAAGGGCCGGACTCTGGGACGCAGTCCCGACGATCAGCGAACAAGTGGCGGGTTAACATCCGGTTGCCGGAGACTTTCCCCGCTTGTATAATGGCGGCATACCCTGGGGATGTAGCGGACCGAGTGGCTGCTCAATTGGCGCATCCGGGGATTCCGCAGAAGGGTAGAACCTTGAATGTTCCCAGCGACACAGCAAGCGCTTTTTACCCTCGAAGGGTCGGGTCCGGAAGAGTGGACAGAGGAAGATCTACGCCAGATCATTCGTCGGGACCTTCAAGCACACCTCAACGCGATCGGCCTGCTCGGCAATGCCCTCCCCGAACTAATTGAAGCCGATCCGAAAGAGCGTATCCGGCTCATCCATGGCAACCAACGCCGCGCAGTCCAGGTTCGGGAACAGGTATTCGTCGCCCGATACGGCTGGGCGTTGCTCCGTCAGCACTTTGCGGCCGGAGCCGACATCAATCCGGCCGCCGTGGACCCGGTACTTGTCCCGGTTATAGCTCGCACTCAAGAGGCAGACGTATTTCGCTTGGCTACACTCCTCTGGTCGGTTCCTGTGTCAAACGGCTATGGCCGACGTATGCGCTACCTGGTGCGGGATCAGGCCAACGGGAAGTTGATTGGTCTGTTCGGCTTGACGGACCCCGTGTATAATCTGCGGGATCGCGATCACTGGATCGGTTGGGCTCCAGAGGATCGGCGGCAGCGCCTCGTCAATTTAATGGATGCCCATGTGGTCGGCGCAGTGCCTCCGTACAGTCAATTGCTCGGCGGCAAAATCGTGGCGGCCCTCATGACCTGCCAAGAAGTGTGTGAGGCCTTCGCCGCGAAATACACGCACACTCGTGGGATCATCAGCCAGCAGGAGAAACAAGCGCAACTCGTCCTTCTCACCGTCACCTCGGCGCTGGGACGATCCTCCCTATACAACCGGTTGCGACTCCCAGATCTTGTCGACTTTAGACGGATCGGGCGCACCGAAGGATGGGGGCATTTCCAGGTGCCTGATCAGCTGTTTTCATATATGCGACGGCTCCTCGACTTGCAGGGCCACCGCTATGCCGCCGGGCATCGATACGGTATGGGACCGAACTGGCGGCTGCGCGTGGTTCGTGAGGCATTAAGCCAGGTTGGGTTGGATCAAAACCTGTTGCGGCATGGCATTGCCCGCGAGATTTATGCCGCTCCGATGACTCTCGAATGGCGGGAAATCTTGCGCGGCCAAGTGAATGCCACCGCTATCCAACGCCCTACTCAGAATCAAATCGGTACGGCGGCGGTAGCCCGCTGGCTGGTGCCCAGGGCGGCACGAGATGCCACTTATCAAACCTGGCAACTAGAGGATACCTGGGCCGCCCTCACGGGTGTACCACCCAACGCAGAGTAAATATTTGGTGTATTGTACGCATCAAACTCGCGGAACGCAGGGTTGAAAAACTTGTGCGCTTGCCGTATCTATTAAGTAGAAACATCGGAGGTCCTCCTCCAGTGCGGCCAGAAGGGCTGCGGGAAGCAGGCGGATCACAAATACCCCTCTTCAGGGTGACCTCCATGTCGAGATAAGCGCGGCAGCACTGCCGCATCGCCATGAAGGAGGTCCACCTTTGGACACGATTGATCCTACCCTTAATTCCGGCCTGGACGATTCCAGCCATCAGATCGCAGGACTGGTTCGCCAGGTGCAGGTGGGTGGCCCCGCCGCAGCGGATGCTATGACTATGCTCTTGGCGCGATTCGAGCCGCTGGTGCGGGCGACGGCCGCCCGGTACTGTCCCGGTAAGGTCTATTACGAAGATGCCCAGCAGGAAGCTCGGATGGCAGTCTGGAAGGCAGGCTTGCATTACGATTTCGCTCATGGCGTGCCCTTTGCGGCGTATGTGCAGCGGGCCGTTATCAATACGGTGGGAGATTTTGTCGCGGCGGAAAACCGGCAATGGCCCACCGTGACTGAGGTTGGTGATCACGCTGCGGATGCAGTCGGTTCCGACTTGGCGACGGCTCCGGACGCCATTCTAGATCAGTTGGTCCTGGTGGATCTGTATGCCGCGCTCGATTCGCGGGAGCAATTCGTGGTACAGCGTGTTTACGGCCAAGATGCGACCCGGTCTAGTGTGGCGGTCAGTCTCGGGGTGAGTCCTACGACGGTGACAAACATTTTGATCAAAGTCGCCGTCAAAGGGCAGGCGTATCTCGTGCCGCGTGAAGATATCACTACCTAGTTCAAGGGAGTCGGGATGCTTCTATCATAGAAACACCCCGGCGCATTAACGTGGGGCAATTAATACACTCTAGCGGCCGCAAGGGCTGCAAAAAGGAGCAGGAGATGACCACGATAAGCGAAACGCCTAGCCGCGTGACCTCTGTAAACCCCGACCTCCAGCGCCAGCGCGAATATATTCAGCGGATGCGTAACAAAGGATTCGACTTCGGCTTGACGATGAGCGATGCATTCATCCGAGGCATCCGCGACATCGGGTACAAGAGTACCGGCACTGCCCTTGATGAACTGGTGGATAATGCCATTCAGGCTGATGCTACTAATATCCATGTCCTTTTTCACGACACTGAGGGCACGCCGGATCAATTCGCCATCGTTGACGACGGGCACGGAATGGATCCCGAAATGATTCGTCTAGCCTGCATTTGGGGAGGTACTCACCGGGAGAATGACCGGCAGGGCTTTGGTCGCTATGGCTATGGCCTGCCGACGGCTTCGGTTAGCCAGGGGCGACGATTTAGTGTCTACTCCCGAGTCGAAAATGCACTCTGGCATCGCGTCACGCTGGATCTGGATGAGATCAGCAAGGGCCAGTACACCGATGCCGTCGGGCATATTATCGTCCCCGCTGCGGTGGCGGCAGCAGTCCCCGCCTGGATCAAGCAGGAACTCGCCAAAGTGAAACCAGAAGGGGCCAACCTAACGCACGGTACCATCGTGTTGATTGAAAAACTCGACCGCCTCAGTCCAGGCTGGCGCACGCCAGCCAGCCTGGAGCGCAATCTTCTGGAACATTTTGGGGTTATCTACCGGAACTGGTTGCGTGATGTCTCAATGTGGGTGCGGAGCAAGCAAGCCCAGCCGGTTGATCCGCTTTTCATTACACAGGGTGCGCGGTTCTATGACCTTGATGAAGATCGGGCCGAGGCTCTCCCGGAACGAATTATCGAGGTCAAAGACCCCGATGCGAAACCGAATGCCCCCTCCGCCAAAATTCGGGTCCGCTTTTCCTATATGCCTCCCACCTTTGCCCGCGTACCCGATGAGAAGTTGAAGGAACGGGGGAAGACGAACGCTCGGCTCGGGATCATGCGTGACCACAACGGGATTATTGTGCTGCGCAACGGGCGGCAGATCGATGTCCTCACGCGCAATCCCTGGACGAGTTTTCAGAATAATGACCGATACTGGGGGGTGGAGGTAGATTTTCCGGCTACTCTCGACGAGGAATTTTCCATCACGACATCTAAACAACAGGCCGTGTTGTCAGAGCGCCTATGGGATATTTTAAAGCGCGAGGGCGTGTTGAGTGCTATCAACGATCTGCGTCGGCGCTATCGAGAAGACGTGGCGAAACTCAAAGCCATGCGAGAACTCAACAACAAACCGAAGTTCTCTGAGCAGATTATGCAGGAGGCAGTGCAATTTAAAACGCGCCGACCCGCCGGGGATCAGGCCCGTCGCGAAAGAGAACGCGAGGAGAACTTAATTCAGGCGGCGCGGCGCAAGGCCCGCCAGGAGAACAAAACGGCGGAGCAGGCCGAACTGGAGTTGCGAGCCGAAGCTGAACAGCGCCCATTCAAAGTCGAAGAAGAGTCGCTACCAGGTGCGCCGTTTTATCGGGTGGAACAGCGGGGTGGTCAGGAGGTTCTGTACATCAATACCGAGCATCCTTTCTACAATCAGATCCATTCTGGCCCAGGATCTACCCTGCGCTTGCGGATTGCACTAGAATTATTGCTCTTTGTACTCGGTGACTGCGAATTGGACACCGATCCAGACGGTGCCCGCCGTAAGTTTTACGTGAATGAGCGCCAGGAGTGGTCTCGGCAATTACGTATCACCCTGGAGGGCTTGGATGACTATGACAATATCCTGGATGCGCAGCTCGCGGAGGAAGAATTCGAGGTTAGTGACGCTGGTGAAAGCGGTAACAGACCTTCTGACTCCTACCGGTAATATATACTACATTGAGGATCAGCGGGTTATCAGGCGCGGCATTTAGCTATATAAGCAGAGGAATCTGAGCTGGGGGTGCTACGAAAATGCAATTGACACCGAGCCAAGCGTTTGAGCACATCAAGGAATCGGTGGTCGAGTACCTGGAAACGGCGTATAAGATCGCACATCCGGCGGTGTTCTCAGAACGGGGCGAAATCCTCCGCGCCCGTGGCACGGTCGCACAAGCACCGTTTATTGAAGCCACACCTGCGTTCCCAACGGCGGACAAACTCGCCGATCTCGAGCAGCAGTATGGGCACGCAGTCCCGACAGGATTAGCAGAACTCGTGAATCACGGAGTACCAGTCGGGCGATTTCCACTTTATACGCATCAACAAACAGCTCTGCTGGTCGCTGCCACCGAACAGCCCCACCTCCTGATCGGCACCGGCACTGGCTCAGGCAAAACTGAAGCCTTCTTATTGCCAATCCTGGCGGATCTGATGAAGGAAGCCCGGATGTGGGCGGTCCCCCACCGCCTGGAAGCCGTGCCCGGCCGCTATAACGCCGTCACGCGACAGTGGGAGTCGAGTCGGCGTTATGAAGAGCGGCCAGCCGCCTTACGTGCGATTATCCCATACCCAATGAACGCATTGGTGAACGATCAGTTGTCACGCTTGCGTCGCATCCTCGCCCGGGGCACCTCGCCTACTTGGCAGCGAACGCACCTCAATGGTAATGTGATCCATTTCGGTATGTACACCGGCCTGTCGGAACCCACGGGTTCCTGGACAGATGAGTATCGCCGCACTCGGTTTAGCGAGTATCTGAAGCAAATCCGGGAAGATTGGGACAAGCTGCGCGAGGATCTCCGCGATACTGGTGGCTGGCCACGGCCGGATAGTCCTGAAATGTTGTGCCGCTGGGATATGCAACTGGCCCCGCCCGATATCATGGTCACCAACTACTCGATGCTCGAATATATGTTGGTGCGCCCGATTGAGGCTCCGATCTTTGCCCAGACGCGCGCCTGGCTAGAATCCACACCGCAGGCACGATTGACGCTGGTCGTGGACGAGGCGCATACTTACACCGGTGCTAAAGGCACCGAAGTCGCCTATCTCATCCGCCGGCTCAAGGAACGGCTCGGGATCGAACCGGAATCGCCCCAGTTCCGGGCCATCGCCACAACAGCCTCGGTCCCGGCGACGGCGGACCGCGAATTGCATCAGTTTATCTCCGACCTGTTTGGGGAGCCGGCCCGGCGGTTTACACTGGTGCGGATCGATCCAGAAACCCGCCAGGTGCCGGATCGCCAGCCGACCGCCGCAGCCTTGCACGCCTTTGCCCACTTTCACCGCTGCTTTGACTTACAGAATCCCCAACCTGCTATTGCGCAACTCGCGGCGGACCTCGACGGCCCGGACCTCGATCCAACGATCGATCCCCAGGTTGCCCTGTACAATTTATTGGAGTCGCACCCCGACGTGACCTGGGTACGCCAGCGCACGGCCCGCAACGCGACGTTGATCGATCTCCTCAGCACGGAATGCTGGGGCACACTCGGCACGGCCGCCGAGCGCGAAGAAGCGACGGCAGGCGTACTGGCCGCCGGAAGTTTCGCCCGGGCGGTCCCGCAGCCGGATACCCCGCCGCTGCTGTCCATGCGTGTCCATGCGTTCTTTCGCGGCATTCCTGGCATCTGGGCCTGCATGAACCCGCAGTGCCCGGAAATGCCCGTCGCCCAGCGCGCCCTGGATCGGCCAGTCGGCAAGTTGTACCTGGACCCCCGCCCCTGGTGCAGCCCGGCGTGCGGATCGCGTGTCCTGGAGGTCTTCTCCTGCCGGCACTGCGGGTTACTGTTCCTGGGGGGTATCCCTGCCCAGGTTAGCCACAGCCTGTGGCCGTGGAGCGATACCCTGACCGGGGAGCGACAAGATTTGCAACAATTCCGTATTTTCGGTGTGGAGCG
This sequence comes from Chloroflexia bacterium, assembly GCA_038228295.1. Taxonomy (GTDB): domain Bacteria; phylum Chloroflexota; class Chloroflexia; order QHBQ01; family JAICKM01; genus JAICKM01. The sequence goes on along the minus strand of JBBRPH010000093.1, from coordinate 1,320 downwards.
CCCGCATATCGAAGCGCAACCGACCACCCGTTCCCTGCGGACCACCCTGCCGGCCCACCCAGCGGACAATGCCGTCCGGGCGGTCTATGAACTCCCGGCTGTGGACGAAGACACGCCACAAACCAATCCGTTCCCGCAGCGCTGCCCCCGCTGCCAGGACTACCGAGTCCCGCAACGGGAAGTGATCGAACCCTTACGGACCAAGGGCCCGCGCACTTTTTCCATTATCGCCGAAGATGGCTTCCGGGTGCAGCCCCGCAACGCGCACGGGCAGGCTCCGAACTACGGGCGCAAAGCTCTCCTGTTCAGCGACTCGCGGATGGATGCCGCCCAACTGGCAGGGGATCTGCGCAATGATCATCACGCGGATCTGTTCCGGCAGTTGACCTACCGGGCATTGCACACCTGTCCCACCTGTGCGGGCAGCGGCCAGCACACGGTCGCACGACCCTATCGCATTGGACAGCCCCGGGCCACCAGGAACCCTGCCCCGCCTGTGGGGGCAGCGGGCGCGCCCCGGCCCCCGGCCCGCTTAACTACGAAACGCTAAAAGGCCGCGTGATCGCATTACAGCGGGCGCACGGCATCGATCCCACTAACGGCCGGTACCGAGGCTTTTTTGCCGCCCAGGATCGGACCTCGCGCCAGGCAGAAAAAGCCGTCAATGAAGCCTTCGCGGCGGGTCTACGGCGGGAACTCACCGAAGATGGCTTCGCGCTCGATCCGCTCGGCCTCGCCCGCTGGGATATTCTATTGCCGCCCGAAACTGGGGTCTTTTCCCACTTGAGCGAAGCGGAAACCCAGATATTACTGCGTGTTGTGACGCGGATCCTGGCGACCGAGAAAATCTTGCTGCCCCCACAGACGGAGGAGTTTCGCGGCTGGCCTGCGCAATTGGTCGAGGATTATGATCGCTGCGTCCTCTACCGGGGCTACCGGCGACAGGAGCGCGCTATCCGGCCTATAAACACGACGCGGGCAAAAATAGGACATTGAGGAAAACGGGGCTGATATCAGGCTATAATTGCGCATTATTTATGAAAGAGGCAGCACAGTGTAATGTCTACTAACACGTATTAGCGGATACTAACAATGATCGCGCAGGCGTGAGCATGTCTGCTAATATTACTAAAAACCTTCCAAATCGATGTCTGCTAATGTCTAGGTCCTATTTTTGCCCGCGTCGTGTTCATACCCCCCCTCCTATATTGCTATAAATTGCGGAAAGCACGAAACCTGCGGGAGACCCATTTCACCGCCAAATTACGATTCCCTTAGCATCTTGCGCGCATCACAATTTGGTGGTATACTCCTCATTAT